>JAEYRX010000013.1 GCA_023435225.1 Bacillota bacterium
ATAAAAATCTCCTTATAATAGAGAATTAGGTAGTCCTTGCCCGAATTCTCTAAAAAAGGAGAGTCCAAATTGCAAGACAAGGATACCATAAAATCCACATTTAATCAATTGTTTGAACCAATTTTAAACGATGCTTTTACCCAAAAATTAACCGAGTTAGGAGTAGACAAATATGTTAAAAAGCTAACCACAATCCAATTAATCGAATTGATAGCCCATGCTCAAATACAGCAGCAAGGTAATTTACGCGAAATTGTCAATAACTTTAACAACGAAGAGTTCCGTTCGACAATTAACCTTGAATCCATAAGCGCTTCCCAAATATCACGCCGATTAAGAGACTTGGAACCGGAAGTTCTGAAATCACTTTTCGAACTAACGATTAGGAAACTTGGTTGTGAAATCGGATTTGACAACTTAATCAAAGAAACCGGACGGATTCATTTAATAGATTCAACAACCGTCGGGCTTTGTTTATCCAAATATCCGTGGGCGAGTTTTCGTAAAACCAAAAGCGGTGTTAAAGTGCATTTAAGATTAAGATTTTGCCAAGAAATAAGCATTCCTGATAAAGTCGTAATTACAAATGCTAAAACCGCCGATAAACGCCAAATGCATGAATTAGTAATTGAAGAGCCGGACTGTTTAAATATCTTCGACCGGGGTTATCTGGATTACAAGCTATTCGATGAATATTGCGATAATAACACCCGCTTTGTTACCCGGTTAAAAGATAATGCCATTGTTGAAGTAGTTAAGGAACTACCGGTATTTCCTAACAGTTCAGTGTTGAAAGACCAAATCGTTTATTTGGGCGATGGCCGCAAGAAAATGCGAAACCCGCTTCGATTACTTGAAGTTATTGACAGTCAAGGCAAACGAATTGTAATTATCACCAATGATTTTAAGCTTGAATCCCAAGCAATCGGAGACCTTTACCGTTACCGTTGGCAAATCGAACTCTTTTTTAAGTGGATTAAACAACACTTTACGGTAAAACATTTCTACGGTACCAGCCAACCGGCGGTTGAAAATCAACTATATATAGCGCTTAATTCATACTGTTTATTGCTACTGCTTAAATTAAAAACGGGTTATCAAAAGACATTATTGGATCTGACCAGGATTTTGAAAGTAAGTTTATATAAGCCATTCGCCGCCTTTGTTCAGATATTGCATCAAAAGCCTTTAAGAAGTTCAAGAGGCCGACGCCGGATTGATAACGATAGAATTTATCAATTTCTTGAAAGGCAGGTGATTGAAGCTTACGATCTAAGTCAATTCTATGATATGACTTATGATCCAATAATACTTTAACAAGTTAAATATAATTGTAAAATTGTGGATAAGGACTACCTGGTAATTTAATTACCAGAACCTTACTCTCCAAAAGAAAAAATTGATGGTTGTATGTACTATTCTTGGATATTTATTACTTATGGCTTATTAAGATTCAGGTTGACTTTGAAAAAATAATTTTATGCAACGCTAGTGTGTAAAAATATTAAAACTTTAGATTATTAATCCCTAATCGAAAAAAATAGGATATAATTATTATGGAAAATTCCTTCATAAATTCATAAATTGCAGAAATTTAATTTTGGAGATGCGTCCAATGATGCCTATCGCTTTTTTAATACTATTATGGATTACAGCCATAATTTTTCTTATTGCCGACTGGAAGAACGAATCATATCGTTGGGCTTCGGCTACTCTATTTCTTACTGGTTTAGGCGGGGTTGATGATATTATTACTAATAATGTCATTCCAATAATACAGCAATATCATTTAGCGAATGAAGCGCTTCTTCATTTTCTGATATTTACTGCGGCAATTATCGGTTCGATCTCAATTTTATTTTATCCTTACTGTGTACTGATGTTTAGTATTAGTTATACGGAAATTATTCAATTCCGGAAAATCAAATGGAAAATTCCGTTGACTTTATTACTTTTAATCCCGGTATTGTTAATGTACCGGTATATTGATATTTCTGATTTTTCCCATCTGGATTCCGAGCAAATTGGCGCTCAAATAGTTACTTATTGGGCGGCTCCTTATATCCTTATGGCAAATTTTTTATTAATTTATTCATATTTCCAAACTCCGCATCCAAAGCTAAAGCAGGAACGGTTACTGACTTGTTTGCTAGTCACTCCGATTACTATCGCTTCATTAATATTTGGCTATGTTATTGTCGCTTTTGGAGTCCTAAATGCTTGGAAATATCAGATTTGGACTACCATAATCTTTTTTATTGCCTTTATCATCTGCGCCATTACTTATGGGGCTATCGGAGTTAGAATAAAGTTTGGTAAGAACCGGTTGGACAACACTTTAAAAGCAGTTAGTTCCGGAACTTTATTGCTCAGCCATGCCATAAAAAATGAAATAACAAAAATAGCTATTTGTATTGACATTATTAAGTCACTGGAACTACCGGGAACAACAAGTGATAATTTACAAATAGCGGCCAATTCGGTTGAGCACCTCACGGCTCTAGTTAACCGGATCAATGAACAAACACAGGAAATTATATTAACCGAAACACCGCAAAACCTTAACCAAATAATTTCCGAAGCCTTGACTTTAGTCGCCCCGTTTTTTCAAGCTAAAAAAATTCAAGTCATTAATGAAAATAACTATAACCAAATCCTAATTTGCGATCCGGTTCATCTCCGGGAAGTATTAATTAACATTTGTAAAAATGCAGTTGAAGCTATGAATCCCGGTGGATTACTACGGATACAGTCATATTTGGATAAAAAGAGATTGACTGTAACCATTGAGGACAATGGTAGCGGAATTGACAAGGAAAATTTACCAAGAGTCTTTGAACCGTTTTTTTCGACTAAGAATCGCCAGGGTAACTTTGGATTGGGGCTTTCATACTGTTATAATGTTATGAAACAACACGGGGGAGCTTTAGAGATCAATAGCCAAGTAAATCAAGGGACAACAGTGTTATTGCATTTTAATCCTAAAAAAGTATTTAAAGAGAATCCTAGCTTCGTAAAGTTGGAGGTCTCCAATGTCCAAAATTAAAATTTTACTGGTTGAAGATGACCCGGATTATCTAAAAGTAATGTCCAATTTCTTGAACCGCGAAGAAGATTTGGTAGTGGTCGCTACCGCTTCAGATAAGGATACTGCGATAACCCTAAGTAAAACCCTGGATTTGGATATTATCTTGATGGATATTAACTTATCCGGGAACAAATATGATGGGATAATTGCCGCTGCTGATATCAACCAGTTTAAAAAAGTTAAAATAGTTATGCTATCATCTATGGTGGAAACCGATATTATTACTCATTCATTTACCGCCGGCGCCGTTAATTATATTTCCAAAAACAATTATCAGGAGATCCCAAAAGTACTCCGGGAAATATACCAAAGTGAAACTCCGATTGAAGTTTTATTAAAAGAATATCATCGTCTAAAAGAGGCGGAACAATTGCAATCTCTGACTCCGGCTGAAAAAGAAATATATCGTTTGGTTGAATCAGGCCACACCCATGCCCAAATCGCCAAAAAGCTTTATAAAAGCGAGAATACTATCAAAAATCAGGTCAATAATATTTTAAAAAAGCTAAATGTATCCAATTCAAAAGAAGCGGTAAAGAAAGTAAAAACAAAAGGAATTTTTAGGCTTTTTCAATAATAAGAATAAATAATACTATTAAATTATTCTCGTTCTCCGCTACCTGTATGTCTCCTTTAAAATCTTACATTCACGGTAGTCCCATTACCTGATAATGATTTAATAAGGAAATCACCCTTAAGTTCAGTTATCCGCTCCTTCATACATTTTATCCCTAGATGTTCATCATCTTTATTCTTATCTGAATCATTAAACCCTTTCCCATTATCTTGAATAGCCAATTCAACCTGGCCATCCCAAACTTTCAAACTTACTTTCACTTTACTGGCCTGCGCATGCTTCACTATATTATTAAGCGACTCTTGGAGTACTCTATATATCACCAGCTGTTTCCGGCTGTCCAGATTTTCATCTCCGCTGAAATCACTGCTGATGTCTAGATTATATCGTACCCGGAATAAAGTTATTAAGCTCTCCAGCGCCTCAAAAAAACCTTTTTCCGCCAAAGCAGCCGGCCGAAGTTCATAAATCATTAACCGCATCTCGGTTTGAACTTCTTCAACCATTCCCTTTAATAATTTAGTAATTTCTCCCGCTCTAGCCTGATCCTTTCCCAAAATATATTCCATGGTATTTAGGTGTAAACTGATTCCGAACAAATTTTGCGAAACCGAATCATGCAACTCTCTGGCAATCCTATTTCGTTCATCCATTACCGCTAATTCCCGATTTTCCCGTTCTAAGCGTAACATCTCTTCTTTTTCGGATGCAACTATGAAGAAGGTGGCAATCATCATTGAGGCAACTCCCACTCCCAAACTCATATAGAACAAGTTTATTTGCTGGGGTATGTTAAAAATCAAATAAAATGTTCTTCTAAATAACAAAGCGATACTATAAAAAATCATTACACTAACAGTATATGAGATACCAAGGTGGGCAAAGAAAAACCGGTGATAATCCGGAAAAAAATTAAAAAATGATGTTAACACTATAGTGTTTCCCAAACTTATAAAAAAGCCGACTACAAAACCAAAAAAAATGAAAAAATGTAATTTAGCTAAAGTAGTTGGTAATCCATCGGTTATCAAAGATATTGCTATTGAGACCCCGACTCCCGCAATACCGCCAATTAACAAGTCCCTAATACTATCTTTCAAATTTCGTTTAAACGTTACCATATTCATTCCCTTTCTGTTTATACCAACTTCAATTCAATAACCTTTATTACAGCCTGAGTCCGATCATTAACATCCAACTTTCGTAAAATATTACTGACATGAGTCTTCACTGTTGTTTCCGAAATAGCCAAATCCATTGCAATCTCTTTATTCGATTTTCCCTTAACCAGTTGGGCCAATACTTCTTTTTCCTTAGCTGTTAGCGGCTCAATTAATGATTCCGGTCTATTTACCCGTTGAATTAATTTTTTGGCAATCCGAGGATGCAAAACCGGTTCACCATTTTTGGCCGCCAATATTGCTTCAATCAATTTCTGCGGCGGTGAATCCTTCATTAGATAACTTAATGCTCCGGCTTCTAAGGCTGCAATTACTTCATCGTCCTCACAAAAACTGGATAGAATTATTATCTGAGTAAATGAATCAGCTTCTTTAATAGCCCTGGTAAGTTGGATACCTCCCATCCCAGGCAAATGAAGATCGATTACAGCGATATCCGGTTGAATCTTCAAAATCTCCGCCAAGGCTGTTTCGCCATCCCCGGCTTCCCCAATAATTTCTATCTCACTTTGAGTACTTAAAAAAGTTTTAAGTCCTTCACGGACAAAAGGATGATCGTCAACTATAAAAACTTTCAGCAACTCATTACCTCCCAGTCGGCGCTTTATATAAATATTTTTAATTTATTTATTCAACTTTCCCACTTCAATAATCTTCTTCAGTTAAGTCATATAATCAGTATCGTTTTTTCAAAATCGATGTTCCAAAGTATTGACTTAACTGTATAAATTTCAAGGTGGGAAAGTTGTATTATTTATTTTTTTGGCCTATTGAATTTAAAATTCAGAAGCCGAAATCTCTTTGTTACTCTCATTATAAAATGTTATACGAAATAATGCATCTATTATTAGTATTTGTTTTTGAAATCCAAAGTAGGAAATAATACTCCTACTTTTGAATGAGTTAAAAGATTAATCCTGGACTTTCCATCCGAATAAAATGTTTCCCCCATTAGGAAAAGACAGGACTCGGCAGGAATAGAGCAGAATGATTCGAATTAAAGAACAATTAAAATCATCAGGGGGTTAAAAAATGATCAAAAAACAACTCACTATTATTATTAGTTTGTTATTATTATTTGTTATTAATATTAGCTGTTTCGCCTCTGATGATTTAAACAGGCGGGAATATGCATTTGGATGGCAATTTTCACGGCCGGCTAACGGATTTAGTGTTAAAATCCCAATCAAGGAAGATTACTATTTACAACCTATCTTTGCAGTTTCAATGGCCGAAAAAGACAATTCTACTCAAGGGCATTATGCGTTGGGGCTAAGAGGCATTTATCATCTACCAATCCAAGAAGATTTTCAGCCCTATGTTGGAGTAGCATTGGGATATTCAGAGAATTTTGAAGGTACTTCCTTTAAAGATTCCTCCGTTAACAATGGAGGAACAGGCTATGAAGCTTTTTTCGGAGTCGAATATCAAAAATACCTTATTCGTCCCGCCCTGGAAATCGGTCTGGGAGGTTTTAACAAGTTTGATCATACCCACTTTGCCGGGTTGATTGCTAATTTTTCCGTGATGTACTACTTTTAATATCCGCAGCATACCTTATTCTTTCCGGTCTTCTTTGCATGATATAAAGATTTATCTACAAATTCCAATAAGGAAACCTTATTTTTAGCATGATCCGGAAGAGTCCCAACTCCAACAGAGATGGTAACCGATCGTTTTAGTTTGCTGGTCGGGATCTCCTGGACAGCTTGTCTCACCCTTTCAGCAATATGAGATGCTAAGCGATAGTTAGTATCTTTTAGTATTATAGCAAACTCTTCCCCGCCATAACGGGCAAAAACATCCTGTTCCCGGACTACATCCGTAATAGTAAGCGCCAAATTCTTTAATAATTGATCTCCGGCTGGATGACCAAATGTATCATTATAGCTTTTAAAGTTATCAAGGTCGATTAGGATCAATGACAAAGGCTGTTCCTGCTGAATTGCCCGATTAGACAGCCATTCCATCTGTTCGTTGAAATAACGGCGGTTATAAAGTCCGGTCAATCCGTCGGTATCCGCTTTCTGTTTCTCCTGGCTTAAGCTGACAATATTTTGAATTGCGATACTGGCTTGATTGGCAATACTGGTTAAAATCTGAATTTCCTGGTCGGACAAGGTTTGAGCTTTTTCAGTAGTAACGACCATAGCCCCAACTACTTCTCCGGTAATTACCAATGGAAAAGCAAATAAAGATTCAACCGGTATACCATCAAAAATTTTCATCAATTCAGGATGTTTTTGAATACTGGTAATAATTAATGGTTCCTTAAAAACAATAATCGGCGCCAAAGTAAGGCTATGTTTACTAAGCGGGTGCTTGTTATAATCATTAATCCAATTATCTTCCCAACCCATTGAATCATATATTTTTAGCATTTCATCAGTAAACATCATGATGGCAACCATTTGTAATGAATTAGTCTGACGTACCGTTTTGATTATCTGTTTAAATATCTCTTCCAAATCGGAACTACCGGTTACTTCTTGAGAAAAACTATTGAGACGTTGTAAGTCAATATTCCAACGAGCTAGAGTCTTGGAGATTTCCTCTTTAATAGTGAAAGTATGTCGGCCCAAATATCCTCCGGTAATCCCGGCTAAAAAAAGATAACTTACTTTTACCATCAATGGCATCACATAAAAAGTCTTGGAATAAATAGCAGCTCCAATTAAAATACCTGACATCATTGAACACCAAACAATAATTATCGGGTATTTACAACGTAAAACCGCCAAGATTACCGGAATGAACAAAAACGGATACAACTCGCTGGCCGAACCACCGGTAACCGCAATCATATAACCGGTAATAAGTAAATCAATACCGAACATTATAAAACGTAATGAGTTAGTAGCAAAAATTCTTAATGTGGGTATTAAAAGGAAGAATAAATTAAGTACCAAATATACTCCGGCAATTATATAATCAATTTGCCGGCCCTCAACTCCCAAAGCTAAAACAATTAGAATAGCATTTATCAGGGCCGCTTTGATTCTAATCTGCGCTAACGTGAGACTAAAGCTTTTATCTTTTTGTTTTTTATTCGTCTTTTTTCCCACTTCTTATTCCCCTCATTATTTACGATTGAAATTAACTATGTGGCAATAGACTTCAGAAAGTGGAGTCTAGATTTAAAGAAAATTCATGTTGTCAATAGTATTCAGTACTAAAATCAAATTTTGAAAATACCGAACGCTTTAACGATTTTTCAAAATTTGGTATCCATAAACTATTGATTTTACTGCATTAAAATATGAGTGCGAAAGTTGTATTACTATTAGTATCGTAATTTCGGAGCAAAAGAATTATACTTTAGTTCAATTAAATCTTAAATTATGTTCATTAACCAATGCTTTAAAGAGTTATTCTTTAAGAGAACACCATTATTTGAGTATTTTCTCTTTTATATAAAAAAAAGGCCTAATGGCCTTTTTTACCGACAACGACGCTCATGCCTTTTTTCATGTTTATGTTTTTTCTTTCTGCAACGATATGGGCATTCTTCCCATGGAATTACTATATAAAACGGCATCGGATATGACTGCCCGGGCGGACACGGTGCTGCAGGGACCGGCATTGACGGCATCGGCATTGGGTGTTCGATTGGCAAAATAGGCATTGGATGCGGGCAAGGCGCAATCGGCGCCGGTCTGGGCATTTCTCCCGGTGATGGCATCTCCATTACCGTTCTAGGGATACAAATAACCTGCCCCGGGAAAATAATATTGGGATCGGATACTTGAGGGTTTGCCATGATTAACGCTGCTAAACTGATATTATTGGCTCTGGCAATCTCAAACATAGTATCCCCTGATTTGACCGTATAAAGTTTTCCATTTGGACAAGGTACCGGAGTTCCTCCACCGCCTCCCCCAGGGATAAATATTTCCTGACCGGGATAAATAAGATTTGGATCTTTAATTTGTGGGTTAGCCGCAACTAAAGCATCTAAAGAAACTCCAAATCTTTTTGCAATTTCATACATAGTATCGCCTTTTACTACACGGTAACTTCGGCCCGCCGGATTTGGGAAACCCTGACCGGGAATGCAAATCATTTGTCCGGGATAAATGGCATTAGGGTCTTTAACCTGTGGATTAGAGTTGATTAGTTCCTGTAAGGGAATATTATAACGTTTTGCAATAAAAAACATTGTATCACCGGGTTTAACAGTATATAACTGACCATGCGGACAAACCGGAGTCATCCTAGCTTCAGCTTCCACTTCAAAATCAGCATTATTATCTATCTGATCGGACATTCTGGTCCCTCCTCGTAAACAGGATTTTTTCACTTATATAAGTTTAATTAAATTCTTATATGCATCTTAATCCTATATAAGTAACATATTCAATTATCCGAGATTTGGGCATTAGGATTAAGGCATAATTAAAAAATCATTATTAAGGAAGCGCTGATTAATCCGATTTTGTGCGAGCAAATATGCGACATTAGGCATTTTGCGAAGCACAAAATCGTCACCTATTCAATTAATCAGCGCTTCCTTAAACTTTTAAGATAAACAAAAAAACCAAGTCGTAAGACCTGGTTTAATAATTAATTAATTAACTTTAAATTGTAGTGAGAAACAAGTAAAAAATTAATAAGCTATCTTTTGTTGAGTCTTAGTCACAAATACAACTATTTCTACCTGATCGTATTTATCAATATTTTCAAAATCAATGGCAATACCTTGCTTGATAGGATTCCCTACCATCTCAATCCTAACAATTTTACCCGATAATTTTGTTGTCCGCTCATTTCTTGGGAGTTTAAACTCGAATTTTATATTATTTCCTACTTTAAGTTGTAAATTTGGTTCTACGATTGCAAATAAACCGCAAGCTGAGATATTAATAACCTTACCGTCGATTTTTCTTTCATCAATATAATAAGAAAAAGGCAACTCGGTATCCACCCGGTGGTATCTTCTAAATGACGTATAATCAACCTCAATCGGTTTAGCTAAGATTAATGGTTGATCTTCCCGCAGCTTTTGTTCAATAACATATGAACCAAACTTTCTTTTTTCACCATCTTCTCTTTCAAAACATATAGTTAATTCCGAACCTTTATTTATTAGAGCGGCCACCTCTTTTTCCACAAACTCGAGGTACATTTTGTCTTCTTTCAATCCTTTAATCATTGTTTTAATGGCCGCTGAACATTCTCGTAATTGACCGTTATTATCGGTAAATTGAATTAATAATCTATTGCCTGTCTTAAAAACATCACCGACTCTTTGAACCAATTTATTTTCCACCCCACTCTATACCCTATGACACGTTTATAAACCACAACCCAAACAATCATATCCTAAGTTCGCTAAAAAACTGCATAACTCCTTTTATTCATAAATTCTTTAATTATATAAGGGGTTTCATTATTACCGTAATTAATTTCTAAATACAATATATAGCGTATAACCCAAATGTATCTATCGATATATTGTGTTCGAATGTATACTTTATTAATTATGAAAAACCCTTTATTTAAGTTGATTTAAATTTTATTGACCCACAGACTTTTCATTATTTAAGGAAGCGCTGATTAATCCGATTTTGTGCGAGCAAATATGCGGTATTAGGCATTTTGCGAAGCACAAAATCGTCACTTATTCAATTAATCAGCGCTTCCTTAACGAACGACTCTAAACTTCTTTTGAATAATCAATTCTTGTTGGCGTTTGAAAAGATAACGGTTAATCTGGTTTAAAGATTCTGTCCCGATACTAAAAAACTTTATCCCGACTCCTAATCGTGGTTCATGCTTATGAAGCCTGGTTACTTTTCCGGTAAATTTTATCGGCTTACTTTCAGTTGGTAAGGTTAACTTGCAATTCAAAATTGTCCCGATTAGTATTTTCTCATCGAAACGGATATCTGCATATAAACCGCTGATAGATAAATTTAAAGCTTCACCAATAATTTCATATGTAGAAAAACAGCTAAAAGGCAACTGGACATCACACCGAAAATATTTCCGTCCAAGTGTAATTTGGTCTTTTCTCTCTATAATTAAACACGACTTTTCAGGTTCGAACCTAATGAATTTAGCAAAAAAGACATAATCATTCGACCGGTTAGGTTTCTTAAAATATAATACCATTTTAACCCCGGGTTGAATTTGAGAAATCACATTATCATTTCGTTCTACATTCAATAAGATCTGCTTTTCTATTATTTCTCTGATTGATGTTTTAAAAAGCATTTTATTTGTTGGAGTATAATATATTTCTAAATATACAATATCTCCCGGCTGCAAAATTTTGTTGAGTGGTGGGTTCTCAAAAAACTCCATTTCAATTCTCCAATAATAGACTCTATTCATTAGATGAATATGAATCTTTTATTCAATATACTTCTTTGTTTCCCTTTATTTTACTTTAAATTTCTATCTTTTCTTTCTTCAACACTTTTTCAAAATACTGTAGCCAAAATTAAAATAAGGTAATTATGTAACTCCTTTAAATAGAAAAAGCCAGGTTTCTCCTGACTTTAATGCTCCAAATAATAAAACTGTTTTTATCCCCTGGCCAACCAACCGCCGTCTATAGCTATTGTGTATCCATTAATATAGTTTGAAGCTGCAGAAGTTAAAAACACTGCCGTTCCTTTTAAATCATCAATCGTTCCCCATCGTCCTAGGGGAATCCTCGCTATTATTTCCGAATTACGATGGTCGTCATTACGCAGCCAGGCGGTGTTATCAGTAGCTATATATCCCGGAGCTATTGCATTTACATTAATATTGTGTTTCCCCCATTCATTGGCCAGCAAGCGAGTGATTCCCCATACACCACTTTTACTAGCTGCAAATGGTGAAAGTTGAACTCCCCCCTGAAAAGAGTGGATAGAGGTAATATTAATTATTTTGCCGCCGGTTCCTTGCTTTATAAATTGTTTAGCCACAGCTTGGGAGAAAAAGAAGACTGTTTTAATATTAAGATTCATTACTTCATCCCAGTCTTTCTCCGTAACTTCAAGAGCATCGGTCCGTCGTGTCATACCGGCGGAGTTTACCAATATATCTATCTGATTATAATTCTGAAGAATCCGGGTTAAAATCCCCTGAATAGGCTCAATACTCATTAAATTGGCTTTGACCGGGAAGAACTCTCTTCCTCTCTTTTCAACCTCTGCTCTTGTATCAAGCATTTCTATGTAATCAACGCCGGCAATATCGGCGCCAGCCTCTGCCAAACCAATACAAATAGCTTGACCAAAACCAGCGCCGGCGCCGGTGACTAATGCAACTTTCCCATCTAGTCTAAATTGGTCCAGTATCATTTCTTTCCTCCCACTGTGTTTCTGAATAATTATTCTTCGGGATCAAAGAAAATCCTGCTTTTTTACGTAATAATTTGAATAAAATATTGAAATATATAGGCAAAAAGAAATTAGGAACTTTCAATATGTTAATATAACTGCCATTAATACCAAAGGTTCATTTCCAACATTTTTTACCGAATGACCTCTACCGCTGCCGGTAACTAAAGCATCACCGGTATTGAATTCCTTATCCTGATCATTATCATTAACTATTCCCCGTCCGGAGATACAATAAAAAACTTCTTCTTCTTGATCATGTTGATGATATCCTATAGAACCTCCTATTGGAATAGTAACTTCAGCAACCAGACGGGTTTTACCTTGAAGGTCTCCTTCTTTAAAGAGATGTTTTATTTGCACAACTCCTTCTCCGCCTCTCATTTTTTCCCGCCTTTCAACTTGCATTTCTTTTGAAGTTCTTAACATATTAATCATCCCTTCTTAAACATAGATTTAGTAAGTAAATCTCTCTATAATAATTGGCGCTTTTCTATATAGGATGAAGTAAATTTCTTATATAAAATTTGCATTCTTAAGGCCGAATGCAAATGCTATTAAATTGGTATTTACTTCATCCTATTACAGCTGTAATAAGTTGAATTAAATTCATTAGCTTTCCATCACGTCCGGCTTTAGGGATGTGATATTTTATTAAAGAAATTTAATTCAACTTATATATAAAAAGAGCTTCCGAACTATAATATCGGTGAAAAATGTAATTGAGGTTAAGTCAAAAAAATACCTCATTGGTTTATGAGGCGTTTATGCTTTGTGTTGATTATAAATAAAGGAGCTTATTTTCAATAAAGTTTAATTATTGATACAACTTTCGCACTTTAATTTTAATGCAGTAAAATCAATAATTTAAGGTATCAACTTTTGAAAAAATCGTTAAAGCTTTCGATATTTTCAAAAGTTAATTTTAATTGATATGACTTTACTGCAAGCCATTTTTGTAGTGCGAAAGTTGAATTATTGATTTAATTGACTTTACTGTAAGAAATTTTGGTGTTGCGAAGAAATTATTACTTAATCAACATTCCCGAAAAAGCTTCCCAAAGGGTATAAAAACCTATTCCCATAAAAAGAACTCCAGAGCCGATTTTTAAATAATTGACCGGTATAATTTTTATAACTAGTCCTCCAAATAATACTCCAATCAGAGTAACTGCCGCCAGAGCCAAACTAGCGCCCAAAAAAACCGATATTGGAGCCTTTGAGTCAGCTACCAAGGAAAAAACCGCCAACTGAGTCTTATCCCCCATCTCGGCAATAAACAGAGTGGAAAAAGCCAAAAAGAAAACTTGCCAGTTCAGAAAAAACTTCATCAACATCCCTCCAACTTAAGCTTTTACTCTGTACTCAAATCAACAACTCT
This sequence comes from Bacillota bacterium, assembly GCA_023435225.1. GTDB lineage: Bacteria > Bacillota > UBA4882 > UBA8346 > UBA8346 > UBA8346. The sequence continues at coordinate 13,562 of JAEYRX010000013.1, forward strand.
TTTAGTTTTCCAAAGAAGGCAGAATTTAATCGAAAAAAATCTTTAACGGAAAATATTTAAACCTTGTTTGGGCATAAAAAAAAGGGACCTCTGTCCCTCACACTCTAGTATTTTTGGGGTGAGCGATGGGGCTCGAACCCACGACCTCCAGGGCCACAACCTGGCACTCTAACCAGCTGAGCTACGCCCACCATTGTGCAACAGATATTGTATCACAGAGCTATATAGATGTCAAACAATTATTATTTATTCCTTCTACATATATTTTTATTACCCAACTGTACTATTTAGACATTATTTAGGACCGAAATTCTAAGCATATTGAAGGGTTGTCGCTTGACAACCCTTCAAGGAACTATTTATATAAATTAACCTCGTTTAAAGATCCTTACCCCATGTGGTGGAATCTCCGGGTAATTTAGACCTGATAAACTGCATCCAATTGAAAATACAGGTTCCCAACCGTTGTTCCACTCATGAGGAACCTCAATACAGCGACATTCCTCATTACTCATATTAAAACAGGCTAAAATTTGTTCTTTTTTCCCACTCCGGACAAAACCAAAAATTCCTTCTCCCAAATGTACATCATGATATGAGCCGGATTGGAGAGATTGATATTGTTTACGAAGGTTTATCAAGTTCTTTACTTCACGTAATATATTTTGGTCTTGCTCCGATTCGGACCAATACATTGTTTTGCGGCAATCAGGATCTTTATCTCCATACATTCCAATTTCATCTCCATAATAGAGAGCCGGAATTCCGGGATAAGTAATCTGAAACGCAGTGGCTGCTAAAAATTTACGGCTGTCATGACCACAAAGAGTAATAAATCTTGGTGTATCGTGACTGCTTAATAAATTGTATGCGCTTGTAATATATTCCCAGGGCAAATTTGAACGGTTATTAACTAATTCCAGACGAAATTGCTCTGCTGATATTCCGCCCTGGACAAAGTAACGAATTACCGAATCACGCCATCGATAATTCATAACGGCGTCGCAAGTATCGCCTTTTAACCATTCAAATGGTTCATCCCAAATCTCTCCGACGATAAAAGCTTCGGGATTAATTGATTTCACTAATTTTCTAAATACCCGCCAAAAATCCATATGAACTTCATTGGGAACATCCAAACGCCAACCATCAATCCCAAAACTAGTCCAAAATGAAACCACTTTCAACAAATAATTAACTACCTCCGGATTATGGTGATTTAATTTTGGTAATGAACCAAAATTCCACCAGCAATCGTAATTTGGAGGGTTTTGGGAAATCGGAAAGCTGTGACAATGATACCATTCTTTAAATCGAGATTTGGCTCCATGTTTCATAATATCTTGAAACGCCCAAAAAGTATCTCCGGTGTGATTAAAAACCCCGTCAATAATAATCTTAATTCCGGCCTGATGCAATTGATCAATTAGACTTTTAAAAGTCCAAATATCGCCGAACTCAGGAGAGATACTTAAATAATCTCTAGTGTCATACTTATGGTTGGAAGGCGAATCAAATATTGGATTTAGATAAAGCGCCGTAACCCCAATTTGTTGCAAATAAGGTATTTTATTAATAATACCTTTAATATCCCCTCCAAAGAAATTAAAACAAGACGGAGAGTTCCCCCAAGCTTCTTTCCCAACCGGATCGTTACTTTGATCACCATTACAAAATCTCTCGGGAAATATCTGATAAAAAACTTGATTGGAAGCCCACACCGGTGGTAAGGAAGGAACTTGGGGTTGTGAATTGTTCGTGAATCTTTCTTGATTTGCAAATCCTGTTTGACTCACGGTATCACTCCCTTAAATTATTATTAAATAACGCCGCAAAGCCACAAGAATATATTACTAAATGATAAAAGGGATGTTCAAGAGGGGATAGTTGGAAAATAGGTGGAATAACACATAATTGAGGATGAAACGCTGATGATAGTTGCTCAAAATCAAATCATCCCGCGCTACATTAGTTTCAATCCTTACTTTTACCTGGCCCTTCTCTCGCGAGAGATAGGTGCGTGGTTTGGATTTTTTATGTAATATTCATAAAGCACAGGCCTTCATGAACTTAGATCTATTAAACCCGTAAAGTCACTCTTTCAAGAGAGCCCGGGTGAGTTACTTTATTTCTCCTACCCCTCCAAATAATGAACCGAACTTAAAGCCGCTACTTGTCCCTGACCAACGGCACGGCTTATCTGCCAGGGTTTGCCGGTACAATCTCCGGCCGCATATACTCCCGGAAGGTTGGTCGCTTGGGAAGGGTCGGTTAAAATAAACCCATCTTCAATATTTAAACCTGGGATAAGTTGATCAATCGGACGGCTTGATCTTTCAATAAAGACCCCATCAACCTCAAACTCGCCGCTGGTAACTTTTAGCTTCTCCACTTTGTCGGCGCCGCTAATTTTTTGAGGTTTGCCGCTAATTAGGGTAATTCTAGGATCAAGTTCTTCCGTCAATTTATATTGAGGCAGATAATATACTTTGCCGCATACTTCAGTTAAAAAAGCCGCTTCACCTTCGGCTTCCGGAATGTAACCAATCATGGCGACCGTCTTACCTTTAAAGAACATCCCATCACAAGTGGCGCAATAACTGATCCCCCGGCCCACAAACTCTGTTTCACCTTCGATCTCCGAACCAAGCGAGACTCCCACAGCTAAAATAATCGTCTTAGCCTGAATAGCATTTTCCCGTCCTATCAAATTAAAAACTTCATCAGAATATATACTCTGAATTTCATCCTTAATAAAGACTGTTCCCAGGTTTTCGGCATGACTTCGCATATTATGGATTAATTCTTTGCCCGATACCTGTGAGAAACCTAAATAATTATCAATTTGATGAGCTTGGAGCAGTTTTGAACTGTATTCTTCTTTCGATACTAAAACCGCTTGTTTGTTACGTCGACGCGCATTAACAGCTGCGGCCAATCCGGCCGGTCCTCCTCCTATTATGGCAATATCATACATAGAGTTACCTCCTTAAAAATTATTAGTAATCAGAAGTCAGGAGTGCAAGCAAATTTTTATAGTCATTAAAGATTTTGGAGTTTGCAACTTTTGCTTTTTTCTCCTGTCTTGTGTCTCCTGGGTACTGAAAACTAATGCTAAATTAATTATTAGAAATATGTCTCCTGTCTCCTGAGCTTAAATAGCTAATTCATTTAATTTATATTTTATAGACAGGTAATCCTTTAAAAATGAAGAATACTAATTTATATTCATGATATCCAAAAAATTATTTGCATTACAGAAAGGTTGTGTTTCGGGATGGCGCCAACTAAACCGTCATCCGTGGTCCAGCAGCTTATTAATAAATTCCAGCTTAAAATTGCTGCCGACCATTTTATTTTAGCAGGAAGATTTTTGTTAATCGTTTTTAATTATCTCATTATTTTATACTGGTGGCAACCTAAAGTATTAGACGACCTTTACTTAGCCATAGTTAGCGCTTTAGTAATCTGTTATGGTCTAATCACTTTAATAGCAGCACGTTTTATTGCCTTAAAAAACATTAATTTAATCTTAACTCTTTTTGAAATATTGATTATCTCCCTAATCTGTTATCTGTCACTCGGCATTATTACCGGCGATCTCTTTTTCCTTTGTTTAATCGGTATTACGGTCAATGTTTTTTATGCAGGTTTTCTATCCGGCATTATACTTTCAATATTGGCTTCCATTGCTTTTAGTATTATTTTCTTTCCTACAATTAATCAAAATACCATTTTCCTTTTCTATTTAAGGTTGTTAAATCTTAACTTGGCTACTTTGATTATTTGTTTTATCGGTTTTAAAGTCAAACAAATGATTAAAAACGTCGAAACCGAGAAGGCCGAGTCGAAAAAACAATACCAGCAACTTCAGGTCTTATCTCGAATTGCCAAAGAGATTAACGGCGAATTAGAAATTGATAAATTGTTATTAATGATAGTGCAAAAAGCCGGTGAACTTACAAAATCACAAACAGGCGGGATTATTCTCAAAGATTCTGATCAAATTTACCGTATTAAGGCAACTAATGGTATGCCAAAATCTTTCTGGGGGAAAGAAATCTACCCTGCCGATGGACTATTCGGTAAAGTTCTAAGCGAGAAAAAAACCATTTTGGATCGTAATTTCTCTTTCCCTAATGAAGAAGATAGTTTAAATCATTATAATTATGCTATAGCTTCTCCTATTTGGAGAAAAAATGAAATTTTAGGATTAATCTTTTTGTTAAGAGGTCGTCAGAGCACTAATTACAATAAAGACGACCGGTTATTATTGGAAACTCTTAGCGAAAATGCCGCTAATGCGGTAACCAATGCTAACTTATTTAAACATACGGCTTTTATGAGTTTAAATGATTATTTAACGGGAGTGGGTAATCTTCGGTTTTTCTATCAGCAGCTGGAACATACTTTTGCCGTAGCTGAACGTTATCAACAACCATTCAGCTTAATGATAGTAGATTCTGATTCTTTGAAACAAATAAACGACCAATATGGGAATTCTCAAGGGTTTCGCCATATCAAACAGTTAGCAGAGATTTTAAAAAATACTATACGTAACTCAGACATGATAGCTCGATATGACCGGGATATGTTTATGATTATTTTACCTCAAACCAATTTGGAGGAAACAATTAAATTAGCTGAACGAATCCGGGGGAATATTGCTAATTCACCTTTAATAATTGATGGTCAATCGATTTATGCTACAGTCTGTATTGGTTTGGCATCATTCTCAACCCACGCTAAAAATATCCAAAATCTTATTTCCGTTGTTGAAACAGCATTACATAAGGCAAAACGCCGCGGCAAAAACCAGGTGGTTAGTCCGGAGTAATGTCAACATAGATTTTAAAATTCTTTTATATACATTTATAAAATATTTCTACAAAGGAGAATGTACGTGCTATACAAGATTTTCAAAACAATGTTCTTCTTATTATTTAAGGTTTTTCAGGGTTTTCAAATTTTCCACCAGGAAAAGATCCCTTCTTCAGGGCCGGTAATTTTAGCCTCAAACCACATAAGCAACTGGGACCCGATGGTAGTCGGATCGGCTTCACTACGGCAAGTAAGATTTATCGCCAAAGAAGAGTTATTTAAAATTCCGGTAGTTGGTTCCATGCTTAAAGCCTGGGGAGCTTTTAAAGTAAAACGGGGTCGAGGAGACCGTGAAGCAATCGGTAAATCGCTGGAAGTACTTTCCAACAATGAAGTATTAGGTATTTTTATCGAAGGACGACGCAATACTAAAAACCCGGAAAAGATGATAAAACCTCAATCAGGAGCAGCTATGCTGGCAGTTAAAAGCGGAGCTCCTGTAATCCCAACCCTGGTTATCAACAGCAACAAACTTTTTCGCAGCTTTCGAAGGGTAAAAGTAATCTTTGGAGACCCCATAGTTTTCAAGGAAGAACCGGGTTTGGATAAAAAGGATCTTTATCTAAAGATCAGCAACCAGTTGGTTGACGAGATTAATAAATTAAGAAAGTAAGAAGGAGGCTTTTAGCCTCCTTTTAATATCAGTCTATTGAATTTTAGAGGTCAGAAGCAGAATCCGGAAGGGTTTAAAGTAAATCTGCGAAGTCCTAGAGGAAAGATTTTTCTCCTTATTCCTGAATTCTGTCTTCTGAATTCTTGATCTGTCAGTATTCCGGCTCAATCAATCCGTAATTCCCATCTTTACGCTTATAGACCACATTTACTTGTTCGGTATCGCCATTGGTAAATACATAAAAATCATGTCCCAATAAATCCATTTGCATAACAGCTTCTTCAACCGCCATAGGTTTCATAGCAAAACGCTTGGTACGTAAAATTTGGGGTTCGGTGGACTCCTCGTGTGGTGTTGACGGAGTTGCCACTACCCGATTCTCTTCCCGGAATTTACGATTAATCTTGGTTTTATACTTATGTACCTGACGTTCGATTTTGTCTATTGCTCCGTCAATTGAAGCATACATATCACCGGTTTTTTCTTCTCCCCTTAATAATAATCCATTAACTTGGATGGTTATGTCGACAATATGCGTTCCTCGCTCAGTACTTAAAGTTACTTGCGCATCAATAGGACTTTTTTCAAAAAACTTACTGATTTTGGAGACTTTCTTATCAGCGTACTCCCGTAAAGCTTCCGTTACATCGACGTTCTTTCCATTGACTGTCACTAACATAAGACCATCTCCTTTTAGTTTAACGTTAATAATTTTATCGACAGAACATCCACTACATCCAGTATTAAATATATTAGTTATCAACAGCAGAATATCCTTCTACTCACCCAATTAAATAATTCAAATTGAAAAAAGTTTTGTTAAGGAGTTTCATCATTTCCTTTGCATAGAGTCTCCGGTCGAATTTTAAAATTATAAAAATCCTTAATAGATGAGATATTTTTATTAAGCTCTCTTAAAATATATAAAAATTACTTGCACCGAATATATTTTTACGGAGCAAGTAATTACTAACGGATTATTTATTTTTTTGGGGGGCAAATGTTTCACAACAAGTTTCCATAGTGGTTCTAGCCCCGGTAGTTTCTTCCAGAGAACCAATCTCCATATTGTCGGTGCTTCCAAAATTATTTTTAACCTTAATCTCGTCAGCTAGGCAAGTCTCCCCGTCATCATTGTATTTACAGGTGGAAACACTACATTTGATACGATTCATTAAATCACCTCCGTTTGTATTATCTACCACATTTGGAGGTGTTATTCACTAATTTGCAACTTAATATCCTACTTATACAATTTAAAGTTTAGCTATGTTTTTCTTTGCCTCTGTGTCTGATTATATAGGCCTCAGAGATATACTTAAATTGGTATATGTAAATAATATGTTAATTTGTAACGATTTTTTAAGCCTTTTCAGCGTTTGAATATTGTATTCATGTTCAAAAATGTTGACATCGGTTTCAGAACAGAATAGAATTAAATTAAAATAACGGAATTCATTTCCGCAATGTAGAAAAGAGCAGCTTAGAAAGTTATAATTTTTTAACATTCATTTTAAGTATAGAAGTCAGAAGTTTTAAAGCCTTTTCTTTGTTTTTAATTGATTTAATTAATAGCTTACTACTTTGTTTGTACAAATTCTCGTTTAAAACTTTATTATTCAATATAAGGGAGTTTCATAATTACCTTAATTGAGTTTTCGATACAATATATAGTGAATAGCCTAGATGCAGCTATCAATATATTGTATCGAAATGTTAAATTTTTTAATTATGAAAATCCCTCACTATACTAGGAAAGGTTGACCAAAATGAAAAGAACCGGGTTTCCTCCCAATCAAGGATTGTATGACAGTAAATTTGAACATGATGCTTGTGGAATAGGCTTTGTGGTTAATATTAAAGGAACAAAGTCTCATGAGATTGTTCAACAAGGTCTAACCATCTTGAACAATCTGGATCACCGCGGAGCACGAGGCGCCGAATCTAATACCGGTGATGGCGCTGGTATTTTAATGCAGATTCCTCATGTTTTTTTAGAAAAAAACTCTAAAAATCTTGGAATTGAGTTACCTGCTCCAGGTCAATATGCGGTTGGAATGGTCTTTTTACCACCAGAACCTTCATTGCGGGCTGAATGTGAAAAAATCTTCGCTGCTATAGTTCATGAAGAAGGACAAACACTTTTAGGATGGAGGTCCGTTCCTACCAATGACTCTTCTCTAGGTCAATCGGCCAAAGCTTGCAAACCATATATCCGTCAGGTATTTATCGGTCGGAACCCTAATCTTCATAATGATTTAGCTTTTGAACGCAAATTATACGTCATCCGTAAACAAGCGGAAAAAAATATTCGTTACTCCGGAAATAATGGTTATGAATCTTTTTATATTGCCAGTCTTTCAGCCAGGACTCTTGTTTATAAAGGGATGTTAACCCCGGAACAATTGGAACAATTCTTCCCCGACTTAGCGGATCCGGCGATGGAATCAGCTCTGGCTTTGGTTCACTCCCGTTTTAGCACCAATACTTTCCCCAATTGGGAAAGAGCCCATCCAAACCGTTTTCTTATTCATAACGGCGAGATTAATACCATTCGCGGTAATATTAACTGGATGTACGCCCGGGAATCAGTTTTACAGTCCCCGGAGTTTGATGACGATTTAGCCAAAGTCCTACCGGTAATTAATACCGACGGTAGCGATTCAGCGATGTTTGACGAATGTCTGGAATTTCTGGCCCTGACCGGCCGTTCGCTACCCCATGCCATGATGATGATGGTTCCGGAACCTTGGTCAAAACATGAAAGTATCCCTCCGGAAAAAAAGGCCTTTTATGAATATCACAGTTGTTTGATGGAGCCATGGGACGGCCCGGCGGCAATGGCTTTTTCTGATGGAAGCGTTGTCGGCGCTGTTTTGGATCGCAACGGATTACGGCCGTCACGGTATTACATAACCAACGATGACCTGGTAATCATGGCCTCGGAGGTTGGTGTAATCGAACTCCCGTCGGAAAAAATCATTGAAAAAGGACGTCTGCAACCTGGTCGGATGTTACTGATTGATACTAAGCAAGGCCGGATCATTACCGATCAAGAATTAAAACGCGAATTAGCAACGAAACACCCGTATCAAGAATGGTTGGACCAATATTTGTTAAAACTGAAAGATTTGCCACCGGTTTCAAAACTTCCGGAATCCGATAGCAAAACGCTGTTACAACGTCAAAAAGCTTTTGGATACACTTATGAAGATTTACGCTTGATTTTAGCTCCAATGGCTCATGATGCAGTCGAGCCGCTCGGAGCTATGGGAGTTGACTCTCCATTGGCGGTTTTATCGGATAAGCCCCAATTACTTTTTAATTACTTTAAGCAATTATTTGCGCAAGTTACTAATCCGCCAATTGATGCTATTCGTGAGGAAATCGTCACCGGAACTGAAACATACCTTGGTTCCGAAGGCAATATATTGAACTCCAAACCGGAGAGTTGCCGCCAACTTAAGCTGGATATACCAATCTTATCCAACGAAGAACTGGCTAAAATTGCCGGTTTGAATCAAACCGGATTTAAAGCGGTTACCCTTCCGATTCTTTTTAATGTTAAAGACGGAGCCGGTTTGAAAAAAGCTATGGATAAACTCTGTGAGGAAGCCAACCGAGTAATTAAAGAAGGAGTTAATATCATTATACTTTCCGATAGAGGTATCAATAGTGAATTAGCGGCTATTCCGTCCTTATTGGCTGTCTCAGGCTTACACCACTATTTGATTCGGGAAAAAGTACGTACTCAAGTAAGCCTGGTAGTTGAATCGGCTGAACCGCGCGAAGTTCATCATTTTGCTCTGTTGTTAGGTTATGGGGCTTCTGCTATCAACCCTTATCTGGCTTTTGAAAGCATCCGAGAACTGGTTCAACAAAAAATGATTAATGATGTGGATCTTCATAAAGCTGAATATAACTATATTAAAGCAGTTGTTAAAGGAATTGTCAAAGTCCTTTCAAAGATGGGTATATCGACTATTCAAAGTTATCAGGGAGCCCAAATTTTTGAAGCTTTGGGTATCAGTCAATCGGTTATCGAACGCTATTTTACCTGGACACCTTCCCGGGTTGGCGGAATTACTTTAGATACTATCGCTCATGAAGCACAAATGCGGCATGAACAAGCCTTCTCGGAACGATTTGCTGAAAATAAAACTTTGGAAACCGGCGGCTTCTTTCAATGGCGGAGCAATGGTGAAGAACATCTTTACAATCCGGAATCAATTCACAAATTGCAGCAAGCTTGCCGTACCGGTGATTATGAATTATACAAGGAATATTCTCATCTAATTAACGACCAGACCCAAACATATTATACCCTTAGAGGTTTATTAAACTTCAAAACAGGTCAACCGGCAATTCCAATTGAAGAAGTCGAGCCGGTAGAGTCTATCTGCAAACGGTTCAAAACCGGCGCCATGTCATATGGTTCAATTAGTCAGGAAGCTCATGAAACTATAGCGATAGGTATGAATAGAATCGGTGGTAAAAGTAACACCGGTGAAGGCGGTGAAGATCCGGCCCGGTTTATCCCGGATGCAAACGGCGACTCCCGCTGTAGCGCCATAAAACAAGTTGCCTCCGGAAGATTTGGCGTTACCAGTGAATATTTGGTTAATGCCCAAGAAATACAGATTAAAATGGCCCAAGGCGCAAAACCCGGCGAAGGTGGTCAACTCCCGGGCCGGAAAGTTTACCCTTGGGTAGCCAAGGTACGCCATTCTACCCCTGGTGTTGGTTTGATCTCTCCTCCGCCGCATCATGATATTTATTCCATTGAAGATTTGGCGGAGTTGATTCACGATCTTAAAAACGCTAATCAACAGGCGCGGGTAAGCGTAAAACTCGTCTCCGAAGTCGGAGTCGGTACAATCGCCGCTGGGGTTGCTAAAGGAAAAGCTGATGTTATTTTAATCAGCGGTTATGATGGTGGTACGGGAGCTTCTCCCCGAACCAGCATCCGACATGCCGGTCTTCCTTGGGAACTTGGCTTAGCCGAGACACATCAAACCTTACTCTTAAATAACCTGCGCAGTCGAGTAGTTTTGGAAACCGACGGTAAATTGATGACCGGTCGTGATGTAGCTATCGCCGCCATGCTTGGAGCCGAAGAGTTTGGTTTTGCTACTCTTCCTCTGGTTTCCATCGGTTGCGTAATGATGAGAGTCTGTAACTTAGATACTTGTCCAGTGGGTGTGGCCACTCAAAATCCGGAATTACGGAAAAAATTCTGCGGTGATCCCAGTCATATAGTTAACTTAATGCATTTTATCGCCCAGGAATTAAGAGAAATTATGGCCGGTTTAGGTTTTAGGACTATTAATGAAATGGTCGGCCGGATCGATAAATTGGACCCTGCTAAAGAGGTTAAACACTGGAAAGCTAAGGATTTAAACTTCTCCAGTATTTTATACCAACCGGAAGTTCCGGCGGAATACGGTCGTTATTGCCAAGTACCTCAAAACCACGGTTTGGATCAATCGCTTGATAACCAGATTCTCTTAAAAATTTGTGAGCCTGCTTTAACTGATCAACAAACAGTTCAAGCCATTCTCCCGATACGCAATACCAACCGGGTAGCCGGTACCATCCTCGGGAGTGAGGTTACCAAACGATATGGAGCTAAAGGTTTACCTGAAGATACTATTAAACTTCATTTCCAGGGTTCAGCGGGTCAAAGCTTCGGAGCTTTCGTCCCACCCGGTATTAGTTTAACTCTGGAAGGCGACGCTAACGATTATCTTGGCAAGGGTCTCTCCGGAGGAAAAATTATCGTCTATCCGCCTCACAAAGCGGTCTTTAAACCGGAGAACAATATTATCATTGGAAACGTGGCTTTCTATGGAGCTACCGGTGGTGAAGCATATATTAACGGTATTGCCGGTGAACGGTTCTGTGTTCGCAACAGCGGTGTTAAAGCGGTAGTGGAAGCGGTTGGCGACCATGGCTGCGAATATATGACCGGCGGCCGGGTGGTAATCCTTGGTTCTACAGGACGAAACTTTGCAGCAGGTATGTCGGGTGGTATCGCTTATATTCTCGATGAAACTAAATCCCTTAAAACCCGTTGTAATATGGAAATGGTTGACCTGGAAGCTATAGAGGACCAGGAAGAAATAGCTGAAGTAAAAACCATGATTCAAAAACATGCCGAATATACCGGAAGTACAAGAGCTAAACAAGTTTTGGCCGATTGGAACCTTTATTATCCGCAGTTTGTTAAAGTTATTCCGCGTGATTATAAAAGGGTGCTCCAAGCTATTAAGAATCTTGAAAAATCAGGCTTAAGCAACGAAGAAGTATTTATGGCAGCTTTCGAGGCCAACAAGAGCGACTTGAAACGGGTTAGTGGAAACTAAATAGGCGAAAGGCGTGAGGCAACAGGCGCGAGTATAAAATCTTTATTTCTCGTATTTTAACTTTCGCCTATCGCCTTATGCCTCTCACCTTCAAAATGGAGGAAACTTAAATGGGTAAACCTACGGGATTTTTAGAATATAAACGGGAACTACCGTCCGACCGTCCTCCCCAGGAACGGTTGCAGGATTGGGAAGAGTTCCATGAACATTTCCCGGAAGAACAGCAACAAATCCAGGGGGCGCGTTGCATGGATTGCGGAGTCCCATTCTGTCACAGCGGTATTTTACTTAATGGCATGGCGGCAGGCTGCCCGCTTCATAATTTGATCCCGGAATGGAATGACCTGATTTACCATGGTCTCTGGAAAGAAGCAGCTGAACGTCTGCAAAAAACCAATAACTTCCCGGAGTTTACCGGCCGGGTTTGTCCGGCTCCCTGTGAAGGTTCCTGTACTTTAGGAATGCATGAACCACCGGTAACCATCAAAGTAAATGAATGTTCGGTAATTGACCGGGCGTTTGAAGAAGGCTGGATTAAACCCGAGCCTCCACTGCTTCGTACCGGGAAAAAAGTGGCGGTAATCGGTTCCGGACCTGCCGGACTGGCTTGCGCCTCGCAATTAAACAAAGCCGGCCATACCGTAACCGTTTTTGAAAGAGCCGACCGGATCGGTGGTCTCTTAATGTACGGGATCCCAAATATGAAACTGGACAAAAAAACCGTCCAACGCCGGGTTGATTTGATGGCGGAAGAAGGCGTAATCTTTAAGACCAATACTGAAGTGGGTAAAAATTATCCGGCTGAAAATTTGTTAAAAGAATTTGATGCCGTGGTTCTCTGTGGCGGAGCCACCAATCCCCGTGATTTAAATGTTGAAGGACGTGGTCTGAAAGGAGTTCATTATGCTATGGAATTCCTGACCGCCAATACTAAAAGTTTGCTTGACTCCGCTCATCAGGACGGCAATTATATCTCCGCCAAAGGGAAAGATGTTATTGTAATCGGCGGCGGCGATACCGGAACCGACTGCGTAGCCACCTCCTTACGTCATGGTTGCAAAAGTCTGGTCCAATTTGAAATCGTTCCGAAGCCACCGTTGGACCGGGAAGCCGATAATCCCTGGCCCCAGTGGCCCAAGGTTTATAAAGTGGATTATGGCCAGGAAGAAGCTATGACTGTTTTCGGCGCTGATCCCCGAAATTACTGTATCAATACCAAGAAAATAGTCGGTGACGAAAACGGTCATGTCAAAGAAGTCCATACCGTAGGAGTTAATTGGGAAAGAGATAGTAGCGGCCGGTTTATCCCAAAGGAGATACCGGGTTCCGAAAAAGTATGGCCGGCCCAATTAGTGCTTTTAGCTATGGGTTTCCTGGGTCCGGAAGGATATCTCTTAAAACAACTCGGTGTTGAGCAGGATAACCGTTCCAATGTCAAAGCCGACTACGGCAAATTTACCACCAATATCAAAGGGGTCTATAGCGCCGGTGATATGCGTCGCGGCCAAAGTTTAGTGGTTTGGGCGATTCACGAAGGACGGGAAGCGGCGAAGGAAGTTGATCGGTATTTGATAGGTGAATAGAGCTTGTCTTGATTAATGATTTATTACGATTTTTATAATTGGGGACTGTTGCAAAAGAAGCTTTTTGCCGTTCTGTCCACCCAGCCCTGAAACGGCTGGGCTAGGTATATAAAAACTTTCCAAACCCCCTTCGGGGCTCGGTCAGAACTTCGAAGCATAACCCAGCCTCATTCATGGGGCTTGAGAACGTTTTTATAACCTAGTCAGGTCCTTTAGGGCCTGGTGGAGATGATGGCATTCATTTGTTTTTTATTTTGCAACAAAATTTGAAACATACTTCCTCTCACTAGCTAAACCGGCTTTTTCGATACGCTTAAATCTCCAAACCCAAAATATCAACCTTCAAACCTAAAACTTTGACTTCTGAACTCAATACTTTGGCCTAATAACCCAAAAATTTAACTTCTAAATCTAAAGCTTTGAGTTCCGAACCTTAAATTTTGAGCTCTACATCTAAAACTTTGACCTCCGAATCTAAAACTTCGGCCTTCGAACTTAAAACTTTAAATCCTAAATCCAAAACTTTGACCCCCAACCCCAAAACTTTGAGCTCTGAACACTAAAATAGATTAAAGATCTTCAAAATCGCAAAAAATCTTCTCAACATTTACAGAACGACTCCAATTATGATACAGTATTGATAAAGAAAATCATATAAGATTAAGTAATTCATATACTGTAACATTTTTTAGCCATAGGAGAGATACTTATATGTTATACACTGAACATGTAGAAGTCTTTAACTTTAAAGGAGCCTTAAGAGGTATGAGAAACCCTAAGGCAAGCTGGCATCTATCAGATACTGTATTTGACGATTCTAGCGGAGCATTGATAGCGTTAGGAGAAAATGATCGCAAGCTGGCAATTAATTTGGTTACTTCCGGTAGTGATCATCGAAAATTTATAAGGCAAATCTTAGTTTGCTTGGATATTATAGCCCCGGATTATTGGTGGAAGGAAATGGATACTTATAAAGTTGGTACTGTTGCCAATAGCACCAGTACCATGCATAAATTGACCTCAAGACCGTTAACTGTGAGCGATTTTAGCTGGGATGAAATAACTCCTTTCCGGGAAAAAATCCTTGAACATCTCAACCAGTTAATCAACAATTATAAAGAATTATTAGCCAATGAACAACAAAATCAAGCCAAAAGTATCTGGCGGCAATTAATCCAAGACCTTCCCATGAGTTTTAATTATACGCGGACTTGGACTGGAAGTTATGAGAACCTTCGTAATATTTATCACGCCCGAAAAAACCATAAGCTTTCCGAATGGCACGATTTTTGTGAGGCTATTGAATCATTGCCTTTTAGTGAATTAATTACTGTTAAGGTATGAATTACCAAATGATTGTCAATAAGCCACTATCTCCGGGATTTCGTCGTCTTTTAAAAACAGGCCATCCCTCTTTAGAGCAGGAAAAAAAGGGGTTTGGAGAAAAATTTTGGTAACAATTATGCAACAGTTTTATTACATCAGAAAGGGTGATAACAAATTGTCCAGTCCGTTAGAGTTGTTGAAACAAATACAGACAGCTGAATTTGAAGATGAAGACGGGTATCCCATTGAAATCGAACTAATGCCGCCTATCTCCAAATCTGAATTGCAAAAATTAGAGTCCCGAATTCCGGCGCCCATTCCTAATGATATTATCGAATTGTTACAATACTGCAAAGGATGGTATGGATTACTTGATAGCGTAGATTTCACCGGGAACTTTTACTTTAAAATGGCCGATTTATTCCCTTACGGATTGCCCATTGCTCATGATGGTTTCGGAAATTTTTGGGTCATTGATTTTACATCCAGATCAACCTGCTGGGGTCCAGTCTTTTTTTGCTGTCACGATGCTCCGGTAATTGTCTATCAGGCTGATTCTTTAACGGAGTTTTTACGGGACCTGATCGAATTTGGAATGTATATGGAAAGCAGTAAACTGAACAAGGTTCATGAAGATTATCATTTCAAAATCTGGCGCGAAAATCCTAATATTTTGACATATAAGGAATGTATTAATTCCAATGATCAGTCTCTTTCTCAATTTGCCGCATCTCTCAACCCGGAGTTTTTCATTATCGATCTTCAAAATCCGAAGATTGGCGATGGGTTTTCCTGGGGGAGATTCGGCCCGAAGACCATTTTAAGACGCTTTGGTGAAGAACGTATTTTTGCGTATGGTAGAAAAGAATAAACCCTATCGGAAAGATCCGGAAGCAAAAGGTGAAATAAAATATGAATACTGATTTTAGAAAATGGAAATTTGCATTCAATGAAATTAGCGCAGGTTGCTACGATAATATTGCCTATAGAATATCTGGGCATCAGGTAGCCGCAAATGGACCCGAAGATACATGTTATACAATCTTTTTACTAGCTTTAAAGATTGAAAAGACCATAACACCGGATCCAACCGCAGCATTGTTATATGTTTTTGCAAGTTATTATAAAACAAAAAATGTGGAATATGATTTTAATAAGCAAACATGGATTATTAAAATCAGTCCTTTCCCTTCTCATTCAACAATTGAGTATTCTCAAATAACTGATGAATTAAAGGTAAAAAATATATCCAAAGGATTGGAACAGATATATAAATGGAATGAGTCAGCAAGTGAAAAAACTATTGAGAAAATATATTGGTTAATACATAATCAAATAATATGAAATCAAGGTTCCTCCTTTAAGGGTCTATTAAAGTAATTATTCCTCTTTCTAAAAGTATTTCCACACTAACTGGAGAAAGATATTGTGTACCAAAACCAATTTGCCCAAACGCTGGCTTTACTGTTGATACTTGAACTTCAAATGGTTTTGCAACTTTAAAAACATTATACATATTTAAATTTGTATTATATGGCAAAGCACGCATAGGAAGTGGTGTACCTACTGGAGAAAAATATTTTCCATTTAGCCCTCCAAATCTATCAATTAATTGCCCAGGCATTAATGTTATCCTTTCCCATGGTCCTAATGCACCATCATTTGATGGATAATATGGGACTAAAGCAGTGTTTTGTTTTTTATACGGACTTAGAATAGTTATCGGCTTGCTATTTTTAGATAACCCATTTGGAGTAATATTATTAAGCGGATTACTCCCAACATAAGTATATAAATTTAAATCTCCGCCACGAAAGCCGATCGGATTTTCGCTGGTCCACCGACCGGTCTCCGGCTGATAATCCCGGGCGCCAAAATGGTCCAACTCAGTCCGGTAATCATATAAGCCACCGGCGAACCCGAATGGAGTATAACCCGGATTGCTATCCGCCAGTACCTTGCCGAAGGAATCATAACTGAGCTGTTGCCTAATCTCCCCAGTATCGCTTTTTACCACCATCCGCACCGAACCACGGATATCTGAGATGAAATAATACTTTGTACCGGCTTTTTGCATGGCAACCGGGACATTCCCATCGGCATACAAATAAACGTTAATAATCCGGCCGTTCTCATTCAACTCAGCCAGGGGTTCGCTGCCGAGACCATGAATATATCCACTGGTTAGATTATCGTTTTGGAGCCTGGCAATTCGCCGATTATACGGATCATATTTATATTCCTGCTTTTGACTGGCCCAGGTAACGCTTTTTAGATTACCAAAAACATCATAGTCGTAATTACGCTCTTTCGACAACCATTGGCTACCGTCTTTTACTGTTTTGTAAGCCGTATACCGGAGCTGGCCGGAATTATTATAGGAATATTCCGCCTTACGTAGACTATCCGATAACTGCCATGATTTATTTGTCAGCCGGTTAGCGCCATCATAAACATAGCTTTCGGTAAGATCGGGAGAAATACTGCTGGCACGATTTCCAAACGGATCATAGGTATATTGTTCAACTATAGTACCGTCTTTTGAAACTGTTATCAGTCTTCCAGCCTGATCATATGTATAATCGTACCTGGTAATAACGCCAAGAATATTTTCAGATACCGATTTAATGCGGTAAAAACCGTCATATTGATACTGCGTTTCAAAATAAACCTGCCCGTTATAAGTAACCTGTTGTGCTATCAGTTGCTCCCAGGCATTATAGGAACGTGTTTCCACTATATTATTGCAGATAATCGAGGTAATTTTCCCCGAAGACGGTTTCCGGGTTATACTCACTTCTCCTGCTTTGATCACATGTCCATAAGGATCAAAAACATATTGGGCCGATGCTTTTTTACCGATGCCGCTCGCAACATGATTGGAAACAATATCGACAGTTAAGAGTGTACTTTTATCTTGTTGTTCCATTGCCGAATAATAAAGATCCGCCAGAACAGTACCGGAAGTAATGATATTGAATTCATTAGCGCTTGGCTGTTTATAATGAATACTCTCATTATCATTACTTGAAATCTGCCAATCCCTATTATGTTCGTCATAAGAATAATTAATGGTCCGATCCGGAGAGGTAATGGAAGTAATAGTGTAATTATTATCGTATTGCCATTGTAAACTACGTCCATCGGCGTCAGTTACCAGAACCGGTGCACCCAACTGATCCGATTGTAAGGTCAGATAATTTATTTGAAAAGGAGTGGAGTACCTGACTAGGGAGCCGGAATCATTTGGCTCTATAATCCAACTATGCGTACCCTGACCAGCACTAAGCGCTGTCAACCGATTATTATCGTAACTAAAATTCACATTTGATCCCGGCGACTGTAGCCCGATCAGATTACCATTTTCATCATATGCGTAGTTTGTTTGAAATTGTAAATTATCGGAAGATTGATAGAAAACATTGTTAATTACATTTTGGTCATTATAGGCATAATTAACGACATAACTTTGTTCATCCGCATCCTGAACAGAAGTGACTCTTCCATTAGCATCATAGGTGAATTGAAGACCTCTTGGAAATGTCGCAAAATATTGACAATTGTCCTTAAAAAACTGCTCCTTTACCGCCGGACAAGCGTTTTCAATTGTCTGTTTGAGCGCCCGGACCTCAGAGTAAGTTAAGGCCATCGAAGGATAAAGCACCGGTACATATCTACTGCCGGAACCGATATAAGCCAGCAAGTCGTTATAGAATCCTTCTACCCGCCCCGTCTCCCGGATAGCGGTAAAATTGTTCTGGAAATTAGCTACCGTTTCACCGGAGAAGGTATCGTCGAAGACCAACAGATTCTCCATGCTCCCGGTCTCGGAGTTGTACGAATAGTTGTAACTTCCGGTGGCTACGATCCGGTTGTCGAAAATGGCGTACTTATGATGCATCATTGGTGAAGTGCTGGGATTCCATTTATAGGAGTAAGTCTTGAACCGGACGTCAATACCTGCTTTAATTAGTTCATAGCTGTAATAAAAATCCGTCTCCATAATCTCACGGATCTCTCCGGGAGTGGTCGCCTTGGCCAGCTTTGCTTCCCGTTCGGCAATTTGGAACTGGTTATATTCCTCACTGATATACTCCTGACCGTCAAGGTAAACCTGAATATCCATAGTTGGATTTTGTTGTTTCTTGGCAATCAAAGCCTCGGCGATGGGCCGGGAACGCATGTGATTGGCGGCCATATGAATTGATTGAGAAGCTTGGTTAATTAGGGTTACGATTTTATCGGCTACAACTTGACTGCCGGAGATCTTGGCAAAAGTCGGCCCGTAAGTGCTTGAGATATAAGTGCGGTAATTGGCGGAGGTAAAGTAAGCTTCCCGTCCCGGATGGTCGCCGATCTGAGCCAGCAGTTCCTCCGGGCTGGGAGTACCGGTGGAGAAAGTAAAGGTTTGGCCGAATTCGCGGGAGTTCTGCCAAAGTCGCTCGAACTCGGCCCGATATAGTAAAACCAGGCCTGGGTCTTTGAGCTGAAGTGTATTTTCATCATAAACGGAGTTGGCGTCCTCGTTCTAATTACCACTGCTGGTGACCGCCAACGAATAGTCGGCAATTAAAAATTTGTGATGTAAGGTTTTATTGACATAGCGGACATCAATGCCGATGGCTTCAAGTTGATGCGAGAGGGTGCCGCCGTTTTCATTACGGTCCGTGGCGGCGCTTTCGGAAAGCATTCTGATTTGGACACCACGATTGGTAGCGTGTTTTAAGGAATTATAGACAGCAAAGTCGTCCAACTCATACAGAGCAATTTCTAAAGTGCTCCGGGAGTTATCAATTATATTAATTAATTCCGTTAAATAACCGTCTATTTCGGCTTGAGGACTAAATGTTACCGATAATGGAGTTGAACTATTGAAGGCCGCATTAGAGGGTAAAGAACAGAAGGAAATCACTAAAAGGATGATTGCCATGATCGTTCGCAATGTTTTCATTAAAAATCCCCCTCAATTAGTTATTTATCCACTTGGATATGATTTGCCATATTTCAAAAATCACGGAATTCTAAACTGACCTATATATGTTGAATTAAGTTTTTTGAATTCAACATATTTCCTTGATTCATAAATAAAATGAAGAAAATACCATGGCTTGTTAATTCACATCCGATATTTGATCGGTGTTCATTCAGCTACAAAACAATTGTTAAATCAAAGATGAATGAATCACCAAGCCCCGAAGAAATTCCGTCAATAGGTGAAATTTGGTTACAAAATTTTCTTCATTTTATATAATTATAACTAATTTTTGGCAAAAGTTACAACTGTCATTTAATTCGAAATTTTTTAAAATAACTATCTTATATGTTTTGAAGTTCCATATATCTCCGGATTATATTTTTCTTTTATCTCCAAGCAAGATATGATACATTATCCATAAATAAATGTGATTTAGGGGCAATATCAGTATGATTTCAATCATTGTAGCGACAGCCAACAACCGGGTAATCGGGGCCGGAAACAACATGCCCTGGCATTTACCGGCTGATCTGGCCTACTTCAAAAAAACCACTTTGGGCCATCCGGTGATTATGGGCCGTAAAACCTTTGAGTCAATCGGCAAACCTCTCCCCGGCCGGGAGAATGTGATTGTCACTAGCAATCGGGACTATCATGCGGAAAGTTGCTTGGTTCTGCATACACTGGAAGAAGCCCGGAATTATTGCAGAGATAAAGATGTCTTTATCATCGGCGGAGCACAAATTTACCAGGAATTTTTTCCTTATGCGGATAGACTTTATATCACTTTGATCGATGAAGACTTTTCCGGGGATACTTACTTTCCGGAGATTCATGAAGAGAAATGGCAATTGATCTCTAAGACCGATGGCGTTAAGGATGAAAAAAACCCTTATCGGTATGAGTTTTTGGTTTATGAAAAAAGGGATGGAATTCGATAAAATATAAATTTATATTTATAGTTTTTTCACTAATTCCCCGAATAAAAGCCTATAATTGGGTCTAAATGCGACCCTATCCCTGAAAAGGGTATTAGCTGAACGTTGCCAGTCTAAAATAATTGGCTGCGAAGGATGGTGGTTACCCTTTTCCAAGGGCTTCCAAGGGCAAGGGATCTGATCTCAGGCCTTAAAGCGCCACTTTCTTTTTTTATGAAAGCTAATAAAATAATGGGGTACTATGATATAAAAAAACGGTCATCCTTAAGATAACCGTTTTTTTATTCACACCCTCATTTTACCGCCCTCACCGGTCTCGCTTCAATATAACCCCTTTCACCCAAAGGTACCAGCTGAATTCTTGGTCCGTCTTCATCGGCCCATTTAAATCCGTAAATTTCCGGATTATACTCCTTCATCAGCTGCCACATATCTCCGATTGCCTCTTCAAATTTCTCATCTTCGAAAGGCGGGCCTTGGAAGACCATCATCTTGCAAGCCGGTAAATCAATTAACTCAAAACCGTCCGGGATCTGGCCTTTATATTGAGTAGATACTTCAACTCCCTGGGCATATTCCGAAGTCTCCGGTCGGCGAAATTTCTCCGGCAACCACATCCCGATCGGTTCATACAAAGCATCTTTGATACTGCAGAGTATCCCCCAGATGTCGCAACCGACTTCCTCACAATAATCATAGTAATTATCAGCCTTGATTCCTCTTTTTAAGATCACTTTTCGGGCCGGCCGCTCGACCACCTGAACAAAAACCGTATTTAACTTGCTTTTTTTCGGCATTATTATATCCCCTTTCTGTAACATGAGGTAGTAACTACGGATACGGCTGGGCATAAAAAGCGGAATTGGCGGTGTCTCCCGCCGGTAATTTTGCGGAGTCATCCCGAATTGTTCGGAAAATGCTCTGGTAAACCCCTCATGAGAATCAAAGGCAAAATCAAGAGCTACATCAATAACCCTGTTTTCCTCGTTCCACAGACTCAAGGCCGCCCGGGACAGCCGTAAGGAACGTATGTATTCCAGAGGAGTTTTTCCGGTGAGTTGTTTGAAAATCCGCAAAGTATGCCAGGGGGAATAACCCGCTATCCTGGAAAGCTCATAGAGCGTAATCGGTTGCTTCAGGTTATCTTCAATATAAACCTGTATCCGCTCAACCGCGTTGATTTGATCCCAGTTCTCCATTGTATCACCCTGAACTAAGTATACCTGGTAACAGAAAAGGTTTTCTTGACTAGAATTGCTTTATTCACAATTCTAATTTGACATTTAGAAAAAATTTCCTTATAATTAAATTAGCTAATTTAGCTAAAATGGTCTTTTTTTGGAGGTGTCTCAATGATAGTAAATTCTACCGATTTAAAAAATAACCTTGGTAAATATTTGCACCTCTCCGCTAAAGAGGACATAATTATTACCAGTAATGGCCGAAAAGTAGCCAAATTATCGGCTTATGAAGATTATGAAAAAAAAGCTGACAATAATCAACTTTACGAAAAAGCTCAAGCTTACCAAGTTAATCCCCAAAAGGCTTCCTATGAAGAGTTTCTTAAGCTAACTGAAAATAGTGAGGAACGATATGAATATATAGATGGTGAGATATATCTCCTGGCATCACCTAAAGTATTTCATCAAAAAATCCTAAGTGAACTCCATATCATTTTCTATAACTGGTTCCAGGGGAAAAAGTGTCGGCCAATGTTTGCCCCATTTGATATTACCCTGAAACGAAACGCCGACGATATCAATGTGGTCCAACCGGATTTAATGGTCATCTGCGATCTTGAAGAGAAACTGAATGAGAAAGATTATTATATGGGTGTTCCGGCATTGGTTGTCGAGATTATCTCCGAGAACACCCGTAGCAAGGATTTTATCAAAAAGCTGGACCTCTATATGGCTACTGGGGTTAAGGAATATTGGATTATTAACCCCCTAAACCGGGAAGTCAGTATTTATTTGTTTGACGCGAATAACATTAGCAAAAACGCTACTTATAAAAACCACGAGATCGCTGTATCCTTTTATTTCAATGGACTGGAAGTATCTCTGGATTCTATCTTTGTTTAAATCAAGCATTGCAACTCTACATATTACTTGGAGTTCAGCTTAAGTCGATTCATTGTTCTAACAGCGCAAATCTTTCCACACATGGTACAGGTATCTTCATTTTCCGGTTTGGATTCCTCACGGTAGCGCCGTGCTTTAGCCGGGTCAATAGCCAAACTGAACATCTTTTTCCAATCAATCGCCGCTCTAGCTTCACTCATTTGGTGATCCCATTCGCCCGAGCCTCGGATTCCCTTGCCTAAATCTCCGGCATGGGCTGCAATTCTGGAAGCGATAATACCTTCTTCCATATCAGCCAAAGTAGGTAGGCGTAAATGTTCTGCCGGAGTCACATAACATAAGAAGTCGGCCCCGTTAGCTGCAGCAATAGCGCCCCCAATCGCCCCGGTAATATGATCATAACCAGGGGTCACATCAGTAACCAACGGTCCTAGAACATAGAATGGCGCTCCATGGCATAGCTTTTTTTGCAACACTACATTGGCGGCAATCTCATTTATCCGCATATGCCCCGGCCCTTCCACCATCACCTGGACGTTTCTACTCCAAGCCCTCTTAGTCAGTTCTCCCAGAGTAATCAACTCTTCAATCTGAACGGCATCAGTAGCGTCATGTATCGAACCCGGACGTAAAGCATCACCCAGGCTTAAAGTAACGTCATATTTTTCACAGATATCAAGCAGCCGGTCAAAGTATTCGTAAAATGGATTCTCCTTATGGTTTAACTCCATCCAGGCATATAGCAAAGAACCCCCTCGGGAGACGATATTAGTCAATCTTGGATTACGGCGAAATCTTTCCACTGCAGCCCGGTTCAATCCGGCGTGAATGGTCATAAAATCAACGCCATCCTCAGCATGTTTTTCTACTACTGCTATCATTTCATCTGCAGTTATATCCTGAAGTTCCTTTTCATAAAACCCAATAGCATCGTAGATTGGCACCGTACCGATAGGAATGGTTGATATTTCTATTAATTTTGTTCGAAAATCAGCCGTTTTCCCAAATGAACTTAAATCCATAACGGCATCTGATTTTAACTCCACCGCTCTCTTAAATTTAGCCAATTCGTTATCTATGTCATTACAATCCTTAGAGATTCCCAGGTTAACATTGATTTTGGTTGACAGCCCTTCCCCAATTCCACCAGGGTCCAAAGACAGGTGTTTTTTATTAGCGGCAATGACTACTTTGCCTGCGGCTATCAGTTCTCTAATTGTTTCTGGTTCAATCCCCTCTTTTTCCGCTACCCTCCGCATTGCCTCGGTAATAATCCCTTTTTTAGCCGCATCCATCTGTGTCGTGTAATTCATTCCCAAAGACCCCCTTCCGATATTACTTGAAAACTATCAATGTACCGATCCGCAATTAACTCCAACTCCGGTTTTTCATGAGCAGAAAAACGGTCATAAACCGCCCATACTTTCATTCCCGCCGTTTTAGCGCTTTTTACAGCATGGAGACAATCTTCAAAGACAATACATTCATCGGGTTTTACATCTAACCCTCCGGCTGCCCTAAGAAAAATATCCGATTTTTCCTTTCCCGCTCCTACCTCTCCAACTGTAACAATTACTTGGAAAAGGTCTAATATCTTATACCGTTTTAAAACAGCTTCTACTAATTGGCGATCAGTGGCAGTAGCAATTCCCATTTTGATCTGCTCCTGCTGCAACCGGTTTAAAAATTCCTTTACTCCATCCTTTAATTGAATATTCTCTGTGTATTCCCGAAAAGCCATCTCATTCCAGATATCAATTAATTGACTGCTTGTTTCCGATAAAGTAAACCGGTTAATGAAATACTCAGCCGATTGCTGGAAACTCAAGTTTTTAATTTCCATGCTAATACCTTCGGGAACGGCAATTTGGCGCAATATTAAAAAATCGTCTACTATCTTATCCCAAACTCCCATCGAATCTATTAGAGTTCCGTCTAAATCGAATATAACCGCCTTAATCATGATTGTTCCCCTTGATTATGGATTCAGCAATTTGTTTCATCGTCATGGCCGCATCCTTGACATCTTTCCGGCCAAACACAGCCGAAACTACCGCAATTCCAGCAATCCCCGAACCTTCCAGCTTCAAGCCGTTATTTTCATTAATCCCTCCGATGGCTACTACCGGAATCTTAACAGTTTGAGTAATCTTTTTTAGACTGTCGTCATCCACATAACCACTGTCTTTTTTGGTTTCAGTAGGAAATACCGCTCCGGCTCCCAGATAGTCAGCCCCATCCTCCACCGCTTTTATAGCTTCTTGAAGATTAGCAACCGAAACCCCGAGGATTTTTCCAGGTCCCAGTAACCGTCTAGCTATTACCGCCGGTAAATCGTCTTGACCGATATGTAAACCGGCTGCTTTAACAGCTAAAGCAATGTCCAATCTATCATTGATAATCAGCGGAATATCATACTTATCAGTTATTTGTTTCACATTTTCGGCTGCAATCAGGAATTCCTTAGTAGTTAAATCCTTTTCCCTCAATTGGACCATAGTAGCGCCGCCTGAAATAGCCTGCTCCACCTGCTCTGCAAGAGACTTTCCATTTAGCCAACTCCGGTCGGTTACTACGTATAGCTGGAGATTAAAAGCTTTATCCAAGATTTATTTTGCCCCCTTGTTGTAGCATGTCGCCGGTCAATAAACTGGTTTCATCAATAATGAAGCTCCGGAAACTTCCGCTACCCAGACCGGCCTCTTGAACACGCTTAAAAGCCTTTTCGCCGGCCAAACCCATGGCTGCCACTGCTGATACTGCCGCTTCCGTATGATCTTCCGTAGCTCCACAACAAGATCCCACCAAAGAAGTACACATACATCCGGTCCCGGTTACCCCAGCCATCATTGGATGACCGTTTTTTATAAAATAAGTCTTTACTCCATCGGATATTACATCAATTACTCCGGTAACAGCGATTACACTACCGGTTTTTTTAGCAAAATCAATAGCTAGTTGAGCTGTATAATCAAGATAATTATCAGCATTGGCATCACTCTCATTAGCATCAACCCCTCTGGTACTCCCGGTTCCTTTGCTTAAGGTTTTAATCTCGGAAACGTTGCCCCGGATAACAGCGAATTTTACCTCTTGAATCAGCCTAGCGGCAGTCTCCGTTCTTAAAACGCTGGCCCCCGCTCCAACCGGGTCCAATATTACCGGAGTTCCTCTTTCATTGGCTTTTTTACCGGCTGCCACCATTGACTCAATGGTCCGTTTATTTAAAGTACCAATATTAATTACTAATGAAGAGGCGATGGAGACTATTTCAGCTACTTCATCAATATCATCCGCCATCACCGGAGCGGCCCCGATTGCTAAAGTAATATTGGCGCAGTCATTGACTGTAACATAGTTAGTGATGTGATGCACCAACGGCTTCTTTTCCCTTACTGTATCAATAATAATTCCGAATTTATTCACGATAAATCCTCCTTTTTTAATCCTTATGATTCTGTTTTAACCTGTGTTAAAAAGATAATTTTTTAGACGGGATTTACACGGATTTTTAGGATTTTAGACAAATCTATTCCTTCCAAACCTGATAAAAGTGATTAGTCGGTCCTATTCCTTTACCTATGTTCAAAGAGTGAGCAATTGCTTGGGTAACATATTCTTTAGCATTGCGGACGGCGGATAATGGCTCAAATCCTTTGGCCAAATAAGCGGTGATCGCCGACGATAGAGTGCAGCCGGTACCATGGGTATGTTTGGTATTGATTCGTTCTTCCTCCAATAAAATATAATCTTTGCCATCAAAGTAGAGATCAATTGCTTTCCCCGGGAAATGACCTCCCTTGACTAAAACAATCTTGGGACCCATGATTCGAAGTTGTAATGCTGCCTTTTTCATATCTTCAATGGATTTAATCGCAAAACCGGTAAGTAACTCCGCCTCCGGAATATTGGGTGTGAGAAAATCTACTAACGGAAATAGCCGCTCCGAAAGGATCTTAACCGCTTCTTGCTGCAAAAGAGGGAACATTGTTTTGGAATAAAGAACAGGGTCCAAGACGATGTTATCCGGCTGATATTCTTCCATAATCCTCGAGACAACTTCAATATTGACTATGCTGCCCAACATCCCAATTTTAATCGCATCTGCTCCGATATCTGATAAAACAGCTTCTAATTGTTGCCGTACCATATCCGGTTCGATGAGTTGCACCGCCGAAACACCAAGGGTGTTTTGAGCTGTTATCGCTGTTACAGCAGTTGTAGCATACACTCCCAAGGCGGAGAAAGTTTTAATATCAGCCTGAATCCCTGCGCCTCCGCCGGAGTCCGACCCGGCAATCGATAAAGCTTTTTTCATGTTTTCACCTCCAAATCAATAGCAAATAAAAAAGCCTACCTGAAGAAGGTAAGCCTCCAAAGCCATTAACGACTTTAAAAATCAGCTTAGCTTTCCTCCGGCGGTACTAACCGCATCAGGTTCAAAGGGTCGGGACTTAATCCCTCTCAGCCGTTTCCGGCACCCCTAGCATAGATATGTTAATTTGTTGTGTGTTATTTGTTGGCAGAATTATATCATTTCAATTTTTAAAAGTAAAGTCTAACTATCATTTATTATCTGATTGTTTATCCTTACTTTGGGCTTTCTTTTGGGGCTTAATATTATTTACAGCAATTATACTAAGGTTTTTTTCAATATTTCTGAGTGATAATAGGATTAATACTAATAGCAATGGTATCGATACAGCGAAAAAAGCAAACGCCAATGTTTTTATTAAGCTGATAAAAAAATTGAGAACACTCATTTTAATCACCTCGCGGTTTTACATGAGAGTTCTACGTTAATCTCTAATTTCCTGTTTGGCTTTCTCTCCAAAAAGCTTTATATAAAAATTATTACTTTTCTATAACAAATAAAGCCACCGGAACTATACCTCTCACCAACGTAAGCGGATAGATAATACTTTCTTTACCTATATAACTGTTTTTTCTATAATCGTTCCTTTTCCAACCCAAATATCTGCTTCGATTCTTTCAAAACCACTTGGAAGATTGAAAGCTAGCTCCGAAATATAATCCTTAATCTTTGGTAATACTTCCCAAGCATATGTGACACTCCTAAAAAGCTCAAGCGCGATAGTTTGCTTTAAATCAAACAAATTATCGACATAGACCAAATCGTTTTTAATTTATACCACCCCTAAATATTTTGTTAATTCCGGTTGAGATACTTTATGTATCCTTTTTTCGCCGAACCATTAAACCCTTTACTCTCATAGAATGTATGTGCTTCTTTTCTATCCCCGCCACTTAACAACATAACTCTGGTGCATTTTTTCTGTCGACAGACTTGAATTACATATTCCATTAATTGGCTCCCGATACCCCGGCGGCGATATATTTCGTCTACCACAAAATGATCAATTAATGCAAATGGCTGACTACCAAACATGGCGCTCAAACAAATAACCAACATTACCGTTCCCAAGACAGTACCGTTTTCTTCGTAAACAAATAAATATTGATTAGGATCACTTTTAATTTCGATAATCCTTTCAGGTATTACTTTTACCAGAGCATCAGGGCACAATATTTTATAAAGCTGTTGAACTGCTTCTATATCTTTCGGTTCTGCTTCACGAATCATTTTAAAAATATCCCCTTTTTTCGTATAAAACTTAAATTGAAGGGACTGTTGCAAAATCAAAAAACCAACGAATGTCCTCATCCCCACCAGGCCCTAAAGAACCTGGCTAGGTCTATAAAATCGTTCTCAAGCCCCATGAATGAGGCTGGGTTATGCTTCGAAGCATTTACCGAGCCCCATAGAGGGTTTAGAACTCTATATATATACCTAGCCCAACCGTTGTTTAGGGTTGGGTGGACAGAACAGACAAAAGCTTGTTTTGCAACAGTCCCAAATAGATACTTGTACTCGAATTATGGAACAGTTTACTCCTATAATTATACCAAAAAAAGGTATTGAAACAATACATATTCCTATTGAGGACCATCAAGTTGTTGATAGGGTTGGAATAAATTCTTATTCTGTTTGCATTTTTTTTACGTACTGGAAATAAAAAATTTGTTTTCCATTAACGGTTATATTGATATAATAATATTTATTGATTAAGGAAGCTTCTATTATATTGCAAGGAGAAATGATATTGAAAAACAAAGTAAAACCTAACGAACCTTTAGTAACTCATATTTATACTGCTGATCCGTCCGCTCATGTATTTGAAGGGAAAATTTATATATATCCTTCTCACGACCTCGATGAAAATATTCCTTCCAATGATAATGGCGACCAGTATAATATGGAGGATTATCATATTCTATCAATAGATGATTTTGATTCCCCCTGTGTTGATAATGGTGAAGTACTCCATCTTCGGGATATTCCATGGGTAAGTAAACAATTATGGGCTCCGGATGCAGCATACAAAAACAATACTTATTATTTCTATTTCCCGGCCAAAGATAAGCAAGACATCTTTCGAATCGGGGTTGCCACCAGTTCTTCTCCTGCAGGTCCGTTCAAACCTCAAGCTGATTATATTCCCGGCAGTTTTAGTATCGACCCGGCCGTTTTAGTGGATGATGATAATAAGGTCTATATGTATTTCGGCGGTCTCTGGGGAGGGCAACTTGAGAAATGGCAGACAGGCAGTTTTAATCCGGATGCAACCGGCCCTGCAGAAACAGAACCGGCTCTTGGTCCTAGAGTAGCTGAATTAAGTGATAATATGCTTACATTTAAAGAAACTCCCCAAGAAATATCCATCGTAGATGAAGCCGGCCGCCCCATACCGGCAGGAGATGAAGAAAGAAGATATTTTGAAGGACCATGGGTCCATAAATACAATGGATACTATTATCTCTCATATTCAACCGGCACTACACATTGTATCGTATATGCCATGAGCAAGAATCCGAAAGGCCCTTATGTCTTCAAAGGCAAAATACTAAATCCGGTAATAGGTTGGACGACTCATCATTCAATCGTCCAATTTAAGGATAAGTGGTATTTGTTTTATCATGACAGCTCTTTATCCGGCGGAGCCGATAATAGGCGTTGCGTTAAATATACTGAATTAAAATACAATGAAGACGGGACTATTCAACTTGTAGAACTCTAGTCATAAAAAAGGACCTTTATCATAGGGCCCTTTTTTTGTGTATTTAGGTATTTTTTATTATTTTATCTGCTGAAATATAAACCCTTATATAATGTTAGAGGCAATAAGTTATTTAATATTGCTTTTATTTCTTTTCCGTTTTTTTAATCCCCTCAACCAAATTGTCACTTTTGGTTGAGAAACCAAACTCTTTTTAGCATAAAGTCTAGTAATCCTGACACCTGGTTGTCAATATTTCGAGTTATAATTATTAAAAATACTTTTTAGAGGTATTAATGATTGATTATAGAGGAATACAACGCTAAAACATTAGTAAGACCAAGTTACCCGTCACTTTTCGCCTGGATGGAATATACCCTCAATCCCTATCAAGGTTGTGCTCATGATTGCCGTTACTGTGATGGTAAGTCAGAACGGTATCATATGCACGCTGATTTCGGCAGGAAAATCCGAATCAAAATTAACGCCCCTGAATTGCTGGAGCGTTTTCTGAAGAATAAGGGATTACGGTCTAAGCAAATCATTCAAGGATCTCTTTTTGAGCAGGATTTGCCAAAAGCCGGATTCACCTTATTTATCGGAGGTGGGGTCTGTGATGTCTATCAGCCTGTTGAAGCAGAAAAAAGGCTTGTGCGGCAATTGCTGCAATTGGCTTATGACTACGGAGTTCCAGTGCTAATTTTAACTAAAAGCAATTCGGTGCTGGAAGATTTGGATCTTTTAGTAAAAATTAATCAAGAGACTCATGCCGGAGTAAATTTAACTATTACTTTAGCGAACCAGGAGTTAAGTAAGATTTTTGAACCGGGCGCCAGTCCACCGGAGGAACGGTTCCGTACGATCCGACTTCTTCGAGATGCCGGGATCAGTTCCGGAGTATATCTTATGCCAATCCTACCTTTTATCGGCGATACCGATTCAAACCTTAAAAAGATCTGCTCCGAAGCCAAAGCCTCCAAAGCGGAGTTTGTTCACGCTTGGGGTTTGACCTTAACTCCGGGCCGAAATAAAAATGAATTTCTCTCTTCCATAGAAGAATACTTTCCCGAATTGCTGCTCAAATACCAATTACTTTACGGAAACGATGATCGCTATGGTAAATTGAATCCACAGGTAGCCAAACAGATTGGAATAGTAAGGCCTGAACTTAAAGCTTATCGTTTCATTTATGAAATGGGATTGGATTACACAGCCAAGCGTTTTATCCCTGCGGGGCGGATTTACTCCAATCTAAGAGTTTCCGAAACTTTATTACGGGCTGCCTATTTAAAAAGTACTTTCTTGAGTGAATGGCGAGAAGCGAAAAGAATGACTCAAGCGGCCAGTCTTCTGGAAAATCTGGAACAAGATGTATGCTAAGGAAGCGCTGATTAATCCGATTTTGTGCAAGCAAATATGCGGTATTAGGCATTTTGCGAAGCACAAAATCGTCACTTATTCAATTAATCAGCGCTTCCCTAATATTCGTAATAAGAATATAAAAGAAGATTTATAAATCCGGTTAATGCATAAGCTCCAATAAAGATAAAAGAGGAAAAACGGTGAAATACATTGGACTCCCATTTAGTAGCATACCAATGAAGTAAAAAATGGACTATACCAAACGCGTTTAAAAAAAGCCAGATTGGTTTGCCGGTGAAGTGAAAAACATGCCAAACATAATAAAAAACAAATAGAAGAATTGGAATATGTGAATACAAAAAGATTAAGTATTGAGTACGTTCCGGAAGACGCCTAAGGAATTTAAACATCCTCCATTCTTCTTCATAGATGGCGTCAAACTCATGTATTAATAGAAAAATAATACCAAGTACAGAAGTGATCAATATTATAATTTTCAAAATAGTACCTCCGGATTTCCAGTAAGTTCTTAAATTTGTTTCTAATTATGAATATATTCATGAATATATTCATATATTACTCTTTTTAAATTTGAAATGTCAATTATCTTCTAATTAATTCTATTGCTTAACTATCTTTAACTTATGAAACTCCCTTAATCAAGAATTCTATAAAAGATTGTGCTGCCAGGGAAATCGGAATATTCTTTTTTAAAGCGATGCCGATCTTTCTTGAAGGCAAAGAAGGTGAGATTTTAATCTCTTTCAGCGTGCCCGCAGCTAATTCCTCCGAAACAAAATCCTTAATCACCGCTGCAATACCAAGCCCTATCTTGGCAAATTCAACTAATATATCCATACTGCTGATCTCGATTTCCGGTGTAAAGCTTAGATTATTAGCCTTAAAATATTCATCGAGATAAATGCGGGATAAGTTTTTATCCTCAAGCATAAGAAGGGGATACTCAAGAAGTTTTTCTACCGATATCGAATTTTCATCAATCTTATACTTCTTACCGGCTACAAAAATGTCCTGGATAGTCAACAACTCAATATAATCCATTTCAGCCTTATCCATGGGAATACTGATAATACCAAAGTCAAGCCGTCCTTGTTCCAAAAGCGTAATAGTCTCGGGCGAAGTCCGGTTGATGATTTGAATTCTGATACCTGGATACCTATAATGAAATGCTTCAAGATACGGCAAAAAGAAATATCGGCATAAGGTATTGCTAATGCCTACTTTAACAACCCCTTCGGTTCTCTTTTTTAACTTTTCCAGCATTCTTTCTCCACTATCGAGTTTTTCAAAAGCGTTTTTTACATAATCATAGAGAACTTCGCCCTCGGTGGTAAGGCTGACTCCTCTGGAATTTCTGATAAATAGACAACATCCGATTAAAGACTCCAGTTTTTTGATAGACTTACTGATGGCCGGTTGGCTAATATAGAGCTGTTCCGCCGCTTCGGAGACATTTCCGCATTTAGCTGTAAAGTAGAAGACTTTATAGAGCTCGGTGTTCAGCATGGTATAACCTCCGGTTATCATAAATATAATTAATATATATTTCAATTATAACAAAATTTGAAGTAGAATAAAATAAAAGAAAGAAAGCGAGGGATTACACTATGAATGCTATCGAAAAAATCATCGCTGCCCATGCTGGTGTTACAGCCGTTAAACCCGGACAGATCGTTGATGTAAAATTAGATTATGTAATGGCCAATGATGCCACTACCACCCTGGCGATTGATATCTTTAAAGATGAATTAAAGGGTGAGCGAGTTTTTGACCGGGAGAAAGTAATCATGGTTATGGACCATTACACTCCCGTCAGCTCCATTGCGGCGGCGGAAACCCACAGAAAAATGAGGCAATTCGCCTGGGAAGAGGAGCTAAAATATGTTTATGACGGTATTGGTGTCTGCCACCAGCTGATGCTGGAGTATCATGCCAAGCCAGGCGATTTTATTATCGGAGCTGATTCCCATACCTGTACCTACGGAGCCATCGGCGTCCTTTCCACCGGAATGGGCTCCACCGATGTAGCGGTTGGCTGGAAAGAAGGTAAGGTTTGGATTAAAGTACCGTCTACTATTAAAATCCAGGTAAACGGTAACTGGCCCAAAGGCGTTTTCGCCAAAGACCTTATCTTAAAGGTAATAGGCGACCTTACCGCCAAAGGAGCCACCTATAAAGCGCTCATCTTTGAAGGAGACGCAATTAACGATTTGTCAATTGCAGAACGGGCAACCCTTTGCAATATGGGTATTGAAGTCGGAGCTAAATTTGCCTATATCCAGCCTGACGAAAAGGTAAAAACCTTTATGCAAGAAAAAGCAAGGATAAATTATCAACTTTATGATTCGGATGCTGATGCCGATTTTGAACAGGTATTAACCTATGATTCTGAAAGTTTGGAGCCTCAAATAGCATATCCTCACAGCGTGGATAATGTTAAACCCATATCCGAATTTGAAGGTTTGGAGATTGATGAAGTATTCTTAGGCGCTTGTACTAACGGTAGGCTTGAAGATCTTGAAACTGCTGTTGCTATTTTAAAGGGTAAAAAAATTTCTCCCAAAGTCCGGATGTTGGTTACACCTGCCAGTAATGCCGTATTCATGGAAGCAATGAATCGCGGCTTGATAAAAATCTTGATGGAAAGCGGAGCTATGATATCCACACCCGGATGTAGCGCTTGTTTCGGAGGCACCGGCGGTATTATCGGACCGGGAGAACGGCTCCTTACTACCGCCAACCGTAATTTTAGAGGCCGGGTTGGCAGCCCCGACGGTGAAATTTATCTTGGAAGTCCGGCTACTATAGCAGCTTCTGCGCTCTATGGAAAAATAACCGATCCCAGGAAGGTGATATAAGATGATTAAAGATAAAGTTATTAAATTTGGAGATAACGTAGATACCGATCAGATTATTCCGGCTCAATACCTTAGTCTGGCTACGATTCTAGATATGGCTCCACATACTTTTGAATTCTATGGGAACTTCACCAAGGATTTTAAACCGGGAGATATTATTGCCGGAAACGATAACTTTGGCTGTGGTTCATCCCGGGAACAAGCTCCCGCCGTTTTAAAGGAAAGAGGCGTTAGCGCCGTCATTGCTAAAAGTTTTGCCCGGATTTTCTATCGCAATGCCATCAATCTGGGAATTTTATTACTGGAATGTGCTAATGCTGATGAGATTAACCATGGCGATTTACTGGAGATTGATATCCAAAACGGCGTTATCAGGAACATTACTTCAAAGAGCAACTATGAAGTCACTCCGCTTCCTCCTTTTATGCAGGATATATTGAATTGCGGCGGGATTGTAAAATATTTGGAACAAAAGAGGTGATTAAGATGATAGATTGGAATGCCAATCAATACTTGAAATTTAAAAATGAACGGACCCAACCTTCTATAGATCTGGTCAATCGAATACGACTTGAGAATCCAAAAAAAATTATTGATATCGGCTGCGGGCCGGGAAACAGCACCGAAGTTTTGGCCAACCGTTTTCCGGATGCTTATATCTTAGGTGTTGATAATTCGAAGGATATGATCGCTAAAGCGAAAGAAAACTATTCTCACCTTGATTTTTCCATCTGCGACGCCGGTGGCGATTTATCGGAGCTAGACCGGGATTTTGATATAGTATTTTCCAATGCCTGTATTCAATGGATTCCGGACCACCGTCGCCTTTTAAAAAATCTGTTAGGACTTTTAAAACAAGAAGGGATTTTAGCGCTCCAAATCCCATTCAATTTTAATGAGCCAATTCAACAAATTATCTATAAAGTCAGCGCTTCGGAAGAATGGAAGGAATACTTACCTCAAAACCGGGCTTATGACGCTCTGACTCCACCTGAATATTTTGATGTTTTATCGGAAATTACCTCGGATTTTGATATCTGGGAAGTTAACTACTATCATATTCTGAAATCACACCAGGATATTATGGAGTGGTATCGCGGCACCGGACTTCGTCCCTATCTGGATGTTCTTCCGGAAGAAAAGAAGATGCTGTTTGAAGAGACCATTCTTAACCGGATCATGCAAAGCTATCCGAAACAAAAAAATGGTGCTGTACTATTTCGATTTCCCCGTTTGTTTTTGATGGCTTATCAAAAACTATAAAAATTTTACTACATATTTCTATTTCTATTTTATCCGCATGGAACAATATCATCGCCGGAGAATTTCTGGTTATAGTATCTTCCGTCCCATTCTTTAAGCCGGACAAATGGATTTGTAACATTGGAATCAAGTGCGATTCCATTTGTTTAAATTTCTTGCTTCCTACTTCCTTTTTGATAAAATATCTGCTTATTGGACTACTCCATGCTTTAAACAAGAAATCATACAACTCGATCATAAACGGTAAGGCTTTGAACCGGAGTTTCTTGAAAATTTCTAATGGCACGGCATGTAGATATAAGATTAAAAAAAACTTCCGCATCGGCCTCCGTCTTCGGAAGCTCAAAGAAGTCTTTGTCATAGGATAATCCGTTGATAGCAACCGAGGAAGTTGAGCAGATAGCCATACACTGGCCGCATTTGAAACAAAGATGGATTCGCTCCGCTCTTGTCCAATCCAATATTCAAGAAACTATTATCCGAGTAACTTTTAGTGGTATATTCCAAAAATATTTGCAGGTTTTTTCCATGATGCTTTTCCGGACTTCGTTAATATTTCAAAATTGGAATAAATGGGAGCAATCGAACAAAGTCAATTGTTTCTCCCTGATGATCTCAACCTTTCCATCATAATCTCCAATTAATAACGGCCCTGTTTGGTTATATCGCTGCAGATTCCTTTCAATTATTTGTTCATTAGAGTTGGCATAACAATAAGCGCACTTAAAGTTGCAGGTGTTGTAAATCCCTACATCCACCGCTTTCACGCATCGGCATTCTTTCCGTTGACAAGTGTCTTTTTTTAAACTCTTTTTTATATTAAAGAGATCTTTAATCAAATTCCCATCTATACAGCTTCCGGGCTCAATTCCCACTGATTTGAAATCAATTGCCTCGGCACAGGTAAATACCTGGATACCTCGATCTGTAAAAATCCGTTGTATCTTTGCGGCAAATTCAAAAAGCTGCTCATGATATTCCGGCTGGGTCAAGTCGGTAAATTCTATTTCCTGTTTTTCAGTGATTAATTTTAGTCGTCGGTTAACTTTAGTATAAAAATCAAGCCAGCTAATATAAACCCTTTCCGTATACCCCCGCAATGACTTCGCCAGATAAGCCACTGCCTCCAAATGATAGTCCATCGGGGTGAGTGAACTAATAATAATCGGATCATACCGCCAGATTACCTTAGCGCTTCCTATCCGGTTACTAAGTTCCTGAAAAACGGCGATCCGCTCTTCAACTGAAGGCAAATTAGGTTCGAAAACCTGGGGATAATTATTGAGAGTAACATGAAAAAAATAGGGATACCCGTGAGAATCCAAATAAGACAAGTGTTTTAGAAAAGGCCCTGGATTTTTGGTGAAAAAACCAATTGCGTCCACATCGTCCGGAGCCAAGCTATAACCCTTTATTTGTTTAGGGTTGAAGGGGTTCATCTGATAAAAATAACCCTGTTTAACTCGTTCCATAAACCAATCGCTGAAAAAGGCCGGTATATCCGTCCTCCGGCTGGCGCTAATGATCAAAAGATTCACTTCCTGATTTTTTATGTTTATATTTTATCAGTTTTATATAAGCTGTAAACTAATTTTTCCAAATATCTCTAATCTTCTTCCCCAATTCATACGCTTTTTCCATGACTTCAAGTTTGTCTGCTACTTCTCTGTCGCATTCATTAATATTTAAGTCCTTTAAATATATTTTTTCAGTAATTATATCTTTACTTTCAGCCCCTTCCAGCGCTGTATTTATCAAAACATCGGTATTGCCGCCTTTGCGGGGACTACCGACCACTCCCAACACTTTCATTATTCCACCCCCTGTAACTATATCAATTTGCGTTCAAAGTAATACTATTCGTCTCCACACACCTCTATATTCAGGAGTGTGTTTCCGAAGTATTACTATTATGAACACATATTGATATTAAACCATTTTGGGTCTCCCAATACTACCGAGACTTCAAATTGCCGCTCCGGCGCCTGCCAGTATTTTTTTAGAAGGCTCATCCGCTCTCCGGAAGGAACCAACTGAAAACCGTTTTTCTGATAAAAGCCTATTGCCCAAGTAGCATCGGCCCAAGTTCCGATTAATACCGGTCCGCTTGTCTGATTATATAAAAAAGTCAGTAATTGACCTCCAATCCCATGATTCCTACTTTTGGTCCGGACATAAGCATGTCTGATCAGAGTCACATCTATTACCGGCTGGATTCCCATTACACCAATCAATTTACCTTCCTGTTCATAACCCCAGAATAAGACTCCGGATTCAATTTCGTTTCGCAGCTCTTCCATAGGCATATAAGGCTCATGCCAGCAATCCTCCGGAATAACTCCTTTATAAGCCAGGGCGGCATCATTAATGATATCATATATTGTTTGAAAATCAGCTTCTCCGCACTTTCGAATCATCCTGTTCAACCTCCGCATTGTAAATCTCATAGTAAAAAAACTCTAAATTTATGGAATAGAAGACAGAATCCGGAATCCGGAATTCTGAAAAACCCTAAAAATTACTTCAAAGGATTCGAGTACACCTTCTGGATTCTGACTTCTGATTTCTGAGTTCTAGAGACCTATTTTATATACCTATTTCCGGGAAGTACTCCCCCACCATATTCTCAACCTCATCCAACCAACCACGGCGTTGTTCCAAACTGCTTGTCACAATAACTCCAAATGTTTTTCGCACAATTCGTTTTACCCCGCAATAATTTAAATTATTTTTCCAAAGCCTATCCAATGGGTCTCCAAATACTTCCCGTTCCCTTTGTTCAGGAGTGTCAGAAGTATTAAACACCATGGCAATCCCCGCTTTTAGTAAACCGTCAGGAACTCCGACGCCCGGATCATCTTCATGAAATTGATATGCTATACCAGGTCTGAAAACTCGGTCAATCCATCCTTTCATAATAGCCGGCGGCTGTCCCCACCAATTCGGATGAATAAAAATAATGCCATCTGCATTAATTAAATCATTACAATGTCTTTCGAGGTTTTTATCCAATAAAGCTCCTTTGGGGATCTCTTCATAAGTAATCCGCGGTTCAAATTGCTCGGCATGTAAGTCATGAAATATTACTTGATATCCTTTCCGTTGTAAAACATCAACCACCTTACCCGCAATCGCATGATTAAAGCTTCCCGGGTTGGGATGAGCCAAGATCACTAACACTTGCATTCCTATCACCCTCTTTTTTAATAATATAATATTTGATAAAATGGACTTATTGTAGGTCCATTAAATGAGAAATTTAATAATACCACTCTTTTAATTGCGGATTTTAAATTGCAGATTGCAGATTTAAAAAACAAAATCTAAAGATCTTGTAAAATATTGAAAACTAAAAAAATACTTACTCTTAAGCGACCAGGCTAAAAGATTTTTAAATCCGAAATTTGAAATCCGCAATTCGCAATTGAATAGTTCGAAATCCGCAATCCGAAATTGAATAAGGAGTCAATGAATGCTTATCCTTAATATTGATCGCAACTCAACTCTCCCGTTAACCAGACAGATTTACAATCAGCTACGGTCATTAATCTTAACCGGAGTTTTAAAAGGGAGTGAAAAAATACCTTCTTCACGGGAATTAGCAGCTGATTTGGATGTATCACGTATCGTAGTGGTCGAAGCTTATGAATTGTTAATGGCTGAAGGATTTCTAGAGGGGAAAATCGGTTCCGGTACTTTTATAGCTACCGGCGCTTATTTAAAAAATAAACCAACTCCAACAACCTGCCAAAAGCCGGTTCATTCCAACAATCAACCTCGGATCAAGGATTATATTAATTTCCGTTCCGGTATTCCCGCCCTGGAACTTTTCCCCCGGAAAAAGTGGGCGGAAATTAGCCATCGAGTTTGTCTGGATACTCCTCATTCGGTTTTAAGTTACGATTCCCCGGAAGGAAGGGTGGAATTACGGGAAACTATCGCTGATTATCTCAGCAAAACCCGTGGAGTGATTGCTGATCCGGAGCAAATTTTAATTACTTCAGGTTCAGTCCAGGGCTTGGTTTTGACGGCACAATGTTTGCTGAATTCTAACGGCTGTGCTGTCGTCGAAGACCCAACCAATCAGGATATTCGCAAAATTTTTACCGTTTCAGGCGGAGCCGTCGTTCCGGTATCAGTCGATGAATATGGGATTCAAACTACTCAGCTTCCAAAAAAATATAAACCAAACCTTATTCAAGTTACCCCTTCCCACCAATTCCCCATCGGCGGCAACCTACCGATTCAGCGTCGAATTGAATTAATCGAATATGCCGCAATTATAAAAAGCTATATCGTGGAAGATGATTATGACAGCGAATACCGTTATGAAGGACCACCCATCAGTTCATTGCAAGGACTTGCTCCCGAACTTGTCATTTATCTAGGTACTTTCAGTAAAATACTCTTTCCGGCTTTACGGATAGGGTATATGATTGTTCCCCCTAAGTTAGTTAATAAGATCCGTAATTCCAAAAGGCTTTCCGATATGCATACCAATTCATTGAACCAATTAACTCTAGCCCGTTTTATGCAGGAAGGTTATTTGCAGCGACATATCTATAAAATGAAAAAAATTTATCAAAAGCGAAGGGATACTCTTATTAGTATTCTAAAATGCAGATTTGAGGATCAAGTTACAGTTATCGGTCAAACTACCGGGTTACACTTGGTGGCTGATTTTAAAACTATCCAATTTAATGATGGAATCATTAAAAAAGCCTTGGATAAAGGAGTAAAGATATATCCGGTGGAAGCCCATACCATAGAAAAAAATAACCATACCGGAAAGTTGATTTTCGGGTATGGACATTTAAGTGAAGAGCAGATTGAGGAAGGGATTAAACGGTTAGCCGGTATTTTGCGGCGGTAATAACCGGGTTTGACCTATGATATTGCGCTTCGTACGTACCTACTTCGGTTATCACTTGCGGAATTAGATTTCCCAGCGAATAATCGGAACTGCCAATTTGTTCTACTTTAAACCCTAAATGCCCGCCTGCCAGCGGTCCTTCAACCACAATAGCATCCTCCGGAACATAATTATAAAGATATTCATTCTAAACTTAATTATACTCTTCATTTTTGACAATCAAGTGATTTAATGATTATGGGATTTTCATAATACCGTAATAAATTTCAGATACAATATATAGTGAATCACCTAGATGTTGCTATCAAATATATTATATCCGAGTGTTAGATTTCTTATATTATGAAAATTCCTCAATTAAAAAAATATCAAAAAATCCCCTAAATATAGGGGACCTTTTTGATTATCTTAATACTGTTGACGCTTTGGCTTAAAACAATCACGGCAATAAACTGGTTTATCTCCGCTAGGCTGAAAAGGAACCGTAGTGTTGGCTCCACAAGTATGGCATACCGCCGAATACATTTGGCGCTCGGAGCTTTGATAGCCGTTGCGTCCGCCGTTATAACCCCTTCTGCCGGAGTTCTGTTCCTTTTTTGCCGCCCTACATTCCGGACAACGCCCGGGTTCGTTGGTAAACCCCTTTTGTTCATAAAATTCTTGTTCGCTGACAGTGAATGGAAAATCATTTCCACAGTCTTTGCATACTAATGTTTTGTCTTGTAACATAAAAAAACCTCCATTTAAGCCCGATGGGCTATTTACCTTTCCCTCGGGTTTATAATACTGGAGGCAATTTCTTTTTGGAATTTGCAAACATTATTACTTCCTAAGTTTAGGCATTATTTATATAATAGCACAGATTTTAAAAATATACAAAACATTTTAAAAATTTGTCTGTTTTTCGCCTGTTTATCACTGCCCGCAACCCCCAACAAATTTCAACAAATTCTCAAAACAGGTATAATCTAATGACGGATCCATTCCTCCCCTGATTCTGGCTTTCGCCAACGCTAACTGCAATCCAATGTATGCTACCTGTCTTTCCAAAAAGTAAACATTCTCCATCCTTGGGTCGGATAAATCAGCGTTATTATAGCGGTTTATGGCGCACATATATTCATCTAGAGCTTTCCCAACATCAGCATCCGTTGTGTTTTTATACTTTTCAAATTCCGATTCGCTACTGTTCATCTCTAAACTATAAGTAGAAGTTTTATTATTTACAGATGTTCTGCCGTTTATTCGTATAGCCATTTTCAAATCTCCCTTTAACTATATTATTACATTAATGACTATGATGAGAGAGTTCTCACTATTCCAAAATATCATTTGAATTTATTTTAAAAACCAGGACAGAATACGGAAAAAGGAGTTGATCTTGTGAATAGCCAGAGGGCAAAACAAATTATTGAATCACATGGAGTTATTGAGGTTAAATACCATGATTCACCCGTATGGATTGAACAGGTCTTACCGGCTGAAAACGAAGCTGAAGTGACCGATTTGGATACGAACGAAAGAATGAATGTTCCTCTCAAAGAGCTAACAGAAACGGGTTTCTATTAAAAAAAGATAATCAGGTATGCCAAAAAAAACTCAATATAAGAAAGACTCCTCCTGTAAAAAAAAGGCGGTTAATCCAATTAGGTTATCCGCC
Source organism: Bacillota bacterium (assembly GCA_023435225.1). Lineage (GTDB taxonomy): Bacteria > Bacillota > UBA4882 > UBA8346 > UBA8346 > UBA8346. The sequence continues at coordinate 55,443 of JAEYRX010000013.1, forward strand.
GATATAAAGATAGAAAATGAAAAAGTTTTGATAACAGATTCAGGAGGAGTAGCATGCTTAATACCAAAGCGTTAATTCATTATTTTACCGGCACCGGGAATTCCGCTCGGGCATCTGTACTAGTAAGTTCCGAACTTCGTTCCGCCGGAATCGACCCTTTTATCCGTTCGATTACTAAAGGAAAAACACCTTATCAAAGTTCTTTTGATCTCCATATATTTATATTTCCTACCTATTCTTTTACCATGCCGGAGATTATGCGCCGCTATCTCAAATCTTTACCTCCGGGCCGGGGTTCAAGGACAATGATCATAGCAATTCATGGCGAAGAAGGATATGAAGGAAGCGCTTTATTTGCGGCTACTAAAATTCTCACCAACCGAGGTTACCATGTTCACTTAACAGATAATATTGAATTTCCAAGTAGTTTTACCCAGTTCATTAATCCTACCGATTCCACCGAACAAGACAAAATCTATAACCAGGCTGCCCAAAAAATTAACGTTATTATGCAGCGTTTTATTAATGGAGAAGAATCCCTAAAGCCCTGTAGCTTTTTTAATAGGTTCTGGACTGGTCTGGTTGGTTTTCTCTTTTCTACCATTGGTCGACGGTATATGGGAAAATTGTTTGTTGTGGATGAGAGCTGTAATAGATGTGGCAAATGTCTAAAAATTTGCCCATCCGGAGCGCTTAAAATGGTTTTTAGACCACGATGGAATTATAAATGCCAAGCTTGTCAACGTTGTATCAATTTTTGTCCGGAGAAGGCAATTCAGACTTCGTGTATACGCCCGATTATCATGATAGGTTCCATGGTCTTAGCTTATTTCTGGGTAAAAACCATATCAATATCAGATTATTCTTCATTTAGCAACCCTTTTTTAGATGGTTTTATATATTTTTTCTTATGGCTAATTAGTTATTTAGTTTTCTTTTATGTTACCGACAAAATTTTATTTATCCTTGAGCTTATCCCCGGCATTCGTAAATTATTGAATCATAGCTTTACCAAAAGTTTTCGCCGTTATTTGGAACCACATTATAACCCCAGTAATAAAATGAGGGATTTTCAAATTTAATAATACAACTTTCGCATTTTTATTTAAATGCAGTAAAAGCATATATTGATTAAATTACCATATATCGTTTAGAAAATCTTAATTAACTAATCCTGAAAATACATAATTAAAGAATTTTGAATATTGGACGATTATTTAATTACCGAATTTAATAATATCAAAAGGAGTTGAAGGAGATGCCTAGGAGGGCTTTCGTATTTGATATTGAAGAGGGGAAAACCGACAATTTTCAAAAAATTGTTGAGTTGGCTGAAAAACTATTTGCTTCATTATCAACCCGGTTACAAGGTACAAAGTTAAAATGACACTCATTAAAAAACGGAGGCATAAACTTCCGTTTTTTTAGTTTTTAATTACTTTTCAATTCTTAATTGTCAATTGATTTAAAAAGTCTCGTCCATGTTTGTTCTTAAAAACCAAATGTACGAAAGATGCCGTTTACCGGAGTTACTTTTTCTTCTCCAATTATCTAGGAACAAAAACCCATTTCTCATAGCATAATAAATAAGTGTTTCAAGTTTTAAGGCTTCCGGTGAAACTAAAGTTCCGTTTTCTTCCTCACCATTGCCGGTAATTTTTTTTGAAATTATGAGACATAAGCTTCCTTCAGATTTTAATGCTTCATAATTTTTCCTAAACAATTCATTTAAAAGCGACCCATTTGGTGGAGGATTAGTTATGTATATAAAATCTAAGGGGCTCTTTAAAGCAGGGAAGGATTCGGTATTTTTAGCATTAAAAATTAATATTCTATTCTTAAGAACCTGATCAATCTGAATATTTGCTAAAACTTGTTGATTTCCCCAGCTAAAAGAGCTATTTTCTATATACGGAAGAAAGTATGGCCGATTTGTTCCCATTCTAAAAACTCATCTCTTTCTACTAGTCTTCTATTAATTAAAATCTATTTTCATTATATGAAAGATATTTTAGAATTCTGTTTCTCATATATATTCCCCTGCTGAGATATATTGAAAATTTTTAATGCTTTACCAGTAAAAAGTACTAAAGATTTTTTATTAACCGACGAAAACAATAAATGAAATTCCCCTTAAAATGATGGAACAACTAATGGAATATTTCACTACTAAAAATATTGAAAACAGCGGAGTAAAACAGCATGAAAAATTTAATTAAACTTATTGTATTAGTATCTTGCTTAATTTCTACAATTACTTATGCAGAAACTCAACCTTCAGTTAAAGCTACTGCGGCAATTTTAATTAATGCTGAAACCGGTGAGGTGCTTTATTCAAAAAATCCCACATCAATAATGGCCCCTGCCAGCACTACTAAAATTATGACTGCAATTCTGGCAATTGAAAAAAGCGATCTCAACCGGAAAATTAAAGTAAGCCGAAGAGCAGCCAGTATACCAGGTTCTTCAATGAATCTTCGTCCCGGAGAAGTACAAACTTTAAAAAATCTTCTCTATGGTTTGTTATTATCGTCAGGGAACGATGCCGCCTCTGCTATTGCCGAATATATCGCCGGTACGGAAAGTAAATTTGCCAAAATGATGACAGCCAAAGCTGCAGAGCTTGGAATGAAAAATACTTGTTTTAAGAATGCCAGCGGCTTACCAGCCGCCGGACATAATACTACCGCATATGATATGGCTCTTCTAGCTACATATGCTTTAAAAAACCCGGTTTTTGCCGAGATAGTACAGACCAAAACAGCATCTGTCCGCAGTTCCCGCTCCAACCGATCAAGATATTTGAAAAACCATAACAAACTGCTCTGGCAGTATCCCTATATTACCGGTATAAAAACAGGTTATACCAGAAGAGCCGGGAGATGCCTGGTAGCCTCCGCCTCACAAAATGGTATTACCTTAATCTCAGTGGTATTAAAGTCAGGGACTATGTATAACGATACCGTAAATCTTTTCAGTTACGGTTTCCAAGTTAGCCCGGACTTGATTAATAATGATATTGATAATGGGGAAAATATTGAACATACTGATGAAAATAATAATGGGAATGTTGATGATAATGCGATAACAAGTCAAACCGAGTCTATCAACACTGAACCTGTCCAAACAACCGAAACTGTACAAACAACTGAAGCTACTCCGATGGAAGCGGAATGATTTACATTTTATACCTTTATTAAAGGTTTAATTGTTATTTGTCAATTGTCAATTAACAATTTATGGTTCAATACTAATTTCCTTAGACCCCCAAGTCCATTGAAACAATTCTTTTTCCCATAAAGCCTGCAAATAGCCGGCTTTAATAGTTTCAACAGGTTTAACAAGAAAATATTTAACCACCCCTTGGTCATATTGTTTGACTATTTCCGCTTGAATTATTTCATAATTATAATATAATTCTAGCCTAATTGCCCGCCCTACCGTTTTTTTCCCTAGAGCATTACTAAGAATTAAGATTTTTTGTCTTTCTCGCTCCGAAGCCGCTGAAAAGTCCAATAATCACACCTCCGGGTTTAGTATCTCTCAAAGTATTATTCTATATAGGCTTAATTTAATTACTATGATTATGAAAATCCCCCATACCAAAATATATTTTGTTATTCCCTATAAATTGCAATAAATTTTCGAAAGGATATTGAAAATCCTCATAGAAAAAAGAGGAAAATGCCGGAAAAAAGTTGAAATTATTTTTTATTAATTTTTTTCAAAGGAAAGTGGGTAAATCAAATGTCTGAATGGTGGAGCAGTATTCCTGCTTTTGAGAAATTATTTTGGTACTTTGCCTTACCTTTTACCTTGATTTTTCTGGTCCAATTAATTCTAACAATGATCGGTATTGACTGGCATGATGGTAGTAGTTTTGAAGTTCATGACGGAGTTGATATCGGACATGATGCCGATTTCATAAGCGGATTCCGTCTTTTCACTTTGAGAAACTTTATAATTTTCTTTACCGGCTTTGGTTGGGCCGGTATTTTTGCCGTTCATGCGGGTCTTGGACCTATTTTAACTATTATAATTGCGTTTATTACCGGCTTATTTTTAATGTTCGCGGTGGCCGGTATGTTTTATCTAATAACTAAATTAAATGAAAGTGGTACCATCAGCCTTTCAAATGCTGTTAACGCTACCGGCCGGGTTTACCTCCCCATACCAAGCAGACGCTCCGGAACCGGCCAAGTTCAAATAACTGTTCAGGGTTCAATGAGAGAGATTGAAGCGATTACTGACGAAGATAATTTGCCCACCGGCACACCTGTTCAAGTAACTCAAGTTATAAATAATGAGATACTCTTGGTCAAAAAGAGTCAATAATCCAAGTTTATTTAAAACTTATAGTTGTGTTGTCAAAAGTTTTATTATCATCGCTTTTTCTCAATGTCTCTGCGACTCATTTTTATAGGCCACAAAGACACGGAGACACAGTTATTTTAACAAATAGATTAACCATTTTCGGGAGCGAAATTTTTATAAAACAAAACTAAAGGAGAGATTTTTAAGTGATAGGTAATGAATATTTTTTAGTTTTAGTTATTGTAATAGTCATCGTTGTTTTCGGTACGTTTGCCTCCATATTAAAACGTTACAAACGCTGTCCCTCCGACAGGATCTTGGTAGTCTACGGAAAAACCGGTAAAGCCAAAGATGGGACCAACCGGTCGGCCAAATGTATTCATGGCGGCGCCGCATTTATCTGGCCGGTAATTCAGGATTATGAATTCCTTGATTTAACTCCTTTCTCCATTGAAGTCAATCTGACTAAAGCATTAAGTAAACAAAACATCCGGGTTGATGTCCCTTCCCGTTTTACTGTCGGTATTTCCACCGAGCACGGTGTAATGAACAACGCAGCCGAGAGATTACTCGGGCTGAAATTGGAAGTTATCCAGGATTTGGCTAAAGATATCATTTTTGGCCAACTACGTCTGGTTATTGCTACTATGGATATTGAGGAGATTAATTCCGACCGCGATAAATTCCTAACCAATGTCTCCAACAACGTGGAAGCAGAGTTGAAAAAGATCGGATTAAAGCTAATCAACGTCAATGTTACCGATATTAAAGACGAATCCGGATATATTGAAGCTTTAGGAAAAGAAGCTGCCGCCAAGGCTATTAATGACGCTAAGAAAAGTGTAGCGGAAAAAGACCGCGACGGATCAATCGGTGAAGCCAACGCCAAACGGGATGAACGGATACAAGTATCCGAAGCCAATGCCCGGGCGGTCGAAGGTGAAAACCTGGCAAAAGTATTGGTTGCTAATTCTGATGCCGACCGGCGTGAAAAAGAGGCTGAAGCGGGAAGAAAAGCAATCGCTGCTGAAAAAGTCCAGTCAGCTAAAGCATTGGAAGAAGCTTATCAATCCGAGCAGACAGCAGAGTTTGCCAGAGCCGAGCGTGAACGGGCCACTCAAACAGCTGATATAGTTGTCCCGGCTCAAATCGAAAAAGAACAAATCCAAATCGCTGCCGAAGCTGAAGCTGAAAAAACCAGACGGATTGCTAAAGGTGAAGCCGATGGTATCCTACTGGAAATGGAAGCTAGAGCAAAAGGTCTCTATGAGGTCCTCAGTAAACAAGCGGAAGGTTTCCAAAAAATCGTTGATGCCGCCGGTGGTGTAGCTGATAAAGCAGTCTTGTTAATGATAGCTGATAAACTACCGGAAATTGTAAAGACGCAAGTTGAAGCTATTAAAAATCTTAAAATCGACAAAATCACGGTTTGGGATTCAATGGGCAACAACAGCACTCCAACCACAGCTAACTTTTTAGCCGGGATGTTGAAGTCAATCCCTCCATTAGATGAGTTATTTAAAACCGCCGGTTTGCAATTACCAAGTTACTTGGGGGAAACTATTAAACCGGAAGAACAAAGCGAAAAAAAAGATACTGAATAAATATTTCTTGATGGTTTCCACTATTAGTAAAAATCAAAGTATAGGATATTTTAGATGCTGATAAAAAACCTCTGCCGGTTATGTTCAATAGTACTATTAATTGTATTACTCCTGATTTTTAAACCTTCTGCTATTTCAGCAGTCCCTTTCGAGGATTCCTCTTGGGTAACTATCGGTACCACTGGAGATGCATATAGTTTGGGGGTTCTTGGCAAAAGAATGAATAATATGGCAATAGAAATCTCAATAATGCAAGGTGATGAGTTTGGGACTGCTTATGGTTTTGATTATTTAGTATTTAAAGATTTATCCGAAAATCGGGCTTTTTTTGGAGGGATTGGTATCTATCGCCGGTATATTTATGAATATGAAAATACTTATGAACAAGTTAAAAATGAAATAACTTATACTATTGGAATACAAAGTCGACTGTTCGGCGCTTTCAATCTCGGATATGGGTACCACTCGCTAAAGGGTTTCCTGCTTCAGTTCGGTACTGGATTTTAGCTTTTCGTGACATTAAGAATTCTAAGTTCGATTCGGCAAGAATACCATAAACCTCAATCCGGCAAATCTATATTTAAATGATTTTTATAAAGTTACTTGCCGGATGCAGGTTAAAGTTACTTGCCGAATCTTTTTTAATAACCACGAATTTCTTCCAAGCGCTCCTTCTTCCGGTATACCGTTGCTTGCATTAAGGCAATTAAATCTTGCTGATCATCAGTGACTCTAATTGTATAGGAAGCTAATCTGGAGTGAAATGATTCTTCAACTGCTTCTGCAAATAGAGTTCCTTCCGATACCGCCTTAAAATAAGATATCCCGGCATTCACAAGTACGGCTGCCGTGCCATGAGAATTAGCTGCCGCTGCCAGAGCCAGATCAGCCAAGGTAAAGATAGCCCCTCCTTGAACCGTTCCTAATCCGTTCAAATGGTCTTTCCGGATTTTTAACTTTGCTTTGGATCTTCCCGGTAATATTTCCAGTAATTCTATTCCTACTGTTTCAAAGCAAAACTTATCTTGCTCAATTACTTTTTTTACTCTGTCCATCCGTTGATCTTTCCTTTCAAAGGGAATTTCATAATTACCTTAATATAATTTTGAATACAATATATAGTGAGCAGCCCAGATGCGTCTATCAATATATTGTATTCAAATGTCTTTTTTATGATTATGAAAATCCCTCTTTCAATAAAATGGTACTAACAGCTCCAGCCAGAGCAATTATTGCGGCCAACCAAAACGAAGGAGCGAAGGTCCCAAATGTATCAGCGATTTTTCCGGCGATAACCGGTCCCAATGCCTGTCCAATCCCAAATAGCAACGTAATAAACCCCAAAGCAGCCGGAGCCAATTCAAAGCCTAACAAATCACCACATACTGCAGCCATAATCGCCGGGATGCTCCAAGCTGTAAGACCATAAATTATCACCGAAAATAGAAACAGCAATTGATTACCCCCTATGGCGAAGCAACCGAAGGCTAACGAATGAATTAGAAACAAAATTATTAAAGTCTTTCTACGGCCTATCCGATCGGATACGGAACCCCATATTAAGCCACAAAGTAAACTACACCAGCCCATAATCATAAATAATCCCCCGGCGGTGGAAGTAGTGTATCCCCCTTCAGCAATTAAATACTTAATAAAAAAAGTCATGTAAATGATATAGGAAAAGCCAAAAGCTATATAAATAAAACCAATTTTCCATACTATTGATGAACGGTAAACCAGAGCCCAATTACGCTTTTTAGTCGGATTCGTCTTTTCAGGTAAAACACCCGAATGGCCAACCGGACTCAAGCCAATCTCTGTTGGATGATTTCGAATAAGTATTAAAGTACCCAGCGCCATAAAAAGAGTCAATCCCCCGAAAACATACCAACAAATACGCCAGGAACTTTCTCCATGCCCGGAAATAATCAGAGGCGCCATAATCCCGGTTACTATTAAAGCTACTGATGATCCCGAAACAGCGATACCCGATGCTAAACCACGTTTCTTAATATCAAACCAGGCAGCCCAAAGTCCCATAGTCGCCACATTAGCCGCTCCGCTTCCGATTCCCGTCAATCCCCGCCAAAGAGCCAGCTCTGGAAATCCTTTAGCCAAACCGGTAAAAATCATCCCTAAGCCTGCTAAAATTAACCCTAAAGTAACTACCACACGAATACCATACCGGGATGCCAGGGCGCCTCCGATAATAGACATTACAAGGTATCCAGCTAAATTAAAGGTTGCTAATAATCCCATATGTTCGTTAGTAAGAGCCAAATCCAACTGGATCGCAGGTAAAACAGTACTATAACCGAAACGGGCCAACCCCAATGCGCCAAAAACGGCAAAAGTACCCATTATAAGTACCGTCCAACCATAATGAAACCTTATAGCAGATTCTTTGTGCAATTCTGTCCCTCCTACCATTCTACTCCAAAAAAAATACAAATCGTTTATTCTCTGTTTATCGCTTTTTCCCTGCTTCTTCCAATAATGTTACTCATAATTTAAATATAAAAAAGGAACCTAAAATTTTAAATTTCTCCTAATATCTGGTTGACAGTTATCTGTATATACAATATAATACTTTTGTACACTGTATACAATAATTATGTTGTTCAAGTATCTGAAAGGAGATTGGTTGCAAATGTATAATACAGAGGTTTCCCGGAATTAACAAAATATCGGTCAGGAGGAGCTCCCTTCTGTCCGCCAATAATAAGTAACCATTGCCTTATATATGTAAAATTGAGATTATTTAATTTTCATAACAGTGAATGAACAGGCACGATTTGGTTATCGTGCTTTTTGTTTTCTCTAAATTTCGTAGAAGGGCTGGCTACGAAATTTTTTTTGCACTAAAAAGGAGGTCTTTTGAAATGAATAAGAAAAAACTTATCCCGGGTCTAAACTCCCGAAGTTCATGGATTATAAAACCCACAACTAGAATTCACGACAATGATATCCGGAAAAACCATAAAAAAATGCGCCAAAATGCTCAAAGTTTACTAAAACAATATCAGGAGGATGTGCTTTGAAACGTTTAAGTAAATATCTAAAAAGATATCAAAAATATTTTATTATAGCCATTCTGGCCATGTTGGTCAGTATCGGATTGGATATGTTTAATCCGTATTTATTGAAGTTGATTATCGATAAAATCATTATCGGTAAAGAACTCGGGTTATTAAATCAAATCTTATTGGCCATACTTGGAATTACAATTAGCCGGGCCGTTTTAGGCTACACTAAAGAGTTTTTATTTGATTGCGGAGGTCAGAAAGTCGTTACCGACCTACGGCAGGATCTATTTGACCATCTGCAAACCTTGTCTTTCTCCTATTTTGACGGGGTTAATACCGGAGAATTGATGTCCCGCCTTAAAGAAGATATTGATAATATCATGCGTACCGTGGTTTTCGGGTTTATGCTCTTTACCGAACAATGTATTTATTTTGTAGTTGCTTCAATTTTGCTATTTATGCTTGATTGGAAATTAGCATTACTCGCTTTGGCAGTTATGCCGGTAATAGCCTTTATGGCCATAAAACTGGAGGGTCAAATCGGCGCTGTATATGAAAAAATCAGCGATCAGGGAGTTTTAATAAATACTACCGCTCAGGAGAACCTAGCTGGAGTCAGACTTGTTAAAGCTTTTGGCCGGGAAAAATATGAAATAGGAAAATTTCTGGAACAGAATAATCAGAATTATAACCTCAATATGGAGCAGGCCAAAGTCTGGAGCCGTCATTATCCCCGAATCGAATTTCTAACCAATTTGGCTATTGTGATAGTCACTGCCGGAGGCGGGTTCCTGGTAATCAAAGATGAAATATCAATCGGTACTTTAGCCGCCTTCAGCAATTATCTTTTTATGCTGATTTGGCCCATGCGCATGCTGGGTTGGCTTACAAATATGTTGGCCCAATGTCTGGCTTCGCTAAAGAAAATCGAAGCTTTATTCAAAGAAGAACCTACTGTAAAAGAAGCTGCCGAAGCGGAAGCTCCAAGCGAAATCTCCGGACGGCTTGTTTTTGATAATGTCAGTTTTGAGTATAACGGAACGCCAATCCTTAAAAACATTAACCTGGATATTAAACCGGGAGATACGGTGGCTATTATGGGTTTGACCGGTTCCGGCAAAAGTTCGCTCCTTAACCTTATAGGTCGTTTCTACGATTGCAGCTCAGGATCTATTTATCTGGATGGGGTTAACATTAGAAATTGGCCTTTAGAATTGCTGCGATGCCAAATTTCAGTAGTAATGCAAGAGACTTTTTTATTCTCCGATACCATCCTGGAAAATATCAAGTTCGGTTCTCCGGAGGCAACCTCGGCCGAAATTATTCAAGCGGCCAAGAATGCCCGGGTTGATGAATTCGTTGACCAACTGCCGGATGGATACCAAACAGTTATCGGTGAACGTGGCCTCGGGCTCTCCGGCGGTCAAAAACAAAGAATCGCCTTGGCCCGAGCGTTAGTAAAGAAAAACAAAATCCTAATCCTGGATGATGCTACTTCCAATTTGGATATGGAAACTGAATACCGGATTCAAACCGCTTTGGAAGAGCAAACCGGCCTTACCAAGATCATAGTCGCCCATCGGATCTCGGCAGTGAAAAATGCCGATGAGATTATAGTTCTTGATAACGGTGAAATTATTGAACGAGGGACTCATTGGCAGCTACTGACTTTAGGCAAACATTATTATGAAATCTATTGTGAGCAATTCCAAGGGTTGTTGGAATTAAGGGGCAGCTAAAAATTACTCTCCACTTTTTTCTGAAATGTTCATGATTTAATGCGCATTTCAGAAAAATAGTAGTGGAAGTTATTTTTAGCAACACTAAAGGAACAGGAGGCTCATCATGCCGTTTAACAGTCTTAAAGACGATGAATATACCAAAGAATCTTTTAACCTAAGAATAGTACAACGTCTTTTTTCATATTTAAAACCTTATAAAATACGGGTTTCTTTAACTTTAATATTAATGGTGCTGGTTATTGGAACGGAATTGCTAAACCCTTATTTTATGAAATTGGCTATTGACAAATATATTGTCAACAAAGATATCGAGGGTTTATTCATTCTGGGTTTAGCAATGGTTTTAGTTAAAATTATCTCATTATATGCCGCCCGGCAACGGATTCAAATTATGGCCGGAGTTACCAACCGGATTTTACTTACTATCCGGCAACAGCTCTATGCTCACATTCAGAAATTACCCTTCACCTTTTTTGATAACCGTCCGGTTGGCAAGATATTGGCTAGAATTATCGGCGATGTTAATTCACTTAACGATCTTTTCACCAACAGCATTACCAATTTAATTCCTGATCTGGCCACGCTCTTGGCGGTAACCGTTATTATGCTCTCAATGAATTACCAATTGGCGGTGGCGTCCCTGATTGTCTTACCGTTTCTGATTGTTTTTATGGGATCGATTCAGGTAATTTCTCACCGGCGTTGGCGGATTCACCGGCAAAAGGTTTCTACTTGCAACGCTTTTACCCATGAAAATTTCTCCGGTATCAGGGTTGTCCAAAGTTTCACCTCTGAACCGGATACCAGCAAGATTTATCAGGAATTAGTCCAAGAAACCCGCCAATCTTTCGTTAATGCAGTCAAAATTAACGATTTTTTCTGGCCTTCGGTGGAGATCTCCTGGGGAATGGGAACTTTGGCGGTATCCTGGTATGGGGTTCATTTGCTTAATACCGGCGCAATCACTGTCGGTCTTTTAGTAGCTTTCATCGGCTACATCTCAATGTTCTGGCAACCGGTGATGAATATCAGCAACTTTTATAACACCTTAATTTCCAATGTTTCCGGCGCCGAACGCATTTTTGATATTTTGGATATTGATCCGACTATTAAGGATAGTCCGGCAGCTGTTACTTTACCTACTATCCGTGGTGAAGTAACTTTTGACCATGTCTGGTTTGGGTATGAGTCAGAGCAAAATGTATTAACAGATATTAATTTCACAGTATCACCAGGTGAAACAATAGCATTAGTCGGCCCGACCGGTGCGGGTAAAACCAGTATAGTCAATCTAATCAGCCGTTTTTATGATACCAGGGATGGGAAAGTCTTAATTGACGATTACAACGTTAAGGATGTTACGGTAGAAAGTTTACGAAACCAGATGGGTGTGGTTTTACAAGATACTTTCCTTTTCTCCGGAAGTATCAAAGACAACATACGATACGGAAGACTGGACGCTACCGATGAAGAGATTATTGCCGCTGCTCAGGCGGTACATGCGCATGAATTTATTATCAAACTGGAAAAAGGATATGAAACGGATGTCCATGAACGTGGGTCCAGGCTTTCATTCGGTCAGCGGCAACAAATAGCTTTTGCCCGGGCTTTATTAGCCAATCCGCGTATTTTAATTCTCGATGAAGCAACCGCCGGAATCGACACCCATACCGAACGTTTGGTACAACGTGGTATAGCCAAGTTACTAAAAGGGCGGACATCTTTTGTAATTGCTCACCGGCTGTCGACGATTCAAAACGCCGACCGGATTATGGTAATAGACCGGGGAAGCATTGTTGAAAGCGGAACTCATCAGGAATTGTTGCAACAGAAGGGAATCTACCATCAGTTGTTTAACGCGCAATTTAAATTCTTAGATGACGCCACGGAAAAAGTAGGGTAATCAACAAATAAAGAGGCAGCATTTTTCAATAAAAATCAATATCTATTTTTTGCCAAATCTTAGTGCGCAATTTTTTCGGCAGTTATTACAAATATAAATATCATAATCCCGGCCGGTCTTAGCCATCGAATTTTTCCGGCATTTAGCTTGATCAACCGTTGTTCCATCCAAAGCATTTACCGGACAAGTATCCAGACAGATCCGGCAATTTGGCGGGCAAGCCAGGTCTGTAACTAACGAATCCGGTTTAAGTTCAATATTGGTTAAAACCGCCCCGATATATATCATATTGCCGAATCGACGGTTGATTAGAAGGGTACTCTTACCCAAAATACCCAAACCGGCCAGGTATCCGGCGTGGCGCATCGACAGTATTCCCATACCCCGCATCTTTTCAGCATCCCAATATTCATAGGGGGTATCACAAGGTATCATCACTCCATGAACCCCCTTACTTTCCAGCTTTCGGCAAAGCTCCAAGCCGATATGGTCTAATTCGGTAAATGTGATATTCGACGAATGAGTATAGGGAATTGGGTTATTCGCGGTTATTATTTCCGGTGGAAAGCTTTTAATATAAGCAATTACTGATTTACACTCATTATAGATATCAGTTGGGTGAAATCCCTGCGGTGCTTCTGAAAATCTTTCGACATTGGCAATTCCGCATTCTTCGGCGCCAAGACTAATAGTAATGTTTTTAACTTCAGCGGCATTTATCATATCAGATACCTCATTTTTAAATCAACTACTTAATTTTATGCCTAATGATTCTGTTAAAATGACATAGTTCCTGCTTCCACTTCGACAATTAAAAAGACAAAACCATAAATCCTCAGCTTTGTCTTTGAAAACTTTAACAAAATTTTAGGCAATCTCTTTTACTGACTGTTTGCCAACTTATATTCATACCCTGCCAATATTCCTTAAAATTATTTAAAATCTTTCATTTTAAAAGGTGACCCATGTCCTGGATATACTGTTTTTATGTTCAATGTCTTTAATCTGGCCACACTTTTAGCGAGTATTTTAAAATTATCCGCGTTTGGAGCAAATCCTGGTTTTTTAATATTCGCAAAAATATCTCCGGCAATAAGGTCGCCGTCTTCCGTGAACACGCCGATAGAACCTTTTGTATGTCCCGGTATATGTAAAACTTTAGCCTTAAAACCATATTCCGATAATGAATCGCCTTCATCAACAAAGATATCCGGTTTGAACGGTTCAAAATCAGTTAACATTTTGATTGAAATTTTTCTAATAGATTTTTTCATAATTTGAAAAATAATTTTAAGAATAATGGACTTAAACTTAAAACTCTCCATCATCTTTTCAATTGTAAGATCTGCAACTAATGGTAAATCTCCTTTATGCATCGCAATTTTTGTTTGATACTTTTCTTTAAAATAGACGGCGTTTGCAATATGATCAATATCACCATGAGTCAATACAATTAGCTTTAAGTTGCCCGGTTTACATCCCAATCTTTCCAGCTCACTCATTAATTCTTCACGGCGATTGCTAAATGTCTTATCAAAGATGGTATGACCTCCGGTATCAAATAAAATGAAGCTATCCCCTTCTTTTCCAAGATAACAATTAACAGTCTTTAAGTCAATTCGAATAATTTCCTGACTCATATTCCGGCCTCACTTTTTAAAATTGATATCTACCTTATAATGAACTTCCCATTTTCTTGGCTTTTTGTAATACTCTAGCCGATATTTCCTTACGCATTGCTGTACCACCATAATTAATAATACCTATTATCCGGTATGCTCCGCCCTGCAATACTTTCTTAACGGAGTTGACGGCTCCCTTGCCATTAACCGGCCATGGAGCAGCTGAAGCAGAAACAATAACAGCCCTCTTGCCTTTCTGCCGCGGTTTTGGAAATCTTCCTTGAGAGAAATCTTCAAAAGTGGTAACGTTACGATCAAAGAGGTTTTTTAAAGTCCCGGACATATTCCCCCAATAGACTGGAGTTCCGACTATTAATACATCCGCTTCATTGATTTGCCTTCCGATAATCTGCGCATCATCCTCGGATAAAGCACATTCTTTATTCGGCCTACACCGAAAACACCCTGCACAGGGTTTCACTGATAAGTTATAAACATCAATCCAGTCAACTGTATGCTCTTTAGCTATCCCTTCAACAACCTGCTTTAAAAGCTTAGCCGTACTCCCGTCTTTCCGTGGCGAACCGTTTAAAACTAGGACTTTCATAATTAAACATCCTTTCATTATAAATTATTTGGGCATGAGGCACGAGGCTTGAGGCATGAGTAAGTACAAAAAAACCATTTACTAAGGCGGATACTATTTACCTACTTGCCATTTTATTTACTCTCGCCTCTTGCGTCACGCCTCGCGCCTATCTCTATTCGTGATTCTTATGATACGCACCATGTGTAGCCATATAAACTTGGAGGAAAAGTTGGTTGAATTCTGCTTTTTCCATCCTGAAATAATCAAGCCAGGCATCATGGAAACATAAATAAGCATAAGTAGGAATCAGACTGGTAAAAAACTCGGCTACCAAACGTTCATTACGATTATAATTGGCGTGATTAATACAAAGATAAAATCTGTTCCAGTTAGCTTTTTTAATTAAGAAAATCTGTCAGCTTGATATCAGGATGATGATATTGAACACCATTCTCCCTATTATTAAATGAAATGGCTTTTTGAGGACAAAAGTGATAGCAAGCTAAACACTGTTCGCATCTGCCCGACCATTGGGGTTTATTGTCACTTATAATAATATTTTTTACCGGGCAGATTTTCGCACAAATACCACAACCATTACAGTTGGAATCGGCCATAAAGTATTTATCTTCGCTATTTACCCGGTTAATAAAGGGTATATTTCGGGAAGGCCATAAAAAGCCTAACGGTTCCCAATCATAATGCTTGTTGAATCTTTCAATTATTCTAATAATCTTGTTAATCCGTTCAGGCGCTTTTGAGAAAAGTTTCGCTTGCACATTAGGCGCTGCTACGGTCAATAATGTAATATCATTCATTGGTAATTGAATGTACACACCGGCGTTTAGCTTTTTTCCTCTTTCCTTTAGAAGGTGTTTCATCTGATTAATTGCTCCACCAACAATTGGCCAACCTCTGGTAATAACAATAAATATGTATTTAGCTTCATCTAATTCGATACGTTTGATAAATTCCTGAACAATTTTAGGGATTCCCACATAGTAAAGAGGAAAAACAAAACCAACTTTCGGAGAGGAAACTTTGTATTCCTCTTGCTCCATGGCTTTAGCGACCGATTTTAGTTGACAGTTATCTAATTGTTGCGCAACAGATTTTGCGACTGCTAGTGAATTCCCTGTCCCAGAAAAATAAAAGATTGTCGTTTCCATTTACATCATACTCCTAAAAATGAATTTGTTATTCGTTTTTACTCCAAAAAAAATTATTTTACTAAACTATTCAACCCCGATAAATGATAATCCAACAATTTTTGCAGGTTCAACTGAAGGTCATTTTTGTCTTCATATAATTTCAGTATCCCAAGGATGCTATTACTCAAGCTGACATAAATAATTTGCATTAGTGAACGGGTATTTTCATACTCCAATGGTTCCAAATTTTTATTTATACTCTTCAGATAATGAAAAAAAAGATTGTTAAGATAATTAACGATTTCGTCCTTAAGTCCGGAAAATAGGGCTACTTTAGTATTTTCCATTGCGATAATGATTTTCAAACGGTTTTCATAATAAAAATTAATCATTGTTTCACTAGCAATAAGATATAAAGAGGTTTCCCGAATATTATCAAGAGGAACTCCACTAACAGAGTCAATTTTCTGAAAAAGAATCTCCTTAAATTCTCTGATAAAATCCGGTGAAATGATTGTATTGAAAAGAGCCGTTTTGTTTTTATAATATAAATAAAGGTTTCCAACCGATAATCCTGCTTTTCCGGCAATATCAGCCATTGTAGTATCTTTAAAACCTTTTTCGGCAAATTTTTTTAATGCGGCATCAAGTATTTTTTCTTTGATTTCTTCCTTCAGTACCTGCATGGTCTCATCCCAATAATGAATTTTATATTCATTATTATAAATGACCTCTAAATTGTTGTCAAGAAAACGATCAATTATTTTTTAAAGTAACATCCTATCAATTTGGCCTCCTCTAAGACATGCTTTTCCATCAGTTTTAAAAGTTTCTTCCGGTTCATTTTAGGATTAGGTTTGATAATGGTATCTAAAGCATAAATAGTAAACTGATAACGGTGTTTTCCCCAAACCGGATTTGGTCCCAGGTATTCATTTTTTCAATTGACTTACTGTTCACCTTTTTCCTTTTTAAAGAACTCCTCTTTGCTTAAGGTTGATAAATACCGCCTGCAATCTTGCATCCTTTTGTTTAAGAATTATTTTCCGAAATATCGGCCGCATCATTAAAGCATTCACTAATCTTCCAGATAAATTCTGCAATGGGTATTTCTTGAGGTTTCTAATGTCGCTGACAATTTTTCTGCCAAGTTGATTAGCTTGCTTAATGCCTTTTATATTGTCGGTAATTTTTCTCCCTTTAAGCCCAAGAGCAAGAAAACCCGATATGTAGCTTCTTTGGAAAATACCATTACTGGTAAGTTCAACCAGGTTTTTAGCCACTTTCTTGGCTCCAAAACTACCGCAAGTTGAAATTCCGACCATATACTTGCCTCCTAAAGAAGAAGTAAGGATCTCATATACTCCTAATCGTTCAAGAAACCTTTTTAACATTGCATTCATGCTCCAGGCATAAGTAGGAGAACTCCAAATAATTCCATCCGCACCATAAATAATACTTTTTAATGATTCAAAATCATCCGGAATCGGACATCTCCCCTCAGCCGTACATTTGGAACACCCTTTACAAAATTCTATTTGGAATTTTGGTAAGTATATCTCGGTAACGGTTACCCCTTCATCCGCAGCGCCGTTAAGAACTTCTCTAACTAAAGTAGCGGTACTGTCGTTAGGATTAGGACTGCTGATAACGCCAACTATTTTCATTGTTATTCCTCCATAGTTTTAAATTTAGAAGCGCGCTTTAGCCTTTTTATACGCTTTATACGCTTTTTTTTCATAAAAAAAAATCGGGAATTTCTCCCGATTTTTCTCCCTAACCAATATAGGGAACTTTTCCCTACACTACTATTGAATGCAATTTAGTATTATATACTTGCGGCTTCAATCAAGTTTATCAATTGTTTTCTACTGTTAACCCCGGTTTTGGAGTATATGTTTTGAATATGAGCATCTACTGTTTTATAAGCTATCGTTAAATCTTCGGCAATCTCTTTATAAGCTTTTCCTTTCCTAAGCAACATAATAATCTCAGCTTCCCTTCCGGTAATATTGAACTTTTCGATAAAATAGTCCGAAAGGGCTCCATTCTCCGGATTAATAAAAAATGGGACATTAAAGTAGGTTTTAATAAGGAGCAAACTGCAAAAACTTGTTATCAGGAGATAAACAGGCAAGTATAGCGGCTTAGCAAATAAAAGTTCTTGAAACATAGAGAAACCTGTTTGAGGTGATTTCATTAAAAGGTATGGAACAAAGAGAATGAACATTCCGATAATATAAGCTATGGCCCTTGGCTTAACTGCAATACTCCTGATTGCAGCAAGAATGGTAAATGCTATTGTAAGCAAAACCGTAACAATAATTAGTTTATTAATAATTATGTACTCCGGAATAAAAGAAAGAAAAGAATTTGTAAGGAAACTCAAAGGTAATAATCCTACTAATTTTTTAATCATTCGAGACGGTTTTCGTCCAGCCATAAAAAATGGGAAAATAGTTATTACAAAAAGTAGCAGAGCTGTTCCCGATAAATCAAAGCATTTAAATATTCCATCTAATAAAGAGTTTTCTTTTCCGGTATAAACTATTATGGTTTTAATTAATATTCCCACTAAAATAACTTGCAATGAAACGATAATCAAAATAAAATATTTAAGAGATTCTTTCTTATATCGCAAATAACTCAATATTCCGGCTGTAATTGCAGCAGCATTCAATTGCATAATAAGAATATAAAGAATAATTGTTATTTCTTTCATGGGTCTCCCAAAAACTTATTTAGTTTATGCATAAAAATTACAAATAATATATATATATTATACTACAGGATTCTGCTCCCATTTCGGGACAAGATACCCGAAATGCGTAGTTTCGAAGAGGGATATTCCTTATTTCGAAGACATCAGAACCTTTGAGCCCGCCTTATCTTGGTATGCGTGATCGTATCGATCCCTGCCCTGAAAACTTTGGCGGGTTTTTATTTATGGGAGTCAGGAGTTTAGTAGTCTTAACTGCAGTAGTCAGTAGTTTAGGAGTCAGGAGCCAGTATTGTGAGTGAACTTTTGTGGGTTTTTATTGCTTTAGTTTCGGAGCATAGGCCAAATTCTCCTGGCTACTGACTCCTGTCTTCTGGGTACTGAATACTATTGACCAATAATCTTAGCCTACAGCTTATATATCTCCCCATATTTATCTTTTAAATACTTGACATAAGAATCAATCTCCAGCGGGTATCCGGTGGCTTTTTCAATTATTTCCGGCGCCGTATATTGCCGTCCATATTTATAAATATGTTCGTTGAGCCAATTATGTAATGGTTCGAAGTTCCCGGCGGCAATTTCACTGGGGATATTCGGATCCGCTTTTACCGCTGCATTGAAGAACTGGGCGCTTAAAATATTTCCCAAGGTATAGCTTTGAAAATATCCGCCGATGGTCCCGCTGTACCAGTGCATATCTTGCAGAACTCCCAAGCTGTCATCGGGAGGCGCAACTCCAATACTTTCTTGGTACCTTTCAATCCAAGCCTCGGGAAGATCTTTAACCGCCAGCTTCCCTTCCAGCATTGCGGTCTCCAGTTCAAACCGGATCATCACATGCAGGTTATAAGTAACTTCATCAGCATCGGTCCTAATTAAGGAGCGTTCTACTTTATTTATGGCTCTGTAAAAGGTATCTAATGGGACTGCCTGTAACTGTTCCGGAAAAACAGTCTGCAATTTCGGGTAGAAATACTGCCAGAAATTTCTACTCCGGCCTACTAAGTTCTCCCATAAACGTGATTGGCTTTCATGAACTGCCATTGAGGTCCCACTGGCCAACGGTGTTCCGTCAAAATCCGGATAAATCCCTTGTTCATAAAGGGCGTGACCGCTTTCATGAATAGTGCTGAAAAGAGCCTCCCCCAGATAATTTTCTTTAATCCGGGTAGTAATCCGGACATCACTAATTGCAAAAGTAGTGGTAAATGGATGCGGACTTTTATCCTGGCGTCCCCGCATAAAGTCATAACCAAGTTTCTTTGAAACTTCCAATCCAAAAGCCAATTGTTTTTCCTCGGGAAAGATTCTCCGCAGACAAGCATCATCCGGTTCCGGCTGAGAGGTAATCTTCTTTACCAACGGAGTTAACTCGAAGCGCAATTTTTCAAACAGAGGCCGAATTATAGCAACAGTCATTCCTTCATCAAGTTGATCAATTAAGGGATCGGCAATGTGCTGGTAACCGGGATAAAAATTCGCCATTTCCCTGCTCATATCCAGAGTCTTCTCCAATAACGGCTCCACCAATTTAAATTGATGTTCCGACCTGGCTTTAGCCCATGCCTCGTATGTCTTGGAAGTATGTTCGGAAAATTTAGCCGTGAATGAGGCTGGGATTTTTACCGCTTTTTCATAATCACGAGCGCTTACTTTAATTAAGGCCGCTTCGACCGAATCAGGTGGAAGCTCATTTAATAACGGCTGCAATTCTTCCAACAGCTTGCCAATCTCAGGACTGGTAAATTTCTCATGAGCTAACCGTCCCAGGGTAGCCAATTGACGTCCCCGGGCTTCACTACCTCCCGGAGGCATGAAGGTCATTTGATCCCATGAGAGAATAGCCGCCGCTGAGTTTAAATCATTGACTTCGGTTAACCGGTTTTTAAGTTCCTCAAGTTTGGGGTGCATTTAAATCTCCTTCCGAGTTCCTTCTTCCTATTTTAATATTCTATCCGAAAAAGCTTTATTATTCCCCTGCGTATATCAACTAGTAATTTTTTAATAATGTTTGAGAAATCCGGCGCATCTCTCTACAGAACCGTACCGGTTCTTCATAATTTGGTGAATGTGCGGAGTTCTCAAATTCTATATATTCCTTCCGGGGAGCGTCCATCATAACGTAAAAATCTCTTACCAATTCAGATGGAGTGTTGTAATCGTATTTCCCCTGAATAAAATAAACAGGTGTTTTGATACTTTTAATCTCTTCATCAAACTTCAAATTTTGTAACCATTGTTCACCGATATTACCTTCCGAATAATCAATCCCTTTAATAAAATTTATCTTATCAAAAATAGTATATTCGGTTGCAATTAACAAACGATAATATAAATCCTTCGTGTCTAAGTTATGTAAAAAACCTTTATAATACCACAACCATTTTCGTTCTATATGTTTTTCTTCCATTCCATTCCGGTAAATTCCTTCTTTTATATTTATTGCTTCCAGTTCATTTATAGCTTTTTCATTATGCGCTTGAAGCGCCATTTTCTTAGTCCATTCATATGATAATTGTTCACCTTTATTACCGTTAATTAGTTGACCAATTCCAATATAAGCATAAAAATCATCAGGATGATCATAAGCTGTTTTTAAACCTAAATATGACCCCCAACTATGACCGAGAAGAAAAATTTTATCGCGGTGAAACCGTTTTTTTAAATATTGAACTAATTCGTAGGTATCGGAAAGCAACTGTTCCGAAGTTACGGTTTTTTCATCAAGCTGCTCACTAAAAGATTTTCCCGCGCCTCTCTGATCCCAGTTGACTACTATAAAATTCTTCTCCAACTCAGCATTCAACTGTCTAGTTAAGACCATCTCAGCAAAACCGGGACCGCCATGTAAAAAAAGTAACACCGGTTTGGATACATTCTCGCCTCTAATCAATATCCACTGATCAACTCCACCAATTTGAATCTTTTCCAAGCCGGCAATTCCGCCGTCTTTCATAGCAGGGGTGGTGGCGATTGAAAATCTGATTACTAAAACCAGCAAACCGGTTAAGATGACTAGTAGCGAACTTAAAACAATCTTTTTGAATCTCATAATCTACGATCTCCTTTATCAGTAGTGATCCCATCTAATATAAAAGAAACTAAATATTCTATTAATTGCGGAAAATGGACTTCCCCCAAATCCTCCTTGTGCATTTCCACATAATAAACAGCATCAAAGAACGTCAAGAGCAAATCCGGATTAATATTCTTTATTAATCCTTCATTTTGCCATTTTTCTAATAGCGGAAGAAAAAATGCATAAGACTCTCTTCTGGCTTTTTCTTTCATTTCCGGGTTAAGTTTTTTGATAATATTAAGAAACTGTTCCTGATGGTCATGACTTCCGCGAATAGTATTATTAATTACTTCCCGGTTAAGCTTGAAAAACACTTCCGGTATCACTTCTCTTGGCGATTTATCACAGTTGATTTCCGCCATGATTTTTTGGGTAATAGTTTGATTCTCCGTAAAATAAATTTTCATGAACAAATCTTCTTTGGACTCAAAGAACTGATAGAAACTCCCGGAAGCTATTCCAACTTTGCTCGTAATATCATTAATTGCAGTTTTTTTAAATCCTTGCTCAGCAAACAAGGTTTTACCAACCTCAAAAAGCTTTTCTTTTATGATTTCCTGCTCTTCCGGTGTAAAAGAACGAGATATTTTAACCACCACCTATGAATGAACTAAATTTTATTCATTCATATTATATCTATTTTTAGCCTCCTACACAATATAGTATTTCGACGAGAAGATTAGCCGTTATTAATCGTTAAACTTCAAATCATAACCGGCTACTTTAAAATATCCCGCTTAACAAAAACAGTCCAACCAGCCCAATAAAACACTGCTAAATAAAGAACGATAATCATTAAAGAAAAACCTAGATTATTTAAATCCAAAGATTTTAGATATTGGGTAAGCTGAGTATGACTAAAAAGAAAATATTTAGACCAGGGTTTTTCAGCTATAAACATCGCTAATTGCGGACCAAGGAGCATAGTAAAGAAAGTAACCCCGGTAGATAAAGCGTTGCTTTTGGTAATCGCGGATAACGTGAAAGCAATAGTGGCATAAGTTAAAACTTCAACAAACATAAGTAAGTATAAAAAAATCAATTTTGGAAAAGAAAAATCAAAGACAATTTTTGTTCCCGGGTTCTCCGGTAAAACAATACCATGTCTGGTAAAAATGAATAAAATCCCGTGAAAAAACATTGCGGAAGCCAAGAGAATGGTCATTAGTACAATGATAAAGATGATTAGCGTTAAATATTTGGTTAATAATATCTTACTCCGGTTAGCGGGACGGATTAATAATAACTTGATTGTCCCCCAGGCGAATTCATTGGCCATAATTCCACCGGCTATAGCGATTGAAAAAATAATCACTAAAAACAACAATCCGGCTTGTCCGGCGACTGCCCCCCAATAGTTTGAATCATAAGGAGTATTTATCCGGTCGAATATAACCGTTAAAAACACCAATACTAATAAAGTAAAAATCATCACCAAGGTACTTTTTCTATGGAACAGCTTTAACATTTCACTCTGGACCAATCTTTTAATCATTACCATCCACTGTTACCTCCATGAATATATCCTCCAATGATTTTGTTTTTGGTCCAAATCCATATACTATAATTCCCTGGCCAATAAGGTTGGTATTTATTTGGGCTGCGTTCTCCCTGTTAACATTCACACCCAGATAATTGCCTTCGATTGTAACTTTTACACCTGGTAATTTGTTATTAATTATATTTACTGCCTCTATCGGCCGGTCAACTTCAAATTGAATAAATTGGCCGGTAGCTTCAGTTAAACTTCTGACATCAAGCAGCTTCCCGTTTTTAATAATAGCTGTTCTATCACATAGTAGATCCATCTCCGCTAAGATATGGCTGGAAACAATGACTGCAACATCTTCTTCGTCGGCCAAATATCGTAGATATTGGCGAAGTTCTTTGATACCGGCAGGGTCCAAACCATTGGTAGGTTCATCAAGGATTAAAACCGAAGGATGGTGTAGTAGAGCTTGGGCTATCCCCAACCGCTGTTTCATCCCCAGTGAATAAGTAGCCACTTTCTCATGGATATAATCTCCTAGTTTCAGAAACCCTACTAATTCCTCAATCCGCTTGTTGCTAACCCCCGGAGAAAGGTTGGTAAAGTGGAGCAAATTTTGATACCCGGTTAAAAAGTTATAAAGTTCCGGATTCTCGACAATAGCTCCTACTTGGGCAATGGCCTTGGTAAAATCGGTGGTGATATTTTTCCCTTGGATAAAGATATCACCGGATGAAATCGAAATTAATCCGACTATCATCCGGATGGTCATTGTTTTGCCGGCTCCATTCGGTCCCAGCAGTCCGAAGACTTCACCCTTTTGTACGGTAAAGCTAAGATTTTCAATAATGGTTTTAACACCGATTTTTTTAGTAACATTTCGCAATTCGATTGCCGGTTGCAGTAGATTTCCCTTCTTTCAATTTTTTCTTAATGTTTTATTAATATCTCTAAAACTTTCGCACTTTAATTTTAATGCAGTAAAATCAATAATTTAAGGTATCAACTTTTGAAAAAATCGTTAAATATATAAGATGAACTAAGTCATACGAATAAGCTTTCCCCTTCCAAAAGCCGAATGGGAAAGGTAAATAGCAGAATTTAGTTCATCTTATTTACAGCTGTAATAAGTTGAATTAAATTCATTAATTCTCTATTACGGTCAGCTTTAAGAACGTAATATTTATTCGGGAAATTTAATTCAACTTATATCGTTCGATGTTTTCAAAAGTTAATTTTAATTGATATGACTTTACTGCAAGACGTTTTTGTAGTGCGAAAGTTGAGTATCTCCTAAATCTCAAATCTTTTTCATATTCTTGATAATTATGGAAATCCCTTTAATATATTTTAAATCGATCTCACTTTTAAAGCACAGATAAAATGAGGAATTTTTCTCCCTCATTAATTTTATTAATTTATTCCCGTTAAACTGTCTTCCGACAAAGCTTTACAAGTCTTATCAAGTCCTCCAGTCCCAATTGTTCTTCTTCAACAACTCCGAAAGGCGATCAGCCGCATTATCCAGCCGTCTTTAATTAGACGGGATTAACACGGATTTATTGGATTAAAGTATTAAATTCATATTTAAATCCGTGCCAATCCGTGTTAATCCGTGTCTAAATTGGTTTTTATTTATAGTTCGCCAATTTCTATTTTTGATATTGTTTCTTTAAGCGTTCGTATTCGTTGCACAGTTCGTCCAGTCTGGCGCCGAGCGCCAGTACCAGTGAATCGGTTATTTCGTTTACCGCCCAGGCTTGGTTTAAGTTTTGGCGGGCTTTTCTTCAATATTCTATTAATAATTCCTTATTTACCGCTTATCCTCAATCCCAAACTCTCGCCAAAGGTTTTGCGGCATTTCGATCTTGACCAATTTCCTAAACTCGGAGACCACTTTTTTAAGTTCGCCGATGGTCTCATCCAATGAACCGGTTTTATCCTTGAGTTGGGCTTTGAGGGTTTCCTGTTCTTCATCTTCAGTATGAGCTTTGTTATACAGATTGGAAAGCAAGGTGACCTTCTCATCGGTAATTCCCCGGGTGGCCATCCGCTCAGTATTTAGTTTTACTCCGTTCAACATGAGTCTCGCCTCGTCTAAATAGTCCTTATAAGATTGTCCTTTCCCCATTTTAAAAACCTCCCTGATTTATTTTGCCGGATAGATTATAATTCCAAATGAAAGACATTATGATATTAATTTCCAGCAATGGAAGT
>JAEYRX010000014.1 GCA_023435225.1 Bacillota bacterium
CTGTCGAGTAAGCGGGGTCTCTCTTGTGTCGTACTACCCAAAATTGGTCCCTCACTCCTCACAGAACCGTACTTGCCCTATTAAGGCATACGGCTCTTCATATTATCTTGGGCAATTGCCATATTCCCACATATTCACTTTTATTCTGGGTTTCGGTAATGGATTTAGTTTTAAATACATTTCAAACTTATCCCAGTTGAAACTCTTCCGTTGGCTTCTTCGATTCAGCCATTTGAATATCAGGCGCTTTACTATTTTGTAGTACTTTTCTATCATCCTGTAGTTATGAGTTACTCCGTAGTAATTATAGTGGCCTGTTAATTTCCGCTTGACCGTTTCGAATATTTCCCGGATTGGTTGATTCCTTACCGCTCTTACCCAGTTCTTGAATGCTTTTACCTTTGCCTTGAATTTCTTTCGGCTCGTTTTCCGCTTTACTATAAAGCTTCCATTTCTTGTTTTGCCACAATAATGGGTGAATCCAAGAAAATCAAAGGTTTCTGGTTTTCCCATTCCCTTCTTTGCTCTATCTTCTTCTGCAAACCTGCCAAACATGATAATCTTACTTTTATTCTCGGCTATTTCTAGCTCGAATTTTGCTAATCTTTCTTTTAATAGTCTGTAGAATTTTTCGGCTTCTTCTCTGTACTGAAAGCAACATACAAAGTCATCCGCATATCTTACTATCTCCGCCTCTCCCCGACATATTGGTTTGATTGCTTTTTCAAACCATAAGTCTAGTACATAGTGTAGATAGATATTGGCCAGTATTGGGGATATGATGCCTCCCTGGGGTGTCCCTTTTTCGGTCGGTTCTACTTTCCCCGCTTCCATGACTCCTGCTTTTAGAAATTTGTTGATTAATCGTTTAAAGTTAGGATCTCCTATTCTTTGCTCCAGAAATTTCATCATCCATTCATGACTAATATTGTCGAAGTATCTTTTAATATCGACATCTACTACATAGTTGATTTTCTTTTGGATGACTTTTCCTAGCTTCTTTATGGCGTCATGGCATCCTGTTTCAGGTCTGAATCCGTATGAACTTTTCAAGAAGTCTGTTTCATAGATGGCTTGTAGAATTTTGTTTAGCCCTTGCTGTACATATCTTGTCTTCGTAAGCCGGTATTCCTAACGGTCTCTTTTCTCCGTTGTCTTTGGGAATATATGCCCGTCTTACGGGTTGTGGCTTATAGCTCCCTTTCTTTAGCCGTTCTACTAGATTCTGGAGGTTCTCTTTTAAGTTCTTTTCGTATTCTTCCCTGGTTACCTGGTCAATTCCCGGCGCTTTGTCTGCTTCTAGTTCGTAGTGACATTGTTCGAGCGTTTCTTGGTTTAAATGATGACATAGAGCTGTGAATACCTCTTTGGGATTTTCTCTTGCTTTTGCCGTTATTCTTGCTAATTTTGTTTCCATTAATCTTTCTACCTCTGGGTGCAGTTAATGTTTCTTTATCAAGAACGATAACATGTAACTCCCTTCCTTCTTGCGGCATTACCCGCTTTCATCAGTACTATGGAGTTATCCGACCCCCTGTCTCTGGTGCGTTCTCCCTTTTTATCGGTTGTTCGCCCGTCTCCTTTTCGAAGATTCGACAGGGTCTCCCTGGTTCCCGAATAGTCATTGTATAACGTGCCAGGTTCTCAGACCCCGGGGAAGCCATGCCGTTCTTACCTTAGCGTTCGGCCTGGTGTTGTCTTCCGTGCGGCAACATGCCGTCGACCTTCCCTTTTTTGGCATAATTTCGGGGCTCTATTACTCGCTTGTTATGCTTCCGGCCCATTACCTCGCTGTCTACGCTTAAGCAAAAAGATTGCTCTTTCATCTCCAAGACTTGCTTCTGGTGATTGGTCTATCTTACCAGGTAGGGTTTCCACCTACTTAACTATTCGGCCTTGCCAGGCCGCACGTTGCCTAGTGCCTCTTGCCTGTTGCCTATTATTATCTTCTCCTAATCAAAACCCTAAATTTTGTTACCACATCAGTGGGATTTGGGGTCTCATAATTCCAAGAAGCGCTTCGCTCTTGTTGCCGGCAATAACTGAAAAAAAGATGACGGTCTTCACTTAAGATCCGACCGAAAAAATCATAATTGATTCTTTTAACTCCATTCTCTATATAAGTAAATGTTGGTTCAACCGGGATCCAACCGGTATCCGGCAGATAAATCTCAACCCAGGCATGAGCAAACTGGTCCAGGTCAACTTCTTTTTTTCCGATTTTTCCAGGGTCAAAACGATAACCGCTGATAAACCTGGCCGGAATTCCGACAGCCCTGCAAAGTGCAATATACAGTAAACTGAAATCTTCGCAAGAGCCATTACCACGTTCCAAAGTCTTAAGAGCGCTATGGGGTATAGCTGTTAGCGGTTGGTACTTCAAATTAGTATTGACATATTCGAATAACCTTTTAGCTTTTTCCAAAGGCATATTATCTCCGGCGGTTATATTCTCTGCTAATGATACAATCGTTAAATGATCAGACTCGATACCGATATCCGGCTTGAGATAGACCAAATTAGTATACTCTTCAGCCGGAACCGGCTCCGGCGTAAATCGGATCGCTGAATTGACCAGAGTATAGCGAATTTCCAACTTCACCCGTTGATGGGGCGCCAGCTTTCTTAAAGACAGTTGTGCAGTTGTCTCATTTCTATGTTTTAGCAACTTTATCCGGTGATGGTATACTTTGAACGAAAACACTTTCTGATAAGGCGGCAGTTTTTGAGTCAGAAAAACCGGAAACTTTAACTTATAATTCAAAGCCGGTTCACCGGTATTTTGCACCTCCACCAGATAACGAATATCATAAACATGTTCATCACTGGTAACATACTCCCCGGCTGAAGATACACTGGTGACAAAAAAACACAATGATATGAGAAGTATTATTAAATTTATCCTTTGGCGCAAATTATCTTCACCCCGATTTAACACGGTATTGTTATGAAACTCTTTTGGATAAGATATATTTACTGAAGTACATTAATAAATATGATTTAAATCATATTAAATCTCAAAACAAGAATAAGGTCTAAAAATTACCGCATACAAAAATAGGGACTTTTATAATTAATAAATTCATTTGAATCAATAA
Source organism: Bacillota bacterium (assembly GCA_023435225.1). Lineage (GTDB taxonomy): Bacteria > Bacillota > UBA4882 > UBA8346 > UBA8346 > UBA8346. The sequence goes on from JAEYRX010000014.1 coordinate 3,099, forward strand.
GTCATATCTTTCCCGGTTCTTGAGTGTATATCTCCCCGTCCTTGGATAACATCAATAATACGATGGCAAAAATATGGGGCAACGGTTGCCGAAAAAGTACCATTTGGATGAGAGTCCGAAAGATTTGATGCATATTCATTCTTCATATATGAGCCTCCGTCGGTTTCCAATTTGTAAAAATCCCAAATATAAATATTATCTCCCGGCTCATCCCAAGTATCTTTCACCCAGGAGAAAAACCGTCTTGCCCGTTCGGCATTTTCCGGGGTAGTGCCACCTTTTACTAATGCCGCGCCTGTCCAAAGAATAAATCTGACATTAGGAAAATCATGCATTTTATCTTTTAAAGCATTATATTGCAGTTGATAGTTTTCTATGGTTTTAGTTGAAGAACTTATGTTAGGATTACCTTTATCAAGTCCGATATTTGAAACCGGAAAACAATGTTTCCAGATTATTACTTGATAATCTCGACTCAATAGTTCTAAAGTATCTTCTTCTTCGTACCGAACATTGCCTTCATGATTTACCCAAATATTCCAGTAATCATATGGGTAATTATTCCATCCATATGGAGTAGATTTTGGGTATGCCCGCTCGGTTATATTGTATTGCTTATTATTGGCAATATTATAATTAGTAAACCAGTTAGATACACCTCCTCCCCAAATACAACCTCCTGTGCTATGGTGAAGAAAGATAATTTGAGTGTCGTCAGTTAATGAAGGTTGAAGGACTCCTCCACTAATATAGTCCCCAGCATTGTCACCGTTATTTTCCGAATCATCATTACTTCCATTTCCCCCACCACCTCCACTACAACCTGAAATTAACAATACTCCAATTAATAATATCAGCCATATCTTTTTATTCATTTTCATTAATACTCACCTCTGAAACAACTTCCATCATTTTTATTTATTATTTTAACAATAGAAGGATCTTCTGTCGGTGATCAAAATCACATAAAAAAATCCAAACAATAAAAAAACCTCTTAAGGTTAAGAGATTTTTTCTAAAAATTTAGTTTATCTTTTCAATGTTCCCACTTATAAATAAACCCGCTGCTTGACGGGAGCATAAAATTGGGGAAAAAGCCGTCATTAGTAGTAATTGTTTCCGGATCTTCCCGCGAATTATCGCCGAAGGGCGGTAAATCATTGACCCGATCAATATCGGCTAACTTTATCCACTTCCCGGATGAGCCGAAATCGACCCCCACTTCTATATCATAAGGTTCAAAATTGAGTAACACTACAATCTGTTCCCGTTGTTGATATGAAGGCATAGTTCTCCAGCCAATAACCGTTCTGCCTTGCCCTTGTTCCAGCCAGGGGCCGACAATAAACTTAAACTTACCTTCCTCAATCAAGTCGGAACCGGACAATCGGAGTCCTTGATAACGCCGGCGTAAATGGAAAAGCCCTTTGGTCCATTGATAAAAATGGTGATCATTGAGATTGGTTGGCCATTCAAACTGAACCTGATTCCGGGGCCGGTCAATATCAAACTCTTGACCCATATAAATCATAGGCTGACCCAAAGCAACCACCGTGGCCATCAATCCCAGTCGCGATTTCCTTTCTTTAGCCGCCTCTGTCTGTAAAAATGGTCCATCAGTACCAACTTCATAAGGCATACTGTTTTCATCGTGGCTCTCACAATAATTAATAACATTGTTGGTATGTTTAGCGTAGAAATTCCGGCAATAGTAAAAAATATCTCCCAAGTGTTCCGGAGAATTATTTACCCAATCTTGATAAACACCTTCCCGCAGCAATGCTTTTATTTTATCATGAAAAGGGTCACACCACTGAGCGAATCCATTCCAGCCGTCCCGATCCAAATCAGGTTGATTCGGCAAGTTTTCACAGATTAAAATGCAATCGGATTTAAATCCCCGGTCTCTGATCTCATATTGCAGCCGGTGTAAGAAACCATGATCCATCCAAACCGAATTGGTGGCATCAAAACGGAATCCGTCAACTCGATACTCTTTAATTAATAATTTGCAAACATCAATTAAATAATTCTGTACTTCTTCCCGTTCGGTAGCCACCCGATTACCCCAGGGAGTGCTGCCGCTAAAATAGAAACCACCCGGATTGTTGTCACTGATTGTATCCCAGAGCGGATTAAAAGAATTGGCGGTATGATTAAAAACTAAATCCAGCAAGACCGCTATACCATGTTCATGAGCGGTATCCACCAGCTCCCGTAATTCGTCCGGAGCGCCGAAATCTCTTTCAATCGAAGCAAATCCGCAGGGATCATAGCCCATAGCGGTTGGTCCTTGCATGGTAGGAGCTTCCGAAGTCGGCATTAATCCTAAAGTATTTATCCCCAAATCTCGGAAATAACCATTACGAATCCGCCGGATCACCCCTTTAAACTTTCCTTGCTCTTCCTCCGGGATATCCGGGTCGCCTTCAGTAAAACCATAAACATTCATCTCATAGATAATAATTTCAGATATATCTGGTGTTTTCCAATTATTTGTTTTCCACTCATAACGGGTCGGATCTATAACTAAGGAAGGATTCCGGGAGACATTCTCACCGTAACTTCTGGTCATAGGGTCATGAACATACCGTTCCGGCCGGCGATTACCATCCAGTGGAATGCCTCCCGTCACATAAAACTGATATTCCAATTTCTCGGTCCCTGATTCCGGTTTCAGATGGTAAAGCCAGATATTAGGGAAGTCATAGTAACCTCGGTATAACTGCATTGGCAAAAACTTTCCCGAATCCGGGTTTGGAGCCCCGGGGCATTGCCAGTCATTGAAGTTGCCGACCAAATAAACTTGGGCCGCCCGATTATGAAAATAGCCGAATAATATCGAGCCGTCTTTTAAAATATTAGCGCCTAACAACGTCTTTTTAATCTTACTACCGGCAGTGGAAGCTGGTGGAAAACTGTTCCGCAAATATGAGATATCGGTATCGGGGATATAAATATTCTCCGGAATTAAGGCCTCGATTTTTTGATAATAATCATTAATATTCCCGGCCACCGGAGCTGGTTTTGCCGGGTAGACATCAGGACGATCGGAAAGGCACCAAACCTCCCGGCCTAAAAAATTTCCATAAAAACGTTCAAAACCAGGGTCTTCTTTTAGGTTTATAAACTTGAAATGAAATGAACTTAAGGGCTGATCAATTTGAAAAACCGGACCGTCTTGATCATGCCCGTTTGGTCTGACTATATGCGGTTTTCGCCGGTATTTATGACTATGCCATAACTCTAAATATGCTCCGTGATGGTTTTTACTCTGCAGATGGATTGTAACTTGCATGGAAACCTCCTAATTGGCGCTTAATCATCTAAAAATCGATAATCTATGTTTAGTTTATCCAAAATAAAAGATTTCCATAAAAAATAAATTAAGATATTGAATGAAAGGTTTTGATATGACTCTGTGTCTTCGTGTCTCTGTGGCCTATAAAATTAGCTACAGAGGCGCAGAGACATAGAGATAAATTATTCAAATCAAGCACTTTCACGATGAAAAATTTTTTGGGTAATAACGGTTTAACCAATCCAATTCTTTACGCTCTTCATTCTGTTCGTACCAGCCTTTTTCAAACAGCCGGTGAACCCGGTGAAAATATTCTTCATACATTTGCCCTACCCGTTCCAGTGAATAATTAGCTGCAGCCCATTCCCGGCAGTTTTGGGGTTTAATCCGGTGTATATTCTTGACTGCCCAGCAAAATTCCTCAAAAACCCGGCAGCGATAGCCGGTTATTCCATGAATAATTGTCTCCGGGAAGGCTCCCCAATCGCTGGTAATTACCGGTGTCCCGCATAATTGGGCTTCAATATTAACTCCACCAAAGGGCTCCAGGTAGTAAGTGGGCATTAAAACCGCCTTGGCATTACCCAAAAACTCCGCTCTTTCCTTAGGCCCGACTGCTGGGAAATATCTAATATGTTTTTCCGATCCTAATGCCAGTCTCTCTTCCGGATTATTCAGAGAACCTTGCCCAATAATATAGAGCTGATTACCGGTAGCTTTGGCGACATCGGAGGCAACCTGGACTCCTTTCCGCGAGATAATCCGGCCTAAATAGAGCAGATAATCCTGTTTAGCCGGTTGAAATGGAAAATCCTCCGTCTCGAAATAATTGGGGATTACCGCGTCATACCAGTTCCCATCGTCTTGTTTCAATAATCCGTATATATAATGCATCCAAGCGTATGACTCGAAAACGCGGTAATTACTAAAAACCCCGGTATATCCGATACCGGATTCTATGGTCAAAAGCTTGACTGCATCCGCAATAGGCTTTTGATAATTACCCATGGGACATAAAAGTAAGTCCTCTGGTTGTTTTCGTTCATTAATCGCTAAAATGGCGTTTTCATTAAAAGTCTGGTGTGCCAAATCGGTAGGATTGTGTTTAAAAAACTCTTTGGAATGGTTATAATCACCGTAAGCTTTTTGAAGAACTTCCGGGCTTGATACCGGAATAAACTCATTACACTCGACTTCAGATCCTTCTATACCATAGAAATATAGAGTATGATTTTGTTTTTTTAGGATTTTAGCCAGTTTTACAATTTTTTGGGTATAAGCACAGGCTGAGTTTTTTCGGTGGGTGGTTAAGTGTGCCAGTCCTAATAAATGAAAACATAACTGCTTCATTTTATCCCTTCCTTTTTTAGTCTAGGTTTCAATGTTATGGTTAAACTGTTTTCATCTTATACATCGGGAATAAAATACGGAACGAAATTACGTTAAATAAAAGAATGAATTGTGCCCTGTGTTTATTGGGCACAATTCAGATAAATGAATTGGTTTATCATTCAACCGAATAACTTTATCCGATTATTGTTTGAGTAGTAAGTCTAATAATCCGGACCGAAGCGTTGACTTGATTTTGAGTACCACCGATTATAGTTTCGAGTGTAACCGGGTTAAAGGAAGTATGGTTACGAACATTAAGGGTAGCTGGAGCAGTAATCGAAACAATTACTCTTCCGGTATTTTGAATATTGGATGCCCCAACGCTATAAATAGTTCCTGGAACCAAGACGTCGTTTATAAATAATGCGAATTGGTTTATCCGGTCTCCTTGAACCATAAATATAATTTCATAAACGCCGCTTTCATTAATAACGATATCGGTACTTCCAGACGCATGAGTAATGTCCCCCATTATCAGACCATTGTTGCTAAACGGAACATCACCTTCTAATGGAATATTTTCAATGTTATCTATATTATAGATATAAGCAAATGTTGCAGGGAATCCAGGTCCACTCGGGCCTATTGGTCCCGTTGCTCCTGTTGCTCCTGTTGCTCCTGTTGCTCCTGTTGCTCCTGTTGCTCCTACTGCTCCACTCGGGCCTACCGGTCCCGTTGCTCCTGTTGCTCCTACTGCTC
>JAEYRX010000026.1 GCA_023435225.1 Bacillota bacterium
TCAACTTAGTTTGGGTTTTGAAGTCTAATTACGGAAGCGAGTATTCGAATGAAGAGCCCGGTGCGATAATACCGCACGCCGGGATCTGTGCGGGGGTAGCGGAGCAATCCGCTCATCCTACCGTGACGGTGACATCGATGCAATTCTTCGCGGCCATCCATGCCGCTGGGTGGTTCTTTGTAGTAATTGTTGGAAAAAACAATTGAGAATCCAATTCTTCCCGGATATAATATAAGTATAGAAGGCTTGGAGGTTAAAGGATGCCAATTTATTTCTGAGTTTTACGGAATAAAAATAATGATGTTTTGGAATGAACATATGCCTCCACATTTTCATGCAGAATATGGAGATAGTAAAGTTTTGGTAGAAATAAAAACCGGAACGGTTATTCGAGGAGTATTTCCGTTTAAACAACTCAAACTAGTCTTGGCATAGTGTGAAATCCACCGTGAAGAACTTCTTCAAAACTGGGAAAATGCAGTCCAACATCAAGAATTGTACCGAATTAATCCTTTGGTTTAAGAGGTGAATGATATGTTTCATAAAATAATCCAGGTTTATCCGACGGAAGATTTTAAAGTCTATTTATATTTTACAGACGGAAAAATAAAGCTTTTTAATGCAAAAGAATTGGTGGAAAAGGGAGTTTTTCAACAAATCCAAAACCTTGATAAGTTTAAAGAAGCTTGTACGGTATTGAATGATACTCTGGCTTGGGATTTAAGTGGAAAACGAGATCCTTCGAATTGTTTGGATTTGGATCCTGAAGAATTGTACGAAAAATGTCCTGATGTTGAAGAACCCAAGATAAATCAAGCAATTCATTGAGTTTGAAAGTAGCTGCCATCCTTGGCAGCTTTCAAATTAGGGACAATCGACGATCACCTAACACCGCGTTACTGCTTACGGACGCGGTATTCGAAGATGATGATTCGAAGAAGCCAGTAGTATCACAAAATGTATTTAAGAAGTTGATCCACAATAAATCGTGCCACAAAAAAAACAAGAGATAAAGTTGGGTTATTCATCAAAGAGGGTATTTTCACATGATTTAGAAAATTATATATGATTACACTTCAAATGGACTACAATCACAGACATCCTTTAATTAGGGATGATAAATATAAATCATAAAGAAAGTTTAGATTTAAGAGGTAATTATCTTGAATTTAAAGAACAAATTATTAACCAACTCATTTTTACATAACCTGCAACAGATAAAATTTAGTAATTTTAAAATTAGAACTAAAATTACTCTTTTTTATTTGTTCCTCTTGATTTTTTCCATATCAATCAGTAATTTCCTACATCAAAAGATCTATGCATCAATTACCTCCAACAAAGTTAGTGACGTCTCATTTCAGATGTTGCATTTAATTGATCAAAATTTTAATTCCATCATCGATATTGTTAACGGTCAATCGAAAGTTATTCTTGCTAACAGTGATGTTCAAGAATTATTAATTGATCCTAATAAAGTTAATGAAGCTGACTTTGTGAGAAGACTTAATACATCACTTTATAGTTATATGCAAGTCACACCGGTATTTACCGGAATTTATTTATTTGATTTCAACGGTTTTCAGTATTCCCTTGACAAAACACAATTAAAAACTCTTAACATTAGATATATCAATCAAGCCGAATGGTTCCCACAAGCAATGAAGTTAAAAGGAGCTTATTTATTGCAGTATAATGCAGGAGGAATTTTTTGGCAGCAACCGGCTGAAAATAATTATATGTCCCTGATAAGAATTGTCAATGACTTGGAAACCCAAAAACCAATCGGTGCTCTAGTCATAAATACTCCGGAAAAAATCCTTATCAACTCCTTTAGGGAAGTCAGCAATAAGTATAATACTGAAATTGCCGTTTTTGACGAATATAATCAGGGGATTGTAAGTTATAATAATCTACAAAAAATTGATCTGCCTATGATTCTACAAAAGTTCGAAGGGAAAGCAATGGGTTCGATGACCCAAAGACTGAATAATCAAAATTACTTGATATCTTATTTACGGGTAGAGCGCTGTAATTGGAAGATTGTAAGTTTTATGTCATTTTTAGAACTATCAAAGGAATTAAAAATCTTCAATTTAATTACTCTTATTTTATTATTAATTAATAGTTTATTGTTATTCGGCGGTTCAATTTTCATATCCCGAATGATTACAATACCTGTTAATAAATTATTACGTTCCATGAAAAAGGTGGAAATCGGAGAATTTGAAAAAGTAAGCCTTACCGGTACTGATGAAATTGGACAGCTTCAAATAGGTTACAACATGATGATTGAAGAAATTCGAAAACTGATTAAACGAGTGATTGAAGAACAAAAAATCAAGCGTAAAGCGGAACTGGATGTTCTTCAAGCTCAAATAAAACCTCATTTTCTTTATAATACTTTTGATGCAATCAGTTCTTTGGCTTTGGCCGGAAGAAATGAAGATGTTTATATAATAATGAAAGCATTAGGAAGTTACTATCGAGCTAGTCTAAGTAAGGGCAACGAAGTTATCAGTATCGCTGAAGAAGTTGAGTTAGTAAAAAACTACCTGACTATTCAGCAATTTAGATATGGTGACCTTTTTACTATCGAATATAATTTGAACCCGGCAGCCGGGAAATACAAAATTTTAAAACTTATTTTGCAACCGCTGGTAGAAAACTCAATTTATCACGGAATTAAGCCAAAAGGAGAAAAAGGTCTAATTAAGATTGAAACTAGATTGGTCGAGAATAAAATCATACTATCAGTAGAAGATGACGGAGTAGGAATGAGTGAAGCAAAACTAAAACAGATCACCGCGGAATCCATACCAAAAGAAGCTATCGGTTTTGGTTTACGAGGAACTATTGAACGACTACGCATTTTTTATGGAACGGAATTTAATTATCAAATAGAGACTCAAATGGGGCATGGCCTGAAAATTATCATTAACATTCCTTGTAAGGAGTGAATCTTATTGTCTAATGGTATATTGAAACTAATAATTGTTGATGATGAATATCTAGTCCGCGACCTATTTAAACGCTGTCTTAATTGGGAAGAACTTAATGTCGAAATCATAGGTGAAGCGGCCGGAGCTAGAGAAGCTTTGGAATTAATTGATCAGGATATACCGGATATTATATTTACCGATATTTATATGCCTTATATGGATGGCATTGAACTCAGCCGCATAATTAAAGAAAAATATCCCTGGATCAAAATCGTCATTTTAACCGGACATGAAGAATTTGAATATGCAAAACGTAGTATCCAAATTGGAGTAACCGACTTTTTATTAAAACCAATTCATGATGATGAAATAAAGAAAGTGGTTTTGGATTTAAAAGAAAAAATAATTACGGAATGGGCTGAACAAGATGAATACCAACATTTAAAGAAACAATTAACAGAGAACTTACCTTATTTAAAAGAACGTTTTTTAAACGAACTACTCCTAAATAAATTCTACTCCTTTGAGATCCTGGAAAAATTAAAATATTTCCAAATTGAATTTGTATCTAACCGTTTCCAAGTGGCTGTCGTAGAAATATTCTTTGATAATTATGAAAAGTCTTCCGGAATTGAAGAACAATTATTAATGGGAATGCAAGAAATGGCTTTAGTTAACGAATACTTTGGAAATAGGTCTCATATTTATATCTTCTTTGATTATCAGCAACGAATAGTGTTGTTGAATAATGACTCCGAAATTGATCTATCGATTTTACTTGAATCAATTAAGCTGTTATTAGAAAAACAACTTTCTTGTACTGTTACCATCGGCATTGGAAGAGCTTATCCAAATTCAAAGAATATTCACTATTCATACCGGGAAGCAATTGAAGCCTTAAATTACAAGTTACTGATCGGTAAAGATCAAATCATTAGTTATGAAGAACTTGGCTTTGTCTTCTCTAACAACAGTCCTGGTAATTATGATAATAATGAAGAATTTGCTTTCTTTATCAAAACCGGTTGCAGTGAAAAAGCAGCCAATTGGTTGGAACAGTTTTTTTTGGAGGTAAGCAGCGATCTTAGCTTTAGTATTGACTCCTTACGAGCAAAATCTTTTATGATCTTAGCCACCATAATGAATACTATCGATGGACTTGGTCTGAGAATAAGCGATATTTTTGAAAATAATGTTGACCCCTATGATCAAATTTTTAAGAATGATACTCTACCGGAGATGAAAAAATTTCTAACCGAACTTGCCCTAACCGTATCTACCGTTGTTAAAAGCTTGCAAGATAAAAAAGAAACTAAAATTATCAAGGATGTTCAGGGATATCTTATTGGTAATTTAAGTAATGAAGAACTGTCACTTACGAAAACAGCTAAAGATTTTTATCTTAACCCCAGTTATTTAAGTCGTATTTTTAAACAAACTACCGGAATGACTTTTGTTGAGTTTCTAACAAAGATTCGCATGGAAGCAGCTATAAAATTATTGCGGGAAACCGATGATAAAGCTTATCAAATCGCTGAAGCGGTTGGAATACCCGATCCTCATTATTTCGGGGTATGTTTTAAGAAATTTACCGGAATGTCAATAAACGAGTTTCGGAAAGCTTAAAAATCGATAACACTAAAAAGGAGTGTGAAAATTGAAGAATGCCTTTCCAAAAATTATTCTTTTATTGCTATTATTGATCTTCAGCAATTATTTTTCAATTTCTGCCGCCAGTCCTGTTTCTCTTAAACTATGGCATATCTGGAATAACGATCAGGTTTTTCAAACAGTACTTGAAAATTTAAAAAAGGTTAAACCAAATATACAATTGGACATTGACGGCACGAGATATGGGTATGAAACTAAAATTAGAACAGCAATTGCGGCCAATGAAGCTCCGGATATTTTCTTCGTTTGGGGAGGCGGCTTTTCAGCACCTTTTGTAAAAGTAGGTAAAGTTTTACCGTTGGATGAATATTTGACAGATGGCACTAAAAATAAGATTTTGCAGGGTAGTCTATCCAATTTTACTTATGATGGAATGGTTTATGCCATACCAACTCATCTTGCGATTGGAGTTTTATACTGTAATAAGAAGTTATTTGATAAGTATGATATAAAAATCCCTGAAACTTACCAAGAACTAATAAAAGCAGTTAAAGCCTTTAATGATAATAAAATATTGCCAATTAGCGTAGGGGAGAGAGATCTTTGGCCTGGAATGTTTTGGTATGATGTTTTAGCATTACGTACTGCCGGAGCTCAACTTTGTCAAAAGGCCTTAACCAACAAAGCCTCATTTGAACGGTTGGAATTTGCCGAAGCGGCTTCAAAATTGATTGAACTTGTCCAATTAAACGCCTTTGGGGATAGTGCTCTTGAACTTGGTATGGAAGAGAGTGTTGAATTATTTGCCAAAGGAAAAGCCGCTATGCTATTTAGTGGGACATGGGTAGCTTCTTATTTTGAAAAGAAAAATTCACCAGTGAAAGGCAAAATTATTGTTAAGAAATTTCCTTTAATTGAAGGAGGTAATAGTAGTTCAACGGAGTATCTAGGCGGACCTTCCGATAGTTTTATGGTAAGTTCCAATACTAAGTATAAAAAAGAAGCTGTACAAGTTGTAAAATACCTATGCGAAGAGATGTCAAAACAGTCTTATATCAACGGCTCCGGTTTACCTCTTTGGAAATCAAGTGAAAATATTCCGGTAAACAATCCGCTTATTATCGAGCAAACAAAAATGGTTAAAAAAGCTACTACTTTTATAATATGGTGGGATGTGTTTTTATCAGGTAATGATGCCGCTTTTCATAAAACTTTGGTTCAAAAACTTTTTGCCGGCACAATTACTCCCCAAAAATTTACAATCGAAATGCAAAAATTGAATAGGAAATAGTATAATTTTATCACAGTAAATAAAAAACCAGTTCACCTCTTGGTGAGCTGGTTTTTTATTTCATTATAAAGTTATAATAGTAAAAATTTTAACCTTTTTAGTAAATTGATTGCCTTCAGTGAAAAAATCCTTTGTGATAGAGTGATATCAAGTTAAACAAACGTTTGTAAAGGTATTTTTAGGAGAGGGTATGGCTACTATCAAAGATATAGCTAAACAGGCTGGAGTTACTCCCGGTGTAGTCTCTCGGGCCTTAAACCAAAAAAATGGTGTTAAGGAAACAACCCGAAATCTGATTATTAAAATTGCTGAAGAAATTAATTATTATCCAAACGCTGCTGCCCGTAGCTTGGTTACACGGAAAACAGAAACGATCGGAATTTTTATGGCGGATATTTCCCAGCCATATTATTCCCAAATCATTAAAGGAATGGAGTATGTAGCCAATCAAACCGGCTATACTCTATTGTTTTCCAACTCTTTTGAAAGTTTGGAACATGGAGAAATATTCCGGAAGATGGTTGAAGCGGAACGGGTTGACGGCCTAATTATTGTGGGTAGTAATATCAAAGATAAAAATTTTATACCATTTCTAATCAAACGGGAAGTTCCTTTTGTTTTAGTCGAACGGAATTTCTCCGACCCCCGAGTTAATTGCATTTGGATAGATAATATTCATGGAAGCTATTCTGCTACCAAGTACTTTATTTTAAAAGGACATCAACGGATCGCTCATATTTCCGGCAATATGGACTATCAAGTCGCTTTAGACCGATTGGAAGGTTATAAAAAAGCCTTATATGAACACCGAATTCTTTTCGCTGAAGAATTGATCGCGAGTGGTAAGTTTCTTTGGCAAGACGGTTATAGGGCCATGAAGGAATTGTTAGGCTATAAGCCTAAATGTACGGCTGTCTTTGTCGCTAATGACACTATGGCTTACGGAGCATTACAAGCAATACATGAAGTCGGAATGAAAATCCCAAATGATATTGCTGTTATTGGTTATGATGATCTGGAGTTTTCGGCCTTAACCAATCCACCTTTAACAACAATTCGACAACCCCGTTATGAGTTGGGTTTAAAAGCTTTGGAAACATTAATCAAGATTTTGCGGAGAGAAGAAGGAAATATTCCTATGAAAATATGTTTATTTCCGGAATTGATAGTACGTTCATCTTCTTAATTATATTTATACCGGGTGGAAAATAGAGAAATTTTATACCGGTTTGATGGTAGTCTTCCTCATATATGACGAATTATTATATCTTCAGGAAAAGAAGCAGTTAAAGATAGTTATTTGGAAAGAGTTTGCTAGCTAAAGAATAAAGCAAATAAACTTGCAGCTTTTATTGCGGCTCAAATAGGTAAGAGAATTGCAATAATTTTAACAATTGGGATTTTTATAGTAAAACCCCTTACTAAAAAACTGAAATTATTTATATTATTGCAATTCTCTAAAGCAATAAAGGAAATGATGAAAAGTCATTTTCTTTGCAAAACAAGAGCCTGAGAGTAGGTGGTTAGTGGAACATATTTAGTATTACCATTGCAAGAGCTTATTATCTATTTACAACAAACTAGTAAAAAAGAATGGAGGAGCAATATGAAAAAGAATAGATTACTTCAGATTTTATGTGTTTTTCTTCTAATATCCGCCTTATTAATCCCGGCTTATGCCGCACCTAAAGCAAAGCTCACTGTTTGGGGTCGTGATCTTCCTGATGATGGTGCTGATCATGCTTATATTAAGGCGCTAGTTAATAATTTTAATGCTAAAAATCCGGATATCGAGTTGGATTACATAGCCCTGGGCGATCCTGGCCTAATGGATAAAACAAAAGTCGCTATGGCCAACAATAAAGATCTTCCAGATGTTTTTCAAAGCTGGGGCGGTTCCGTAATGGGCGGTTATGCTGATGCCGGCCGTTTGCTTGATATGACCAAAGAACTGAAATCTATTCCAGGCAGTGTCGCTGCTCAACAGGCTATGAGCTGGAAAGGCAAGATTTATGGAGTATCTCCTTTTTTTGGTATTGCCGGTGTGTTCTATAATGAAGGCTTATTCAAGAAAAATAATCTGACAGTACCCACTACTATCGACGAATTGGAAATAGTTGCTGATACTTTAAAGAGTAAAGGTATTCAGCCTTTCGCTTGTGGAGCTAGAGATAAATGGCCAGTATTGGCACTATTTATGTATTTAACCGATCGTAAAGGTGGTATCCAGGTTTTCAATAATGCCGCCGCCCGGAAAAGCCGTTTCGATAGCACAGATTTCATCGAAGCAGCAAAGAAGTATCAGGAATGGGCAAAAAAGGGATATTTCGGCGACAAACCGCTTGGCGAATCATACAATGATGCTCAACAACTTATAGCTACTGCTAAAGCGGCAATGATTGTAACCGGTTCCTGGATGTGCGCTCAATTCTCCAATAAAGAATTCACCGATCAAACTATCGGTTTCTTTGGTTTTCCGGAAATGAAAGGTGGTAAAGGGAAGATTACTGATGTTATGGGTATGCCTGATATCGCCTTTGCTGTAACCAAAACTGCCGCAAATAAGAAAGCTGCAGTTGTACGTTTCATGAAATATGCAATGAGTGTGGAAGCTTGTCAAGCTGAACGTGGCCGTATTTGTTCCGTACCGGGTGTAAAAGCACCTTCCCGTTTAACCGGGATGGCTTCCGATGTATTCAGTAAAGCTAAAACGGTTCAATTCTGGTGGGATCAGAATTTACCACCAATGGTGACCACTCCGCTTCTGGATGCGATGCAGAATATTTTCCTCCCTGATGCCGATCTTAAAAAAGCCTTTAGTACTTATGAATCATTGGTGGAAGAAACTATGGGTCCTGCTAAAAAGTAAGATAAGTTCAGCAATAGAGAGTAATTGGCGGAGGTGTGGTATTCCCGCCCTCCGCCAGTGTATGTATGAAGGAAAGAACGGTATTATAGTTTACTTCCTTGCTCCGGAAACATGATAATAAGACATTGAGGTGTTGGGAATGCAAGAAGTCATTAGTATAAATGGTTCATCATATGATAATAGTTGTAAAAAAAAGCGGGATTGGAACTCTATTTTTTTTAAAATTTTGTTTCTATTACCTGCAGTAATGTTCCTGGTTGTTTTTATGTATTATCCGATTGAACAAACATTTCATCTCTCTCTGATGCGTTCTACCGGTCTTAGTAACCCTGTTTTCACCGGATTTGAGAACTATATAAGGTTATTTGCCAATGAAGAGTTCCAGGCCGGTCTGATTCATGTTTTGGCTTGGGCGTTTTGGAGCTTGATAATCCAGATTCCTTTAGCATTTTTTATTGCCTATTCTTTGTCGGCGTATCGGAATAGGCTCACTGAGCCATTACGGGCAGTTTATTATCTAGCCTCGATTCTACCATCGGCAATTACAGCAATGTTGGGACGTTTTATTTTTGCCCCTAACTTCGGAATAATAGCTTCTATTTCAGATAAATTACACTGGACTTGGTTGGCGAAGATAGACTTTCTTGGTAATCCCAATCTCGCTTTTTGGTCGGTTTTTACTCTAGCAACCTGGGCTTATACAGGATTCTATATTGTTTATCTTATGGCCAACATTGAACAGATACCACTGGAAATTCGTGAAGCAACGCAACTGGATGGAGCTACTCGATGGCAATATGCGAGATTTGTTGTAATGCCGATGGTTGCCTACCCAATTCGCATAATTGCTGTTTTAAGTATCGTCGGTAGTTTAAAAATTTTCGATTTACCTTATCTTCTCACCTGGGGTGGGCCTGGTTATGCTACTACAACACTGGGGATAATTATTTACCAACAAGGGTTTAGAAATTGGCAGTATGGTAAAGCGGCTGCAGTAGGTGTGGTTATCTTCTTGCTTTCATTATTCTTTACAGTAGCCCAATTCATTTGGCAACGAAAAGAAGGTGACATTTGATGAATGAGATATCAGTTGCAAAACAACGGCAGACTCAATATATCAAAAATAAACCGACTATTTCAGGGACGTTAATTACCATTGTGTTGATTTTATTGGCTTTGACAGTTGTCTTACCACTTCTTATGCCCTGGCTTTTCGTATTCAAAACCCGTTTGGAAGCTTCTTACCATCCATGGAGCTTGCCTACTCAAATAAGCTGGAATAATTTTATTGAAGCCTGGATAGCCGTAAGAATCGATCAAGCTTTAATTAATACTATGATTGTATGTTTAGGAGCGGTTACTTGTACGGTTCCATCGGCGGCAATGGCAGGTTATATTTTTGCCCGTTATCGGAATAAAGTTACCGAATTTGTATTTTACTGTATCTTAGCCGGCTATTTTATACCGAATCTGATGATTTTAATTCCCCTTTACAAACTGTGCTCACAGTTAAACTTGACGGATACGCTGCCCGGACTTTTTTTACCGTTGACCGCCTTCGGTATCCCATTTTGGACAATCATTTATCGTTCCTTCTTTCAAGGTTTGCCCGGAGAACTTGCTGAAGCGGCCAAGATCGACGGCGCCGGTCATGTGAGTACTTTTTTTAGGATTATGTTACCTTTGGCTAAACCGGCGACTGTTCTAGCTATTATGCTGGTGTTTATCGGCGCTTGGAGTGATTATCTATTGAGTTTAATTCTCCTTAACAGTCAAAATCTCTTTACAATGCAGCTTCGAATAGCACAGTTTCTTAGCGCTTATGGTGTAGATCACATGCCGAGATATGCTTCTGCCGCTATTATTGCTTCCGCGCCAACTATTATATTATATATTTTGGGTCATCGCTGGATTCTTAAGGGTACTCTGGCTGGAGCCCTTAAGGGTTGATGTTAATATATATCTTTCTCCTCAAAAACGCATCGGTTTCCTAAACCGGTGCGTTTAACTTTTTAAAAAAACATCTATGATTTAGGTCACCGAATTATCATATATTTAGAACATTAACAGAAAAAAAGGGAAACTAATACAATTAAGCGAAAAATCTATATTGTATTACGAAGATATTCAAGACGTTTATTCATGAAGAATTGCGCTACATCGCTGAGCCTAAGTCGAATACACTAAGGAACAGCGACTCAGTAACGCGGAAATTTATCTTATATGTATAAGTTTCGAAAGGTAAACATCGACGAAAGAACGTTGCTTAAACAGATGAAATGTTGTTTGTATTACATCGGGTCTAGGAATAGGAACGCAATTCATGAATTACATAAAGAAGGATTTAGTTGACCAAGGGATTAAAGGGATTGTGTTAATTACTGAAAAGGGTATTCCGGCCGAAATGTTTTATGAAAAGAATAATTTTCATGTAAGCCAATCAAATGTATTTATGGCTTGTAGATTATAAAAGCGGGTTCCTGGATTCTTGAACTCACACTTTAATAGCGACATCACTGATTCGCTGTTTCGAAAATAACCAACTCTCCTCCAAGGAGCACAAACCCTTTTTCTTTGGAATAATGTTTATCCTCATATTCTATCTTCCTCCCACCGTAAAGCGGGTTCTCCGAATCAAAAATGTTTCTACCTGGAATTTTTTCAATGGTCAATTTCTCTCGGTCGAGATTAAAAAATGCAATCAAATAGTCCTGCCCCTTCCAGCGGTCTATTTTAACCAAATTCTTGTCAACAACGACTTCTACTGCAAGCGTTTTTTTATCAAGGTTTTTCAAGATAGGGTGGTTCTTTCGCAAACTAAGAAGATCGTGGTAGAAATTATAGAGCTGATAGTTTTGCTTTTTCCAGTCCGCAGGAGATGTTAATTTTGAATGATAGAAGGTGGATTCAGACTGCGGATCGAGGACATCATTCCAAGTAAAATGGGAGAACTCTTCTTTACGACCTTGGCTGACTGCTTTCTGTAAAGCCGGTTCCTGATAATCGCTGAAAAATAGAAAGGGATTTGCTTCACCATATTCTTCGCCCATAAAAAGCAGGGGAAGATAGGCAGAGTATAACATCAAACCGGCAGCAATTTTTAAATATGGAAAGTCCACCAAAGTAGTTAGTCGTTCACCCCGAGCTCTGTTACCAACCTGGTCATGGTTTTGAATCGCCACAACAAATTGGCGGCCCGGATTTTCTCCGGCATCGCTGCCGCGTTCCTTACCCCAGTATTTGGAGTATTCACCGGTATATAAATAATTATGATAGACTTTTTTTAAATCCGTCAGCCGACCGTAGTCCTGGTAATAACCCTCATGTTCTCCGGTGAGCGTAGTGTGAATGCAATGGTGAAAGTCATCCATCCATTGGGCATCAAGACCGTAACCTCCCTGCTGAATAGGGTTAATTAATTTGACATTATTTTGATCGGTTTCCGCAATAATATAAATCCTTCTTTTTTCTTTTTCAGCAATACTTTTAGCAGTTACTTTAATCTCCTCCAAAATATGTACCGGGTTCTCGTCTTTAATTGTTTGAACGGCATCAAGTCGTAAAGCGTCCAAGTGATAATTTTCCAACCAGTAACGGACATTGTCCAGAATCATTTGCCGGGTATAGCTGCTGTAATCATCATCATAATTAACCGCCGGACCCCAGGGAGTCTTATGTTTGCCGGTAAAATACGGACCAAAAGCAGGTAGATAATTACCTTCCGGACCGAAATGATTATAAACAACATCTAAAATAACAGCCAGTCCCAGTTGGTGGCAGTTATCGATTAATTCTTTTAACTGATCCGGTATACCATAGTTATAATTAACTGTGAAAAGACCGGTGCCATCATACCCCCAGTTCCATCGGCCAGGTGTCTGATTCACAGGCATCAACTCAATGGCGGTAATGCCCAGATTTCGTAGGTAATTAAGCTTTTCTTGGACTCCGAAAAAAGTGCCGCTTGGACTGAAAGTCCCAACATGAATCTCCATCATAATAAAATCCGCTAATTCAAGCCCGGTCCAACCATGGTCATGCCATTGGTATTTTTCTTGGTCAATCAATTGCGAGAAACCATTGACCCCGTTCGGCTGGTAATTAGAGTAAGGGTCGGGATATGCCTCACCTCCAAATTTAAATTTATAGAGGAGAGGGGATTCTGTAAAATCAAGCTTTTCTTCTCTAAAAGCTTCTTTAATATTGAACGTCCCAGCAAAAAAACTCGGTTCTTCTGCTACAAGAGGGAACTCCTGTTCTTGACCATTTACTTTAATAATAACAGCCATATCTTTTTGATGTAAGGCAATAACCCCAAACCGTACCTCTTGCTTTAACCGGTTTACGATCCTTACTCCAGGAGCGACAATGGCTTTTTCCATTACTGCATTCATCTAAACACCCCTTTATAAATTCTACCATAGAGGTACATAGACACAGAGAACTTATGAGATTTTTTTGTGCATCTTTTCTATGGCTACTAGTATTTGCCGAAAAATGATAATTATCAAAATTTGTATAAATCTTTATGTTTGGCAGAGAGATCTTAGCGATGATTGTCAGCGGGTTAATTTAAGGTCCGGCCAGAGTTTGGAGAATTATGTTGTTACTGAATATATTTATATATATAATGAAAAAGAGTTAAAGGAAAAGAAAGAGATTCTTTGGAACGGTATAGTTTGTAAGAATAAATAATTTCAAATCATTGGAGGTATTCATATGATAGTTCGTTCTTGGCATGGAATTGTCCCAATAATAATGGCGGAGTCATTCCGAAATCATCTAAACAGCACCGGAGTTACCGAGGCCAAGAAAACACCCGGAAATTTAGGAGTTAATATTTATAGTCAATCACAAAATGAGTATGAACATTTCTTTATGGTATCCTATTGGGATAATATGGAGTCAATAAAAGGTTTTGCCGGTTCCAATCCGCATATAGCAGTTTGTTATCCGGAAGATTCAACATATGGGTTAATATCCGATCCGATTGTACTTCATCATGAAATATCCAAGATTCCTTCCAGTTTTCCTTGATTTAAAAAACAAATTGTTTATTTTAGTTATAAAATAAAGGAGTACCGATGGATTCACCATAAATTTTTACTTATTGTTATCCTCATCAAGGGTTTGCAAAAATTGATCAATAGCAGTCTGTTCCAATACTTCACGCCGTTCAAAGGCTAATTCTTGGTTGGACACATTAAGTTTTTTCAACAGACCGTCGATGAAAAACATTAAAATCTTAATCCCGGCCGATTTATACCTGGTAATGTAACTAAATAAATCGGTCCTTTTAATACATAAAATCTCCGTATAATCGGCAGCTATTACATTAGCAGTTCTACGACCATTGCTAAAGATAGCTGCTTCTCCAAAAAAATCACCTTCACCAAGCATTGACATAAAAATTTCTTTTCCAGTACTACTATCCATGACGGTTACATTAACATTGCCCATTAAAATTGAGTAAAAACAATTGCCTACTTCTCCTTGATTTATTATTTTCTCATCCGGGAAATATTCATATATTTCACAAATATCTAAGAGTTGCCACTTCTCATCATCGCTTAAATAATGAAAAATCGGGATATGCCCTAACTTGGATAAAACATGTTTAACCTCGTTTAATTGCAGTTTACGCAAATTAATCACTCCTTGATAATTAACTATTGTTTTTCTGATTAGGAGTATAATTAATATTATTTTCGTCATTCAACTGATAAATGATTATAGCGTTTATTCTAAAATTAAATAAAATGGATTAAACGAGTGCGCAGCGGAAGCTGGCGTGGACGTCTGCTAGTAAACAAACTTATTAATCAGTATGCCAATAACTAACTCTACTTTTCCTCACTTAAATATTAAACGAGGATGGAAGATATCTTCCGTCCTCGTTTAATTGTTTATATTTCACATTTGAAATCAACCAGCCAAAATCGTCTGCAAATCTTTTTCCGGTTCGCTAATTGGCTTAATCCCGAACTTATCAACCAATATAGCTAAAACATTAGGGGAGATAAAAGCCGGTAAAGTAGGACCAAGATAGATATTTTTAATACCCAAAGCTAAGAGTGTAAGCAATATACAGACAGCTTTTTGTTCATACCAGGAAAGTACTAGTGTTAACGGTAATTCATTAATATCACATTTAAATGCGTTTACCAATGCTATGGCCACCTGAATTGCCGAATAAGCATCATTACATTGTCCCATATCCATTATCCTAGGTAATCCAGCGACTTCACCAAGGTTTAAATCATTAAAACGATATTTACCACAAGCTAAAGTTAATATTATCGTATCTTGAGGTGTTTTTTTGACAAATTCGGTATAATAGTTCCGTCCGGGTTTTGCGCCGTCACAACCGCCGACCAGGAAAAAGTGTTTGATAGCTCCGGATTTAACAGCATCAATTACTTTGTCAGCCACACTAAGGACGGTATTTTGGGCAAACCCAGTCATCAATTGGGAACCGCCGTTAATTCCGGTAAATAGCTTATCTTCACTCCAACCGCCTAATTCAAGGGCCTTTTCGATTACCGGTGAAAAATCTTTTATACCGGCTGATCCCTCCGGAATATGCTTGATACCGGGATAACCTACGACCGCAGTAGAGAATACCCGATCTTCATAATTCACTTTTGGTGGCATCAAACAATTGGTAGTAAAAAGGACTGGTCCAGGAATACCCTCAAATTCCTTCTGTTGGTTCTGCCAGGCAGTACCAAAGTTGCCCTTTAAATGTGAATATTTTTTCAGTTCCGGATACCCATGGGCAGGTAACATTTCACCGTGAGTATAAACGTTGATACCCTTGCCTTCAATCTGTTCCAACAACTGCTTCAAATCCAGCAAATCGTGGCCTGACACTACAATAAACGGCCCTTTTTCTACTTTCATAGTAACTTTAACCGGAACAGGATTACCATAAGCGGATCGGTTAGCTTCATCCAACAAAGCCATGCATTTTAAGTTTATCTGCCCAAATTCCATTAAAAGACTAAGCCATTCTTCAACCGAATGTTCTTCGCTTAACGCTTTCATACCTTTATAGAACCAGCCTGTTACCTCCGGATCTTCCTTGCCAAGTACATAAGCATGCCAGGCATAGGCGGCCATTCCCCGGATGCCAAAGAGAAGCGTTGAACGAAGAGACGTCAGATCAACATCTCCGGACCAAAGCGCATCTGCAGGGTATTTGTTGGCCCCACCTAATTTTGCTGTTTCCATCTGAGTTAGTTTAATTAACTCGCCGATTCTTTCCGGATCAAAATTTACATTAGTAACAGTAGCAAACAAGGCTTGCATCATCAATTGATCGGTTTGTTGATTTCTATGGTGAGCTGCTGCCTCAGCCAGATCAATTAAGGCAGCAGTAAGTTTATCCTGTTTATCAGCTACCTCCGGTTGTTTACCACAAACTCCCACTTTGGTGCAACCTTTACCGCCGGCTGTTTGTTCACATTGAAAACAAAACATATTAGTCATTATAAAAGCCTCCTTAGTTTATTCTTCGATTATTTCCCCTTCGGTACTGATGGTAATTACATTCCAGGGTATCATTTTTCCGCTGGCTTGGAGCGCATTCTTAACAGCATGGGCCAGTCCGCCGCAACAAGGTACTTCCATCCGTAAAATAGTGACGCTTTTGATCTGGTGATTTTTCAATATTTCCATCAATTTACCGGTATAATCAATATCATCAAGCTTGGGACAACCGATTAAAGTTATCTTATTACGCATAAAATCCTGATGGATATTGGCATAGGCAAAAGCAGTACAATCAGCGGCAATCAACAGATGGGCATTCTCCAGATACGGCGCATTTACCGGAAGCAACTTTATCTGGCATGGCCATTGCCGCAATTGCGATTCACTCCTAACGGCTGTTTTTACCGGTTGAGAATTAATTTCTTTACTGATTATTCTGGCTTGAGTTCCAGGGCAACCGCAGGCTAAAGGCTCTTCAATTACTGCTTTGTTTTTTTCAATATTTCTTTTAACCGCTTCTTCATCATAAGCAGCAGCTTCTTTTTCAATTATGGTAATCGCTCCGGCGGGACATTCCGGTAGACAATCTCCGAGGCCGTCACAGTAAGACTCCGAGACCAACTTGGCTTTTCCATTAATAAGTTGCAACGCCCCTTCATGACAGGCACTTACACAAAGACCACATCCGTTACACTTTTCTTCATCGATTTGAACTATTTTTCTTTTCATTTCAAAGCTCCTTTCTTTGGTGTCTCTAGGTTTGCACAATATATTAAATTCAATATTTACTACGTTTAATAAGATATTTTATACAAACCCTGGTATTTATAAATTTAGTATAATATAATAAAAAAGAAAAATCGGTAGCCTCAGCTACAAAATTGGAGATAAATTCAGATGGATAACAATCTAATTATTACCTTAACTAAATCGCCATTATTTGCAGGGATTCAGCTACATGAATTGGAGAAGATGGTAAACTGTTTAAACCCAATTATCGAGGAATCTCCAAAAAATACTTTTCTGGCAATAGCCGGAGATCAACTTGAAAGTATAGGAATTTTACTTAGCGGTGAAGCGATGATTATTAAGGAAAACGCAGCCGGTAACCGTTTGGTAATGGCAATCGTCAAAACGGGGGATATGTTCGGGGAAATGGCGGTATTTTCAGCCAACCCTTACTGGCCGGCTTCGGTACTAGCCAAGGAAGACAGCTTGGTCTTCTTTTTATCAAAAGACAAAATACTTAATCAATGTGAAAAAGTTTGCAATTGGCACCGGATGATGATTCAAAATCTATTAAAAATAGTTACGGAAAAAGCTTTAATGCTCAATAAAAAAGTGGAATACTTGATCATCAAAAGCCTACGCGGCAAAATCAGCGCTTTTTTATTGGATCAGGCAAAGTCAGCTAAAAATAACTCTTTTATTTTACCGATGAATCGAAATGAAATGGCGGATTTTTTAAATGTATCAAGACCTTCGATGTCAAGAGAGATGGGGTTAATGCGAAGGGAAGGAATAATTGATTATCATCTGGCAGAAATTCAAATTATTAATCCGGAAAAATTAAAACAGGGAGTAGAGTAGGATTATTTCAATCATAATCTAATTGCAACCCGGAATAAACCTCAGCTACATCGGCAACTTTGGCCAAAGCTATCTTTGATTCCAAATCCGTACAATGACAGGGATGTAATTGAATAGGCTTAATATCACCGATATAATTAACCGTATCTTGTAATTGCTCGAAACCCGGATTTAACAAATGAAAACCCCCTACAATATCGATAACCCGTTCCTCCTGGCAGACATTCCGGGCCTGTTCAATAATATTACAAATACCGGAATGAGAACACCCGGTGATAATTAACAATCCTTTTGAAGATTTATAAACCAGTGCCGTATCGTCCGATAAATAATCATCGATAAATAACCCGGAAACTTTGGTTTTTCCGTGGGAATTAGGCTTTTCAATTTTTTTCTCAATTTCACCTAAAAAAAGCAGGTTTGAACTTAGCCAAATAGAGTCTTTAGTTAAATTGCTTTTGAAATTACGGGTTATGGTCGACTCGGAGATCAGAGACCCAAATTCGCTCCCGTTATTTCGGAATTTAGGGGAGAGAGTCAAAGGATGGGCCACAAAGGAAGGCCGCTTAACCATTGGTACTTCAGCCGTTAAGTACTTTTTTAATAATGGTTCCAAACCCCATGAGTGATCCCAATGACCGTGAGATAGGACTATATAATCCAGTTCTAGTAAATTAATTTGAAGCAGAGCGGCATTACGGATAAACAAATCCGAAGCACCGGTATCAAAAAGAATTTTTTTATTATTAACTTCGATTAATAAACTAAGGCCCCATTCACCATCAAAATGACGGGCGGCATTGTTCTCGGCTAAAACGGTGATTCTCATTAAAATCCCTCTTTTGATAATAATTATCCCATTTTGATTAATTTGAGTAATATAAACTGCCTTAACATAAATATTACTATAATGTTATCTATTGTCAAGTTGTTTATTATAAGTCTTTTGCGTTGTAACTTTAATTCATAATTTTTGTAGGAAATGTGGATTAACTGCTATCTATGAGATACACGTTTTAAGGATTAAAGAAAGAAAAGACAGTTTCCGTTATGAAAACTGTCTTTTCAATAGTATATTATTGGTTTCCGTAAACCTCAAATTCCCATAATGAATAACCATAAGGAGTACCACGTTGTAATCCATATATCAACACATATCGTCCTTGACCGGATAAGTTTATAGTATTTATACCGCCAGTACCGTTATAGGTGGTAAAGAGATTGGACCAATTTCGACCATCGTTTGATACATAAATTTGATATGATTTAGCATAAGCTTTTTCCCAATTCAGGATTATTTTATTAATTTGACTAATTTTACCTAAATCAACGTATATATATTGCGGATCGATACCAGGCTGACTGGCCCAACGGGTTGAATTATTGCCATCGACTGCTTTATCAGCCGTTCTGGTATAACCTTCAATTGAGGAGGCAACAGCCGGTTTATGCAGAGCCAGATTCTTACTGGGTGACGGTACCGGAGTAGGTACCGGTGTTGGAACCGGTTGCGGATCCGGTGTTGGTTGCGGGGCCGGATCATCATTTTGCCCATTTAAAGCTGTTACTACAGCTTTGTTGGCATCTACCAACCCGTAACCATAATAATTATCAAAACCGGTAGTTCCCAAATCCGTGGCTGATTTGTCGATAATATTGGTAACCTCTGTAGAAGAAAGACTTGGATTAGCCGCTTTGACTAATGCCGCAACTCCGGCTACAAACGGAGTAGCCATTGAAGTACCGCTCATTGAGGTATAACTTGATGCTCCGCCTTTGTAAGAACTGATAATATTTACTCCCGGAGCTGTCACATCCATTTCAGGACCATAGTTGGAAAAGCTAGCCCGTTGATTGTTATTATCAACCGCACCAACTGTTATTACACCATTGCAATTACCGGGGAAAGAAACAGCACCGTTATTGTTGCCGGAAGCAGCTACTACCGCAACACCGCGGCTAATAGCATAATTAACAGCTTCTTGCATAGATTGACTGGCGCCAGGTCCGCCTAAACTCATACTGATAACATTGGCGCCGTGATCTGCAGCATACTTGATGCCGTTAATTATATTTGAATAACTTCCAGAACCATTGTCATCCATAACTTTTACCGGCATAATTTTGACGCCGCCGGCGATTCCGGCAATACCTTTGCCATTATTACTAATTGCCGCTGCGATACCGGCTACATGAGAACCGTGTCCATTACCGTCAAGCGGGTTGGTATTATTGTTAATAAAGTTATAACCCGGAACTATACTACCTTGCAAATCTTCATGACTGGTATTAATTCCCGTATCAAGGATCGCAATTGTTATCGCAGCCCGTTTGGTAAGGTCAACCTTATCCCAGGCCAAATCAGCATGAATATCCTGCGGACCCCATTGTCTGGAGTAATAAGGGTCATTCGGCGTTTGGGCGATATGCGCGATATAGTTAGGTTCTGCATATTCAATCAGCGAATTTCTATTTAACTCGTGCAATACTGCAAAATAATCCTTAGACTGATTCATTCTCAATAAGGCAAGACCAGGGTAACCATTAATTTGACGAGTCTTAAGACCATATTTACGAATTGTATTGAAAATTGTATTATTAATATTTTGTATTGTAATTGTATCCTTTTGATTCTTGTATTTAATGATAATTTCGTTGGGGTTAATCTCACCACGACTGATTATAGCAGAAGAAGTAGGTGCTAAAAAACCGTAATAATAGGAGTTGTCATTTTGATAGATAACGGTATTGGTTTTCTCATCTTTAACGACAATTTGCTTATTATTAGACCAATGGTTATCTGCTCTGGCAAAAGATATACTGGGGAGTGCAATCAATAAAACAAAAACAAAGGCTAAAAATAGATTCATAGATAATATTTTTTTGGAATACCTCATTTGTAACCTCCTGATAATTTAAATGTGTTTAATGTAACTAGCTCTGAATAATCTTTTAGGACATTATAACGCTTTATAAAGATTTTTGATGATGTACTTTCTAGCAAAGAAATAAATAAATACCTATATAGGATGAAGTAAATTCATCAACCAAGATTTGCATTCTTAATGACGATTGCAAATGATATTAAATTAGAATTTAATTCATCCTATTACTGCTGTAATAAGTTGAATTAAATTCATTAATTTTCAAATCATGGGCTGGTCGTAAGCTTTGCTTACTGCTCGCCTATGCATCCTAGCCGGCTTTTGGGACTTGATGAATAAAATAAATTTAATTCAACTTATATAAAATAGCAGTTAACCATAGTTTCTATTTAAATACAGTGTTATAATTAAAAGGAAGTTGTTTTTTTAGAAAAGTTGCAAAGACGTTACACTCTTTTCGGTCATGCTCTCGTGTATTAAACAACATCACAAGGAGGCGCCATATGAACGAATTGCAAAAGTTAAAGGATATTGGTTCCATGAAGATTTTTCAAGAGCAGGATTATATTTTCAAAGAGGGTGAGACGGGGGAGGAGATTTATATCATCCTTTCCGGAAGGGTAGGTTTATATATTAATTCAGCCGATAGTACCCAAATAAAAGTTTCGCAATTGGAGAGCGGAGATTTTCTAGGGGAGATTTCATTACTTGATGATCCAACTCGCAATGCTTCAGCCATCGCCGAAAGAGAAACTACTGTAATCGCAGTTACTAAAGATAATTTTCAATCTGTTATCTGTGAACCATCATCGATTGTCTATAAAATAATCATTAACCTTAGCAATCAGGTAAATCATTTGTATAAGATGCTTCGGAAAAGTAGTGCAGATGTTGAACTTATCGATAACTTTAATAATGGAAAAACCGAATCAGCTCCGGATAACTTTTCAGCTGAATCTTTTACTAATTCAACTGATTTCACTACTGAAGCAAAAAACCCCAATACTGATATTCCCAAGATTATGGTCGGAAATGTAACTTTATTCCCACCAGGTCATAAAAAATATAATATAACCGCTCCGGGCGGCTATAACGATTTTACAGTTGAAAATTTAGTCCACTGTCCCGTATGTGGAGATGGTTTTTCCGGAAAAAAACAATTGATTTCCAAATTACAAAATGTAAAGACTGACCCGGATTTCCGGAAACATTACAAGGATTTTGAGCCTTTATGGTATTCTTTATGGGTTTGTCCCAACTGTCTGTATGCTAATTTTTATCAGGAATATAATGCTATCCCGGTTTACAAAAAACAAGCCTTGCTGGCTAAAACTACTGAACTAAAAAAGAATTATTCATTTGAATTTAGTTTTAAAGAACCACGAACTATTGATCAGGTTTTTACCGCTTACTACTTAGCTTTATTTTCAGCCTCTTTTTACAATGGTAATTCTTTAAAATTCGGAAAAATATGGCTGCAGTTATCCTGGTTATACCATGACATTAAAGATGAGGAAATGTTTAAAACTGCTGCTTATGCTGCATTTGATCATTATTATAAGGCGGTATATGTATCGCAGTCAGATCTTTCGGTAGAGCAATTGCAACAATGCAATATACTTCTTGGTGAATTATACTTAATAAAGGGGGAACCTAAGGCTGCAGCCAAACATTTTTACTCCGCCATTAAAAAGGATGTAGGCCGTGACATTTTTAACCAACAAGCTGAGGATCGGATCCATGATTTGCGTTTGAGCGGATTGTAATCTTTACTGATTGAATGAATATAAATAGGAATTTGTTTAACAATATTGCATTTATAATCATTCTTTTCATACTGGTACCTTTAAATACCGGATTTTTGTAAATTCGCCATCTCCGGGGCTAACTACTGAACCGGATATTAATCAAAACCTTG
Organism: Bacillota bacterium; assembly: GCA_023435225.1. Classification (GTDB taxonomy): domain Bacteria; phylum Bacillota; class UBA4882; order UBA8346; family UBA8346; genus UBA8346. The sequence continues at coordinate 22,601 of JAEYRX010000026.1, forward strand.
ATATAATAGCCGAACTCCCGGTTTCGATCATTTTAAATGAACCTGAGTATACTAAAAAGTAATTAGTTCTTTAAAGGAGCTCGCTAGCATCGGAGCTTCACTTGAAACCTTGGCTAAAACCCAGTTACTCATAAAAACGCTTGAGGGCAGTCCCCAAAAAAATTCGCCAGGAAACTGGTTTCACTTTTAAATTATCTTATTGCTTTTCACTATCAAAATGAAGATAATCCTTCACTAACTGCAAAAATAACCCCAACTGATTATCCGGAAATTGCTCCGGATATTATTTATCAGGCAGCTGCTGCTTGTTATGAGCGGGGACGGATGAACACTACGGAAATAATACAAAATATGCCTTATATTACGGTAATCAAGGGAATTCAAGTCATTCCCATGTTATAGGACTGCCAAAATAATTTTAGCAGTCCTATTTTTTACTTAGGGAAGCGCTGATTAATTGAATAAGTGACGATTTTGTGCGTCGCAAAATGCCTAATGCCGCATATTTGCTCGCACAAAATCTAATTAATCAGCGCTTCCTTAGATTAAAATCCAAATTTGTTATTTTTTCTTCGGCGGTTTTTTGGTTTCTTTTTTCGGGCTTTGTTCTTTGGCCATTATAGTTTCCCTCCTTTCATGAAAAATTACATTATTTATTCAACTTTCGCACTACAAAAATGTCTTGTAGTGAAGTCATGTCAATTAAAATTAACTTTTGAAAACATCGAAAGCTTTAACGATTTTTTCAAAAGTCGAAACCTTAAATTTTTGATTTTACTGCATTAAAATTAAAGTGCGAAAGGTTGTATTATTTATTAAAATAATATGCTGTTTTCTTAAAAATTCCTGTCAAATTTATATGCAATAAAAAATATTTTTTTACAAATTCTCAAAAAAGACTGGAAGAAATTATTAAGGCTTTGGATTGTGTATGATGCTTGCCCAACTAAAGCGATATCAATGAAGCTAAGAAGAAACACACCTATTAATAACCGCTAGAATTGAGAATTTGGTTGAATTTGACTATAAATAATGATATGATCCTCTAGGTTAATATTGGAAGTTAAATTTAGAAAATGTATATAACTTCCATTTTACTTTTTTAGAATAAATCAGGGAGATTACATATATGAATTTAGAAAGTAAGATGAAGGATTTCAGAAGAATTGATAAAAGTAAATACCCCGAATTAGCCGGTTATTCCGATAAACAGATATATGAAGATATGATCGGGTGTGGAGGTTTATTTTTAGCTTCTGAAATGTTAAGACAGATGAACATAAAAAAAGGTGACATTGTTTTAGACCTTGGTTGCGGATTAGGAACAACCTCAATTTTTTTGGCCAAAAAGTTTGATATAACAGTAGTAGCCGTTGATTTTTGGAATTCTCCTCACTCACTGGCTATAAAGGCTTCAAAAGAAGGTTTGGCCAATAAAATTATTCCTATCCAGCTAGATATTACCCAGGTTATGCCATTTGCTGAAAGTTATTTTGATCATATATTTTGTCTGAATTCCCTTTTCATGTTTGGAGATAATTTGGAGTTTTTGCGGAAACTATTAAAAACCCTTAAGATTGGAGGAAGCTTCTGTTTAGGCAGTGAATGCTTTAATGAAGAACCAAACTATAAAAACTTATCAGATGTTCTTGAAGTATATAATTTTGAATATGAATGGAGCATTTGGGAAGGATGCCTATCGAAATATCATTCTCCCGAATGGTGGAAGTCATTATTAATTCAAACCGATATATTGGACGTAACATATTGCCAAGAATTAGAAGACGGCCGAATTTTATGGGAAGATTCCGCTCTTAATTACTATGATTACTACGGTAACATTTTATCTTCAAAAGCAATGATACCACAAGAAAGATTGGTTGACACTATTCTTTATGGAAAAGAAAATTCACCTCATACAACATTATATATATTAGCCGGTATAAGAAAGTAACCACAACCTATAACATCCATAATACTTATCTTATGTAATTTGGGTATAATAGATTAAGGTATTCGTCCACACCTGTTCGCCGAGGCAATCGAAAGAATGAAATAAGTTTTTAACTCTGTGTCTCTGTGGCTAAATCATTATTGGCCACGGAGACACAGAAAGGATGACCTAATTTGTCCAAAACCAAATGTTATTCCAGAAGAAAAGAACATTACTAACGATTTTTAAACCGGCTTGAAAAGGGATTCAACCGGTTTGTTCTATCAAAATTTTTAGTTATTCTCACAGGTTTAGCCAGTAGCGGCTATTTTGTAATTGTTAGAAAATTTCATATCGCCGGCGGATTTTTCTTACTTGGGATTGTTCTGCTGATCTATCTGGATATCGGCCATGGCAAAGTTATCTTTTTTCACCAGCATTTCCTCAAAAAACCCTTATTAACTATTACTTAATATGAAAATCTCTCATTGGAATATTCTACAAAAACGCCTTTCACCTGCTATCTTTTTCACTATTTTCACCTAAATACCAGCATTAACTATGTTTGGAAATTTAATATTGCAATTCCTTATTTATAACATTATAATAATAAAGTAAAATAATGGTATAATTTTATGTTTTTAGCATTGAATATTCACTCCTTATATTAGAACATTGTAGTTATGCTGTACCTTCAGTACATTAAATTCTTACATTTGACTATTTCTTATCATTTTCAGAAGGATATCCCATGAACACACCGGTGTATTATTTTCCAAAACATAAAAAACGTAAGATCACAAAATATTGCCGGATATTATCCACTGCTTCCTATATCCCGGAGAGAATAGTATCTAATGATGATATTATTACCGTTAATGGATTTTCTTTTAAAAACAATTTTATTCTTAAATCAATCGGTGTAGAGAAGAGACACGTGGCAGCTGATACGCAGGATGATAGTGATCTTTTATTTGAAGCCGCCCGAAAATGTCTTGATAATTATCAATTGAATCCCGAAAACCTAACCCGGATTATTGTCAATAAATTTATGGGTGATAATCTCTTACCGATGACTGCCAGCCGGCTTCAGAGCAAGTTGGGAAGTTCAGTTGCAAATCACGCTTTTGATATTGACGGTGGTATATCTTCGTTTTTGGTTGCTATGGATTTAGCATCCCGGTTTGTCGGAACCGGGGATGAATATATTCTGATCGCTTCCGGTGGTATTCACAACCGTCTTATAAGCAAAACCGATCCCAGAGTCGCTTTTTTATTCGGAGATGCCTCCGCTGCTCTTCTTGTCGGTCCTGCTCCCGAAGCTCATCTATTAGCCGGTTATTTTTATTCAAATCATCAATTTTATGAACTGGCTACAATGAACGGAATGGAATTTTTTCGGGAAATCTCCTGGAACGGAGATGAATCAATTTTTTTTGATGCTTACAAACTTGACAACTGGAAAATAGCTGAGGAATTTTATCATAGAGCTACCCGGGAAATATATCAAAATTTATTGGATGAAAGCGGTCTCTCAATCCAAAATATCGATTTGGTTTTAGTAGCTGAAAATAATATTCGGATTAGAGAAATAATCCTTGATACGATTGGCGTGAATGAAGACAAGAGTATCTCTCTGTTGAAAGACTACGGAAATACGATGTCAGCGATGTTACCGCTTCTTTTGGATCATGGCCGGCGCAATGGTAGGATTCAACCGGGGATGAATATCATGTTAATCTCCCATGGTGAAGGGTTAAGCGGTGGTGGAATTATATATAAAGTGTGATAGGGGTGTAAAAATGGATTATCAAGAAGTATATCAAAAAACCAAAATGATTTTGATGGATTATTTAAGAGTGAATGCTGAAGAAATTAATCCGGAAACTAATTTAGTAGATGACTTGACGGTTGATTCCATTGCTATGGTGGAATTAGGTTTTCGATTTGCGGAAACCTTTTCAATTCCAATGCCTCAACCAACTGATGACTTATTTGTTATGAAAAACTTAGTCCAATTTCTTACCGAGCAAATTAATGAACAATAGTATAAATTATCCTCCAATCCAACATTTAAATGTCAATAGTTTTGCCAAGGTTGTTTCAACGGGAATCGGAATTCCCGAAAATGTAACTACCAATCAGGATATCATAGACCGTTATCATTTATTTGCCACTGATCGGGCTGTTCAATATAGTTTAGGCATCAAAGAGCGCCGGTGGGTAAATCCCGAACAAAGACTGGTGGAATTAATGGCGCAGGCAGTATTGGAATGCCTGGAAAGAGCCAAGCTTGACATTGAGAATGTCGATCGGATTATTTATTCCAAATTGATTGGTGATTATCAAATACCGGCTTCATCAGTAGGAATGTTGCGGAAATTGGGAAGCAAAAAAGGAATCCCCGCCTTTGATATTTCCTCTGCCTGTAGTGGTTTTATGCATGCTCTTGATATGGCGCTTCGGTTTATCGGCACCGGTGATGATTATGTTTTGATATTAGGAGGCGGCATTACTTCAACCGGTATCCAATTTTGGGGTAAACCCGATCCCAAGACGGTATTTATGTTTGGGGACGCCATTGTCGCCATGCTGCTTAAAAAAGCTACGAAGAAACACTTTTTAGCTAGCTATTTATTTACCAATCATCAATTATATTACAATGCTTACATACCGGCAGGAAGCACTTTATTTAATTCCGGTTTTCATGATTTCCAACCGGGGATTTACAGCATGCAAATTCCGGATGGACGAGTAATTCATAACAGTGTAGTGGAATCTGCGCAAGTTGTCGCCGACAAACTGCTAAAAGAAACAGGGTTATCGATTGAAGATATTGATATTTTCGTTACTTCGGAACAAAACACTCAAATCTGGGAAGCACAGTTAAAGGTCTTAGGAATTCCCAAGGAAAAAAGCCTTAGTGTATTCTGGAAATACGGGAATACGGTGGCCGCTATGAGTCCTTTAATGTTGGACGAACTGATAACCTCGGGGAGGCTGAAACGGGGAATGCTGGTAATGATGATGGCCCATGGCGCCGGAGCCAGCAGTGGAGGTTGTATTTTTCGTTACTAAAGATTACTCAAAGGAGGAAATATCTATGAATTATTGTGATTGGTTGCTTAATGCCGGTGAAAAAGAATTGGATAATCTTGCTATTGTGGATGCGGATAAAAAACAATACTATACATTCCGGGAACTTCAGCAAAAGGTATTACAATTAGCGAATTATTTTACGGAAAACGGATACAAACCTAAAGATATTATCTTAAGCCATTTGTATAACAGCGCTGAGGCTGCCATCGTCCATTTAGCCATTCAATATATCGGCGGAGTAACATGTCTGGTAGACCCTTTATTCAGAGCTTCAGAATTACCTTATTATATTAATGACTCCAATGCTTGTTGTATTATCAGCCATCTTGATCATGAGGAAATTTCAGCAGGCGTAGATAAATCACCACAAATACTGAATGCGGCAGAAATTGAAGCAATACTAAAAGAAGATTTTCGCCCTGAATGCAAAGATAATATTCAAGCTTATGATTACCAACCCACCGAATTGGCATTATTGCTCTATACCTCAGGTTCAACTTCTCAACCCAAAGCAGTTATGCTTCCAGCTGAAAGTTTTGAAGTTTTCCTCCAAAAGAACAATGAAGGAATGTATCATTATGAACCTACCGACCGAATAATCTGCTTTGTTCCTTTTTCCCATGGTTTTGGCGTACTTTCTATTTTGATTCCATCCTTGGCCTATAAGGCGGCAACAGTATTTTTGCGGTCTTTTCATCCCATTAAAGTGGCTCAAGTCATTGCCGGCGATAATATCACCCATATTTTCGGAGTACCGACTCATTACCAACAATTGCTTAAATATGAAACCTTACACCCGGAGTTAAAGAGATTGAAAGCGGCATTTTGCGCCGCTGCGCCTTTAAATTACAGCACAGCTCAAACTTGGTATAATGTAACCGGAATTTATTTAGATGAAGGCTATGGCATGACCGAAACCTGTACTCTAATAGCCACCAGACTTGGTTGTTTGCCGGAACCGGCAGGCAATATCGGTTATCCGCCTAAAGATATTCTTCAAGTTGAAGTCGTGGATGATGAGCACAATCCTGTTTCCGAAGGGATAATTGGTGAAATACGCGTTAAAGGCCCCGGTATTATGCTGGGATATTTGAATAAACCTGCTGAAACCGCCGACAGATTAAAGGATGGTTGGGTTTATACCGGAGATTTCGGCTATTATCGCGCTGACGGTTCATTAGTCATTTGCGGTCGAAAAACTGAATTTATTAATGTTGCCGGTCTGAAGATTTCACCGGTGGAAGTTGAAGCCGTCCTTAATTCTTTTTCCGGAGTTATCGATTCCGTTGCGGTTGGAATTGATAATGAACTCTATGGCGAAGTCGTTAAGTCTTTTGTACAACTAAAGCCGGAAACTAATGTTACGGAAAGGGACTTGATTAAATATTGCTCAGAAAAATTGGCCAGTTTTAAAGTGCCCAAGAGTATTACATTTATTAAGGAATTTCCCCGCAACAATTTAGGAAAGATTGACAAAAAAGCCCTAAAAGAATTAGATATTGCTTTAGTAAGGTAAAAAAAGTTTCATAATTACTTTCTAAGCTTAAGGAGTCATCTTTATGAATGAATCCAGTTCCAAGTTTGTAGATCAATTTGCCCTGGAGAAATTATTAACTGAAAAACTTTCCAAAGTTCATCATTCTCCCCATAAAAGTTTTTTTCGTAAAGAGGAATTGCCTTTTGACGGTTTTGAAGATGCCGGGTTCAGTTTAAAGACCGGGGAAGTTGTTTTTATTAATAACCATTCTTCCCATCAAGTAATTAGAATCCCTTCTTCTATTATAACTGAGCCTTATCCTGAAAATAGTCATATCTATTTACATTTCCAGCGGACGGCGAATGCCCGCGGCAATATTTTACTGGTTCATGGTCTTTACGATGATAATTTATTAAACTATAATTTTCTGATTGAATTGCTGAAAGCAGCCGGATTTAATGTATTTTTATTTATCATGCCTTACCATTACGAAAGAAAGCCGGCCGTAAGTCTTTTTAGTGGAGAATTTTATTTTAGCGCGGACCTTTTCCGGTCTCAACATGCCGCCAAACAAGCAATATATGATCTAAAAACCGCAGTCGGCGTTGTCAAGCATATGGTTAACCTACCCACAATGATAGTGGGTTATAGTATGGGCGGTTGCATCTCTTTACGATACTTTATGTTGGAGAATGACCCGGAAGTATTATTTCTGGTTAATCCGGTAACCCGTTTATCCGAACTTATCTGGGAGAGCCCACTATTAAGTCCGGTTCGAAATGACTTGGAAGCCACCGGATATAACTTGGAACAAGCGCAAAATTATTTCCGGGCTTTTGATCCGGTTAAAAATATCGGGAGTCATTTAGTAGGAGAAAAAATCGCCTTAGGATATTCCATTTATGACCAGATTGTTGATGAAGCTAAGTATCTTCGGTTTATTGAAAAATTCCAATTTAAAAACGTCTATCCTTATCATGCCGGGCATTTGAATGTTTTAAGAGTCCCCAAACTATCAAACGATATAACTCTATTTTTTGAGACCATGGTAAAAAAGCCGGTAAAATTATAATATTGATATGTGAGGGATCGTTATGAGTTTGAGTAAAAAGTATTACTATCCGGAAGGCCGGATCGCAATTGTTGGAATGGGTGGTATATTTCCTGATGCTGATAATATTGAACAATTCTGGTCAAATATCCTGGATAAGAAAGTATCCATCCGGGAATTACCGGACTCTGTGCTCAACTCAAAAATATATTACCGGGCAAACACTTTCAAACAAATTGATAAACATGACAAAACCTATACCAGAATGGGCTCAATGGTTAATTATGAGGCTGTTATGGCAGCCGGAAAAAAATTTCGGATTCCTCCGGCAGTAGCCGAACATATGGATCAAAACCAGCATGCAGCAATTTATTGTGTTGATCAAGCGTTACAAGGGCTCAAAGGGAAGAAGCCCCCGGAAGAAAGAACCGCCATTATCCTTGGTAACGGAAATCCGGGCGCCCATTACGAAAGAGCCATTGAAAGAATATTTTACGCCACCATTGAAGAATTATTAAGTGCCAACCCTTTATTACAATCGGAAATTGACAAAACAAAATTAGACAAGATATTAAAAGAAATTTCCGCAACAGCCTTGGAAAAATCTCTCCCTTTAACCGAAGATACAGCGCCGGGAATATTACAAAATCTTGTCGCTGGCCGAATCGCTAATGTTTTTGGTTTTCAAGGCCCTTCTTTTATGACGGATGCGGCCTGCGCTTCTTCATTAGTAGCCATGATCACAGGCATCCAAGGGCTTTTACGTAACGAATATGATACCGTTATTTCCGGAGGGATAGATTTAGGGCTTCAAAGCATGTATTTTGCGGCTTTTTCAGCCATAAATGCTTTGTCGCCTGATGGTTCTTTCCCTTTTGATACCAGGGCTAACGGCTTTATAATCGGGCAAGGCGGCGGAGTTATAATTATGAAACGCCTGGAAGATGCGTTACGGGATAACGATGAAATAATAGCTTTAATATCCGGATACGGTCAGGGAAGCGACGGTAAAGGTAAATATATTGCCGCGCCAAACGAAGACGGACAAGCCCGGGTAATTGAAAAAGCATGTAAAATGGCCGGCTATTCGGTCGATACAATTGAATTGATTGAAGCTCATGGAACTGGAACAGCAGTTGGGGATGTAGTGGAAGTAAACGGATTAAAAAAAGCTTTCGCTGCAATGAGCGTCTCCCGGCTTAATTATTGCGGTATTGGTACGGTGAAATCAAATATTGGCCACTTAAAAGCAGCCGCCGGAGCCCCGGGGATTATCAAAGCTTCTTTAGCCCTATATAATAAAACTCTACCGCCAACTGCCGGGCTTCAACAGATAAATCCCAAATTGCAATTAGAAAATTCTCCTTTTTATATTCTCAACGAAAAAAAGTCATGGCCTGAAACCTCCGAGCATCCGCGACGCGCTAATGTAAGCGCCTTTGGGTTTGGTGGAGCGGATTACCATATCACTCTAGAAGAATTCCGGCCGGAATTTTACCGTAAAATATATGCATTATCAAGTTCGGAAGAAAATCGCAGTATCGGAAAAAATGAATTTTCCCAAAAAAGCGGGGGAATACCTATCCTATTTTCCGGTGAATCACTGGATGCCATCATCCAGTCGTATCATGATTTTTTAGGCGCTGAACTCAATCAAATAAACTTCAATCAAACAGCATTTTTTCATAACGCCAAAATTTCCGCAAACCAAAAAATGAGGTTGGCAATTTGCGCCGTTTCGCCGGAAGAATTAATACAAAAATGGAACATTTTTCAAGAATATCTTGCAACCTGCACCACTAAGAAAACAGATACCTTTATAAAAGATGGTATTTATTTTAGTCAAAATCCCGCAGTGACTTCCCAGCAAATTGCCATACTCTTTCCGGGGCAAGCATCTCAATATGCCAATATGGGCAAGGAGCTACCCGGTTATTTCCCGATGCTTCAATCCTTTTATACCCAAGCTGATGCTTTATGGCAGGCTAAGTATGGGTATCCAATTACCTCTTTGTTGTTTGGAGAGGATGAAGCATATTTGGAACAGGAGTTAAAAAATACTAAGAATACTCATCCAGCCATGTTTTTAACCTGTGCCGCCCTTTATAAACTATTATCCGAATCCGGGATAAAAGCGGATTATCTGGTTGGCCACAGCCTGGGTGAGATAACCGCTTTATTTGCCGGTGGTATGTTGGACCTTCCCCCGGCTTTACAAGTAATCGGAGCCCGGGGCTTTTCTTTTGATTGTATTCCAAACGAACGACGCGGTAAAATGCTTAGTATTAAAGCCAGGCGGGAAGTTGTTGAAGAAGTAATATCCGAGTCGGGAAGTAAGATATATATCACCAATTTAAACTCTCCGGAACAAACGGTTGTCGGCGGTACGGAACAGATGATTGACAGCTTAGTTATATTTTTATCTAAAAAGAAGATCGTCCATACCATTCTTAATGTCTCCCATGCATTTCATACCCCGCTGATGCTGGAAGCAGCGGAGGATTTTTATAATAAAATCGCCGGAATAAAATTTAACATTCCCAATACTAAAATAGTCATCAATCATCTGCAAAAATTTTATCCTCAAAGTCCTTCTTCTCTGAAAAACACAACTGACATCTTAAAGGACCAAATCACCGCCGCTGTTAAATTTAGCGACTCCATAGAATTGCTCTATCAAAAAGGGGTTAGAGTTTTCGTCGAGGTTGGACCATCTACTGTCTTAAGTAATCTGGTGAAGCAGATTTTAGCCGGAAAAGAAATCAAAGTAATTGCTACGAATCAAAAACGGAAAGATGCTGTAGAAGTGTATTATCAATCCCTGGCGGAACTTTTTGCGCTTGGAGTCGATATTCAAATGGTTCCCCCTCAAAACTGTTGTCCTACTAATTATATTGGTAATTCCATATCGTTAACAGTCGGAAGTGAAACTGCCGGTATTGTTGAGCAAAAATCCGCCCGCCACCACCGTGAAAGCTTAGTATATAGCGGAGTATCAATAGGCTTACCGGGCTCATTTAAAAAGGTGTTTGATGAAGAGAATTTTGATTTATTATGTGAAGGCCGGAATTTTATTGAAACACTTTCCGATAGGGATCTCAATTATATGTTGGATCTCAATATTACCCGTTTGATTAAAAATGAAGAATCTTCAATGTTTAAAAGGTTATCTTCTTTCGAAGATCTGATACACCTGTCCGGCAGGTTGGGAAAATTGGATATGTCGGAAGACTACCTGCTGGATGAGAGAATTTTAAAACAAATGACCACCACCATTTGCGCCGGGGTAGCGGCGGGTTACGAGGCTTTAAGAGATGCCGGAATACCTTTGGTGCAAGAATGGGTGAGTTCATCTTCAGGCAAAAAGCTTCCCGGACGTTTGCTGTTACCTGAAGAAATGCGGGATAATACCGGTATCGTTTATGCCAGTTGTTTTACTAAAATAGAACCTTTTATCCGGGAAGTCTCGCAGTATATCGCCGTAAAATATGGAAGTAAGACAAAACAAGAGTTAATTGAATTTTATGAAACTCTAATACTACAAGTCAAAGACCCGGAAACCAAAAAGATTTTGACTGATTGGTTTGCCGCCCATTATTCCAGTCTCAATGAATCAGGCAACCAAAAAATATATGAGTTTAACAATGACTTTATGGCCCAATTCTCCTCCTTGGCCAACAACCGGTTAGCCCAATTAATCGGCGCTTCCGGACCAAATTTACAGCTTAGCGCGGCTTGTTCCTCAACTGCTTATGCGGTAACCGTATCGGAAAGTCTGATATTAGCCGGTCAAGCGGAAAGAATGATTGTGATCGGCGCTGAGAATCCCTCTTCCGAATTGTTATTACCATGGATTGGTGGAGGATTTTTAACCTCGGGGGCAGCCACCAATAAGGCAAATATTTATGAAGCCGCAGTTCCCTTTGATAACCGGAGAAACGGGATGATTATTGGGGCCGGAGCTGTTGGGATCGTTATTGAAAAAGAAACTGCGGTAGAAGCTAGAGGTATGAAAGGTATATGCCGGCTGTTAGGAACTCATTCCTTTAATTTGGCCGGCCACCAAACCCGGATTGACAGCCGGAAATTTTCAGCTGAACTTGAGCGGTTTATTGCGAAAATGGAACAGGAGTATCGGATCGACCGCAAAAATATTGCTCCCAAAACACTTTACTTCTCCCACGAGACTTATACGCCCAAAAAAGGCGGTTGTTCTCAAACAGAAAAAATAGCGCTGGAAACAGTTTTTGGCGATCAATTCCGGGAGATCCTGGTTACCAATACCAAAGGAATGACCGGACACACCATTGGCGCTTCTATTGAAGAGGCTGTTGCCGCTAAATCTTTGCAATACCAAAAAGTGCCGCCGGTTGTTAATTACAAAAAACCAGATCCTGAATTAGAGGGATTAAAACTAGCTAAGGGCGGGGCTCATTCTTTCGAGTATGCCCTCCGGATGATAGCCGGTTTCGGCGGTCAAGGCAATTATATCCTTATGCAAAAGTTAGCTTCGGGTGATGATAGAATCTTTGATAAACCTCTTTATCAGTCTTGGTTAACCCGGATTGGCGATTCCGCTGGAAACGAATTAGGAGTAGAAGGCAGGATATTAGTTCTTAAAGGACAAGAAAAGTTGCAACGGGAGAAAACTCAAGTGTCTCCCGGAACCATTGTTACCGATCAAATCCTGGAGATTTTCTCAAATGTAACTAAATATCCTGTGGAGATGTTGGATTTTAATATGGAGATGGAAGCCGACCTGGGGATCGATACAGTTAAACAGGCAACTATTTTTGGGTTGATAGCCGAAAGATTCCAACTGGAACAATCCGCTGAAATTCAGTTTTCAAATTATCCAACTATCGGAGATATTGTCAATTTGGTTGCAGCGAAAACAGGCCATCGGAAGCATTTTTCTGAAAACCAAACTGAAATTGCCGCTTCAACGGCTTTAGCTGATGTTTTCACACCTATAGATAATGAAGAGAAAGTAATGTCGGACGTTTTAAAGATCATTTCTCAAGTAACCAAATACCCCATGGATATGTTGGAGCCGGATATGGAGCTGGAAGCCGATCTGGGGATTGATACCGTTAAACAGGCTACAATCCTGTCATATATAGCTGATAAATATCAGGGACCATCGGACGAACCGCCCCAAATATCTTCTCTCCCGACAATTAGAGATATTGTAAATATGATTAGAAATCAAGCCGAAAATAATTCGCCTAAAATTGGACTTTCAGAGAACACTCCTGAGTTGCCGCGAAACGGATTGTTTCAAGAAAAAACAGTAATTGAAGAGGCTAAACCGGACATTTTACCCCTTACCCCGGAAAAAGATGGGGGAGCTGAATCAATGGTTTTTGAAATTATCGCCGCTGTTACCAAGTACCCGGTGGATATGTTGGAACCCGAGATGGAGATGGAAGCTGATTTGGGCATTGATACGGTTAAACAAGCCACCATCTTCTCTATTTTAGGCGAACGTTTCGGGATGGAAAATGATCGAACTCTTAATATTTCGGAATATAAAACAATTGGGGCGGTAATTGAATTCGTTAAAAGTTTTACAGTTCAAAACATTGAAAGAGATGAAAATCTGGAAGCAGAAACTAATCAGGATTCAAATAGCCAAGCATTAAAGGAAAATAGTCAACTGCAAAACGGCCTCTGTTATCAGGTACCGGTAGCCGTTAAAGTAAAATTGCCGGCTAAGGACTTTTCCTTGAAAGGTAAAAATCTGTGGATCATAGGAAATCAGGAGTCAACCGTCCAAAAAATAGCCGCATTTTTTACCGGGGAGGCTAAAAATATTGGAACATTCGTGTTTACTAGTCCCAGCGTACCGGAAAAAACAGCGGCTTGGATCAACGAATTTTCCAATTCTCCGGTAGATGTATTAATAGATTGTGGAGATTTAGCCTGGCCGCTCCAAGTTTCCGTTCTTTCCCCAAAAGCTGAAAAACAGTTATTATATTTAAACAGTGAAGCAAGATTCCTGTTTTACAAAGAACTATTCTCCAAATTCCCTGACCGGAGTTTACGGATTGTCTGTCTTGTTTCAATGGGTGAACCGGGCTCTACCAATAAAAACCGGATAATTGACCCATACTCCGGAGCTCTTAGCGGTTTTTATAAAGGTCTACGCAAAGAATGGCGTCAATCAATAATTAAAATTGTTGACCCTGATATTGCAGAAGATTGGGAGCAACAGCTTCCATCCGGATTAATCGGTGAGATTCAGACCGGTGGTGAGGATTATGAAATTGTTTATTCCGGCAATACCAGAAAAGCTATAAAGCTTAATGATTTTGAACAAACGGATTTTAAACCGCAAAAATTACCTAAACAACCGCATTTTCTAATTACCGGCGGTGCTAACGGGATTACGGCCGAAATTGCAATTGGACTTGCTGAAGAAATTGGGGATGGAGCGTTCACCCTCATCGGGCGTACTGTCTTACCGGAAAACATTTCGGAACTGGCAAAGATGACTGAAGACCAATTGACCCGGGAAAGAACGGCGATTATAAACCGGTTAAAATTGACCGAGCCGAAAGTAACTCCTATTATGGTTCAACATGAATATGAAAAACTAATTAAAGCAATCTCTGCTTATAAAGTACTGGAGAAGATAAGGAAAACCGGTAGTAAAGTTTTATATTTTGCCTGTGACGTAAGAAAAGAAAAAGAATTGCAATCAGTTATAAATACGGCTGTTAAAAAACAGGGAGCGATTTATGGTTTAATTCATGGGGCCGGAATCGAAAAAAGTCATCTGCTGTCTGATAAGAGCATAGCTGAATTTCAAGAAGTATTTTCTACGAAGGCTATTGGGATTTGTAACCTAATTCGTGCGGTTAATCTTGAAGAACTCAAAGTACTAATTGGATTTTCTTCAATCTCCGGGCGTTTCGGTAATGAGGCGCAACTTGATTATTGCGCCGCCAATAGTTTTTTAAGCAGTTTTCTCCGGAAATTAAAAACCGACTATCCCGGCCTCCATGTCGTGTCTATTGATTGGTCCGGATGGAAAGAGTTGGGGATGGCATGGCGGAATGAGTTTGTAAAAAACCATAGTGAGGAAATGGGTATTAATTTGATAGAACCCGCCCGGGGTGTTAAAGCAATGATTCAGGTTTTAACCCATAAATTTAATCAGGATGAAATAATCATAAGTAAAGGCCTTAAAGGGTTTATCGATAATCATTTACTCTTGAACAATATAAATGAAACACCTTTGATTGGTTGGACAACCTTTAAAAATCGTAAAATAGAGACTGCTTACAAAATCATCTCCATCAAGCAGGATCCCATTTTTGATCACCATCGTTTGGGAACTACCCCGCTGGTCCCGGCTGTGGCGATGATGGAGATATGCGCCGAGTTTCATCGTTTGCGTTTTGGGCTAAGAAAACATTATTGTTTCCGCGGGTTATCGGTGTTGAATCCTTTAAAACTCTTCCATGAACAATCCCAGGAAGTATTTGTGGAAACAAAGTCGGAGTTGGAACCGGATACCCTTGAGTTGACTTTTAACTCATATTTCAAACCTAAAATTGGCGTTCCTAAGCTGATTTGTTACTGTCAAGTACAAGTCAATGACCAACCCGGGGATTTTGAAAAACTACTGAAAAACAATAATATCGCAGAACATAAAAAGCTAACTGAAGTTTCCTGGGAAGAATTTAACTCCAATCCGAAATGGCAATTTAATAATAACATAGCTCTAGGGCCATTATTTATTGATGATTACGGTTATAAAAACAATATGATCGCCTATAACGAAAACAGCTTGATTTACACTTATACCGTTTCCAAAGAGCAGCTTGACAATAAGAAATACCAACTTGAAAAATTACTATTAAACCCTTGTTTGATGGACACAATTTTCCAAGCTGCGGCAATGCATGCCCTTACTCAACACGATCGAATCCATTTGCCGATGTATGCGGAAGAAATCGGTGTCATCCGGGTACCGCGTCAAATTGAAAAGCTAAAAATCGTTGCCCGTTTGACCCACTATGGAAATGATTGCGGTAATTATGATATTATTATTCTTGGTGAACCTGGTGATATTTGCTATTATGCTAAGAATGTTAACGTTCAACGGATTAATCTATAAAGCATAATGGATAATACTTATTATCTATTCAATCAGTATTTAGATAAGATTAGCCAAATGCCGGCATTTGACTTTATGATCATTGATATGCGGAAAATGTTACGGTTATTGCATCAAAACCCGGCTGAATTGAGTACTGTTTTATCTCCGGTTGAATTGGAACAATTGGAGAAATTCAGAATGCCCAAAAAGAAACTTCAATGGTTCTCCGGTCGTTATGCGGTTAAATCAGCTTTATTTAAATATAAAGCAGCCCAAAAACAGTTTATAACTTTAAACTGCATTGATGTAATCAATGGAATAAATTCAGCCCCGTATTTAGTTCAGTATCCGGAACTTCGGATATCGATAACCCACTCATATCCATATTGTATCGGAGCCGTATCCGATTTTCCAATCGGTATTGATTTGGAAAAAGTAATACCACTACGGGCTTCTTTAATCAACCATTATTTCCACCCAAATGAAATCAAGCATATATCCACTGAAACAGATACGGATGAATACAATAAACAAGCTATTACTTATTGGACTCGGAAAGAAGCGGTCTCCAAATTGTTGGGATTAGGCATGAAAATGGATTTTAAGCAAATTGACACTATAAATGACTATTTGGAAATCAATAAAAACAATTTTTCGAAAATTAATTTAAAATCATGTTTTGCGTCGGATTATTGTTTTTCTATTGCGACAGCAGAAGAATATAGATAGGGAATAGATTCGTTTAGTTGTAAACCAAGCCGAATCTATATATGTTGCAATAAATTTTTTGGATTTAAACTTTCAGGCAACATATATTCCTTGATTCATATGTTGAAAAAAGTTCAAGAATTTCGCCATTCACAGCCGGCTTTAAGGATGTGAATGTTTT
>JAEYRX010000064.1 GCA_023435225.1 Bacillota bacterium
AAGGATATCACTCATTTATTGACATCAAACCGGTTTTTGTACTCGGAACTTCTGCTGCACACCATCCAAACGAAAAGGCACTGTCCATCAGCGACAACTCCCTCGTAACCCCGGGCAGCAAAAAGGGTATCCATCCGGATTACTATAACCGGATGATCATGGAAGAGTGCAGCTCCTTAAAGGATGTTCGAACATTTTTAGATAATCATGTACGTTTGATACCATCCGCAATTATTATTACTGACCGGAGCCAGGGAAAAGCAGTCTCATTTGAGATGGCAGTAGATAACGAGAAAATGATCTGGCGGGAAGTTACCCGTGATGAAAAAGTGTTCTGGGCGACAAATAAGTGCCAAGATCAGGAAATATCAAGAAAGTACGAAGATATTTTCGTCTCAAAGAGCCCCTATAACAATAGCAGGCAGAAAATGCTTGAAGAATTTGCGTTACACGAAACAGATTCATTATCACTGGACAAAGTTATAAAGCTTATGCGATCAACGGAAGTCCCGGGAGTTGACTCGACTAGAGCCGCACTGGAAGAAGCTATCTGTAATGCTTGGACCGTCAAAATGGTAGTCCACGCAGACGGTGGCGCCTACCTTGCACGAAACAAGGGTTGCTTTGGAGCGCTTGGTACTGTATATTTTTATCCCGATGATATTAATGCTGAACCGCAATTAAAATATGAAGCTCTTGAACTCTCTCCCATGTTGCGGGAATTTGGTGAAATCGTTTCATCAATACATAGTCAGGCTGAATTTAATGCAGCCTATGCGGCGATTGCGAATAAGTACCCTCAGGAACCTTTTATACTTTTTCATGCTGCCAAAGAGTCAGCGGGAGAAACCCGTACTCGACTCTTTCAAAAGGCTTACAGTCTAAACAGTACTAATTATCAAATTGCAATTGAGAAGGCGGCATTGATGATGACAAACAATCTTGACAGGGCGATAATTATCCTGGATAAGATCGATGCGCCTTCCATCGAGTCAAATGATCTCTATTATGCCGGTTATCGTCTGGCCCTGCTTGCCGAAGCGTACAAGCGCAAAGGCGAAAAAAGCAAATCACAGGAATATTTGAATAAACTGAAGGGGCTTGGCATAAAACAAAAGCATATCGATAATCTGTTGGACTTTGTAAAAAATTTGTAAGTTCCAAATCATTTTTGACTAATCACTGGCAGACAGGAATATTTTAAACCGTTAAAGCTGATAAATACCTTCCCTAATAATCTCGGAGATAGTTGGATGGGGAAAGATAACTTTTTGAATCTCCTCCACCCTCATTTCCTTATCAATCATCATCCCTACCCCATAAATAATTTCCGAGGCATAATTGGCGATCATATGGACCCCGATTAGTTTTCGAGTCTGCTTATTAATCAAGACCTTACAGATACCGTCTCCCAATTCATTCTCCGCCTGATACCTGCCGCTATACAACATAGCCAACCTGGCAACTTCAAAATCAATCCCCTTTTCTCCGGCGGTCTCCTCGGTCTCGCCCACTCCGGCTACTTCAGGATTGGTATAAATGACGAACGGGATAGCGTCATACTTCATTATGTCATTCTCACCCAGTATATTATTAAGACAAACTTCAGCCTCCCGGTATGCCGTGTGAGCCAGCATCGATTTACCGTTAACATCACCAGCGGCATAAACACCGGAAATATTGGTTTGCCCTCTATCATCCGTTTTAACCCGGCCTTTCTCAATCTCTACCCCGATCTTTTCCAAGCCTAAGCTTTCGAAGAAAGGTTTTCTTCCTATACTAATGAGCACTTTCTCAACTTCTATTTCAGCCGTCTGCCCATCCGACTCATAAATTACTTTCCCATTTACAATCCTGGTTACTTTTGAACTAAGTTTAAATTCAATCCCTTTCCGCTGATAGTTTTTCATTAATATCGCGGCAATCTCCCGGTCGGTATTTCCGGCGATATGGTCCAGCATCTCAATTACCGTTACTTTACTCCCGGCCGAATTGAAATAAGAAGCCATCTCCAACCCGATAACTCCGCCGCCGACAACTACTAATGATGACGGTATTTCCTGCAAATTGAGAATCTCCCGGTTAGTTAAGACCGTTCCAGCTTCCAAACCTTCTTTAACACCCGGTATTGGCGGAATCACCGGAAACGAACCGGTGGCAATAATTAAATTTTTACCGACAAATACTTCTCCACCGGCTTTAACAGTAAATCCTTCATTATTTCTACCGGTAATTTCAGCAATAGCTTCTAAAAGTGTTACATTATTTTTCTTAAGTTGTGCTTTAACCCCCATTACCAGTGACCGGACTACTTTTTCTTTCCGCTTAAGCACTGTTTGGTGGTCAAGTTTTATCTCTCCGGCAATTACCCCATATTTCTCTCCATGAGCCGCATTGTCGGTTATTTTAGCCGAATAAAGCAAAGTTTTTGAGGGGATGCATCCTTCATTCAAGCAAACTCCGCCCACTGCTCCCTTTTCTATCAATAGAGTATTCAAACCGGCATGGCCAGCCCTTTCCGCCGCCAAATAACCGGCCGGACCACCGCCGATAACAATTAAATCGTAAAGCATTGTCTGTACCTCCTTATCAGTAATCCGGAGCCAGGAGTCAGGAGCTAGTAAAATGTTGGCCCGATGCTCCGAATCCTAAACATTAGTAAACCCAATAAAAATTCTCCTTCACTACTGACTACTGACTCCTAAACTACTGGCTCCTGTTTTAAAAAGATTTAGCCAAATATAACTAATTTCCTCCCCTGTCGGCATATAATTATTTAACTTCATTTTATTGGAGGAATAACATGGTCTCCAAAGATCAATTCGAAGCCTATTGTCGGCTCTATAAAAATTCTCCGGATTTTGCCGCCGGGATGATCGATAAATTTTGTTCCAACTTACCGGCTCCGGACCGGAAACCACCTTTAATCTGGTTCGAAGCCAGTGCCTGCTCCGGCGATTCCATCTCTACTTTGAATGCGGTTAAACCAGGTTTAGGCCAAATCCTCTGTTCTTTACTTGATGTCCGCTACTGGAACGCCTTAATGCCGGACCAAGGTGATATAGCTATTCAACGTTTATTTAAAACCGTCGAAGCCGGTGATTTTATACTGGCTGTCGAAGGCGCTATCGCCACCGGCGGCAACGGACGTTACACCATCCCTTTTAAGCAGCAGAACTACCTTTTTACCAGCGAGGAGTTACTCCGTTGGATGGCGCCGAAAGCCAAATATATCATAACCGTTGGTACCTGTGCTTCCTTCGGAGGCCCATCGGCAGCCAGACCAAATCCCAGTAACAGTAAAGGAGTCTGGGAGATTATCACCGAACCGGTGATTAATGTCTCCGGTTGTCCGATTAACCCGGATTGGCTTATTGGAACCATATTTCATCTTCTGTTATTTGGGTTTCCCGATGTTGATCGATATAACCGGCCTACTCTATTCTATGGCCAGACAATCCACTCCATCTGTCAGCGGCGTTCCTATTTTGACCAAAATACTTTCGCCCAAAACCTCGGTGATAAGGAATGTATGATCACCCTCGGTTGTATGGGTCCGGTAACCGGAGCCGACTGTCCTTACCGGCTTTGGAATGACCATCTGAACTGGCCGGTGAAAGCCGGCACTCCCTGTATCGGTTGTACCAAGTCGGGTTTCCCCGATAAGTCTACTCCCTTTTACACTCCGTTACGGGAAAAAATCCCTGAACGAATTAATAAGGAGCAGTGAAGTAATACATGGAAAAAGTCACTCTCAGCCCGGTTACCCGTATTAGTGGCCTTTTAAGTATCGATGTTTTCATTGGACCATCCGGTATTGTTAATGAAGCAAACTGCCTTGGGGAGCAGTTTCGCGGATTTGAACTGATGATGAAGGGCCGGAAAATTACGGACGCTGTTTACTTTACCCAGCGGATTTGCGGTATTTGCTCAATGGCCCATGGTTACACCGCTGCTCGCTTAGTCGGCCAAATATACGGTCTGGAGTTAACTCCGGAAGCGGCTTTATTACAACAAGTCATGTTGGGAGCGGAGTTTCTGCAAAATCATATCCGCCATTTTTATCTTTTAGCCTTACCGGATTATTTGGATAATGACTCTTTATCCGCAACCGCTCGACAGGAAACCAGCCGTTTTTCCACTGAACAGCAACGGTTGTTAACCGAACACTATTTTGCCGCCATGGAATACAGTGCTAAATGCCATGAAATGTTGGCCATATTTGCCGGAAAAATCCCTCACCAGCATGGTTTGGTATCAGAAGGAGTATCCGTCACCCCCAATGCTGAAAACCGGCTCCAGTTTTTATCTTTACTGCGGCAAGTGAGGGAGTTCATCAAAAGTTTCATGTTGCCGGATGTTTACCTGCTCGCTGAAGTCTATCGGGATTATTTGGATATCGGCTCCAGACCAGCCCGTTTCTTATCCTATGGTTTGTTTGATCCCAATTTGGGCGAGCATTTCCCAGCCGGTATCATAGATGGAGACGAATTTTTCCCGTTAAAAGTCAATGAAATATATGAAAGTATATTTTACTCTTGGTATCAAGAGAAAGGACCGGGTAAAATCGTCCCGGACCCGGAAAAAGCCAACGCCTATACTTGGGTAAAAGCCCCCCGCTACCGCGGTTTAGCTTTGGAAGGCGGTCCACTAGCCCGAAAGATCATTAGTTCAAGACCAAAAGAACATTATCCAACCGGAACCATGGCGCGTTTAGTATCCAGAGCTGAAGAAGCCGTTTTAATCTCCGTTTGGATGGAAAAGTGGATTAAGAGCCTGCCGGAAAAAGGACACTATATTATACCGCTAAAAAAACCCGTGCTCCCCCAATCAGTCTGGGCTAACGATGCCCCCCGTGGGGCTTTATTACATGGAATGAGCGTCAAAGAAGACCAGATTGAATCTTATAATGTAATAACCCCAAGTACCTGGAACTTTTCTCCCAAAGATGAAACCGAAAAAAACGGTCCGGTGGAAGAAGCGTTAATTGGAACTACAATAACCGATCCCAACAACCCGTTGGAAATCGGCCGTATAGTCCGTTCCTTCGACCCCTGCTTAACCTGCGCCGCCCACTTGATCGATCAGGAGGGCAGACAGATGCGGGTAAAGATAGTTTAGGCAACAGAAGTTTATCCTTTCTATTTCAAATTTGTCAAGTTTTTTTAGATTTTTAATTGTCAATTGTCCATTGTAAATTAAGGTAGAAAGCGGTGATTAAGTTGAACAATGTTTGTAATCCGGATAAAAGTTTTACTCGGGCAGAGTTGGCTCAATATAACGGACAGGACGGAAAACCGGCTTATGTGGCGGTCAATGGGACCGTTTATGATGTGACCGTGGTATTTGTTCGGGGTAGGCATTTTGAGCATCTGGCCGGACAGGACTTGACCGGGGCTTTTCTGCGGCAACATGTTCCGGCAGCTCTTTCCGGGTATCCGGTAGTAGGAAAGCTGGTGGACTAAACAAAATGAAATTGAACCAATAAAAATAGGTATCCTAAATCAAGTGGTACCTATTTTCCTATTTATATTTATTCTCAATGCAATAATTCACTTCGAAAGTCATCTGATTTAGGCTGCTAAATTTTAAATTATTAATTTTTCTCATATTCACAATAGACGTTTTACAATCCAATGGTTCCCATGATTTTTCTTTAAATTGGCCAATAATACCTTTGCCTTTTCCTTATCGGGTTCCAGCTGATACTCATAGACCATAGCTGGAATAAATTTCTGGTCCATATTCCGGAGTATTTTTAGGGTTTCCCGTGCTTTCTCCTTCTCCTGCAAACTAATATATGTTTCCAATGTATATAAATAAGTCAGCGGATGTTGCTTGTTAAACCTGCTTTTTAATACGTCGGAAAGATGAGTTATTGCCAGTAAGGCTTGACTTGGCAACAATTGATTATATGTATCATAATAATAAAGCAAATACACCAGGTCCCGGTTCTCAAGCTTAATATCATTCTTATAACTATTAATGGTTTGCATGGTATTCATTATAGCCAACATCGGTCCATCATCACTTTGAAACCCTTGATACATTTCTTCCATTATTCCGGTTATATTGTCATAATCGGTTTTATTCGAAGAATTTTTAGAGACTACCCAATATGGAAGAATAATATTTACCGTCTTGGTATCCAAATTTCCGTCCCCATCTAAATCCAATAAATAATAGGCTTTTGGTTCTTTACCCTGTAAAACACCGATTGGGGAATCATCATTAACAAAGATTATTATTGGGGAGTTTCCGTCCGTATTATTACTGTATGAATATGCCGTGGCCTTTCCCTCAGCCCAGTCCGATATAGGGTTTAATTGTATTTGGTATTTTACCGGGTTTTTTTTCAAATACTCCGGCAAATTATCTCCCATTTTCATTAAACCGATCCCAAATACCATTGGACATAGAATAAAGAAAGTAAGTAAGGTTAACAGAGTTTTTCTCATCCAAAGACCTCCTATAAAACCTTTAACTTAAAAGTAATATTCCCGGTAAATATCCTAATTCCTGTTTGTCTTCCATATACTTATCAGATTTTAATTTAATATCTTATATGATTCTCATACAAATAGCTTTTTATATTTCATGATAGAATACATACTGATTACTATCAATTATTTTTAAAACACTTGCGGAGTCGCCATGAACCTGAAAACAATCTCCCAGCTTTTTATCTCCTTCTTCAAAATAGGCCTAATCGCCTTCGGCGGAGGATATGCAGTAATCCCCTTATTACAACGGGAAGCTATTGAGAACCGGCGTTGGGTCACCCAAGCGGAACTAGCTGATATAATGGCCATTTCCCAAACCCTTCCCGGGATTATTATGGTCAATTCCGCCACTATGATCGGCTGTAAAGTAGCCGGTTTTTGGGGCGGCTTGGTCGCTACCTGCGCTGCTATCGCCCCAACCTTTATCATTACCATTTTAGTAACAGTCTTCTTCTGGCGTTATACCAATAACCCCGTCATAAAAAAAGCTTTAACCGGGATTTTAATTGGCGTCACAGCCTTAATTATTTACGCAATTACCAAAACATGGGGGACGGTAATTCAGAGTCATTTTGATCTACTTTTGGTAGTAATTTGTGTCATTTTACTCTTACTGTTTAAAGTAAACGTCGTGCTGGTAATCTTACTCGCCGCTCTGATTGGTTTCATATCCCAGTTATTCTTTTTTAGGTCAGGAAGGAAAAACTCATGATTTATCTCGACTTATTTCTGGCTTTCTTAAAAATCGGCGCTTTCAGCTTCGGTGGCGGTTATGCGATGATCCCTTTCTTTGAAAAAGAAATAGCGCTCCATCACTGGACCGCTGCTGCCGACTATTCAAAGATGATTGCTATCGCCCAGATATTCCCCGGACCTTTTGCGATTGATTCTTCCACTTATATTGGGTACCAAGTAGGAGGCATACTTGGAGCATTAGTAGCTTCCATAGCTTTGTCTTTACCATCATTTCTGGCTCTTGTCCTGATAACTAAATTCTATAATCGTTTTCAAGCCAACAACCATATCCAACTAGCCCTCCGCGGCGTCAGACCGGTAATTATCGCCTTACTAGTGAGCGCTGCCTATATTATTGGATTTCAACCTTTCTTAGAGCATTTTGCCTGGTTGACAACGTTAAAAGCTGTAATTTTAACAGCCGCCGGTTACCTTCTCCTCAAACTGACTAAAATCAGTCCTATTATTTTTATCCTACTATTGGCTGTAACTGGGGTTATTTTGTTTTAAATCATTGTTTCCGATACTTCTCCAGCCCTACAAACTTACTAAATTCCTTCTGGAACAACAACTCTACCGTGCCAACCGGACCATTACGCTGTTTAGCTATGAGCAACTCGGTAATCCCCTTCTTATCCGTCTCCGGGTTGTAATAATCTTCCCGGTATAAGAAAGCAACCAAGTCCGCATCCTGTTCCAAAGACCCTGACTCCCGTAAATCCGACAAATTGGGCTTTTTATCAGTCCTTTGTTCCACTGCCCGCGATAACTGTGATAAGGCTATAACCGGCACATTAACCTCCCTGGCTAGAGCCTTCAAAGCCCTGGAAATATCGGAAACCTCCTGTTGCCGGTTCTCCGAACGATTTCGGCTCTGCATCAATTGCAAGTAGTCGATAACAATAAGACCCAGACCATGTTCGGATTTTATCCGGCGCGCTTTAGCCCGGATATCCAAAGCCGATATGCCTGGAGTATCGTCAATGAACATAACCGCTTCCGATAAACTTCCCAAAGCATGAGACAGCCGGGGCCAGTCATTATCCATCAAAGTTCCGGTACGGATCCGCTGATTATCAACTCCTGCTTCCGAACATAGTAGTTTTAAAGCCAATTGTTCCTTGGACATCTCCAAGCTGAAGAGGATCACCGGGATTTTCAAATTAACCGCAGCATAACGACCGATATTCAAAGCAAAAGTAGTCTTTCCCATACTAGGCCGGGCTGCTAAAATAATTAAGTCGGATGGCTGCAATCCGGCGGTCATTCGGTCAAGATCACTGAAGCCGGTAGGCAAACCGGTGACTCCCCCTTTGGACTCATAAAGTTGTTCAATCCGTTCAAAGGTCTCAATCAGGATGTTCCGCAAGCTTACAAAACCTTTAGTATTTCTTTTTTGGGTAATCTGGAAGATCTGCTTCTCCGCTTCATCCAAGATCATATCGACCTCTTCGGTCCCTTCATACCCCATGCCTACTATATTAGTGGCCACCGAAATAATGGATCGCAATAACGATTTTTCGGCTACTATTTTAGCGTAATACTCAATATTCGCTGCTGTCGGAACCGCATTAGCCAGAGCGGTCAAATAACCGATACCACCGATCTTATCCAGCATGTTCCGGCGGGTTAGTTCCTCAGAGACGGTAATAATATCAATGGGCTCACCTTTATTGGTCAGATGCAGGATTACTTCGTAAACCACCCGGTGGGCCTCACGGTAAAAATCATCCGGCTTTAAAAGCTCAGCCCCTCTTTCAATCGCTTCTTTCTCCAATAACATAGACCCGAGGGTTGAACGCTCGGCGTCAATATTCTGGGGCGGAACCCGGTCAACCATTGGACCGATACTCATGTTTCCTCCAAATAAAACCATTTTTTGTTAGCTGTAATGATTAGCAATATTAACTTCGAAAAAAATCCTATTTCTCCTTCAAAATACCTAAAAACATAAAGACTTAAAATTAATCCAATTAATCCGTGTCTAAAAGATTTTTAATTAGACGGGATTAACACGGATTTTTAGGATTTTTATAAATTAACTTCATTAATTACTCTCAAAGTTTTATAGCGAAGCTTATACAGAATCCCGTTAATCCATTCAATCCGTGTTAATCCTATCGAAAAAAATAAGCAGAAATAAAAATCGCCCCCACTTAGAGGACGATTTATAAAAATACCACTTCTTTTATTGAACCATCTTTACCAGTGCGCTTTCACTAATCTCCTGGACGGTTTCGATCGGGATAATCTCTATATCATCCAAATCAGCAGGAACATCTTTCCAGTTCTCCTTGGGTACAAAAACCCTTGTGATACCAGCCTGTCTGGCTCCGTAAATCTTTTCGATTACTCCACCAACTGCTTTTACTTTACCTTGAATGGATATCTCACCGGTAACCGCAATGTTTTGCGGAATCGGCCGGTTGGTCAAGCAACTGATAATTGCCAAGGTTATAGCTACACCGGCTGAAGGCCCATCAATTTTTCCACCGCCGATTACATTGACATGAACATCAAAGTCATTCAAATCCAAACCGGTGACTAACCTTACTACCGAAGCGGCATTGAAAACAGAGTCTTTAGTCATACTTCCGGCGGTCTCGTTAAATCGGAGATGTCCCTTACCTTTTTCGGTAGCTGAAAAACAAATAGCTTCAATCTCCAAAATGGACCCCACAAAACCACTAACACCCAGCCCGAAGATTTTCCCTATTTCATTCTTTTCCGAAGCTTTGACCGTTAAATAAGGCGATATCCGGCTGGCTTGAAAAACCTCCAATAAATCTTCCCTAGTAATTTCCACTTCATCGGCGTTTGTTCCTTTAGCTTGGTTTTTATAAAGCGCCAAACCATAAACATCAGCCAAAATTCCGGCGGCTTTTCGGCCTTCAATCGTATATTCACTGATTAAAGCCGGAATTTCCTCAGGATCAATCTTTACCTTAAGCCTGGAAGCGGCTTTTTTCACAATATCTTTAATATCTTCATTATCCAGCGGTTCAAAAAACACTTCGGCGCTACGGGAGCGGAATGCCGGACTGATCTCGGACGGGTCTCTGGTAGTTGCCGCTATCAATATAAAATCGGCTGGAGCGCCTTCGGCAAATAGTTTCTTAATATATTTCGGTACATTCGGGTCATTGGGATCATAATAAGCAGAATCAAAAATAACCTTTTTGTCTTCCAATACTTTTAATAATTTGTTCTGGAGCATCGGGTCCATCTCCCCGATCTCATCGATAAACAAAACTCCACCGTGGGCCTCGGTCACTAAACCAAGCTTAGGTTCAGGCACGCCACCCTCAGCCAAATCACGTTTGGCGCCCTGATAAATTGGATCATGAACCGACCCCAGCAACGGATTGGTCACCTCCCGCGGATCCCAACGCAGAGTAGTTCCGTCTACTTCGACAAAAGGCGCATCCTCTTTAAAAGGAGTAAACTGTAGCTTTTTAGCCTCTTCCAACACTAACCGTGCAACCGTTGTTTTACCTACACCGGGTGGTCCGTAAAGGATAACGTGTTGCGGATAAGGAGAGGCAATTTTCGCCAGTAAAGAAGTAATAGCCCGATCCTGACCGACTACCTCACTCAAATTAGTAGGCTTTAACGCCTCCATCGCCGACTTGGACAGGTTAATCTGGTCGAGTTTCTCCAATTCGGCTAATTTTTTCAAAGTATGCGGATTATCCGGTCCCGAAGATTCCTGCAGAACCTGGATTTTAATTTCCTTTAGATATTCTTCATGCCTTTGTTGCATCCGATCGGCAATTTTCTTCTCAATCTTCTCTTCAACGGTCCTTCGAGCAATTAAATCAGCGATTTCTTCTTCAATCTCATTCAGGACTTGCGGCAGATCTTTGTCTTGCGGTATGGCATCTATTGTAGGATCCTCAAATACGATTCGTTGTAAAGCCAAAACGCGTTCTGTCAATATTTCGGAACGCATTAACTTTAAGGCCTCCAACTTCCCGGCTTTAAGAATCAATTTATCGGAACCATATAAATTAGAAAGTAAAGCAAATACAGCCGCCACCTGCCTGGTCAACTGCTCTTCATCCAATAATCTTTCATGAAGCGGTATCCCCGGTTTTCCGGCTGAAATTTTCTTTAGTAAACCCTTCATTAGAAACTCCTTTCATTAAATATCTTTAGTTTAAAACTTTTAGGAGTTAACAGGTGCTTTAATGTTAGACCTTTCCATATTAAAACAAACCAAATAACTTTAATGAACCAATAACTAATAACTTGTATTAAGCTTCTCCGACCACTTTTACGGTAACTTCCGCAGTAATACCTTTATAAAGATGAATTTTAACCGGGAAATCGCCAACATTCTTAATGGAATCATCAATTTCTAGTTTCCGTTTATCCAATTCTATCCCATGCTCTTTTTTTATTAATTCTACAACATCTTTAGCGGTGATAGAACCAAAAAGCCGTCCTCCTTCTCCGGTCTTTACCTTAAAATTTACTGTCCGGCCTTCCAACTTTTTAGCTAGTTCCTGGGCTTCGGCTACTTCCTGTTCTTCACGTCTGGCAATACTCTCTTTATGATCAGCCAATATTTTTAAATTACTAGTATTAGCCTCAACCGCTAAACCCTTGGGCAACAAAAAATTTCTGGCATAACCATCCGATACTTCCTTAACATCACCTTTCCGGCCTAAACTCCGGATATCTTGTTTTAAAATTACTTTCATTATCAACACCTCTTTGGGTAGGCTTATAGCTTATTTGTTTCTCTCTTTAATATAATGCTCAAGATTCGTCACATCTCCATACCATTCCTCAATCTCATGCTCTTGAAGATGTGAGGATTTTAAACGCTCTTCAATTTCCAAATCCAATTTATGGTATGGTATTCCTAACCGTTTTCCCAGAAAATAACATCCCATAACTAAACCAGCCAGAGCATCGAGGATCATCTCCTCATTATTTTTAACCATGGCTTTAAATAAAGAGCCTAAGCCGGCGACGATTTCCGCTTTGATCCATTCAATAATCCTAACATTCTTGACAATATTAATGTCAGGGTTGTTAGAAGACATATTTGGTTCCCCCTTCAACCCATTTTATTCGCTGGGAACTTTATTTTTTCCTGCGGGCATAATACTTTAATAATCTCTGTTTCCTCTTTTCTCTTTCAGCTTGAAAAAAAGAGGCCATTGGCCTCTATTCACTCGTAAAAGGAAGTAATGCAATCTGCCTCGCCCGTTTAATGGCAATAGTCAATTGTCGTTGGTGAACGGCGCAATTGCCGGATATTCGTCGAGGTAAGATTTTACCGCGCTCAGTAGTATATTTCCTTATTTTGCCAGTTTCTTTATAGTCAATTGATTGAACTTTATCTACACAAAATGAACATATTTTCTTTTTGGGTCTACGTGGCCCTCTTTCTTTGCCACCTGAATTTTCTCTATCTCTGGGCATAATTTCACCTCCGCAAAATTCTATAGAAATAAATTAAAATGGAAGATCATCAAGATTAATTCCGTCAAGATCCTCACTTGGTTCAGAAGTATTATTAGCCGGAACCGCCGCTTCATCCCGGGCCCGGTCTAAAAATTGTACACGATTGGCAACTACTTCAGCAGCTTTACGTTTTTGGCCGTCTTGAGTCTCATAATTTCTGATCTGCAATCTGCCTTCAACAGCGACTAAGCGACCCTTCTTCAAATAATTAGCTACAAGCTCTGCTTGTTTCTGCCAGCTAACAATCCGAATAAAATCCGTCTCCCGTTCGCCTTGCTGATTGGTAGTAGGACGATCAACCGCCAAATCAAAATTTGCTACTGCAACACCATTAGGAGTATAACGAAGTTCCGGGTCCCTGGTTAGTCTGCCTATTAGGACTATATGATTCATTAATCATCACCTTCGTTACTCATCTTTTTTTATTACTAATTGTCTGACGACATCATCTTGAATTTTCAAGATTCGGTCTAATTCCTGAGCAGCACCGCTTGGAGCTTTAAAAGTCATTAATACATAAAAACCTTCAGTTACACCGTTTAATTCGTAAGCAAGCCGTCTTTTTCCCCAACGATCGGTTTTAACAACCTCGCCACCGGAATTCTTAACGACCTCCTCGAATCGGGTAACTGCAGCATCAATGGCTTCCTCTTCCATATTAGGTTTCAGGATATACATAGCCTCATAATTCCGCACCCGAATCACCTCCTCCCTCTGGACTTAGGGTAGTTAAAATATTACTTCAGCCGCCCTCGGAAATTTCCAAAATATTAGCTGAAGTATATTTCAACAAATCCCAAACGGCTCTGCTTTTAAGAACTGCAATGAAATTTCAAAGATTAAACTTATTGAAGTTGATAAGTTTTTTGAATTTGCATTAGTAGTATTAAAACAGAGCAGGGAATTCATTGTAGAATTATACACTTTAATAGTAGATTATTCAAGAGGTTTTAACACTGAATTTTCATAAAGCAAGCTAAATATGTTGAAATAAGCTTTTTATATTTCAATATATTTTCCCTTAAATTTATAAGTTGAAGAAATATCCTTGATTTTCACTTTACATTCGGCATTAAGTCGTCCTAGCCAGCTTCCGCTGCGCAACTGAAGTATGAAAATAAGGCTGGGTGAACGACAAGCGTCGAAGCATTTTGCGAAGTGCAAAGTCGGTAGATTTTTAATTAATCAGCGCTTCCCTAAGATAAAATTATATAGAAACATAATCCGATTTTACAATGTTTTTTACCGCTTTTTCAAATTTAGGCCGCGGAAGCATGACCACCCGGTTGCATTTCAGACATTTAATCCGGAAGTCCATGCCGACTCTCATGATTTCCCAATCAGTTCCCCCACACGGGTGGACTTTACGCATTTTTACAATATCACCCACATAAAATTTCATTGATTCCCTCTCAAAAATATTTGGCGCTCCTTATATTATATGTTGAACCTGGTCGCAGGATTTGCCCCGGTAGAGATTCCATTCATCGTTGGCATATTTAGTAGTAATCAATTGTTCGACCAGTTCCAATTCCTCTGGTATTAAATCTCCCATATCAAATTCCAATTTATACAACTGCGCGAATGAATTTACAATCTTCTCCTCCAAGTCAATCGGTCTGATAATAACCCCCAAATCTTCAAAAGAGGTAACTTTTTCTTTAATTGAATCAACCCATTTATCCATAGATACGGCTTGAATCTTTAAAACCGAGGCTAAATCCTCAGGTGAAAACTTTAATAAGATTGAACCATGTTGTAAAAACGAGTCTTGTCGCCGCAGCTGAGCGCTTCCTACTAACTTTTGCCGGTTAACCGTCAATTCATACCACGAAGGAGCATCAAAACAGGCTCCGGTCCGTTTATTCCCGGCAGATGATCCCGTAAATAGGTCGGCTGATATTCCTAACCCTTGAAAAGCGCCTGCTAAAGCTTTTGAAATATACAAATAAGAATCGGTTAAACCTTCCGGAACACCATCTTGAACTCCGGCAACTATCGAGTAGGTCAATTCATGATGGTGCAAAACCGCCCTTCCGCCGGTATTCCTTCTTACCAAGCCAAAACCATATCTAGACAGGTTTTCTATATTAATTTCTTTTTCTATTTCTTGAAAATACCCTACTGATAAAGACGGAGGATCCCAACCATAAAAACGTAAAGTTGGTGGAATCTTCTTTTTTAGGTAACAAGAAAAAATCGCCTCATCAATCGCCATATTTCTGGCTGGGTCAGCGACTCTATAAGGTATAATTCTCCAAGTCATTCTTTTTCGCCAATAAGCGAAGCATAAGCTGCCGAAGTAATTAATTCTTCAAGATCTTGGCGATTGGATAATTCGATGACCATAATCCAGCCTTTTCCATAAGGGTCTTGATTAATAAATTCAGGACTGTGTTCCAGGGAATCATTTATCTCCATAACTTCCCCGTCAACCGGAGCATAAATTTCTGAAACTGCTTTAACAGATTCAATAGTAGCTACCGGATTTTTAGCAGTTACTCTCTCTCCCACCGCCGGAAGATCAACAAACACTACATCTCCTAGTTCTTTTTGAGCATATTCAGTGATTCCAACGGTTACACGATCACCTTGAACTTTTACCCATTCGTGTTCCTGGGTATATTTAAGATCATTTGGCAGCAATATTATTACCTCCCTTATAGCTTCACTCATTTTTTCGACGCTCTAAAATAGTTTCCTTCTTTATTACCAGTAAATTTCTTAATTTAATTGGTTAAGAAAGTTTTATAATTGCCAAACCAAGTAAAAAATACTCATCTATATACTGTTGAAATAAATTTTTATATTTCTAACCTGTTTTCCAAAATTCATAAGTTGAAAAAATCCTTGATTCTTTCCTTTAGATTCAACCATATGAATTTAAAGACTGCACCAAAATTAGGTCCACATCATATAATACAAGAGCTTCCGGCATAGAAAGGAGGTCCGTAATGATAGAAATTCTAGCGGCTGTTTTAAATCCTATTCTAAAAAGAAAAGGGAAAACTATGATCCTAATTTGGCGCCGAAAAAAAACAATTTAACCTAAGATTGCATTATATTTAAAAAAAACCATGGTCCAAATAGACCATGGTTTTATTTTATACTATTATACTTCAATTATTAATAGTTAGAAGGAATTTCCTAATAAACTTTGCGATAAACTTTCCCCCGCAAAAATGTCTTGCAATAAAGTTAATATTTGCATATCTAAGGAAGCGCTGATTAATCCGATTTTGCGAAGCACAAAATCGTCACTTATTCAATTAATCAGCGCTTCCCTAACCGATTTAATGCCCTAATTGATTTTCTTTTAATAAAATTTGGAGTAAGCAACCAATTTCTGGTTCCTTATTTTTAGATAACAAAACCAAACCATTAATTTTTTCGTTAAAAGTAACTCCAAACATAGCCTGGCCAATATGTTCCTTAATTAAAAAGGATTCAATTACCATCTGCTCTCTTCTCCTTTAAAGGCTTTTGCATTTTTCTTAAATATATTAAAATATGTTTGTAATGCAAAATGTTCCTCTTAATCTCAAGTTTGACAAGTCTGACGGGAATTATACCTCGAAATTTGCAGGAATTATTTAGATAATGCAGAATAATCTGGTGATATATAGGTTTAACTAAGAAATTTGCACCATCCTGCATATACAAGTTTTTCGAGAATTTATTATTAAAGGATAATTGATGGCTATTCAATTTAAAACAACCAAGTCCGACCCTATTACCTGGCTCGGGAAAACCATTATCACCGGATTATCTAAATTTGGTGAGGTCATTCAACTTTACCTGCGCAGTTTTAGATCACTAGTTACCCGGAGTATTTTTTGGAAAAACGCTTTATTAGAGATGGAGTCAATTGGAGTTAAATCTTTACCGATTGTTTTAGTTATATCTTCCTTTACCGGGATGGTTTTTTCGCTCCAAATTGCTAAAATATTCGCTGCTTTTGGATTAACGTCCCAACTAGGCCAAGGGCTGGCATTAGCATTTGCCCGGGAATTAGCTCCCGTATTAACGGGAGTAGTGGTTGCCGGACGTGTTGGTTCTGCAATTGCCGCTGAGATAGGTTCAATGAAGGTTACCGAGCAAATAGAAGCTTTGGAAGCCTTGTCCACCGATCCCATTGACTATCTGGTGGCGCCCAAAGTTATCGCGGCCGGATTAATGCTCCCAATCTTAGTTGTTTTTGCCGATATAGCCGGAATCTTTTTTGGATTTGCTCTAGCGACAACTTACGCTAATATTGCTCCTAATGATATTATTGATGGTGTTTTAACTTTTGTGACTTTTTGGGATTTCGCAGGGGGAATACTTAAATCATTTTTCTTTGGATTAATCATAGCCGGGATCGGAACTTTTAAAGGACTTCATACGGCAAATGGAGCGGTAGGAGTAGGAAAAGCAACTACTGAATCAGTGGTTATCTCCACTATAATAATTTTTATCTCCAATTACTTCCTGTCTATGATCCTATATAATTTATAGATTTGTGGACTAAAAAATTAGAAACACTGCAATCCATATAGAGGATAATTATGATTGTCATTAATAATCTTTTTTATCAAGTTAATGGTCAGACAATATTAAACGGGATTGATTTGGAATTCCGGCAAGGCGAAAATTTCGTAATTCTTGGTCCTAGCGGCTGTGGGAAAAGTACATTATTGAGGCTAATTATGGGTTTGATAAATCCAACTTCCGGTTGGATCGAAATCGAAAACGTCAACACTTCTTACCTCACCAAGCAGGAATGGCAAGATACCCGTAAAAAAATGGGCATGGTCTTTCAATCAGCAGCACTCTTCGATTCTCTTTCCGTTTTCGAAAATGTTGCTTTTAGTTTGCGCCGAAATAAACTTCCCGAGATGGAAATAAAAGAACGGGTAATTAAAACCCTTAAAATTGTTGGTTTAGAAGAAGACATCGCCTCTAAAATGCCGGCTGATTTAAGCGGCGGAATGAAAAAAAGAACCGCTATTGCCAGGGCAATCGCCATTAAACCACCGATTTTACTTTATGATGAACCAACAACAGGTTTAGATCCAATTATTGCGGATACCATTAATGATTTGATTCTAAATCTCCAAAAAAATCTGGGAATCACTTCCATAGTAGTGACTCATGATATTAATAGCGCTCTTAAAGTTGCCGATCGAATCGGCTTGCTCTATCAAGGAAAAATAGTTGAAACTAAAAACCGATCTCAAATCGGCGAGGCTGAACATCCTTTATTTCAACAGTTCTTTAAAAATTATCGGATATAACTCATAAATTGTGCGGGAATGTAAAGATGAAATATAGAATATAGAATCCAGAAGATTTTCTTCCGGCTCTGACTTCTGGCTTCTGAATTTTCTTCTCTTATTCTCCCGGTGTAGGAGGGATCGGATTGAATTTAGCTAATCCGGAAACTAAAGTGGGTTTTTTTTCATTAGTGGCCATCCTGATTATGCTTTTTCTTTTTCTATGGCTTAATGGGGCTCAAATCTTGAAAAGAGGCACGGAATATGAAGTAATGTTTGACCGGATTGAAGGTTTGCGCCCCGGTGCAGCAGTTAAATTTGTCGGAGTCGACGTAGGAAGGGTATCCCGAATTTATTTTGATAATCTTAAGGTAGTTGTGGTAATGCAGCTCCAACCTAATGTTAAAATCCCCCAGCCGGCCAAGGTCATGATCGCTAGTGCGGGTGTAATCGGAGATAAATATTTAGAAATCTCCCCTGCCGGTCCCGGGGAAATAGTTGGAAACGGAAAGCGCTTTATCGGTCAAAACCCAGTTACCATGGAACAATTTTATGCAAATGCTTTTGATCTGTTAGAATCGTTGAGAACAGTTGCTGATTCGATTAAATATTTTGTTGGCGACCCCGAGATTACTTCTTCATTAAAAAGTACGGTTTTAAAATTGGATAAGATAACATCCGACTTAAGTAACATTACCGGCCAGTTAGATGGTATCGATATGGTTGGTTTATTCAATCGTTTAAACAGTATCTCTATTATGGTTGAAAGAATGGCTAAAAATAACGAACCGCAACTTAATGAATTTATGGTTAATATCACCAAGGTTTCGGCCCAGTTAACTCAAGCAGGTATAACTGCCAATCAATTTTTAAGCGAAATTCGCAATGACGGTCAAACTGCTTCCGATATTAAAAAAGCTTTAGCTAATATTGAAAAAATCTCTGCTAACTTGGAAAAATTTACTGCTGTATTAGCCGATAAAGACCAAGATGTAAATACTTTAATAAGTGATGCCCATGAAACTATGCAAGCAATTAAAAGGGCAGCCGAAAGTGTCAATAAAGCAGTAGAACAGTTATCCGGCGGCGACGGAGACCTTTCGGAGATTTCGAAGACACTTGGTCAAGCAAGCCAAGCTGCGGAAAAAGTAAGTGATTATGTCAATTCTTTCGAACAAATGTCGGTAAAAAACAGTGTTGCCGCTGCCTATCAGAAAGATAATAATTTTATGGCCAATTACCAACTAGAGTTCAATTTTAATAATCGAGACGCCCTCTTCTTCGGCTGGGATGATATCGGCCGCCAAAACCTGTTTTCGCTTCAATGGGCATACAAATCCTCCATTTATACCGGCAGATTTGGTTTATATAAGAGTAAATTTGGTTTAGGCGCAGACATTCCGCTCGGCTCCCGTATGACATTAGGAATGGATATATGGGATGTTAGTTCACCAAATTTTGATCTTATCTCTAATTGGAAATTTACTCAAAATTGGTCTATGTCCTTGGGTGGTGCAACTAATCTCGATACTAGTAAAAATGCTTGGGATTGTGAGTTGTGGTATCAGTTTTAAATTTTTTCACTTTATGGTTTGCAGCATAGTTACGATATATAAGAAATTTAATTCAACTTATATTAGGGATTACCAAAAATGAATTCGTTATTAACTCCGGACCTTGTTTGCCAAGAACATTGAAGTTTCTGATTACAACACCCAATAAATTTGTTTTAATGATCATTTCCAGACTTTCTATCCAGCCGGTTTGATCACGATAAATTAGTGAGTGTGGTTCATTTCGTCTAAAATACTCCAATACCGTAACTTTTGAGTCTGAATAATATCTAGCTTTCCTATAATTTTGAGCCCGGATTATTTTGGCTTCCTTATAAGTGACTGTTTCAACACTACCTTGGTTTAGATTCCAGTCCCAAGCATCTGCTCCGTAAATCAATAATGTTTTGTTGTTAAACCCCAATTTAACTATTTGTCGAAGATCATTTACTATTTGTTTGGCTGATAAAGTAAATTGTTCCGGAGATTCCAGTTTAAATACCGGCTCCAACATTATCAACCGTGCTAAAACGCTTAGTTCAAGAAGGTTTAACCAATACATTCTTCTTTCATATCCTTTTCCCCTTGGAAAAAACGGCAGTACAATAAAAAAGAACTCATTTTGTTTTACATTCTTTAACAAATATTTTAAAAGTCGTAACCAGCTTACTATTTTATCTACAGGCGCATATCTAAAATCAATTCCATATTTCAATATTGTTATTCTTTGGGTTTTTAGTTCTTGAACTAGTTTCTTCCACACCTTAGGTGAAGATAATAATTCAGCCCATACATCACCGGTAGCTCCGATTAAATGGAGAGCATTCAAATCGGGAGATTCTCCAAAATCACATACCAAATTTCCATCAGGCTTAATTTTAATATCATCTTTTATATATCCGGTAGCTATTATTTCTGAAGAGCTATTCAGTTTATTGTCCCAGTAGAAAAAAACTTTTTGATGTAACAAAACCTTCATCCCCTGGTATACTTTAGTATGGGGGTTACCCTGCCCGGGTATCCTCCTCCAAGCCGTTTTACCAACCCCATATTTTTGAGATATTGAGTTTAAGTTCTCAATCTTTTTTATGGTATAAATTAATCTACCGGTTTTCCGGGCAGTCTTTTTTAACACCTGGATAACTTCTTTCCCGGCGATTCCATCTACTTTTAAATCATATGTTTTTTGTAATAAATCAACCGCTTCTTCAGTTAATAAACCGAACCAGCCATCCTTTTCTCCAAAATAAAACCCGGCTAACCCAAGTAATTCTTGCAACTCTACTACGTCTCTACCATGGCATCCGTATCGTAAAATTCTACTATTAAGTGGTAGATCGGACACTCGAACCAGATTCCACCCCATCATTGATCATTCCTCCAAATTATAAAGGAATTTACTCCATCCTATGTACATTATGATTTTAGCCCGGTAACGGTTCCAAAGAGTAGTATGGAAAATCTAATTGACTTTCAGATTCATCAAGGATAAAATATATTTTGATTCTAATATGTCTGACAAAATATTTAATGCAAAAGAAGGAAGTGACCCTTATGGCCAGAGTTGCTATTTATGATACTACCCTTAGAGATGGGGTTCAAGGCGAGGGGGTTTTCTTTTCAGTAGAAGATAAATTAAGAATCGTTAAAAAGCTTGACCTTTTAGGTATTGATTATATTGAAGGTGGTTGGCCGGGCTCAAATCCAAAAGACCTTGAATTTTATACCGAAGGAGCCAAGTTAAACCTTAAAAACGCTAAATTAGTTGCTTTTGGTAGTACCAGACGCGCTTATAATAAACCGGCCGAAGATAAAACCTTAAACGACTTACTTATTACCGGAACTTCTACTGTTACAATATTCGGCAAGAGTTGGGACCTTCATGCGCTGGAAGTTTTAAAAATCAGTTTGGCGGAGAATCTACAGATTATCGAAGATTCTATCGCTTACCTCAAAAGTAACGGCCGGGAAACCATTTATGACGCCGAACATTTTTTTGATGGTTATAAAAATAATCCCGATTATGCAATGGAGACTTTAAAAGCAGCAATTAGGGGTGGAGCTTCCACTATTGTTTTATGTGATACAAATGGCGGAACCCTTCCACTGGAAGCAATTGAAATTCTTAAGCAGGTGCAAAAAGAAATATCGATACCACTAGGGGTTCACTATCACAATGATGCCGGAACTGCGGTCGCTTCTACCATAATGTCGGTTCAGTCCGGTGCAACCCAAGTCCAAGGTACTTTTAACGGTTATGGCGAACGTTGTGGAAACGCCAATCTTTCGAGCATCATTCCGACTTTGGTTCTTAAATTGGCTTATCAAACAAATACTAACCAAAATCTGCATCTAATAACCGAAACTTCTCGCTTTATTTCCGAATTGACCAATCTCCATCATGATGAACGCCAGCCTTATGTCGGTGGTTGCGCTTTTGCCCACAAAGCCGGCACTCATGTTGATGCGATTATTAAAAATCCGATCTCTCTGGAGCATATTCGTTCGGAGCAAGTTGGTAACGAACGCCGCTTTTTACTTTCGGATCAAGCCGGACGAAGTACTATTTTAAACAAAGTTCGGGAGTTTGTCCCGGAAACTAAAAAAGACGACCCCCAAGTCATCACTCTTACCAATCAACTAAAAGAACTTGAAAACTCCGGTTATCAGTTTGAGGCAGCCGAAGCTTCCTTCGATTTATTAATAAAAAAAGCCTTTAATCTTTATGAGAAAGCATTTACTCTGGAAGGCTTTCGGATCATTGTTGAAAAACGCGGCGATCAACCTGTGTTCTCCGAAGCAACCATTAAAGTCGGGGTTGGAAATGATCGTGAGGTAACGGCGGCCGAAGGAGATGGACCAGTTAACGCCTTGGATTCGGCTATTAGAAAAGCCTTGCTTCGTTTTTATCCCGAGATAACCGATATTAATTTAATCGATTATAAAGTGCGGGTAATGGACGAAGGGCGCGGAACCGCCGCCAAAGTACGTGTCTTAATTGAGAGCTCGGATGGGAAAAATACTTGGGGGACCGTTGGTGTTTCCGAGAACTTGATTGAAGCTTCCTGGCAAGCTCTAGTTGATAGTATTGAATATGGCATATTGCTTAAAAAGACCAAACCCGAGAATCATCTTTGCGAAAAAAGTTATAAACTTCCCTAATTTAATTTCCAATTTCGAAATGCGTATTTTGGATTTAAATCAAAAGGGCTTGACTTAGGGAAGCGCTGATTAATTGAATAAGTGACGATTTTGTGCTTCGCAAAATGCCTAATACCGCATATTTGCTTGCACAAAATCGGATTAATCAGCGATTCCTTAGAAAAAGTACCTGAATTATAAATTAAGTACCAAAAATCGTGCTTTAGAACATTAATTTTATTTGTAGGTTTTAAAATCCGCAATCTGAAATCTGCAATCCGCAATAGATCTAGGTTATTTTTATCAAGATTATCCCGGCAAGGACTCCTATCGCAAATCCGCTACCCACCCAAAAGAAACCGGCTAGCTTTTTTGCCATCGGCAATAATTCCTTAGCAACCAGTAAAATCATTGCCCCCCCGGCAAACCCCAGTGAAACAGCGATCATAAACGGCGATATCCGCCCCAATAATGCCCCGATTGTTCCACCAATTGCCATTGGAATTTCAACCAAAATGAGGGCCGTAATAATTTTGATTTTATTTACTTTTCCTAGTTTAAAGGCCGAGCTCATGACCATCCCTTCCGGAATATTATGTATAGCCATTAATAATGCTAAGCTTAACCAATAACTAATTGTTTGGTTTGCTATATAGGTTGTTCCCAAGGCTACCCCCTCCGGAAAATTATGAGCTCCAATACCAACTCCCAATAAAATACCGACTCTGGTTAGTTTAGAAAAATGCCTCTCCCGGTACCAGGGGATTAATTTTAAAATTCCGTCAAAATATTGAACTAATAAAAAACCGACTACGGTTCCAATTATAGTTGGTATTATCCCGCCGAAATGAAGCGCTTCCGGCCAAAGGTCAAATAAAACTACCGCTGCCATTATACCACCAGAAAACCCTAACAACCAACTTTGAACAGATAGTTTGTTACTAAAACGATATAAAATAAATAACCCGCCAACCATGGTCCCCGAAACTCCTACTATAAAACCCAGTAAAGCGGCTTCAATTAAATCCAATTAATCCACCTCATTGATGAAATACTTTAATTACCTTAAAAAATATAAAAAACCCTCAAATAATTGTATGCCTTTTTTTAACTGGGATATGAATGTTTTATCCTGCTAAAAATAATTTCGGAGGTCGGAAAAATGGATTTTAGGGGTAAACTTCTTTTTATTATTCTGGCGGCATTATCAGGTTCCTTAATGGCGATTCAAGGAACCTTTAATAGTATATTGGGAAAAATTATCGGCTTGTTGGAAGGAACCTTTTCCGTTCATTTAATTGGAACATTAACAGCCGGAGCATTATTATTAGCTTTGGGAAACGGCAATTTCTCCAAGGCGGCATCCGTTCCTTGGTTTTCCTGGTTAGGAGGTCCTTTGGGAGTTGCCATTATTTTTGGGGTTGCTTTCAGTATCCCCAAACTTGGAGTTGGGGTTGCTACTACTGCAATAATAGCTGCTCAATTATTTACAGCCTATCTAATTGATCATTTCGGTTTATTCGGGATGGAGCGAATCCCGTTCAGTTTAATAAAACTAAGCGGAATCATTCTAATCATTTTTGGAGCCAAACTGTTATTGACTAAATAGCTGATTGGGCGCACAAAAAAAGACCTCTTAGGTCTAATTTTTATTGTTAAACTAAAATTTACTCTAGCGCTTTTTTAATTGTTTCTAAGACTTTAAACTCATCAAATGGTTTGGTTATAAAACTGACCGCTCCAGCTTGCATAGCTTCCATAATCAAAGATTTTTGTCCCATCGCTGAACATATAACCACTTTAGCATTGGGATCGAATTCTTTAATCATTTTGAGGGAACTAATACCCCCCATTTCAGGCATAGTAATATCCATAGTTACCAAATCCGGTCTTAATTCCCTATACTTGTGAACTGCTTCAGCCCCATTTGAGGCTTCACCCGCAATTTCATAACCTGCTTCCGTCAATATTTTTTTTAAAATAAGCCGAATAATGATGGCATCGTCCACTAATAAAATACGCTGCGACATCCTGTGTTTACCTCCAAAGAAGACAGCCCAATTTGCATTAACATATAAAAAATTAATATCCGAATAAAAACGAACGTTACTAAATTATTCGGCCATTATTAGCTGGAACTTAATATATAAGTTGAAATAAATTTCTTATATATATCACGTCCCTAAAGCCGGCCGTGATGATTTGAGTAATGAATTTAATTCAACTTATTACAGCTGTAATAGAATGAAGTAAATACCAATTTATTGCCATTTGCATTCGGCTTTAAGAATGCAAATTTTATATAAGAAATTTACTTCATTCTATATAGACAATTAATTTTAAGAGCCTGATATATATTTTAGTCTTCCTTTTCGGACAAATAACATTCGGTTGTTGTCATTAACTCTTTAATATAAAGGTCCTGAATCTCTCCTAAAATCATAGCCCTATCAATAGTGCTTTTTATCTGTCTTTTTTTTACCAAAGCTAAACTTTGCAGATCAATAGCGCTGATAGTCAACTGCCTCTGGCTGGCACTTAAACTTGCTATTAAATTAATCAAGTAATCAATTTTACCTGCTTTTTTCTTAATAATATCTGCTTTATCCGTCGCCATCACCCCGGATTTATTCTATGTAAAAGCTTATTCTTTTGTCATTTTTGAATTTAGGGAAGCGCTGATTAATTGAATAAGTGACGATTTTGCGCTTCGTAAAATGCCTAATACCGCATGTTTACCCGCACAAAATCGGATTAATCAGCGCTTCCTTAGGATCGAAAAAAATGCCCCTCCTTTCCATAAAAAGGAGCGGCAACAAATTTTTATCAATAAAAATTACTATTTAAGGGAGTTTTATAATTACCATAATCAAGTTTTGGATACAATATATAGTGACTAACCCAGATGCGACTATCAATCTATTGTATCCAAATGTCAAAATTTTTAACTATGAAACTCCCTCATTTATTAAAAACTACTGATCACAAATGAATTACACGATTCACGGCCATCTTGCCATAAACGGCAGCATAAATTATTCCGACAAAAGATACAAGGTAGTATTAGATTTATTTCCTTTCGAAACTTTGACTGGCTTTTTGGGTCTTTTTTATTCATCAAAGCCGTCCCCCTTTAGGCTGTTTTAATCTAGATAAACAAATTTTTGGAAATATAAAGCAGGCCTTTTGGGGCAATATTAAACCGCCCTCCCTGGCGGATCCCAAGCCTCCCTGCTTTAATTAGTATATCGGCTATAAAAAAATTTTTTAAATAAGACCTAAGTCCTGTTTTTTTTATTACAAATATGGAAAAATTTTTTATTTATTATCTCTGATAATATCGCTGTAATTATGTCCCGCAAATAATAATTCCATTGTTTTTGTGTAATCGCCATTTTCGTCGGAGATGATTATCGGCGGCAAAACTTGAAGATTATTTTTAATCCCCGGTTTTGTTTCAATTAAAAGCAAATTACTGTTTAAATGTGGTTTAGGATGGATAAAACATATTTTCCTTGGAACTAGATGATTTTGATTTAAAATGAACATCAATTCCGCAAATCTTTCAGTAGGATAAATCAAAGTAACTCTTCCATTACCTTTTACCAATCTAACAGCAGCCTTAACAACATCACTTAATGTACAACTAATTTCGAACTTTGCAATAGCCAAAGCAGAGTTCTCGGAGACCACTCCTTTTCCCACCGGGAAAAATGGGGGATTTGATATTACATAATCAAAGGAGTTTAACTTTAAAGATGAGGGAAGCGATTTTAAATCGCCTGAAATCATCTTAATTTTATCCTCAAGTTGATTAATACTTATACTTCGATTGGCCATCTCCACTAATTCGGGCTGTATTTCCAGTCCAGTCACTGATGCTACCTTTTTTTGGCCGGCTATTAATAATGACAAAACACCGCCCCCACTTCCCAATTCAATTACCTGATCAGTGATTTTGGGCGCTATAAATCCAGCCAACAAAAAAGCATCGATAGTAAATTTAAATTTGGCAGGGTTTTGAATAATTTTTAAGCCTTGAAATCCCAGACGGTCTATTTGTTCCCCATCTTTCAATGTAGATATAAATTCCACCAATACCAATCCCTTCATTAACCCTCAATTATTAAAATTATCTGCTGGAATTTTATATTTGTCAAATCCAATTTATTATTTGGTATAAAGTGGGAAAATAGAAAAATGTATGCTATCTTGTATATCTGCTAATAATATTTCCAGTTGATGTTAACAAGTATCCTTTCCACTAAATTAAATTCTTAACTTAATCTTATAAAATAGCAAATGGGAAGGATGGGGAAATCCTTACTTTTTAAAGGTTTTATCAACTAATTTTCTTTAAGGAGGAATCTTCATGGATTCTAAAGTTGTCGCCTTACTTATTCTAATTACTTGTCTGATATTCACTTCCACCCCGGTTATCAATTCTATTCACCCGGATATTGGTATCAACAATCAAATAATTGAAGTAAAAATAGATGGGGGTAAGTTTAACTCCAGTACAACCGTCAAGCTAACCAGATCGGAGGAACCGGATATCGTAGCCGATAATATTAAATTGATTACCAAGAACGAACTTACCTGTTCTTTTGATTTGACCAACCGGAGTGTTGGAAAATGGAATCTAGTGGTAACTAATAACAGCAAAGTTATCAAAAAAGGAAAAACAGCAATTCTGAGTGATAGTTTTGAGATTCAATATCCGGAACCAATTCTTAACAACATTTCACCTAATACAGGGGTAGTACCAGAGATAACAAGTTTTAAATTGGATGGATTTAATTTCCGAGCCGGAGCTAAGGTTCGCTTAAGAAAAAACTTAAATGAACTTAAGGTTAAAGACATTCAAGTGGCATCTCCCCAAAAAATAACCGGAATAATTGATTTAAACAATGCTCGATCAGGTTCCTATGATGTAGTAATAATTAATGACGACCAAAAAAAATGCACTCTTAAAGATGGTTTTATAGTCGAAACACCAATTCCCGTCAAAAACGATGTTGATGAAAGAACTTCTACTGATAATAAAGAACCTAATAATAGTTCGATGCCTAATATTAGTAAGATTAATCCAAAACAAGGTTTCAACAATGGAGCTATTCTCTGTAGTGTTTACGGTTCAAATTTCCAAACTGGTTTACTAATTAAGCTTGTTTCTGCCGATATTCAAATTCCGGGACAGAACATAAAATTAAATGATGATGAAAAAATAACCTGCTTTTTTGACCTCAACCAAAAACCGGTTGGCGACTATGATGTGATTGTAATCAACCCAGATGGCCAACAAGCATTCCTGAATAACGGCTTCGAAATTCTTGAATTTACACAAGCATATGATGATTTAAATGCAAAGCTGAAGCCGACATTTTTTGATTTCGATAAAGCGGAAA
The DNA here is from genome assembly GCA_023435225.1 of Bacillota bacterium. Lineage (GTDB taxonomy): Bacteria > Bacillota > UBA4882 > UBA8346 > UBA8346 > UBA8346. The sequence goes on from JAEYRX010000064.1 coordinate 28,074, forward strand.
TCCGCTCGGACCAACTGGCTAACCTGAAAGAAAATATTAATTTATTAATTGAAAACCCCGAACTTTATATATTAATTGGCGGCCATGCTGATGAACGGGGCAGTAGAGAATATAATCTTGATTTATCAGCTAGACGGGCAGAGGCTATTAAGGATATTTTTCTTAAAAGTGGAATTAATACGGAAAAAGTAACGATTTATGCATACGGCAAAGACTACCCGGCTAAAACAGGGCACGATGAATCATCATGGTGGTTCAACCGGAGAGTGGATATTTTTGTATATGAAACCCCACCCAGTAAAGAGCAAGGATTAATAAGATCGGAAAATGACCTGGAATATTAAGTATCACTGATGTTGGTAAAATAAGGAATACAATAAAACTTATTGACAAATTGATAATAAGTTGGTATATTTGTACTATGAAGTTACTAATCAGGTACTATTATTGCTCGATTATTACTATTTATATATTTTTATTTGATTAAATTTAAACACTTTATTCCAAATTGATTTTAAGTATGTTCTTCCCTCGACCTCCTTTTTTAATAAACCTCAACAGACCGGTTAACCCCGGTCTGTTGGCATTTTAAATAATTATTACTTGTTAAAATCTACCGCAACCTCTTCTTCCCGGTCTACCGAAACCGCAATTATCATTCCAACCGCTACTCTCCAGCTGCTTTTGTTGTTCCGGCGTTAGAACCGCTTTTATTCTGTTCTTCATCGTTTTAGCTTTATTAATCATTTGAATCTTTAGAGCATTTACTTCTTTAGTCTTAGCATCAACTGCCGCCTGGTTTATCGGTTCAGCCGCCCATAATTGTCTTAGTTCCAGATGTTTTCTCTGTAAATCCTGACGCAACGCCAAAGTATCTTTCTGAAAGTCTTGCCGGATTACTAAAATTTTCTGTTCCTGGTCAGGAGTGAGATTTAAGTTTTTATAAAAAGAATATGCTCCTGTTTTACCACAATTAGGGCCTTGACCCTGATAAGCCCAAGCAGATAACGAAACTGCACCAATTAATACCGCTGTAATCATCGTAATTAAAATTGTCTTTTTCATTTTTAACTACCTCCTAAAATAATATTTAATCAAAGAATCTTTAAATATTTATGTTTCCACCTCCTTAAAGATTTTTTAGACTAAGCTTATAATAAACCTATTTTATGAAAGCTTAATGAATAACTTGTGGAGATTTTGTGGAGGTTTTTATCCTTAACTATTCAGACATCAAAAAAAGCGATATACTTAAACAGAGATATCAAGAAATAACTTTTATATACTTTTTTATTATAAATCTCTGTGATCTCAGTGACTCTGTGGTTATTATCTTTATTTTTATAAGAATAGGATAGAAAATGGCTAAAATTTTAGTTATAGAAGATGAATTAAAAATACAACAAATCATACGGGCTTACTTGGAAAAAGAAGGCTTTGACATATTGTTGGCTTCAAATGGGGCAGAAGGATTGGAGCTGACTAAACGGGAAAAACCGGATTTAATTGTATTGGATTTAATGTTACCGTTAGTTCCCGGCGAACAAATACTTACTACCGTGAGGCAAACCTCGGAGATACCGGTGATAATTCTTTCCGCCAAAGGTTCTGAAGATGAACGAATCTTCGGCTTGAATATAGGCGCTGATGATTACCTGGTGAAGCCTTTCAGCCCTCGCGAATTGGTAGCCAGAGTTAATGCTCACTTACGCCGTCTGAAAACCACTACTTCGGCCACGCAAGCTACTGTTTTTTCTTTTAACAGGCAAAAATTACAACTTAACCCGGCCAAACACGAGGTTTATCTTGATAATAAAATTATCAATTTGACCCCGACCGAATTCAAAATACTCCTATTACTAGCCCAAACTCCCGGACAAGTATTTAATAGGAGTCAATTGGTGGAACAAGTCCAAGGATACAATTACAGTGGATTTGATCGTACTATTGACAGCCATATTAAAAATTTACGTCAAAAGATCGAACCGAATCCTGAAGAACCCATTTTTATTTTAACCGTATTCGGTTTGGGCTATAAATTCGGAGGTGAACCGGATTGATTACTAAATCACCTATTTTACAAAGATTAACCTTAATTATTTTACTTATCTCTTTCGGGAGTATCCTAACCTCTGGCTTCTTTATTCATCTGGCCTTAAACCGTCAGTTTCAAGATTATTTAACCCGAACGGAAATGGTTAGACAACAGCAGGTAGTAAAAGTTTTAGCTGGTATTTATCAGGAACTGGGCGGTTGGGATCAAATGCCCAGTGGTATGCATTTTGGTAGAGGTATGTATCTTGGTAATCTACGTTATGTTACCGATTATCAGGGTCAAGTAGTATTGGTAATACGTCATGGTCCTAACCCGAAGCCACAGTCTTCATTAAGAACTGTCCCGATAAAAGTTGGTAATAAAGTAGTTGGAACCGCTTATTTCGGTAAAACTATGCTCCAAGATCTCCTATCCCGTCAGGATGAACTTTTCCGAAATACAATTAATTCTTCAATTGTCTGGTCAATAATTATTACCGGACTGATATCCCTGTTAGTCGCCTTTATTTTCGCTAAAAGAATATCCAACCCAATTAGGGAAATGAATCAAATAGCCCGTAATATCTCCAGTGGCAATCTGGAAACCCGGGTCAGTATTTTACCTGATGATGAAGTCGGAGAACTGGGTGAAAGTATCAATTTTTTAGCGGAACGTCTTAAACAAGTAGACGAATTAAGAAAAAAAATGACCGCTGATGTAGCCCACGATCTTAGAACTCCATTAACTACCGTTAGAAGTCACCTGGAGGGAATGATCGATAAAGTGCTTCCTGCTTCTCTGGAAAATCTGGAGTCGGTGTTGGAAGAGGTTAAACGTCTGATTTCTCTGGTCAATGACCTTCAGTCAATCGCCATTGCCGATAGTTCAACCAGCCACTATCCCAAAAAGCCGATAGATTTAAAAGAATTTATTGCCGATTTAATAAAAAAAATGCATCCTCTTTTCGATAATAAAGGAGTAATTCTGGAGGTTGAAGATATCCCTAAGGTTACCTTTAACTCAAACCGGGAATTACTAGCTAAAATCTTTGATAATTTACTATCAAACGCCTTAAAATTTACTTCACCGGGAAAAAGAGTTTCAATTAAAGCGGAAAATACTGTCGGCAAATTAATAATTTGGATTAAAGATGAAGGAATCGGAATTGATAAAAAAGACTTACCATTTATTTTTGAACGTTTTTACCGAACCGATCAATCCCGCAACCGGGAAAGCGGCGGTTTCGGTTTAGGATTAACTATTGTCAAAGAATTAGTTCAGGCATTGGACGGTAATATAGCAGTTTCCAGTCAACCCGGAATTGGAACCGAATTTACTGTAACATTTATACTATAATTAAAAAAGAGTTGGATTTAACTCCAACCCTTTTTTAATGTCTTGAAAACAACCTACTAATACAACTTTCCCACCTTAAAATTATACAGTTAAGTCAATACTTTGGAACATCGATTTTTGAAAAATCGTTAAATCTTTCGATATTTTCAAAAATCGATATTGATTGATATGACTTAACTGAATAATATTATTGATGTGGGAAAATTGAATTACTAATTCTTAATTTAGTTCGATTCGACGCACTTTATTTGCTGCCTCTTCTCTTTTCGGTAAGGATAATTTCAGAACCCCGTCTTTAAAATTGGCCTTAATCTCATCCTCATTAATGTTATCGACAATGAAACTCCGGGTTACTTGACCCATAAACCTTTCCTTTCTAAGATAGTTATCTTGCTTCTCCTCGGTCTCGTTATTCCGTTTGGCGCTAATCGTAAGCCTACCGTCAGTTATTTCAATATTAATATCCTCTTTAGAAAAACCCGGTAATTCAGCTTCGATTAAATACTCTTTCTCATTCTCGGAAATGTCGGTTTTAAAAGAACCTAGTCTTCCGGAGAAGAAATCATCATTAAAAAAGTCGGTTAAAAATCCTCGCTCTAAATTATTGAACTTAAATGGAATCAGATCAAACATTTTTAACACCTCCAATTTGATTTTTATTGACCTTTTCTGATTTAATCTTAATACAATTGTTTCTATAATCCAAATTCAATTTAAAGTAATTAGGAATTTTATGCTTTAGTTTGACGTTATAGCCGGAAATTATTATTTCAATCTTCAATTTTTCTATTTCTTGTTAACTCATGCTTTCATTTTCGACCACTTTGGTCAAATAAGGTCAGATAATAATGCCAAATACTATTTTTTTTGGATAAAAATTCTTGACATCTTATCAATAATAAACAATAATAACTATATCTGTAAAAATATAATAAATTCATATCATTCAAAACAATCAATAATATATGGGAGGCCACATTAATGTCATTACTATTTAATCCAGGGAAAACCCTTAGATTATCGGTAGTATTTCTTATTATGATTTCTCTGTTTTTAATTACTCCGCTTTCTCCAATATCCGCCGATACGGATTCCATTTTTACGCCCTATCAAAAATATATTTTAGAAAACGGCTTAACAGTAATAATCAAAGAAGTTCATTCTTCTCCTATTGTGGCAATTGATATCCAGGTGGGAACCGGTGCTAAAAATGAATCAATAAACAATGCCGGCATTTCTCATTTTCTGGAGCACATGTTGTTTAAGGGAACTGAACGGCGTAAAGTCGGTGAAATTGCCAAGGAGATTACAGCGGTCGGAGGTCGCTTAAATGGAGCAACATCATTGGATACAACACATTATTATGTTACTTTGCCAAGTAAATATGTGGATTTGGCTCTTGATATAGAGGCCGATGCCATTATGAACTCCACTTTTGATCCGGAAGAAATAGAGAGAGAAAGACTCGTAGTGCTTGAAGAAATACGGCGACGCGACGATAACAACCAAAGTATCATGTATTCTTTGGGATTTAACAAATTATTCGCCGGTACCCCTTATGCTAATGATGTTCTAGGTACAGCTGATACTCTGCAAAATATTAACCGGGATGTATTTTTGGATTATTATCACAAGTATTACGTACCTAATAATATGGCAATTGCAATAGTAGGTGATATTGACCCAGACAAAACTCTGGCTCAAATTAAACTGCTCTTTAAAGATTTCAAACCGAACAAGATACAACCTGCTCCCACTTTCGAGATACCCAAATTAACAGAAATAACTCGTTTTGAAATTCAAAAAGATGTCCATCAAACTTATATGTGCTTTGGCTTTCCGGTCCCAGCATTAAGTTTCAGCGATCGAGCCGCCCTAAGCGTATTAACGGTTTTATTGGGCGACTCAGAAAATTCCCGTCTTTTTAAACTTTATGGTAAACGCTTAATCCGTTCTATCAGGGCCGGCTTTTTCAACTTCCAAGATGGTGGATTAGTAGGTATTTACATTGAAACTGAAAATAAAGCTTCAGTTCTGGAACGTAAAGTTCAACCGATTCTAAAAGATTTGATAGCTGATGGTGTTTCGGATGATGAATTAACAATAGCCAAAACTCTTTTAAAAACTCGTTACGCTTTTAGAGCTGAAAATGATTATTTATTAGCAAATATTATGAGCTATTCCGAGGTCACCGGTTCTGTTACGGACGCAATTGAATTTGAACAGAGTATTGACAAAGTAACTAAAGAGGATATTCAGCGGATAGCTAAGGAGTATCTAAATCCTAACGGTTATATATTGATTTCGTTGAATACTGGGGAGGATAATAAAAATGAAAAATAACTCATTAACAGCTATACTAATTAAATCAAGGCGAAGAAGCGGATTATCTTTAATTCTCTGTTTATGGATTCTCCTACTTTTAGTTCCCGGATATGCTCGGGAGAATAAAATGGAAAAGACAGCTACAAACCAGCTTACCGCAAACGTAATCAGAAAAGTTTACGATAACGGTTTGACCCTTATTATAAAACCCAATTACGATAATGAAATTGTAGCCGTCAATCTATTTACCAGAATGGGTACGTTATATGAGCCGCCAACCCAAAAAGGAATATCTGGGTTAATGCAAAGAGGAATATTCTATGGAGGTACTCCTAATCGCAATTATGATAAAAGTAAATATGAGATAGAATCAGTAGGAGCCTCCTGGTTTGCCGACTCCTATAATGATTATGGAAAAGCTTGGTTATATGTTACCAAACCGGGATTGAATAAAGCATTGGATGTTTTTTTGGATATATTCCAACATCCGGTCTTTTCTAACTTTGAAGTCTCCTATAGAAAAAAAGACTTTATTCAAAGAATTAAAACCTATGAAGATAATCCCTATAGCACTGCCTTTTTAGCTTTTAAATCAGGTCTTTACGGTGTTCATCCATATAGCTGGTTAACCACCGGAAACATCGAGACAGTGGAGTCAGTAAAACGTCAAGACTTAATAAACTGGTATAAAAAAATATATATACCCAATAATATTGTAATTTCTGTTGTTGGTAATGTTAATCCCAATGAAATCATTGAAAAATTTAAAGATACTTTTACAACAACTGAAAAATCCGAATTACCTAAACCCTCATCTATTCAAACTCCAAAGCTAGAGGATGATATCGTTTGCTTCCGTCCGAAAAATATTCAGGGAGCAGTCATGTTTCTAGGATATCCTGCTCCTAGTCATTTGGATAAGGATAAACCTGCAATGGATGTTCTTAATGCAATCCTGGGCGGTAGTGGTATGGATAGCCGCTTATTTACAGAACTTAGAGGCAAACGGGGACTTGCCTATGAAATACATTCTTTTTATCAGACAATGGTTGGACCTTCGGCAATTATTGCTGTAATGTTAACAGCGCCGGCTAATTATCAAACTGCCCGTGACGGTATCGTAGCCGAATTTAAAAAATTTATTGACCAACCTGTATCTGAACAGGAACTTCAAGTTGCTAAAAAATGCATCCAGGGAAACTTTATTATGTCGCAAGAGACTAGCGCCACCAAAGCAGAAATACTGGGGATGCTGGAATTATTCGGCTATGGATATCAATCCGGCGACAGTTACCTTGAGTTAATCGAACAAGTTACCTCTGAAGACATCCAAAGGGTCGCCCGTAAATATTTTAAACATTATGTTTTAGGGCTGGCCGCTCCGGAAGGAACGCTTAACTATAATGAAAATTGAATCAACCGAAACAAAAATTTTGTGGAAAATTTAAACAATGTTTTTAAACACCAACTCACCTTCTTGACACATAATGTGTGTACGCGTTAATTCATGTAGAGGTGGATAATATGAAAAACATTACTATTTCACTTAATGAGGAGGTACTAAAGGCCGGCCGGGAATATGCCAAACGGCTAATAAATCATTAAATTCTTTGATCCGTAGATTATTAGTTCAAACTGTTCTTCCCGATTCCCATAACTAGTTTGAAGAATGCTTCTCCTTAATGGATTAAGCAAAAGCTAATTCCAATGGGGAAAAACGGCAACGAGAGGATATTTATTATGTCTAAAATATTCAGGTACAATTGAAATTTCACTGAAATTATGATACAAAATTATCATGGATACTGAAAAAATAAATTGCTTTAAATGCCAACATTTTTTTATCACCTGGGATAGAAATCATCCTAATGGTTGTAAAGCTTTCGGTTTTAAAACCAAACAAATGCCGTCAACCATAGTAAAACACGCCGACGGCGCCGGATGCTTAGCCTTTAAGGCCAAAAACCAAGATTGAATTTAGGCACAGAGAATAAAAACTCTGTGCCTCTGTGGCTATTTTTTGAAGTCTTATATATGATAAATCACTGCAACTTCGTCACAATTCGGAAATTTGGGACAATTAATACATTCCTTCCACACCTTATGAGGCATTTCTTCTTTGCTGACTTCCTTAAAACCGCACTTTTTAAAGAAATCCACCTGGTAGGTAAGGGCGAATACTTGATGAATATCCAATTCTTCTGCTTCTTTCAGTAATTTGTTAATTAATTCCTTACCAACACCCTTCCCATGATATTCGGGTCTGATTGCTAAGGCCCGCACTTCAGCCAGGTCATCCCAGATGATATGTAACGCCCCAGCCCCAACAAATTTATCTTCATCCATAATAATTGTAAATTCTCTTAATGCTTCATAAAGCGTATTCCGGGAACGCGGCAGCATCAAACCTCGTTCGGCAAATTCATTAATCAATCCATGTAGATTTTCAACGTCGGACATTTTAGCCTTCCGATAATTTATCATCTTTATGCCTACTTTCGTGAATAATTATACAAAATAACAGATATATATCGCTTTAATATTTATAAATATACCATTAAATCGGATTTTATGAAAGACTTTTTTCATAAAATAAAAAAACTTCAAATCTTAAATCTCTATGCCCTCTGTGTACTCTGTGATTACGTATAAAGCCTTTATTTTTTAGATGTAGCGCAATATTCTAGTCATTATTCTCAAGCAAGTTAATAAAATTCCTTCCTAAAACACCGCATAAACTAAGCGCTTGTTCAATATTTTCAGTAGTTTCCTTTAAAACCGAGCCCGGTTTAAACCCCCATTGCTCCAATGTTTCCTGATCCTGCAACCACTCCTGAATCATTGCGGTTGTTACCTCCAGATGAAACTGTAATCCGAAAACTTTATTTCCCCACGAAAAAGCCTGATTAAGACAACTTTTAGTACCGGCTAATAATTTAGCATCTTTGGGAATTTCAAAGGTATCCTGATGCCATTGAAATACTTTGAATTGGTAAGGAAAATCCTTAAATAGCCTACCGTCAGTCATTCCCGTAAGTTTTAAATCATACCATCCCAATTCAGGTTCTGGATTTTTAACTACTTTAGCGCCAAGGACCCTAGCTATCAGTTGCCCGCCCAAACAAAAACCCAAAACCGGTATGCCCATCTTCAAAGCTTCTTCAATATAATCATAATCCAATTGTAAAAAAGGATATTCACTAATCTGATCAACGTTCATCGGACCGCCCATTATAATTAAGCCGTGGTAATCTCTTAACCGCCTTGGCGCATGGTCGTTATATAACTCTTGGTATTCATATTCGACCTGGTTTTCCGTAAATGTTGTTTCCAAATAACCCATTCCTTCCTGAGGAACATGTTTACAAACTAAAATTTTCATTTAATGACACTCGCTTTCAAATGTACTTAAAAAATGCCAAAACCAACGCTAATAGCATTGGTCTTGTTAAAAATCACTTACATTAATATCTGTTATCTCTATTGGATACCGGCTCTCGATGAACTTAATAACTTCCTGCTGAATTTGGTCCAATAAACTCAACTTAGTACTTATAAAAGCTATAGCTAATCGGGATCTTTGCCATTGTTCCTGAAAACCGGCTTCCAGCACCGAAACATTAAACTTTTGCCGTAATTTGGAAACTAAGCTCTGAATGACTTGCCGTTTATCCTTTAGGCTAAAAGCGTCTTGAATTATTATAGATAATTCCAGAACACGACCGAATACAGTTGTTTCTTGATTCATATTAGTATTAAATTCTTGTTTATATCTTTTTCTCCTGCTAAATTTTAAATAACCAACTCAACTTTCGCACGTTATCTACTCGGATTCTGTTTCTTTTTTCGCGATTCCTTAAACTTAAGAAATTCTGTTAATTCAACAATAGTCCGAATATTTTCCGGCTTTAACTCATTTATAAAATTTCTTATTGCAAACTATGTCATTCACATAACAATAAAAACCTCTCAATTTGAGAGGCTTACTGTTTAAATGGTGCCACGAGCCGGAATCGAACCAGCGACACGAGGATTTTCAGTCCTCTGCTCTACCAACTGAGCTATCGTGGCAAATTATATAGCGTAGTTCATAATTTTATTAATTATAAACTTTATTGATTAAATGGCGGAGCCGACGAGACTCGAACTCGCGGTCTCCAGCGTGACAGGCTGGCATGTTAACCAACTACACCACGGCTCCGTATTAGTTGATAGTTACTAGTTTATAGTTGACAGTTATTAGGATGAAAATAATGTTTAAAACTGTTCACTGTTAACTGTAAACTGTTCACTGAATAACTGGTGGTCGCGACTGGGCTCGAACCAGTGACCTCTGCGATGTGAACGCAGCGCTCTAACCAACTGAGCCACGCGACCCAAGATAGAAGTCGCAAACGCATAAAAAATTATACCATCAGTCGTATAGTTAGTCAAGCTATAATAAATGTAAAATTCTGGATTGCTCTCTAGGCTTATTCCGAGAATAATGAAAACTGGTCCCAAGGAGTCATTTTTGGAGGCTGCAAGTCAAAGACCATCAATTCATTCTTAGTCGGATGTAAACATCTTATCTCTTCCGACCAAAGGGCAATTTGTTCGCCCGGTTTGGCTAAACCGGCGCCATACTTTTGATCGCCAAATAAAGGATGACCTATAAAGGCAAACTGCGCTCTGATCTGATGCGAACGCCCGGTATGTAAGTCAACTCGAATTAATGTTAAATCATGGTTGCTTTCAACTACTTTATATTCAAGCAACCCCTCTTTAGCTCCGGGAACCGGTCGGGAATATACGGTTACCTGATTGCTTTTAGAATCTTTTAACAGGTAATGTCGGAGTTCTCCGTTAGCGGCAGCTGGTTTTCCGTGAAGAACTGCTAAATATTTTTTTTGAAATTCCCTGGTTCTAATCTGGGCCGACAATCGGGACGCCGCTTTGGATGTTTTGGCAAAAATCATTACCCCTCCTACCGGTCTATCCAACCGGTGTACTAAACCCAAATAAACATTACCTGGCTTTTGATAACGTTCTTTCAAATCCGCTTTTAATAACGACAGTAGATCCGGGTCTCCTGAGCTATCCGCTTGAGAAAGGATATTAACCGCTTTTTCAACTACCAATAAATGATTGTCCTCATAAATTATTTTTAACGAATTAAAGTTCATTCTAAATCTCCCAGCGCCCGGAAGCACCACAAGGTAAAACTATTCCGGAAGCTGAAACCGGCAGTCCAACTTCATCGGCTGTAATGGTACCTTTATAATTAGCCCCGACAGTCAAACTAATGATATTTTTTAAGACGGTTGGAGCCAATCCGGTAGTATAAGAGTTTATCAGAAAGAAGAGCGGCTCTGGAGCGAGTATCCCAGTACATAGCTTAGTTAAGTTATAAATCTCGTCTTCTATTTTCCATATTTCTCCATTGGGACCCCGTCCAAAAGAAGGCGGGTCCATAATTATTCCCTCATAGGTTCGACCACGCCGTTTTTCACGTTGAACGAACTTTACTACATCGTCTACAATCCATCTTACCGGCCGATCGGCTAAACCGGAAAGCTCGAGATTCTCTTTAGCCCATGTAACCATTCCTTTGGCGGCATCTACATGGCATACCTCCGCTCCGGCAAAAGCTGCAGCTACCGTTGCTCCCCCGGTATAGGCAAATAGATTTAATACCCTTACCGGACCCGATTGGGACTTAATGCTCTGAATAATCCAGTCCCAATTCACTGCTTGCTCCGGAAATAACCCGGTATGTTTAAAGCTCATCGGTTTAACATAAAAAGATAATTTATCGTAACGGATTACCCAACGTTCCGGCAATTTTCTTTTTATATCCCATTTGCCTCCACCGCTACTGCTCCGGTGATAACTGGCATCATTTTTGGCCCAAAACTCTTTTCCTTTTTTGGCCGGCCATATAACTTGGGGATCAGGACGTCTTAAAATAATATCTCCCCATCTTTCCAGCCTCTCACCTTCGCCAGTATCCAACAATTTATAATCCCGCCATTTTTCCGCCAGTAGCATTAGTAAATAACCTCCAACAAACTAATCAGTGACTTGACCACAAAAATTTTTGAAGTGTGTAAGTTGAATTATATAAAAAAGGGTTTCTTGAAATCTTGTAGAATTAATGGATCGCTAAGGGTAGTTAAGAAAATTGGCTTCCACCGGTGGAAGTTGTTTTTTTGCAAACCTGATTTGGCACAAGAACTCCTTTATTATTATAACTAGGGATTTTCATAATTAACAATTCATGAAATTCCTTCATAACATTATGTCGGAGGATACAATGTTTAGCAAAAAGGAAATTGACTTAAACCTACGCTCAGAACCTGATTTTTGGGTAAAATCAATCACTCGGTTCGCCAGTGTTGCCTGGTATCTTGCCTTCTCCTCCTTATTAGTCGCCGGCATATCAATACCTTTTGTAAGAACGTCTCTCTACATTAATTTCGGTCTCAAACTCAAAGGACAAACGCTTAATATATTTAACCAAGTAGCTTTTGGTTTATTAGTAGCCACCTTTGTAGTTAGCGTAGTAGGATTGATAATTAACTCCAAAAGACACCGGCGCCGAACCGATCGTTATAATTTTTCCCTCGTTTTTCTGGCAATAGCTTCGGTACTCTGTATAATAGGCTGTTTAATTTTTGTCTTAATATAAAATTGAAATCACAGAGTAAGTTTATTATTATTTACAAAATCAGGGGCTGTTGCAAAATCAAAAATAAACGAATGCTTTCATCTCCACCAGGCCCTAAAGGACCTGGCTAGGCTTTAAAAATCTTTATCAAGCCCCATAAATGGGCTGGGTTAATACTTCGAAATATTTCCGAGCCCGTTTAACGGGCTTTAGAATGATTTTCAAGCTTAGCCCAGGGTTTTAACCCTGGGTGGACAGAACGACAAAAAGCTATTTTGCAACAGCCCCTTTTTTAATATTTTAATGTTTATAAACTTTAAACTTATTTCTCCTGGCTTTTCTGCGGCGTTCCTCCAGCCAGCTTTTAATATCTTTGAAGAAAAAACCGCCTTTACCGCCAAATAAATATAAAATCAATATTCCACTTATTGAAGCAAATCCCATTAACCAATGAGATTGCAATGCATAATTAAAAAAAACAATTACCGCATTAATCCAAGCCAGCCATTTTGCTCTTAATGGAATAATCCCCCAAAAAAGTATTTCCCGATCAGGAAAAATACTAGCCCAAGCCCATGTTAAAGCCACTAATGGTATCCAAAAACCACTGATAAAAATCATTTTGCCTACAATAAACCCTACTAATGTTATCATTATTCCGGTAAAGAGAGTAACCCAAAAAAGATAAATTCCAAAGGTCCAACTACCCCAGCTCCGCTCCAAACTTCCTCCAACAAACCACAACCAGAGTAATCCAAAGATCAATGAGAAAGGATCCGGATTAACCAATGGATAAGTCAATAAAGTCCATGGATAATGAAAAACTCCTCCGGTAAAAAGGCCCAGTAGATTATAAAGACTCCTGAAATGAAAAAGTTGTAAAACATAATATAATATAAATATCAGAGCCCCGAGTACGATTAGACTCTTGGTTACCGGGATAAATCCCTGATATAAAAAGCGTCTAAATCTACTATATACGTTCAAAATTGCCAACTCCCATCTTATTTCTTAAAAAACCCAGTCCCGACTTACTGGTTTATCACTAGATTGTAGCCGAAAATAAAAATGCAATATAATAATTTATATAATTTATAATACATGAAAAAACTATGGAAGAAAACACCTAAATTCGGATTTAAATATCCAATGTATTAAACGGCAGGACTTTATATAACCTAACCGAAATAATATATTAATATTAAGAGGTTCTTTCAGGAGCCCCTCCTTTAAACTTTATCGTTTTATACTTTAAAAACCTGGAGGTCCTAATGATTAGAGTTGTTACCGATACCACAAGTTCCCTCACATTGGAACAATATAAAAACTATGATATTAAAGGCGTTCCTTTGTATGTTCGCCAAAACGATAATTCTCGCAAGGAATTATTTGAGATAAGCTACGAAGAATTTTACCGGGAGCAACGTAAAGGGTTAAAATTCACAACTTCACAACCGGATCCCAATTCGTTTTTAGAAGTTTTCCGGCCGATTATTGAAGCCGGTGATGAAATTATCTGTATCACATTATCGAGTAAAATCTCCGGTACCATTAACTCTGCTAATTTGGCCCGGCAAATGCTTGAGACTGAACAAATTTCTTTAGTCGACTCATTTCAGAGCGGTTATGGCCAATCTTCATTGGCTATCAAAGCCAAAGAATTGGCAGATCAGGGTATAAACCGTCCGGAAATCGTAGCCTACTTGGAAAATATGCGGGAACAGATAAAGGTTTATTTCATAGTTCAATCTCTCCGGTACTTATATGAAGGAGGCCGTCTAAACGGGGCTGAAGCTCTAATTGGTTCAATAATTCAAATCAAACCGATAATTTGGTTCGAGCAAACCGGTTTAATGACTGCTTTAGAAAAAGTCCGCACTTTAAAAGCCGCTAAACAACGGACCATGGAGTTACTCCAGGAACAAGCGAAATCAGGTATAGAAAAAATTGCCCTACATTATGGTGATAACTTTGATGAAGCCGTGGAGTATGCCAAAATTATGGAAGATACTTTTAATGTTTCAGTACCTCTAATTAAGCTTTCACCGGTAATTGCCTGTCATACCGGTCCTGATATTCTGGGACCATGTATTATAACCAAATGTTAACCCGGCGTATTATCTGTATTTCTTACGAATTTGCGGATAACCGACCGCTCTTTTTCTCTTAAATCATTAAATTTAAATCCATAATAATGCAGATTACCCTCTATCCTGTCGTTGACCAACGAAGCTGAAGGGGTAATTTCCTCGGCCTCCGGCAGATTAATTTTTGCATTTACTTGCATTCCGGGGAGAATCCAATCAAGCGAAAAAACCCCTATACCTCCTTCGCTTAAGCTATAAATATAGCCGTATAAATCTTTGGGGTCTCCCAAGGGAGTTCCTAATTCGGTAGCCAGCTCTTGAAAATAATTGGATAACCGGTGGGCAGGGTGTATAATCGTCATTTCCACCGGTAAATGTAAATTTACTCTCGCCCGGGAGCGCTTTTCGGTATACATTTGTTTTCCCCTTCCTGACCGGCTTTAAATTCAGCTTGTACAGAAAGGCTTAAAAATATTCAGTTTCTATTTGATGGTTTTTAATCATCAAAAAACACTGATTGTTCACCAGTGTTTTTTGATTATTCAAATCTTTATACTAAAACAGTTGACTTCTAAATGTTCCGTCATTGATAAAAGAAAGCAGCAATAATAAAAATGACAATTGTGAATAAAGTCCCCAATGACAAAGTATTATTTACGTAAGTAACCTCTCCCTCTTTATTGTTACTCATAAATAAAGGTATGATAAAAGGAGGCGGCAGGATAAAAAGCACCAGAAGCGCCGTCCTAAAAATAAGTTCCAGCCCCAGCCAATTTTTTAATACCAGTTCGTTAATTATAAAAGCCAATATTAATAAAATCGGCATTCTCCATAGGATTGTTTTGAGCGGAAAACGTAATTGCCCCAGACGGAAGTTAAGCTGATACCCGATAACCATTAAAATTAAAGGGATTGAAAGTTGGGAAACCATATTGAGGGTATTTAACAATCCACTTATTATAGGGTTCTCAATTAAAAAACTTCTCAAACCAAGGAAGTTCAATAAGAGCCCTGATAAAATCGCAATTATTACCGGTGAAGTTATAAAAGAACCACATACTTTTTTGATACTCCCTGCTCTATCTTTCAAACTATATAGCATAGTAACCAGTACAAACCATACATAAAGCTCCTGTCCTAAGTCAACAATACCAAGTATGTTGATATTACTTGCTCCATATACTGTGGCAAACAAAGAAAATCCCAGCATTCCGGTTTCGAAGCCGGTTAATAAAAGTGGAAAGTAAGGATTCTGTTGTTTTCGATTCAATAGTATTCCAATCCCCAACATGATAAAGTTTGTTAGAAAAACGACCATAATAATCCAAACATATTTCTGTTTAAACTCTGTGTTTAAAAAAGCCGTAAAAAGTAAAGTAGAGAAATATTAACGATTATTTTTTTAAGGTCATTAACAGTATCAATCGAGATAAACTTTTTAACCTTTATAAAGAACCCCAACGCCAACAAAATGATAACCGGAAGTATTTTTGCTATAATCCTTAAAAAATCGACCCATTCCATGTTTATGCATCTCCTGAATTAAAGAATTAGCTATGTTATTAAAAAAGTCTTTCCGCCTATACATTCACTAATTTTAATAACTAATATATAACAAAAACTAAACCTATTGAGATTACTTTCAACAGCATTCGAGTTATATTACTTTTAAACGGCATTTTATCCTGGACCGAAAAATAAACCCCCAGAAAATCACCGGGGACTTTAAAAATGATACTTTAATTTTAAATATTCCTGGAGTTTGAATATCTTAATCATTTTTGATGAACTTGATAAAACTCCCGGTAATCCCTGAGCATCTCCCGTAATAAATTCGGAGTATCAAGTTGATATGGGCAATGAGATGTACAATGACCACATTCTTGGCAGGCTTCAATTGCGTCCATATTAACCCTCCAGTTATCGGCTAAAAACTGTTGGTAAGGCATTCGGCGCAATAGTAACGACATTCGGGCCGCCATTGGAATAGGTATCCCGGCCGGACAAGGCAAACAATATCCGCAACCGCGGCAAAAAGCCCCACCGAGTTCTTTCCGGTCTTTTTTGATAACCTGCCACATTTTAGTATCCAATTGAGGTGGGGTCTGCTCCCAAGTCAGGAACTCATCCAACTCCGCTTCCTTTTGAATGCCCCAAATCGGCAATACATTATCATATTGACGTAAAAATGCAAATGACGAAGCGGCATTGGTAATCAATCCTCCGGACAATGCTTTCATGGCAATTACCCCAACATCTTCCTTCCGGCATTCATCTATCAGTTTTAACTCTTCTTCGGTTGAAAGCGGGCTTAGCGGAAACTGTAAAGTATCGAATAATCCGGACTTAACCGCCTTCAGGGCAGTTTCCGAGCGGTGATTAGTGAATCCCAGAAAACGAATCATCCCTTTTTCTTTGGCTTTGATCAAAGCCTCGTATGAACTGTTTGAATCTCCTGATTCTCCAAGGTTTTGAGGGTTATGCAACTGGTAAATATCGATATAATCGGTTTTTAAGTTTCGAAGACTTATTTCCAAATCACATAAAACCGAATCTCCATCCTGTCCCTGGCTTTTAGTAGCGATAATAATTTTATCACGAACCCCGGCTAAGGCATAACCTATCTTTTCTTCACTATCTGTATAGGCCCGGGCTGTGTCAAAAAAATTAATCCCATTGTCGAAAGCTTTACATAGTAAATATTTGGCCTCATCAAAACTTAACCTTTGGATCGGAATGGCTCCAAAACCACTTCTGCCTACCATTAAGCCTGTCCTGCCTAATCTAATCCGTTCCATTATATCCTCCCATATTAGTTTTTCCCTATACCCAAAGTGACTTTGACCTTCATGTCTTGACTTTTCGGCAGATTAATATACCCTTCTTTAACATTAAATTTCTCCCGTTTGAACCCGTTTATTCAACCTTTCTATTGCGGTAATGGCTCACCAGTCTCAGATGTGTACCCGAAAACTTCTTTAGATAACTAGTATAAGCCTATTTTTAAATTTCCTGTAAAATCTGTAAAATATAATCGATATTCGTAGTGCTAATATCCTTATGAGTAACGAAACGTATCGCATTACCACCGCTGGAATTAGCTGTAATACCGGCTGCATTTAATTTATCTAAAAACCGTTCCACCGGCATTATTAATTCATCTATATGAAAAACAATTATATTAGTCTTAACTTCCTCCGGTCGAATTTCTACATAAGGTAGTTGGGCTAATCCATCAGCTAGCTTTTTAGCATTTAAGTGATCTTCTTCCAGGCGGGTAGTCATCTTCTCCAAAGCAACCAGTCCGGCTGCTGCCATAATCCCGATTTGCCTGAAACCGCCTCCGACCATTTTCCGCCATTTCCGAGCTCTTTCAATGAATTCAGTTCCTCCTACCAATAAAGAACCCATAGGGGCTGCCAAACCTTTTGACAAACAAAACTGGACTGAATCAGCCCCCTTAACCAACTCCCGAACGTCACAAGAACAAGCAACCGCAGCGTTAAAAATACGAGCTCCATCAATATGAACCTTTAATTTCAATTCATTAGCACAATCGATTAAAGCTTTCATTTCAAGCGGGCTATATACCGAACCACCACCACGATTATGAGTATTCTCAAGACATAATAATTTGGGATTTGGGTAATGAATATTATCCAACCGATAGTATTTTCTGACCAAATCCGGAGTAATTATCCCGTTTTTTCCAGGAATCGTCAAGGGGATGGCGCCGGCTAAAGCGGAAATACCGCCAACTTCATAATAATAAATATGACTCTCCGCTTCCAGTAATACTTCGTCTCCCCGGTTTGTATGTGTTAACAGCGCTACCAAGTTTCCCATCGTACCACTGGCCAAGAACAGTCCGGCCGGGAATCCTAACCTCTCAGCAGCCAACTGCTCAAGTTTCCGAACCGTAGGATCCTCTTTGTAAACATCATCTCCTACTTCCGCCCGATACATCGCCTCACGCATTTCCTTGGTGGGTTGTGTTACCGTATCACTCCGTAAGTCAACAATTCGCAAGATAGTTCCACCTCGTTAGTTGAAACTTAATTATCTGTAGATAATTAGTCATTTATAACCGGAATCCTGTCGAACAATTAAAAAAGGCGGAACTTTAGATTTCCACCTTTCTAAACTTATTTATTTATATAAGTTGAATTAAATTTTTATTATGCATCACGCCCCTAAAGCCGGACGTGATGGCTAGACTAATGAATTTAATTCAACTTATTACAGCTGTAATAGGATGAAGTAAACGCCAATTAACGCCATTTGCATTCGGCTTTAGGAATGCAAATCTAATATAAGAAATTTACTTCATCCTATATAGAATAAAACTATTTTAGATATTTTTACGGTAATCTGAACCAGTCAAACGGTTCTATATCTTCACGGCTTACTTCATCAATGATTTCAACTTCCAATCCATTATTACCCGGAGTCAATTTAACTTTACCGATATATTGATCATTAGCTCGGAATATATCTACAATGATTTCATTTTTAACCCTTGATTCTTTTGGGAAAAAGAGAGTAAGTTTCTTCCATCTCCTGTCAATAATACATCCATCAGCTTTATTGCTTTTAATAAATTTATTAAGCGCTTTTCGATAGGTTTCTAAATCCTGCTCCAACATTCTTCTGGAATCGGTTTCTTTCTTAACTGATTCCTGCAAACTGATTACTTCAGCCTGTTTTTTAGCATAATCCTCTTCGAAATTTCCCTTTAAGCTTTCTAAGCGTTTTTTCTCACGGTCCTGAAGCCTTTTTAAGGCTTTTTTATCGGCATTCTTCAGATCAGATTCTTCTTGCAAACGTTCTTTAGTTTTTTCAATCTCCGAATTAAAATTGGAACGGATTCTTTTAAGCTCCCTGGTTTTAGCGCTCAATTCCTTAGATCTGGTATTAAGTTCTTCAGTTTTTCGATCCAGCTCTAATTCTTTTTCCTTAGCCGCAATTAAGGTTTCTTTTAACCGTAAATCCTCAAAATCCGTAATGTCAATATTAACCTGTTTTGATTTAGTCTCTAAATAATTGGCAGTAGCTACAGTGGTTAAAAGTAATATAATAACAAAACTAAAGAAAACCAAATGAGGTTTAAAGTCCCAATTCTTTTTGGTCTTAGCGAATTCTTCCTCCAAGGAATAAATCTCCGGCTTTTCCTGTTCCGCCAAACTATTTTGTAAAAAAATATCCTTGCTGGTTAATTCGGTCATTTTGTTTCGATGTTCCATATCCCACTCCAATTTCCGGGAGCTTCTCCGCTCCGTGTTCTTTTAGCAAACTCTTCTGCGGCAGGTATATTAATCTTCGCAAAAATGGTATTGGCTTCCTGCCATTGTCCTTGATAATAGACTGTTAAACCTGATTCATACATTTTTAATTCTTCTTTTAAGTTGCTATCCAACAATGTTGCCGGAATCGGCCAAAATATCTTTTTCCCGATAGTTTTACCCTTAACTTGAACCGTATCCAACTCTAAAAAGTATAGATCATGGTCCGGCTGATTTTGTTCTATATCGTTTTTAACATATTCCGAGCAAATAACCGGAGTTTTATAAATCCGGGTCAATCCTTCCAGTCTGGAGGCGGCATTAACATTATCACCGATTACAGTATTAGCCATCCGTTCATAGGAACCAATATTTCCATAAAATACGTTTCCGCCGTCGATTCCCACTCCTACTTCCACTAAAACCGCCTGGTAAATACGTTCTTCCTCTTCTGTTAAACTTCCTTTCAACCTAATGATTTCCAGCCGTCGCTCCTCCATTTCTTTTCGCAGAGTAGCGGCAACTTTCTGAATTTCATATCCTGCAATGATGGCTTGATATGATTTATTTAATTCGGATTTTTGTTCATCTTCAATATTAATACCGAATACTGCCAGAACAGCATCACCTATCAACGAGCCGATTAATCCGCCATGTTGAAAAATTGCCCTAATCGCCCGGTGATAATGCAGGTTTAAGATGCTGATAATATCCGTACCCAGAGTCTCAGTCATAAAAGTAAAGCTTTTAATATCGGAGAAGAGAACCGTCAACTCCTTTTGGGTTCCTTCCAGACGGACTATTTTTTCTTCATAAGCTTTAACCGCCACATCCTGATTGACAAACCGCCTGAATATGGCCAGTAGATTATTTATAGAACTGGAGAGCGAGTTAAAGGCCATACCCATAAATGTAATATTATCATTGGTAGCGCCTTCTAAATTAATTACCCCCATTTGCTGATTATGTATCATTTTTAAAATGGCATCGCTAATTACATCTATAAAACGGGTGATATGCCGGATGAAATAGATACTGATCAAAGTACAAATAAGAGTTATTAAGGCGATAATTATGGAAATATTCCGGAAAATCAACCGTGAACCCTGGTAAAACTCATTTAATTCTTCGGCTCTAAGCAGGTAAAAATCCCACTTGGGGACATATTTATAAACTCCATAATATTCTTCATTGTTGATATAGAAAGTTAAAGCTCCGTCCCGAATACTTTTATTCTGTTGGTTCTCAATTCGTTCTATGGCTGTATTGTCAGTAAATGAATTAAGCCTGGGAATTTTGGAAGCTTGAAAAATAATTTTGGTTTGATGGTTACCTGTAAGCCGTAATCCAAGTGTTATAGATTTATTATTCTTATGTTGTCGGATGGCATTAGATGCGATAGCTTTCATGGAAGAATTTAAGGCTTCGGGTTCGTCTTGCGAGTATTGATATATTTCATATTGGGAATTGCTGAAATCATATACCAGCTTTAAGTCTTTTACCAATAGCTCTTTCATCATATTTATCAGCTCAGCCCGGTTAAACACCAAATTGATATAATTAGAGACAAAACTGGTAACTAGAATCGAAATTACAAAAATAATGACGATTCGATTAGTAATAGGCACTATTCTGGTATTACCTATTTTTTTATGTTGAATCGTATTTTCTGATTTTTTTACCATTAATAATACCTTTCCTTTTTGTAAGACTAATCCAAACAATAGAAAAAGAAATAAATCTTTCAAAACTAATTCATATTAATTATATAACATTTTTACAAAATTATCTTTGGCTAAAAAGAATTTTCAACTAAAATTAAGGAATTTTTTCCTTTTTGTAATGAAAAAATTTTGTGAAAAAGTTTGAATTTTATTGTTCTTCCTTATCACTTAGCAAAAGATTTTTCTGTATATCTTTTTAATACTTATTTTTCTAATTAAGGGAGTTTCATAATTGCCTAATATGAAACTATCGATGCTTGTCGTTCACCCAGCCTTATTTTCATACTTTCAGGCGCGCAGCGGATGCTGGCGTGGACGACTACTTAGAATTACATATTATCCAATGGCGCATAAAGGATTTATTCATTTTTTTACGAAATTAAAAGATAATATAAAATTTATTGTACTATAATATTTTAGGATTTAAAGAACATGAGCAAATTAGAACAACATTTTGCCCTTTTTCGCCGTAATGTTGTCGGATTTAACCAAAGATTTCAGACCCCTTACGGACGAAAAAAACTGATATACGCCGATTGGACCGCCAGCGGCCGCTTATATGGTCCATTAGAAGAAAAAATGTTAAAAACTTTCGGCCCTTTTGTTGGCAATACCCATTCCGAGTCCAACCTGACCGGTAGTACTATGACTGCCGCCTATCAAACAGCGCGTCAAATTATTAAAAACTATGTAAACGCCGGTGAAAAAGATGTTATTCTTGCTTCCGGATATGGAATGACTTCAGCCGTCAATAAACTTCAACGAATACTCGGTTTAAAAGTCCCTGAAAAATTATTGCCCTATTTTAATTATGAACCGGCTAAAAAACCGGTTGTTTTCATAACCCATATGGAACATCATTCTAACCAGACCTCTTGGCTTGAGACTATTGCCGATGTAGTCTGCATCCGACCGGATGACCACAGCCTGGTTGATCTCAACCATTTACAAGAGTTATTAACGCAATACCAAAATCGGCCACTCATCATCGGAGCATTTACTGCTTGTTCCAATGTAACCGGTATCCAACCGCCCTATCGCCAAATGGCCCGTATTATCCATGAATATGGGGGAATTTGTTTTATTGATTTTGCCGCTTCCGCCCCTTATGTTAATATTAACATGCATCCGGCTTCTCTCTCGGAAAAATTGGACGGTATTTATTTTTCTCCACACAAGTTTTTAGGAGGTCCTGGAACCTGTGGTATTTTGATCTTTGATTCAGAGCTATATTCCAATAAAATCCCCGACCAACCCGGTGGCGGTACAGTCGCCTGGACCAATCCCTGGGGAAAACATCAATTTTTATCGGATATTGAAACCAGGGAAGATGGCGGAACTCCGGGATTCCTTCAGGTTATCAAAACCGCTTTGTGTTTTGAATTAAAAGAGCACATGAACATACAGATAATGCAAGCACGAGAGAAAGAACAATTAGCCATTCTTTTTGCCGGATTGTCAAAAGTCCCGGGACTGCGAATTTTAGCCGGCGATATTATTGATAGACTAGGAATTGTCTCATTTTATGTTGAAGGCATTCACTATAATTTAATGGTTAAAATCTTAAATGATCGCTATGGAATTCAAACCAGAGGAGGATGTTCTTGCGCGGGAACTTACGGTCATTATTTATTGCAGGTTGACCGGAAAAGATCCCGTCGCATAACCGAGAAAATCTCTAATGGAGATTTATCGGAAAAGCCTGGTTGGGTAAGAGTCTCGATTCATCCTTTAATGACCGACCAGGAAATAATTTTTATTATTGAGGCTATCAAAGAAACAGTTCAAAATATAGGGAAATGGCGGGAAGATTATCTTTATAACCCCGCCACTAATGAATTTATTAATCTTTCCGCTAAACATGAGGATTACTACGATTGGTTTCACCTGTGACCCAATATGGCAAGAACCTCTTTCCGGTGTTTTTCATAAACCTAACCGTTTCCAACAACTTTCCCAGCAAACGTACTATTGTTTTATATACTCTCACTTGAAAAGGATCGATAATCGGCCGGGAATAATCAACCGAACTTTTTTTATCTGTTCCGGGAATCAGTGGTTTTGCTACTTGTACTTTTTTCAACCAAGCCGCTGGATTTGGCGAATCCAAAATTCCTTTAAGATCATATATTGCAATGTTACTAATGCCGGCTGCTTTAACTGCCGAAACCCCTTCACTTAATTGTGCCGGAGATTGATAAAGATCCTTTTCTGCGCCGGTACCTGGAGTAGTCACACCTAAGGCTACTACCGCCTTATTAGGCCAAAACTTTCTGATTGCTTCCGTATAATCATAAATCAAATAATGGGCATTAGGCCAACTAAGCCCCATTTGTACAAACCAACTACCAAATAACATAAATACCAAAACATCCCATTCAACCATTGCTACCGGACCACCCCAGTAATCTTGCCACACTTCGCTATGTTCCAGCTTGTCGTTACAAACAAAGGGCAGTGCTGCTCCGATAGCCTGACAACCATGTTTTCTGATTTTGGCAATTATCTGCCTGAACCCGGTAATAGCCTCTTTAAAATCAGCTTCATCCATATCCCTGATGGAGTTCCAAATATTATCGATAATTGGGGACGAGCCCGGTTTAGGCTTTTGATAATCGGGTTCCACATCCACCAACAGTCCAAAAATATGGTGTCCTCTACTTTCAAGCCAATCAAATACAGTATCTAAATATTGATAATATTCGGTTATTGAATATTTATTTAAATATAACCCTTCTTGTTCCGGCAATAACGGCCAAAAAATAAGTGGAATACCGGCTTTAGTATAGAGGCGACAAAGCCGGTCCAATTCTTCATTTAAAAGATTTTCCCGGATACAAAGGCAGAGTCCGAAATGTTGATTTTTTAAGAGATTGATTACCACCGGTTCAATTAATTTTGAGTATGGTAAAAACTCTGAGGTTACAAAGTTTTGATTACTCCGTCTTACAATTTTCATACTCAAACCCCTTTTGCTTCAATTTTAGTATCAATATATTTAAAAGATCTTTAGAGAGTGAGTATTTAATAATATAATTTGAAATCCTGAAAACTAAAAATAATCCGGCTTCGGTGAATTAATAATATTTTCAAGGTATTGATATAAAGTCTCGGTTACCGGAGTCGGAATACCATGCTTTTCCCCTAGTCTTATTATTGAACCGCCTAATATCTCCAACTCATTCCGTTTTTTACGTTGCTCAATATCTCGTTGAAGAGAGGTTTTCAGCTCATAAGGAAACTTCTTCCCTTTTATAAGCGACTCTTCTACAATACTATCCTTTAACTCCACTTTTTCAGCCTTAGCAATCAAATGAATTTCGGACATAATTTCCTTAACATATCTACATAATTGTTCATCGGCCATAACCTCTCCAATAGTTCGATCTGCAAAAGCAGTCACCAGTCCAAAGGCTGCAATAAAAATGAACTTCTCCCAAATTGCCGGATATGGGTTATCAAAACATTTATAATTAATCCCGGTAACATTAAACAGTTCAAATATCCATTCCGGTATCGCCGAATGGCAGGGTTCTAATCCGAAAATCAGTAAATCACCGCCTGAATGAACCACTATCCCCGGTTTTTCAATATATCCTCCTACATAAACGCAACCGGGTAAAACTACTCCTTTATGTACTATGTTCCGAATTCTTTGGTCAATAGCAACTCCATTAAGTAAAGGGATTATTAAAGTGTTATCATTTGAATATCGGGCAATCCACTCAGTAGCTTGATCCAAGTCATAACCTTTAACACATAACAGAATCAAATCCATTTGCGGTAACTCCGATA
The DNA here is from genome assembly GCA_023435225.1 of Bacillota bacterium. Lineage (GTDB taxonomy): Bacteria > Bacillota > UBA4882 > UBA8346 > UBA8346 > UBA8346. The sequence goes on from JAEYRX010000064.1 coordinate 53,327, forward strand.
AATCATCAACCGCTAACTTTGGGCGGCAAACTACATTCCCCAATTGAGTTGACTTTAAGAGTAAACCACCGTCCCTTATCTTCTGAAGATGTTCACCCCGGGCTACAAAATAAATCTCAAATTGACTATCAGTTTGGTTTAAAATATGGGCCATCCTACCTCCGAATGAACCGCCAACCCCTCCCATACCATAAATGCATATTCTTTTTATCTCATTTTTATTAGCCGTCAATCTTATTCTCCATCCTTTCCTAAGTAAATTATTATCAGGTAATAATATCTGTTTATAATAGTATATAATAGTACTAACTAATAATGCAATATTTTCTTTAGGGGAAAGAAAATATCATGGCAGCCCCAATTCTTATACCAAATAACAAAAACTTAACTTATTTAAGGTTGCTATTTATGAGATTTCCACGTATAATCATATTAGCAAATGGCAATATTGAATGAGGGTCACTCTTAATATAAAGAGTGTTTGGAATAACCATTAAGAGTTTTATGCTTTTCCCAATATCCATCGCTCCGTTAAGGCATTCCTCTTTTTCTCTCAATTTATATCCCTGCTGGTTGCGTAAATAATTAATTGAAGGATGTATTTATGAAAAATTTACTCTTTAAGGACCTTAACCTCTCCAAAGAGGTGCAAAAGGCCATTTTTGACATGGGCTTTGAAGAAGCTACGCCGATTCAATCCCAATCGATCCCCCACATTTTAGAAGGGACTGATATGATCGGTCAGGCCCAGACAGGAACCGGCAAAACATGTGCTTTCGGGATACCGGCGGTAGAAATGATTAAGCCGGAAACAGCGGGAATTCAGGCTTTAATTCTCTGTCCGACCCGGGAATTAGCCATTCAAACAGCTGAAGAACTGAAAAGTGTTTCCAAATATAAAAAAGGTCTAAAAATATTATCTGTTTATGGCGGCCAACCAATTGAACGTCAAATAACCGCTTTACGGATGAATCCACAGATTATTATCGGAACTCCGGGGCGGGTCATGGACCACTTGCGGAGGAAGACCTTAAAATTAGCTCAGCTAAAAATGATGATTCTTGATGAAGCAGATGAGATGTTAAACATGGGGTTCCGCGATGACATCGACACTATCTTGAAAGAAATGCCCAAATCTAAACAGACCATTCTTTTCTCAGCCACTATGCCTAGGGAAATTATGGACTTAACCGCTAAATATCAAAAAAATCCTGTTGTGATTAAAGCTGTCCATCAGGAACTCACCGTACCCAAGATCGAACAGTATTATCTCGAAGTACGGCAAACAAACAAATTGGATATTCTCACCCGGTTGATTGATGCCAACAACATTAAGCTATCGCTAATTTTTTGTAATACTAAAAAACGGGTTGATGAATTAGCCTCTAATTTACAGGCCAGAGGATACTTAGCCGAGGCGCTTCATGGTGATATGCGGCAAACTCAGCGTGATAAGGTAATGGCAAAGTTTAGACAAAGGAAGATTGACGTTTTAATTGCCACCGATGTGGCAGCCCGCGGGATTGACGTTGATGATATCGAAGCGGTGTTTAACTATGATATTCCCAGTGACGAAGAATATTATGTCCACCGAATTGGCAGAACCGGCAGGGCCGGCCGCACCGGTAAAGCCTATACTTTTGTTTCCGGCCGGGAAATATATAAACTTAAAGATATTCAACGTTATACCAAATCTTCAATTTCACTTCAAAAACCACCATCAATAATTGATGTTGAGGAGATTAAGGTCAATCATATTTTGGATAATGTCAAGACAACCCTCAACCGGGGAGAACTGTCCAAATATGTCGCCTATATCGAAAAAATGCTGGAAGATAGTGGAGTCAATGAAAAAGGGAATTATATTACTACCCTAGACATTGCTGCAGCTTTTTTGAAAAATATTGCAGAACAAAATACCCGGGGATTGGAAACTACTGAAGAATTAATCTCGGAAACAAAGCCGAAAAACAATATGGTCCGGCTTTTCATCAACGTCGGCCGTGATGATCAAATTCAACGCAAGCATATTTTGCAAGGTATCGCTGCCAACACCAGTCTACCCGAAAAGTTAATCGGCACCATCAACGTCTTCGACCGTTTTTCTTTTGCCGAGATACCCCGGGAATATGAATCCGAAGTTTTACGGTCCGGAAGAAGCATTAAACTTAATGGCCGCAGGATTAATATTGAAAAAGCTAATCAAAAGCCAACCGCCGAAAGAGCCGCTCAGGTTTCTTAGTACTATAATTCCATTTTTTAATCAATTGCTGAAAAACCTTCTCATTTTTAATGAGGAGGTTTTTTTACTAATGATATACTTTGACCCGACCATTCTACCAAAATTAAATCAATTAAGGAAACCACGTAGGATTCATCGGGGAATTGTCGAAATACTATTACCATCTAAAATTAGTAAAGGGAATATTTATGAATATCTTATCGGCAGACAAAATTTCCAAACATTATGGGCTCAATTCTTTATTTTCTGATATAAGCTTCGGCATTGAAGAGGGTGAAAAGATCGGTCTAATCGGGATTAATGGAGCCGGTAAGTCAACCTTGCTAAAAATACTGGTTGGAATTGAAGAGCCGGATGAAGGACAGGTAATTACCGCTAACAATATCCGGATTGGTTATTTATCACAAAACCCGGTTTTCGATCCTGAAAGTACCGTATTGGAGAGTGTGCTTCAAGGGAAATCGCTCTTAATGAATCTGATCCGGGAGTATGAAACCACTTTACTTCAAGTTGAAAACGGAATGGCCGATCCAGAGAACCAGCAGAAACTACTCCGGTTAGGACTGCAGATGGACGAAGCCCAAGCTTGGCAGCTCGAGAGCGAGGCAAAAAAGATCTTAACCAGGTTAGGTATAACTGATTTTAACTCTAAAATCGGTATACTCTCCGGCGGCCGGCGTAAACGGGTCGCTTTGGCGGGAGCATTAATTAATCCGGTGGAGTTACTAGTTCTTGACGAACCGACCAACCAGATTGACAATCAGACCGTTGATTGGCTGGAACAATATCTGAAAGAACGTAAAGGCGCACTCATCATGATAACCCATGACCGTTATTTTTTGGATCGAGTGGTTGACCGAATCTTTGAATTACACGGGGGAAATCTATATAGTTATGCAGGAAACTATAGTTTATTTTTAGAAAAAAAGGCGGAACGCGAAGAGTTTGAACTATCAATGACGGCAAAACGACAAAACCTATACCGCCGCGAACTAGCTTGGATTAGACGGGGAGCTAAAGCGCGTTCAACCAAACAACAAGCCCGTATCGACCGTTTTGAAAAGCTCCAGTCCCAAATGATTAATGCTGAAAATAATAACATTATTGAGATTGCTTCCTCCGGTTCCACCCGGCTGGGGAAAAAGATTGTTGTATTAAGAAATGTAAGTAAAAGCTTTCCCGGTAAACCATTGATTTTAGATTTTAATTATGCTTTCTCCAACAATGATCGAGTTGGAATCATCGGCCCAAATGGAGTTGGCAAATCGACCTTATTAAACCTAATCTCCGGCAACCTCAAACCGGATCAAGGAGAAGTTGACATAGGTTCTACGGTTAAATTCGGTTTTTTCACCCAGGAACATTCGGAAATGAATGAGAGTCTCCGCGTGATTGATTATATCAAGGAACAAGCTGAATTTTTACCTACCGCCGACGGTGGGACTATTAGCGCCTCCCAAATGTTGGAACGTTTCCTGTTTCCACCATCGATCCAATATACTCCGATCGCCAACTTATCCGGTGGCGAGAAACGCCGTCTTTATTTATTACGGATTCTAATGAGCGCCCCAAATGTGCTCCTACTGGATGAACCAACCAATGACCTTGATATCCAAACCTTAAGTATTTTAGAGAATTATCTGGAGGATTTCCCAGGGGTGGTTATTACCGTCTCACATGACCGTTACTTTTTAGACCGGATTGCAGGAAAGATCCTGGCTTTTGAGGTTAATAGTTCTATTCAACATTTTGTAGGGAACTATAGCGACTACTTGGAATATCAAAAAAGCCGGAATAAATCAATTACACCGGCGGCTGCTCAAAAAAATACATCGGCTCCTCCCAATAATGACGCTCACCGTAAAGAGCGGCCACTAAAACTAAGTTTTAAAGAACAGCGTGAATTTGATGGGATAGATGCTTTAATTACGGATGTGGAAGAAAAACTTAAGGAGAATCAGCGTAAAATAACCGATACCGGCAGCGATTATCTCAAACTTCAGGAATTAACAGCCATTCAAGAAAAACTGCAACAACAGCTGGAGGAGTTAATGAAACGTTGGGTTTATCTAAATGAGCGTGTTGAGGAGATTGCTAAAAACAAAACATAATACCTCTTAATACTAACAAAATTCTCTACCAGGTAAATATAAAACCATATTATACATAGTTTGAAGTGGGAAAGTTGACTTAAAAAGGAGTGTCGGTATGAATAAAAACCACCGGACCACTAATACCACTGTAACTGTTTTCAAAGAAGACAATACCCCCTTGGCCAATCAGGAAATTACAGTTACCCAAACCAATCATAAATTCCTTTTTGGCTGTAATGGTTTTGACTTTGTTCCGCTGGCCAATAACGAACTGACTGGAAAAGAAAAGGAAGAACAGGAAAAACTCCTGGACAAATTCTTGAAACTCTTTAATTTTGTTACTTTACCTTTTTATTGGGGCCATTTTGAACCGGTCCAAGGCCAACCGGATACCCGACGATTGACCACAGCCGCTCAGTGGTGTGTGGCACATAACTTGCTGGTCAAAGGCCACCCGCTTTGCTGGCATACCTTAACCGCCGATTGGTTATTGAACATGACCAACGAGCAGATCTTGGAAACACAGATTAACCGGATAAAAAGGGAAGTTACCGGTTTTGCCGGATTGATTGATATCTGGGATGTGGTAAATGAAGCTGTAATCATGCCGATTTTTGATAAATATAACAATGGCATTACCCGGATCTGCAAACAACTGGGTCGGATCGAGACAATCCGGACCATATTCGATACGGCTAGAGCCGCCAATCCCGATGCTGTTTTATTATTGAATCATTTTGATGTTTCACCGGCCTTTGATATCCTGGTTGAAGGCTGCCTGGAAACAGGGATTAAAATAGATGTTATCGGTATTCAATCCCATATGCATCAAGGCTATTGGGGAGTGGAAAAAACCCTACAAGTACTTGAACAATTTGAACGATTTAAGCTGCCAATCCATTTTACCGAATCCACTATAATATCCGGTCGACTGATGCCCCCGGAGATTATTGATCTGAATGATTACCAAGTAAAAGACTGGCCCAGCACTCCGCAAAGAGAAGACCGCCAAGTCGAAGAAACCTTACTGCACTATAAAACATTGTTTGCCCATCCGTTAGTTGAAGGTATAACCTGGTGGGACTTTATGGACGGTAAATGGTTAAATGCCCCAGGTGGTCTGATCCGCCGGGACGGCTCTAGTAAACCTGCATACGAAGAGCTTCTGAAACTAGTCAAAAGTGAGTGGTGGATCCCGCCGACCAAATTTACCACCGATCAGGAAGGAAAAATCAATTTCCAAGGTTATTTGGGAGAATATGAATTAATAACCGCCGGTAAAAAGGTGTCTTTCAATTTGACTAAGAAGGATTCAGAAAACGTCAAAATAAAAATCTGATAAAACAATAATCTATAAAGAATTTAGTTAAAAACCTGGAGTACTGCTTCACCATGTTTTTTAACTTCACTAAAGATGATTAATGGGATTAAGTCTACGAAATATGCTAAACCAGTAAAAGTTCAAAAATATGGGACATAAATGAATTAAGTATAAAAGAAATTCGGTTACTAGAAAATTAGATAAATCGATACCTTGGAAGGATATTATAATATGAGCTTTTTAACATCGTCTTCCGGCATTGGTTTGTAATAAAGAAATCCCTGTCCGATTCCGCAACCCATTTCTTTTAAAATATTATTTTGTTCCGGTTTCTCGATCCCCTCGGCGATAATTTGCAGATCCAATGTTTCGGCAATCCCGATAATATTACTTAATATTCGTTGCATCTTACCATCGGTTTCCATTCCCATAATAAATGAACGATCCACTTTAATTCCGTCAAGGGGTAACTGCCTTAGCAGGTTCATGGCGGAATACCCCGTTCCAAAATCATCCAAATAAGTTTTTACTCCCAATTTTTCTATTCCCTTCAACTTTTGAACACACTCCTCCACGGAATCAATGATGGAAGATTCCGTAATTTCGATGGCTATACATTCCGGGGGTACGCCGGTTTTTTTTAATCCTTCCTTAATAACGTCAACAATTTCCAAACCCATGATTTGTTTAGGCGAAAAGTTAATCGAGATCACGATTTTGTCTTTTCTCCCCTCATTAATACTTTTTGCAAACCGGCAGGCTTTTTGAAATACCCATTGGCCTATAGCTTTGATATGCCCGGACTCTTCCGCCACCGGAATAAAATCCTTGGGAGAAATTATGCCTCGTTCCGGGTCATTCCAACGTAATAACGCTTCCAACCCGATAATTTCCCCATTGTTGAGGTCAACCTGGGGTTGATAATATACTACAAACCATTCTCGCTCATAGGCTTCCCGCAGCCGGTTGGCAATCCATATTTTTTGGTGGATATGATCATATAACGAGTTGTTATATACGAGAACTCCGTTTTTCCCTTGTTTCTTAACTTGGTTCATAGCCAGTTCCGCATTTTTCAATAACTCAAGAGGAGTATTTCCATGCTCCGGGTATAAGGCGATCCCGATACTGGATGTGATATTAAATACACTATTATTTACTGTAAAGGGGATATTCAATGAACTTTGCACTTGTTTTATTAATTCAGCCAATAGTTCCGGGGTTAATTCAAATGGAAAAACCATCGCAAATTCGTCGCCATTAATCCGGGCGACAACTTTGTCGCAATCATTGATTTCCAGAAAGCGTCGCCCAGCTTCATATAGTATCCGGTCACCCGTCTCCTGTCCCATAAAACTATTAACATCCTTAAAGTTATCCAAGTCGATATAAATAACTCCGAATTTGAAGTTTTTATTATTTTCCTGAATGCGCTTTTCCAAATAATCTTTGTAATAAATACGGTTGGGCAAGTCCGTTAGTGAATCATGGAAAGCCATATGTTTGTAATTGGCTTCACTTTCCCGCAAAGCGTTTTCCATAGTAATCCGTTTTTCCAGCATCGCATTGGCGCCTATAGCCAGAGTGGTAAATTCTGCAAAGGGGATGTTGATGGTGTCCATTTTGTCCTTGCCGTCCACCGTATTGATGAAGAAATTATTAAATCCGGTAATTACCTTTTCAAGCTTTTGTTCCATTCTGCGATTGGCCAGGAGTAAAAGGATGGTAAAAAACAACGCAATCAAGATATTAATCAATATTCCGCGAAGTAAATCTTGAATCATCGCTGATTGTTTTTTGGCGATCTCCGTATTAATTTCATCAAGGTAAACTCCTGCTCCAATATACCAACCCCACTCGGGAACGGGCAAAACATAACTTATTTTGGGAGCCGAGCGTTTCCCGTCTATGGGAGGCATCACATATTCCAAATAGCCTCCACCCGCCTTGGCGGTAATGATAAGTTCTCGAACCACCTTTTTCCCGTTTACATCGGTTATTTCGAGGCCATTCTTTCCTTTATTAGGTCCGAATATCGTAATTCCCTCATAGGTGCTGGAAAATAAGTAGCCCACATCAGGCCAGTTTAAATTTTCCAATATTATTGCGGCATGTTTCATTGCCAGAGCCTTTTTATTTTCGGGATATATTTCTCGTAAACGTTTTAATATACTCCGAGCTTGTTCCACCTCGGCCCGGATTCGGGCTTTACGGTTTTCCACATATGAGCTTCTCAGCTGGCTGGATTCTTCCATGAATCGTAAAGAATACGTTATAATTTCAGTCAAAGTAACAAGGATCAATAATATCAAAACGGTTGTCAGTATACGTTTGATAATATATTTACTAATTTCCTCAGGCTTCCGGTTTTTATTCCTCATCTTAACCTTACCTCGGTAACCGTTTACATTACGGGATTCCAAATTTCATAACTAATACAGGCTTTCCCATGTTTCAGTATTTGAAAGTATCATACTCTTATATTGGAGAATGTTATATATCTTATATTTTCGACAATTTGTAAAAAATCTTTAAATTGTCGGATTTATTAGAAAGATTTTAGATTATAGATTTGATTATCGCAGATTTAACCATGTTTAAACTTTGGTAACTATGATTCATTTTCTTATTATCGAAGATCAACACTATGAAGAACCTTTAGTATCAACTGGATTACTTATATTTTTATCATATCAACAATCAAATAAAGTAAAGTGCGTCAAAAAAGCGCCCCTTTAGGCGCTTTTAAAAATTATTTTTTACAAATTATTTTGTTTCAGACTTTGATAATTAATAATGTTCGAAAGTGAATCTTATTCTATGGTTATAGCCAAAACAGTTGTAATTCTACCCATTAGTTAAAGTCCTTATCTTCGTTCAACCCTCGCCACACACTCGACGTGATAAGTATGGGGAAACATATCCACCGGCTGAATCTCCACCACTTTGTATCCCAAATTGTTTAAAATTTTCAAATCCCTGGCCATTGTGCTTGGATTACAACTAACATACACTATCCGCCTGATGTTATTCTGGGACATACTTTTCAATACAACTTCCTCACAACCGGATCTAGGGGGGTCTACTACCCCGACATCAAACTCGATCCCGCCCTTCACTAACTGAGGTAATACCGTTTCAATCGACCCTACAATGAACTGGGTATTTCTAACCTCATTTACTTCAGCATTCTCCGTCGCATTTTTCACCGCTGCTGTTACTACTTCGATCCCATAAACCTTCTTGGCCCGCTCAGCTATGAAAAAGGTTAAGCTACCAACACCACAATAGGCATCCAGTACGGCTTCACTTCCAGATAACCCGGCATATTCCACCGCTTTTCTGTATAATACCTCGGTTTGGACTGGGTTAACCTGGAAAAAAGATTCCGCCGCTATTTTAAACTTATAATTTCCGATGTAATCAGTAATAGCATCGACTCCCCACAGCAACCTAGTCTCCGGTCCCAGGATCACATTACTTCGGGATTCATTGACGTTCTGCATCACGCTCTTAATCTCCGGAAAATATCCGGCCAATTCCCGCGCCAGTTTAGCACCGACCAGAAATTGCTCGCCATTGGTGATAAATACTATCATCGCTTCATCGGTCCGGACGCCGTATTTCATCAGAACATGCCGTAATAAACCAGTTCCTGTCTGCTCATCATAAATTGAAACATGGTACTTCTCTACTACTTCTTTAATTACGGAAGCAATCCGGTTGATCAGTTCCGGTTGTAACAAACAATTACCGGTGGCAGCGATAATTTGGTGGGTTCCTTTACGGTAAAACCCCATTACCACCTCGACATTCTTTACTCCCAAAGGATATTGGACCTTATTCCGGTAATGCCAAGGTTCGGACATTCCCAAGGTATGATGAACTTTTACCTCTTTTAAACCGCCAATCCTTTCAACCGCATCAATAACCCGTTGTTGTTTTAAGTTTAACTGATCCTGGTAATTCAGATGTTGTAACTGACAACCACCACATAAACCAGCAATCCGGCAAGCAGGGTTGATCCGCTGGGAGGCCGGTCGTAGTATTCTTAGAACTGTTCCTCTGGCAAAGTTCTTTTTAACTTCAGTAATTTTAATTAGCGCCTGCTCTCCCTGGAGAACTTCCGGCACAAAAATAGTAAAGTTCCGAAATCGTCCGACTCCTTCACCCTCATAACCATATCCGTTAATATTCAATTCTATTTTTTGCCCCGGTTTAACCGGTGCTTCGCTTCGAACATTTTTCACTGTAACTTCACTCTTTTCAAAATTTGTTTTATTAGTGGTTATTCGCGTAATTCGTGGTTAAAAAAGCTCTTTAAGAAACCACTAATGAACACTAATACACACAAATCATTAATTTTAAATACAAATCGGAATACTATTAAGAACATTTTTTGACAAAATTGAATTTCCTTCACCACTCTTGCCTCATGCCTCTCGACTCTCGTCTATTTCCATCCCCTTCAACGCTAAGGCGCACTCCAGCCTTTTCCGTTGTAATTGACAACCGAGTTTGTCAGGTTTATAGATTGAACCGTTCATTAAATGAGCATTGGCATGACAACCTCCGCTGCAATAAAAACGGGCCCAGCAATCGGCACAGCCTTCTTTAGTATATAAAGTTGCTTTCCCAAATTCCTGCCGGAGCTTATCGTTAACGATCCCCTCATTAACATTACCCATTAAAAAACCTTCCCGTCCCACAAATTGGTGGCAAGGATAAAATTCGCCTCTAGGAGTAACCGCAAAATAATCAAACCCCGCACCGCAGCCGGTTAATCTTTTTGGTAAACACGGGCCATGTTCCAGACTAATTTCAAAATGGAAAAAAGTAAAACTCTGACCCAAGTTCTTTTTTTTAAGATAAAACTCAGCTAACTTTTCATATTCACTATAAATTTCCGGTAAATCTTCTTCCCGCAAGCGGTATTCCCCGTCTTTATCGACTACCGGTTCCAGCGAAAGCTCCCGAAAACCCAAATCATATATATGTTTTACATCTTCACAAAAATCCAAATTAGCTGCAGTATATGTTCCCCGTAAATAATAATTATTATGGTGACGTTCTTTAATTAACTCCGACATTTGAGGCAGAACCCGCCGATAGCTGCCGTACCCCCTCATTCTGTCATTTACCTCTGGTCTTCCATCCAAAGATAATACCATGGAGATATTTTCTTCATTTAAAAATTGACGGGCCTCTCTATCGAGTTTTAAGCCATTAGTGGTCAAAGTAAAATTTATTACTTTTTCCCGCTTGGCGGCGTTTATTTTACCATAAGCTACTATTTGCTTGACAATAGCTAGATTTAATAATGGCTCACCGCCAAAAAAATCCACCTCTAACTGGTGACGGTTACCGGATTGTTCCAAAAGCAAATCGATGGCCTTTTGCCCGACTTCCAGGCTCATATGTTCCCTATCCCCGCCAAATGGCCCGGTCCCCGCAAAACAATATTTACAACGCAAATTACAGTCATGAGATGCATGCAAGCAGAGGGCTTTTAAAACCTGTTCTCGTTGTAGTCCAATTGGCTCTTCCGCTTGTTCCCGAAGATACCCTTGGGAACGCAATTCATTAAGCTCATCTTCAACCACAACTTTTGTTTCAGCATCTATTGGGGTCCCTTGCAAATATTTAAATACCGGTTCTTCAATCTCAAAAAGTGAATTAGTTAAAACATCAAATAAAAAAAACTTCTCTAACGCCTTAAATGAATGCCAGTTAGCCATTAAATGTTCATTCCTTTCACTTCAAAACCTAAAATTCAAAAGCTTTAATAAAACATTAGCTATATTCGATTGATTAATAATTTCTTTTTCTCTGTGTCTTAGTGCCTCTGTGGTTAATTCTTAAACCACAATTTCGGAAAACGAAAAAGCCATGTATCCATGGCTAATCATTAAAAGAATTATAGAACTTAATACGCATAAATATTATGTAATTTTTTATATATTGTTATATATGCCTTATTTCTGGCAAACTTGATTTCCAACCGTACAAGAAGTTTTACAAGCTGATTGACAGGAATTTTTACAAGCTCCGCATCCTCCGGTGGAAATAGTGTTTGCTAATTTACCCCGACTAATAGTTTTAATTAACTTCATATTATAACCTCCAGTAATTATGGTGGACCTGAAGGGATTCGAACCCTCGACCTCTGCGATGCGAACGCAGCGCTCTCCCAACTGAGCCACAGGCCCTTATCTGTTTAATATTCTAACCTTGATAAATACAGGAACCGCCAAAATAAGCATCCCACTTTTTGCAACGATGCCGTTCCTTAAGAGATCTGGGTTCTCCAAGTTCCTCACGGCAAACTTCGCGGTCTTTCACAAAATGATTACAACTATCACATACTTTCATCACTTCATCATGAGTTAATTTAAAGACCATTATTCCCACCTCGCAGATAGTATCGTTACGTTAGTGGAGGTCTTGATGCTGTAACTTATTATAACAGAAAGTTTTTTTCTTGCCAAGCACCTGTAATTTTTTCTATATCTTTATTTATAGAATTTGACATTTCTTTATAATCACCTTCCACTCTGTAAATATTTTATAAAAAATCCCATATTTTTGTTTTATTAATTATGGATATATAAATAGTCTATTTAGTTTTTCTCAATCTTATATCTTTTCTCAAAATTAATATATTCTGATGGGTAATGTTAGGTACAAAACAAGTTTTGACAGCATAGGGCTTTAATGGCCGCTGTGTAGCTTTATTCCACCAAATACGTACTCCTTTCCATTTAAATCCTACTTCTCTTAATGCTTCAGCTACTAATACCCCTAAAGGTAAATATTCTCCCTGGTAATAACGGTCACCTATCATTAGGATTAAATAACGTTCCGGCTTTAAAATACGTAAAGCTTCTTCTCCAAATAACTTAATCTTCGTTAAATATTCTTCATAGCTGTTACAATTACCTAAATCATACTTTTGATGGGATTTCATATTAAAATTAGTTTCATTTTTAAACTTTATTTTTTGTTGTTGGCATCCATAAGGCGGATCAGTAATTATCGCAGCAATAGTCTCATCAGCAAAATCCTTCATTACTTCCAGACAATCACCCCTAATCATTCTAGATGTAAATTCACAGGTATTCTCATTATCTGAATTCACTACGAAAACACCATTTTCTTTTCTAAATCCAATTGTAAGCTTATGAAACAAATCAACCCATAACGGATTAATTTCAATCCCAATTGCTTTTCTCCCGGCTAACTCTGCCCCCAACAACGTTCCCCCTACACCGGCAAAAGGATCTAAAATTATTTCTCCATTTTTTGTAAAAAACTTGATAATATCACGCATTAATTCAGGTGGTTTCATAGCTCCGTGATTTTTTCGTAAGTAATGGGTTCGGTCGGGGGGATAATTAGTTTCATAAATCGTATTAGTCCAGTAAAGCCATTCAGACCCTGTTAGTTCATTCAAGCGGTTCTCCAATCTATCTCCAACCTTTGATTAATCAATTTTTAGTATTCTTACCCATCTGAGCGTTTTTCATTATCTAAAATCATAGAAAAATTAAAACCTTCCACTAAACTAGTTTAGTGGAAGGCGTATAATAAATAAAATATCTACTTACCCATCATAATCCTTTTTAATAAGACACAATTTTATTATTCCTAGATTTTTGCAATAAGTTATTTTTCAATAGTATAAACCCTTACCGGTTCTTTTACCTGTAAATAAAACTCAGTTCCCCCCGGAATCATTTTTTCCTTACCTTTGACCACTAAACCCAATAATATACCTCCGGGACCAAAAGCCAGCATTCCGGCAGCACTTGCTCCAACAGCAAGTTGCCGGGAACGATCCATCTCTAAAGCCTTTGTCCCATAATACATTTTTACAGGGGTTCCATCCAAAGCCTTTACTTCTGCAAAGTCCAACATTAACCGGGCATCTCTTCCCAAATTTGACGGCTTGCTTACTTGTTTCAACAAACCATTTCCGGTACTTCCTACTGGAAACAAAACATAATCATTTTCTAAAACCGTATCGGTAATTTCAAATTGAAACCTTGTTCCCGGCTTATTTTGTGAAGAACTTAACTCGTTTATCATTTGGACCTTAATTAAAAGACCTTCGGGAATAGTAATCCATTTCCCTTTAATCGTCCCGTCCGGAAACACTTGAATAATTAACCTTTCAAGTCGCTTGGTTACCGGTCCCGAATAATTTGTATCAAATAATGCTTTTTCGATCTTCTCCAATCTTGCTTCAAGCGAACCTGAAAAACCCTTTTTATATAGGATCCATTCCAATGCTTGGATTTTAAATAACAACGAAACATCATAAGGTTGATTGACATATAAAAGATTTTCTAATCTGGTCAAGCGTTCGACCAGACTTCCTTCTCTAGTTCTTCCGGTCATCATTTCTTCCAACTTACCAAGTCTTTCAAATAAACTACCTTCGCTAATTTCTCCGGTAACTACTGTTTCCAATTCATCAATCCATTCAAGAGGATTCTTAACGGAATTTTCAGCTTGGATAGTAATATTCAACACAAAAAAAATTAAAATCATACATAAAATCCGCCGAAAATGAACCATTATACCTCCTAATGATATTACTAGTACAACTTGTTTCTCTAAAAACGAACTGATAAGGTACCGGAAACTACAGGATCATCAAAGTTTAATAACTGATAGGCTAACCACAGTGTTACCCAATCATTATAATCTACTCCAATGGAAGTAGTACTTAATAGGCCGGTTTTTAATTGTGAATTTACTAAAGATTGATAGGTTAAAACCGACCAATAATTATCCACTCTATAATTAACCCCGGCGCTTGCTTTAGTATCTGATGGCCATGGAGTTTCAAGACCGGTATTAGTTCCGCGGTATAAGAAATCCAATCCACCATATACCGAAGTCTGTGACCCTAGAGATACCGTACCTGAAATATTGATTTGAAGTGATTGCAGATTTTTTCCGTTAATTGCATCCAGATCCATTACGGAAGATGGGGCTACCTGCCGGGAATTATAAGTTGGAAGTCCAAATTTATTAACTTCAAACTGGTTACTAATGGTTGGATTTTCGGTATTAATAAGATAACTGCCTATTCTTAGTCCTTGGTTTAATGTTCCTGCCAGTGGCTGAGATTGAAAACCAGTATCCAGTTGTAAATAGCCGTCTAAGGGAAGAACTCCATTATATTTCCAGAGACTATCTACTTGGTTTATCCCATTAACTTCATCTAAAAGATTCAGAACTGATTCATTGATCTTATTATCCGTAAACTTACCGTTATTCAATAATACAGCATTGGTATTTTCCAATGGAAATAAATAATACCCTGCCAATGGTTGTTTACCTTCAGAAGATGGCAGACTTCCTTTTACAACAAGAAATGAATGATTATCTTCCAAGCTTGGCTGGTATACAATATTGATATTAGTTTTGGCGCCTTCCAGTAAATCTATATATCCGGAACCAACATATTCGGAAGGAATAAAAATAAAGGACTTTCGTTGAAAATCGCTGAAATATTGACCATAATAATAATAAGGACTGGTCTTTTCTTCTTTTTTAGAGGAAATAATTAAGTCTAAATCTTGATATTCAGATGTCTGGTTAACGCTATCCAATTTCGGGCTAATCTGGGATATATTAGTAACTTGAATTCCCAAATCAGTCAGTTCACTCTTAAATTCAGTAAGCAATTTCTGAATTTGCTCAATAACTTGTTTGGATAAATCTTTCGAAGCCAAATCTTTTGTAATCAAACCTTTTATGTAATAAGCCACTTCAAAACGAGAGAGTTGATTCCCCGAACCAACCCAGTCTGCCGGATAATCGGGCAAAAACCCGCTAAGATGTAAATTCTCCAACGTCTGATAAATCCAGGGCTCTAAAAAGTCCTCTTTTGTTTTTTCGGCGGCATATATTACGCCAATAAATATGAATACAATAAGTCCGACCCATATGAGTTTTGAAAGCAAACCCTGAGTCATAATGGTTCCTCTCTTTTCAGTGATAAATTGTTTTCCTTTAAAAAACGTTCACCTAAAACTACTGCTACATAATCATCATAAGGGTACTTGGTAGTTCTTAGCCCAATTGGGATTAAACGGCCAAATCCTTTGGTGTTTTCTTCAAAATAGCGATATCGACCTTCAACGCTGGAATTATTTTCATCTACGGTTTTTATTGGTATATTCAAAAAACTAAGCTGTTCTTGAATTTTTTTACTGTTAGTCCTATCTCCTATTACAATAACCTTAAATTGGTATTTATTATTTAACTCTTCAATAATTGAGTTTAAATTGTCAATCACAATAACTTCTTTTTCTAAAATAACTCCTTTATCATTAAATATCGCCAATCCGCACTTCTGGGTTCCCGGATCTATAGCAATAAAAGTAAAAGAAATTAAAAACCCCTCCTAGACTTGTGCATTATAACTTATAAAATAATATTATTCTCTATATTTAATTGTAACACAAATTATTCTTTTATGGGGATTCTATTTTAAATTTTACCCTAAATGGGTCGGTTCGGAAAATATTACTTACAGCTGATAAACTAACTTTATATTCAGGAAGCTTTCTTTCTCTTATTATATTAATAGTCTTGGCAACTTCATAGATGGAAATTAAGTTACGTAAATTTTGACCATCAGTAATAATCCCTTTTTCGATCGCTTTATTATTAGCAACAATTAATAAACTTAACAACTTATCACGTAACTCCGTCTCCGGTGTGTTGCTTGAAACAATAATAGAGGTAATTACCTCATCCTCTTTAAAAATAATTTTATTGGGGTAGTATTCTAATCTAACCGTTACCGGTTCTCCCGCTACCGAATTTTTTTCTACAACTACTCGTAATACCACTTGATCATTAGTTTTTGACAATGAAGCGCAAACTTCAGCTATTTTTTTAGGGGCAGCTCTCAATGCATAATCAGTTTTTCCCGGAATCCTACCGCCTCTTTTAAGCGCTAAATCGTTTGCATCTTTTAATAACGGTTCAACTATTTCGTCGAAAATTTTATCGGATTTAACTTTAGTATCAACAACTTTAGCAGTAATAATTTCTCCTACATAAAAGATCATTGGTTTATCTACAATAGTCTGATTTCTATCTTGTTCACTCATTAACCAACCCTGGAGGTTTTGGATTTCCTGACTTAATCTAGCTTTTTGAAGACTGGAATCGGCAATTTGTTCTTTTAAATCATCATTAATTTTGGTTAAGTTGTTAAGCCGACTTTGGGCCAAACTCAATTCTTCTTTGGTACTTCTCAAATTAGATGATGTTTTTTGATATTGTATTTTGGTCTCTTCCAACTGTTTTTCTACTTTTAATTGTTGGGCTTTAGCCTCGAGTAAACTTTGATGCAGTTTATTGTATTGTTCTTCCTTAGCGATAATTTCCGCAGATAATTGTTGAACTTTTCCGGTAGCTGACTTTAATTCTAATTGAATTGTTTGCAACCTAAATATCGCATTTCTTGCATATTCCGACATTAAAGTTAAAAATAAGAGAGTCAATCCGGCAATAAAAAAACCGGTTAAGACAGTAATAATCATAGAGGTATGTTTAGGACGTAGCCCGAAAAGACTAAGCCGCTTTTTACCGACTCTCATACCGACCCGGTCGCCTAATAAGGCAATAATGCCTCCAAACGCAACCATCGAAGCTATAATTATTAAACCAAACATTAATTCCTCCGGCTATCGTTTCACTCTAAGAAAAACATAAATCCCATAACCCGCTAAAACAATGTTCGGTAACCAAGCTCCCAAAAATGCAGGAACTGCTCCTGTCCTGGCTAAAAAACCACCAAATCCCATAAATCCGTACCATATCAAAATATAAATTATACAAAGCCCAAAACCGGCCGCATTTGAACGGCGTTGCGGCCTAAGCGCCAAAGGTGTGCCAAGGATAGCAAAAACAAAACTGGCAAAAGGTATTGATAACTTATTATGCAAATCCACCAACAGTCGCTGCCGTTCAACACCTTCTTTAGCAAATTTATTAATATATCTGTTTAATTCGGAAATACTTTTATTCTCCGGTGATTCATCAAATCGTTCAATTTCTTTCGGAGTTAAACTTAGTTCATAATTGAAACGCCCTTGGTCAACTGTTATTGGATAGAGATTATCGCTGGAAAACTGATAAATTTGGCCATGATTGAAGTACCATCCCTTTCCATCCCAATACATAACCAAGGCTGAAATTGTCCGCTGTAGTTTACCGTCAATTACTTCCTGAATAATAACATTATGCAATTCCTTAACTTTTGGTTCATAAGTTTCCGCATAAATCAGTTTACGTATATCCTTGTCTTTAAATGTCTTACTAAATTCATAAATCGTCCCGCTGGCTTCTTTGTTTACAGCTTCATCTTTCATTTTATCATATACCCGACGGGAAACAGGAACTACGTATTCATTAAGCAAAACTCCGGAAATACTGACTACTAATCCAATGATCAATATTGGAGTCGCCAGTTTGGAATAACTTAATCCCCCGGCTCTCATAGCAATTGTTTCACTATGACTGGTCAATTTCCCTATCCCAATTAATATTGCCAGTAAAACTGAAATTGGGAAACCGATGGTTACATATTCAGGTAATTTTAGAGATAAGAGTTTCAAGGTAAAAAGTAATGAGAGATGATATTTTTCAGCCATTCTTAAAAGGTCAATTAATAGCATCCCTAAAAATAAGCTGGTGAAGGCAAAAATCCCGAAAAAAACCGGTCCAATGACTTCTTTAATAATGTATTTTTCTAGAATCTTCATCAAATATGAGCCTCCCGCACATTGAAAAGTTCTGGGTGGGTATTAAGCCGGTTATTATAAACAAATCAAACAAATTTTGGACCTTGCATTAATTGTATGCAATTCCCTTACATACTAAAACGGTCTCCAAGATAAAACCTTCTGGCGTTTTCATTATTGGCTATCTCATCGGAACTCCCGGAGACTAAAATTTCCCCGGCATGCATTATATATGCCCGGTCAGTTATTGCCAGCGTTTCTCTGACACTATGATCAGTAATTAGAACTCCCAATCCCTTGGATCTTAAATCGCTAATAATATCTTGAATTTCGGATACCGCAATCGGGTCGATCCCTGTAAAAGGTTCATCCAATAAGATAAAATTAGGTTCCATTGCTAAAGCTCTGGCAATTTCAACCCGTCTTCTTTCACCACCGGAAAGCATATAACCAAAACTTTTCCGAAGATGAGCCACCCTGAATTCTTCCATCAGTTGTTCACACCGGTTTTTTCGAAATGATGCCGGTAAGTCGGTTAATTCCAAAATTGCCATAATATTTTCAGCCACAGTAAGTTTACGAAAAATTGATGCTTCCTGAGCTAAATAACTAACGCCATATTTAGCCCGGACATGCATCGGGAGTAAAGTTACATCATGGTCGTAAATATATATGGAACCGGCATTGCAACGTTCCAAACCCACAATCATATAAAAAGTGGTAGTTTTTCCGGCTCCGTTTGGCCCTAATAAACCCACCACTTCACCGGGGTTTACAAAAATGTCTACTCCATTTACCACCCGACGGTGTTGGTATTCTTTCATCAATCCTTGAGCACGAATCGACATAATCAAGCCTCCATCATTTGGGACTTCGGTATAATTATATACTTGAACTTTTGCCTTGAAAAAAACGGCAAAAAATATGTATTAAAAAGAAATTCTATTGCGTTTCAGCTTCATCGATAATTCTGGTTTTAACCGTACCGTTAGCGATAATTTGATTACTATCTAAATTATAAATGATTTCTGAAGCCGACATTTCATTCTTACCTCTAATAAGTACCGGATTCTCTTGGGCGAAGACTTTATTCACCTGGCGATTGAATACCAATTTTCCACCACGAAGAAGATTGTTTTTATTTGAAGCTTCAACTTGACCGGAAACGGTATAATAACCCTTTTCCAACTGGCCTTCCATTGAGTCTCCTTTTAATATCCAATCTTTATACTTTACGGTTACTTGACCTGAAATTTTAATAGAATCTTTTTTTTGGTCCCATTCCAATCTATTGCCGGTAATTAGACTTTTTTCATCATTTAAAGTAACTTCCTGGTTAGCGGTAAAATATTTCTGAATCAAATTAGCGCTTATTTCAGTCGCTGTTAAGACTCGCCTCATCGGCGCAGTTTGAAGAAGATTAACTTTATCTTTTCCTTTTAATGTTTCTTGTCCCTTATTATATTCCAGATAATTGGCTTCTAAGATTAGATTATCCCACCTTACTTCCACCAACTGTGAATCGGACCCTCGGTATTTCATTACATTTTTTTCAATATCTATAAAGCCTCCCCCAGGGGCTGTTACTACGACTTGTTCTTTAGCCATACTGATATTATAAGAAAAAAACAAAATGAACAAAGAAAACATCCATACCAATCTTTTAATCATTAACATCCCTCGTATACACAATTTTGGTTAGACCTTTAAGAGTAACCTGGTCCAAATCAAGACTGGAATTAATCTCGTCAGACATAACAGTTATTTCAGGCGTTTTTAAAACTACATTTTTTTGAGCTTTGAAGTTCTTTATATTTGGGTCCCAAATAATCTCCGTTGCAGTCAAAATCTTTGTATCATCCGTAGTTTTTAGTATAACATCACCGGTTACTTTTAAAATTCTTTTGTCCCAATAAATGGTACCGGAGTTACCGGATATTTGATAAATTAATTTCTTATTTAAAATATAATCCCCGGTAATTGTATTCAATTCCCCAATATTATCAGTACTTTCAACTTTACTAACATGTAATTCCCATAATCCATTTTTCTCCGCGCCGGGAATTTTAATAGTCATCCCGATAAACTCGTCAACATTTGCAGACGATTGACGCCCTGATTGTATTTCTGCTTTTTCCGGAGCAAGAGCTTGTTGCAAAGTACTCCAAAAAACAAAAATACTGACGGTTGAAACCAATATTATTAAAAATGTTAGCCAAATACCTTTTTTCACTTTTTAAACTTCCCTTTACTTTCGATATAGTAAAAACCATGAATCCATATTTACAAAGTAAAACGACATATTTCATTAAATTTCGCCATTACTTAGCGATCTCCTTCAATAATAGCTACTTTATGTTGTATCTATATCCAATTTCTAGCTTTTTTGGAGTCAAACATTATGATTAATTGTTAAATTTATCTATAAAAATTATCTTTGATTAAAAACGGCAAGCGACAATTTTTATACCGTTTTTGGATGCCAAATCTATTAATGCTTTTTTTTCAGTAACTAAAGTCTTTCCTGTCTCAATCGCCAGTAATGAAGCCCCAACTTTCTGCATTGATTGAATAGTAGTTAAACCAATTGTCGGAACATCAAATCGTTCGTCTTGTTGAGGTTTACTAACTTTCACTACAATAGAACCAGGACCTCCTAATGATCCGCCGCGAATAACAGCTTGGTCAGTTCCTTCAATAGCTTCAACCGCTAATACAACTCCGTTTTTAACCACAACACTCTGACCGATATCCAGCCCGCCAATAGCTTTGGCCATTTTAAACCCCAATCGAATATCTTCCCATTCTTCAGAGGTTATCTCGGTACCGACTATTATTCCGGAAGGAGCCAATATTTGTTCTAAATAATCCGTCTGTTTGAGGACTGTCAAATTGTTTTTTTCAAATTCTTCTACTAAAGCCAATAAAATAGCATCATCATTTTTCTCCGACAGCGAAGCTAAAAGAGATTGAAATATATTATCGAATCCCTCTTTAAAAAGCGCTTCTTTCCCTACTTTTCCAGCAAAAACTATTTCTTTTACTCCTGATTCATTTAAAAACTTAATTATTGCGCCTAATTGTCCAAGCCCAAAATCTTGATAAAGGTCTGCCAACCTGGCAAGCTCCGGATTACTTTCGCCTTTAAGCCCAACCACCACTGAACTGTACCCCCGCAAATCTATTTCTGATAATACGTCGAAAGGTAGAAAACCTCTTCCGGCAATTAAACCGATTCTTCGCTTATCCAACCCCAACACTCCTTAACCTTATATACATTCATATATAAAAATACCAAAAAGACTAGACAAATGTCTAGTCTTTACCAGAAAACATTTAATATTTTTTATTATCTTTGAATACCTCTCTCAGCATTCCTTAAAAAGCGGATAAAGTGATCAATTTCCGGTGTTCCTTGCAATTCCTGCTCCATTTGCTCAATAGCCTGATTAATAGTAAGATTAGAGCGATAAAGAATCCGGTAAGCAGTTTTAATCTCATCCCTGACTTCCGATTCAATTCCGTTCCGCCGCAAACCTACTACATTAATTCCCGATACTTTAGCGGGATTTCCATCAACTAACACGAAAGGAGGCACATCTTTGACAATTTTGGTTAAAAAGCCAACCATAGCCATTTTACCAATCTTACAGAATTGGTGTACTCCGGTTAGGCCGCTTATTATGGCTCGGTCCTCTACTACAATATGGCCGGCCAACCCTGTACTATTACCAAGTATTATATGACTGGCTAATTGACAATCATGAGCTACATGTGAATTTGCCATAAATAAATTGTTGTTGCCAATCCTGGTTTCTCCACCGCCACCTTCAGTACCTCTACTGATTGTTACGAACTCTCTAAAAATATTATTATCACCGATAACTAGAAAACTCTTTTCTCCTTTAAATTTCAAATCCTGTGGTTCGGAACCGATAATTGCTCCGTGGAAAAATCTATTCCCTTCACCAATGGTAGTCCATCCGTCGATTTGAACATTGGGGCCAATTTCACAATTATCGCCAATTTCAACGTTCTCTCCAATAATCGCATAAGGTCCTATAACAACATTTCGACCGATTTTAGCGTTTGGATGAACAATGGCAGTTTCGTGAATTTCGCGAATATTAATTAATTTTGACTCCACTAGTTTCATTAGTTGGGCCCCCCGTCTGGAATAACCAAGTTAAGGTGCAGTTGAAATATTACTTCCCACTTTTCTTGGAAAGCGCTCATGATCTAATGCGCGTTTCCAAAAAACCATAGTGGAAGTTATATTTTAGCCAATCCTAAATTGGTATAAAATTTGCATAAGTACTGTTAATATCGGCCGATTGTAATTTTAAATGGACAGGCATTTATGTGTAATTTGAGCCAAAAAAATAGATTATTATGGAAAATCTCCGTTTTTCGCATCCAATTGCCTTAATTTGCAAAAATTTATCTAGAAAATGCTATCGAAGCTACTACTCTCCCATAATAAACATCAATTCGGCTTCAGCAGCAACTTGGTTATCGACTTTAGCAACGGCTTTAGCCCGTCCAACGCTACCCTTAAGTTTAATAATGTCAATTTCGATTAATAATTGATCGCCGGGAACAACAGTTTTCCGGAAACGGGCATTATCTATTCCTGCAAAATATGGAATTTTCCCTTTGTTTTCTTCCTTAGACAACATTACTAGTCCAGCGGTTTGGGCCATGCTCTCAATAATTAATACTCCAGGCATAACCGGTTTGGCTGGAAAATGCCCGTTAAAAAAATTTTCATTAACGGTAACATTTTTTAAAGCAACTACTCTTTCATTCGGAACCAATTCTAATACCCGATCCACCAACAAAAAAGGGTATCTATGAGGTAACATAGTTTTAATCTCATTAATCTCGATCATTTCAGGCCTCCTCAACAAATTCATATTATCTTACCATTTTTAATGATTGTTGAAATATCTTTTTCCCTAATTCCCAATCCAAGGAATGTCCTGATCTAATTGCAATTATATGGCCAACTAAAGGTCCTGCTAAATATAGGTCCCCGATTAAGTCCAGGATTTTATGGCGGACGATTTCTTCCGGAAACCGTAGTTCATTTTGATAACCGTTTTCACTTACAATAACGGCGATATTAAAATCATTGCTTCTGGCCAATCCTTGAGCCCGTAAATACTCAATCTCTCTCATGAAAGCAATGGTCCGCGCCGGAGCTATTTCTTTAAGAAAGCTTTCGTCGGATAACGAATAATGAAAGTACTGCGTTCCAGTTGTTTTATGATCAGAAGTGAATGTAAAGCTAATTTGTAATTCATCGGCAGGAAGAGCGATTAACATTGATTTTAATGGTTCATCTTGTTTATGAACAATTCCCTCAACCCAAATCGGTTCGCGAATATACGTATAATGACGCGGCTCATTCTGATTAACTAATCCGACTTTTAATATACGGTTTGCAAAGGAAAGCGCACTACCGTCACCGGCATCACCAAGTGGTAATTCTTCACCCTCAACCTCAACTAAAGCATTATCAATTCCCAGGCCGTGAAAAACAGCCATTAAATGTTCAATAGTTGATACTCTCCAACCATCTTTACCGATAGTTACACTTTTTTTAGTGTCAACCACCGAATTAACATCCGCTTTTACCTGGGGATTTCCCGGTAAATCCGGTCGGCTAAAATAAATACCTGAATTAGGAGGTAATGGGAGTATATGCATCTTTACCATAGCTCCAGAATGAAGTGCTTGACCACATATCTCCAACTCATTCGCTATGGTTTGTTGGAATTTCATAAGCTTCCCTCACTTATTATTGTCAGATCAATTTCAAATTCATAACTAACACTTAGGTATTTTCATAATTGAAAAATTCGACATTTGAGTACAAAAAACCAGTCAAATTAAGCTATTTTCGCTGAATTATCGAATTGACATAACCTCTAAAATTATAAAGCAGTCTATAGTTAATGTCAAGCCTATTACTGCTTTGGTAAGCAGTAACTTATGTTTCAAGAATAATACCTTAAACTATTTGTATTATCTTTAAAAACTGATCAATAATATTGAAATGTTAACGTTTTAATAAATTGTGATATTTTTGACCTATTTCCGAAACCGGCTTTTCGAGAACCTGAATCGGAGAGCCTTCTTCTACTACTTTACCGTGATCCATAAATACAATTCGGTCAGCGGCCCTTCTGGCAAAAAATAACTCATGAGTAACTATTACCATTGTAGTTTTTCCTTCATGAACCAACTCTTCCATTACATCAATTACCTCTCCTACTAATATTGGATCTAATGAAGCAGTTGGTTCGTCCCATAACATAATTTCGGGTTCGAGAGCTAATGCTCTGGCAATCCCTACCCTTTGTTGTTCTCCACCACTTAGTTCTTCAGGAATTTCCGTTAATTTATGACGCAAACCCACTTTAGCCAAAGCTGTTTCTGCTTTATAATAAGCTTCTTCCATTGAGATTCCATGTAAACGCAATGGCAAAGTTACATTATCGATAGCACTCAACCTTTTTATCAGATTAAAATGTTGAAATACAAAGCCAATCTTTCGTCTTACTTTTAGTAATTGGGAGAAATTTAAGCCGGTTATTTCTTCATCTCCCAAACAAATACTTCCGGTATCCGGTTCAGTTAACCTATTTATACAGCGAATTAAAGTCGATTTACCACAACCACTCGGCCCCATAATGACTACTGTTTCGCCTTGGTTGACTGTAAGATCAATCCCATAAAGAGCTTGTTTTTGCCCATAACTCTTTGTTAAATGGCTAATTTTAAGCATCTGACCATCCTCATTTCATTACCATCTTCCAACGGTTTAAGAACTGCAACATTCCCGGGCGTCCTGCCGGTATAACAATCTCTCTCAAAATTGTTTTAAAAGGTAAACCTAATGATAATCCTGCTAATACTTCTTCTTTACAAATAGGATTAATCTTTTCGGCGATCATACTAACAAATATTCCTAAAATACCGCCAATTAACCCTATCCACCAGAAATTCAAATACGGGATTGTAGCTCCGGCCAATTTAAAAGTTATACTTAACCAAATGCCCCCAATAGTTGCAGCATAAAGATTAGCCGGTGATATAATTTTAATTACCCTATGGTAAACCCGTTCCCACCA
The DNA here is from genome assembly GCA_023435225.1 of Bacillota bacterium. GTDB lineage: Bacteria > Bacillota > UBA4882 > UBA8346 > UBA8346 > UBA8346. Next base: position 78,895 of record JAEYRX010000064.1, read on the forward strand.
GGAGTCCTTGCGAAAATTAATTTTAGGCATCCATGAAAACTGAGTTACCTTTAACATTGAAATAATCAACGACTGGTCCAGTATAAAAGTCAACACCCATAATATTAAAACAATCAAAGCTGCGATAGTTGAACGGACTTCCGCTAAAATCTTGAATAACTCTCCTCTGATATCCGGCTGAATTGTCCCTACAGGCAAAGAATACAACGATAATTGAGCATTTCCCAATGCTCTTCTAATTATTCCATCAGCTTTGGTCAGACTGATATTGGCGGTAGTAAAAACTTGCAGTCTTTCTCCCGCTGGTGATTCACCACCCGCATAACGATCTATTAAATCAACTGAATGACCAATTTCTTCATCAAGTAATCTAGGTAATGAATCTTTAGCTTTTTCCAATTCGGCAATCAAAGCCGATAAATCGATTTTATCCAAACCAAATAAATGGTCTGAGATTAGGTTTAAACCGGATTTCATATTTGTCAGGTTCAACCCGGTAATATCAGCGAGCACCCGATCAGTTGAGTTCAATAATTGCATTAACTTTTGATGATTTTCGCTTCCCGGTGTAAATACGGCCCCAAAATTATTTATTTGTGTCGCAAAATCTTTAGCCTTATTTCGCCAGGAGAGTAAAACCGCTACCAATGGATTGAAGCGGTTTATAAAATCATCCAACTTCTCAATCCGGGTTCTTAAGGCAGACTCTACAATTCCTAATTGGGAATCCAGCAATTGCATTTTATCGGCAATGCCCCCGGTTTGGCCAACTGCTGATTGCAAAAGCGAACTGCCGGCTATCAATTGGGCATTTTGTAAACCCTGCAACGCTTGGTTAAAACGGCTTTCCAAAATTTGCACCCGGCCAAAGGTTTTAGCCAGATAATCCAGGTCATCCCCTACTCCGTTGATCAATCCAACCATTTGAGTTAAATTCTCCCGCTTAGCTTTTCCGGATAAACCGTTCACATTGGTTGAAATAGTTTTCATAGCCCCCCGGATATCCGCTAGTTGCCGATAAGCCTTTTCAATACTGCTTACCGTAAGACCTGCGCCACCGGTTGTATTGTTAAAATCCTGTAAGGCGGAGTTAACCTTAGTGAGTAATTTAATCCCTTGGTCCATACCATAAACAAGTTGACTCTTGCGATCGGATACTTCAATACCGCCTACTTTTGGCCCTATCTTATCTCCCGGTAATAGTTTATAAGCTACCTTATCTCTTATAAAGCCGGCATCCCCTTGAATAATTAATCCTCGAATACCGGCGGCATTCTTCGATGTTATTTTCACTACAACCTGTAATGGTTGTAATAAACTCCCCATCTTTATATCATTGGTATTCTGACCGTTTATTACTAAAAGATCCCCAACTTCGACATCATTACCGGAATTTGGTTCAACCTTAACTTCTGCGGTATAGGCAACTAAGAATTTCTTAACCTCTAATAACGTATTTACCATGTATTGATAATCGTCCGTCCCACTGGTAAGAGTAATATCCCGGGCTGAACCGGCGCCATTTAATCCTACTAAGGATTGAGAAACCTTCTTACCCATTGTTAAAAGTTCTTCAGGAGAATAAGTCGATCCTAGGCGCACTTCTAAAATTTGATACTTGTCCAGTAATTTTTTAATCCGGTTCGTTACGGTTTTACTGGAATGAATATTATCGAGGATGATTCCGATACTATTACCATCTTTAAATGTAAAACGGACGCCCGGAAAATCTTCAATTTTATTGGATAACATGTCAAATATACCGTTAGGCACACTGGTAATGTTAATCCGGGGTTCAGTCATAACCGAAAAACCACCGTTACCGGGGAGATTGTTAAAATATGAACTAAGATTGTTAAAAATAGCTTTCGTCTTATATTTAGGTGGGAGAGTTAGAAAAAAAGTCGCTTTTCCAGCCAGACTGATTCCGGTTTTCAATTTGGAACCCGGTATATGTTCCGCAATTACATCTCTAATCTGCCGGGCCATGGCTCCTTTTAACTCTTCCTTGGTTTGAAATAAGAGATCGTACTCTCCCACGTCCCCCATAATTCCGGTTACAGCTTTGGCAAAGTATTTATCAGTTGCCATGGCAAAACCCATTGCAAAAACCGCCGAAAAAACAATACTGATCAGGAGTAAAAACAGAATGTCTTTTACAAATGTATCTTTTTTAAACCAAGATAACATAATACTCCTCCATCAACAGTATTTTTAAAGCTTGAAATATAATTAAACGGCTCTTTGGATGTATTAAACGTAAGAATACATATTAAATGCCCGATAAAACTGTTTAAAACATTGGAAATAATGACAGGTTAAGGATATTTGCGAGATTAATTAGGACCTTAAATAAAATATACCGTTTTCTACCGCAAAAGTCTTTGACGAAAATATAGCAAAAACGAAAAAAAATACCGGTTACTGAACTCCGGTATTAGAGATTAAGGAAGTTTCATAATTACTTTTATTTAGTTTTAGATACAATATATAATGTGAAACCTAGATGTTACTATCAATATATTGCATCTAAGGAAGCGCTGATTAATCCGATTTTGTGCGAGCAAATATGCGGTATTAGGCATTTTGCGAAGCACAAAATCGTCACTAATTCAATTAATCAGCGCTTTCCTAAATGTTAAATTTTTTAATTATGAAAATCCCTCGGATTGTTAAAGATATTCTTTTCAACTATGAAACTGATAAAAAATAGAATATTCAATAACAACCCGTATTGACTCTTACTGTTTCCGGTATACCTCCACTTGGTCCGCTTACTCTAACTGTATTAGGTTCCCCAAAGCGTACTGATAGTTGCGGGAGTGTATCTGAGATGACAAAAGTTTTAGCGGATACATCGTTAACTGCAATTTTAACATGAATTACCGCGGTTTCCTGTAATTGAGTTGTTGAAGTCAGTTTAAAACCTACAAACACCACGTCCGGTATCAACTCGCAAGTTGAACCGGCCGGGACTCCCGGGGTATCGGCAAATCCGCTAAAAGGTATATCGGCGCCTACATGTCTATTGGTTCCATTTTCAGCTACAAAAAAGATCTGTTTATGCAAGGTACCTAGAAAAATAACTTTATCTGTTATAACATAACAGGTAATCTCTGAAACTCTGGCTACAATTTCATCAATTTTTTCAGCCGGCACAGGGAGGGTTATGGTATCTGTGATCAAAACTTGAACGGTATTTTCCGCAAGCACCGTCATATTTCTCCCCTCTTTCCTCTAGTTTTTTAATATTGCATTCATGGGAGTTTCATAATTACCTTGGATCCAAAGGTTAAATTTCTTAATTATGAAAATCCCTTACTTACTAATATAATATGATATCCCTAAGAAAAAAACCTAGCCTTTAGTCATAATCAGACATTGTCACAATCCAATATAGGTTGCGATTAACACAAAGTTAAAGGGGCTTTTTAATCAGCCCCTTCTATTACATATTAACTATTCTCTTAGGGATAATCAGTTTTTGTCCTACCTCCAGGTAATCAGGGTTGGTAATTTGATTGACTTTTACTAGAGTATCAACTGTCGTTTGGTAACGGCGGGCGATTTTCCAAAGTGTATCCCCGGGTTGGACTACATAAAACAACATGCTTGGTCTGGTAGAATAATCCACTGGTATTACAACCGCACAATCTCGTAAAACAAAAATTGCCCTAGGGGTTCTACTGAAAATTCTAGCCCTAACAATTCCGCTCAATTTAAGCTTTCTGGAATCGATTAATTCTAAATGTAATGAGTCAAGCATAATTTGAGTTCGCAACAATGTCCCAGGTTGTAGATCCAGATATTCGAGGATTCCGGTTAAGGGTAAACCGCTGTTGTTTAGCTTATCCCAAGTGACAACCGTAACTCTTTCTTCTTTTGCGGAGTCGTTTATATACATTAACCACAAATCCAGATTGCCTTCAATTAAAACCTTATTATCTGAAGCCTCCGCCATTACATCCCGCGGCATTCCATGAAATGTTAAAATCCGGTCAATACCATCAAATCCACTGGGTAAATCAATTTCCAAGTCTAAAGCAATCTCTCCGCTAATTTCACCGGAGTATTCTTCTAAATTTAGTAGATGCTTTTGAATATCAATTATTTCTTCTTCAGCTGTCGCATCAACTACCATCTCCTTATGATATAGCCGGGAAAGTTCGATTTCACATTGAAGATTGGCTAAAAGACTTAACTCATGAGTGTTTTTGGGCTCAATCACCATATTCTGGGCCATGATTCTGGGAATCGCTATAATCTCTCCATCAGCTTCAATATCAACATAAGTTTCAAAAGAAACGGCTGATCCATATTCCCGGTTCCAATCGTTTACAAAAATATCAGTTGGATTTCCCTCATCATCAGTACCAACATAAATTACTGATATTTCAAGTAAACCTTTAATATGTACCCGGTTTTTGGATACTTCCTGACTAATTCCGGCTGGTTTAACCAACACCTTCAAAATTCTTGATATGCCGGGTTTAAGACTTGATATAACTAAGTTTGATTGAACCGGTAAAGTAACTTTTTTAACTCCAAGTAAATCCTCCACCATTACCCGGTCTTTTACCAGATTTATTTTCTCATGAGCCTGCAGATCAATATTACTAATAACACCGGCTGTTTGTTGATATGAGGAATGAATAGTAATCTCCAATAGTCCTTTAAATAATACTTGGTCGATTCCAATTCTCTCAAAATTACCGACTAGCGCACTTACTTCAACTTGGACGTTCATTCCAGGCCGTAAGCCTTGAATATCTATTTTTTCTTCATAGCTAATTCCGTTATCCCCATACCATCCTATTCCAAACTCTTGCGGATAATAATAGTTTTCACTACCTTCCGCTTCAACTTCTTCATTCCGAACTCTTTCAACGGACTCGGAGAGGTATAATATATGTGGAAAAACCCGCCCCGTTACGACCAGACTATTTTCGAGAATATTTATTATCGGTGTATTCAGTTGAAAATCTCCATGTATTATTTTCTTTAATCTCGGCAGATCTGCAGTAATTTCCAACTTAGCTTCTATATTAATCCGCCTGGTTAAGTCCCCTACAAAAAAGGGGTAACTTAATTGTTCATATTGACAAGTAATGCTCATTTCAATCCTCCCTCAGATATTGTGTCATTTTAGCGAATAAATAGTTACTATTATGGAACATTTCCCAAGAATCACCACCTCCCAACCCTCCGTGGGGAAGGATTACACCCTTAGACGTTTTCTCAACTTTTAAGTACAGCCTATTTTTTGCCAAAAAAATGTCTTTACTTCACCTAATATATATGCATAGACTTCTTAATTATTCGATTATGGAAAAATCTTTCAAACGAAAGAGTTTCTACTAATACTCTTTCAATTCTTGGAACAACATTAGCTTTGATTATGGTCCCACGATAACCGGTTTTACACTTACCCTATTACCGGTTACCGCCAGTGGTTTTATCTATATCGCCAGGTCGGATTTGATTACGGAATTAAAAAATGAAGTGGGACTTTCCCACTCCATAATCCAATTCAACTCCATCATACTTGGAATTGCTTGATGTCGTCGCTTATGTCGCTTATTTTGTTGGAATAAATAATGGGCAACAGGTACTAGGGAACAGAGAACAGTATTATTTGCTAAACCTTCGACTATAAATCTTATAAACTATTGTAAGATAAAAACTTGCTATAAAGAAACTGTTCCCAGTTTACTGTTCCCTACTTTTAATACTTAATCCCTTGTTCCCTATCGGGAGGGGCTTCCCATACCAAAATATCAACCCGGCGATTATAACGCCAGGCCGATTCCTTATGTCCTTTAATCAAAGGAAATTCTTTACCATAAGCGTAAATTGTAATTCTACCCGGGTGTATCCCTTGTTCAACTAGATACTTTTTGATATTTTCGGCCCTCTTAGCCGATAGTTCCAAGTTATATCCGATACTACCACGTTCGTCGGCATGTCCGCCTAACAGAATATATAATTTAGGATATTCCTTCAGGCTTTGCAGGTCCAAACGTAAAGACGAAGTTTGATTAGGACGAATCTCGGCTTTATCCAGTTCAAAATATACCGGTTTTAGTTTTTTATTCAACTCCAACGAATTCGGTGTGAAAGATTCCACTATAAACCCGTTGTGAAGAACAGCCTTTTGTCCATTTGGGCTGGTAACTTCAACATCATAATTTCCTTCCGGTTTTCCGTTAATATCAAAGAAACAAGTAATTTGCTCCGGACTCTCTACTTTAGTATTCATACCGGTAATATCAATTTTCCCATTATAGCTCAATTTAACGATACTGTCCTTTATAAAATTCGACCCGATAATAGCAGTAAGGATCATCCCATTGTTAAATCCTTTATTGGGTTCGATCCGGTTGATATCAGTTTTTATCTCCTTAATAGCAGGGCTTGAAGTCCCATCAATTTTAAAACCATCGGTCAAAATACCAACTTTTCCATCATCATTAATAACTTTAACATCATATACACCTGGTTCAGCTTTTTTTAGATTTAATTGACAACTAATCTTCGTTTCTGATTCCACTTTCACCCGTGAAGCTCCGATATCCATTTTCCGACTGGATAATATAATCATAGCCTCTTTTCGAAAATATTTACCGTCGATTTCAATCAGAACCGTCGAATTATTATCGCTCTTTTGGGGAGAAACAGTATTTACCAAAGGCGTCGGATAACCTATTAAAAAACCCTGTGGGATAGTGTCTGATTTTACAAATTTATTGCTAACCACAAGATCCCATCTGCCAACCGCTTTATCACGCAAGTCAAAATTACAAGCTATTTTTTCGCCGGAAAGAACTTTTACATTCGAAGCAATAATATCTTCTTGGTCTTCTTTAACAAGTTTAACAGCAGCCTTTTGGTCGAAGTTAGTTCCATTCACAATTACTTGAACCGTGTTATTATTAACTCCGTTATTAGGTGTTATTGAGTTTACTTTCGGAGAAGGGGTATTAAAAAAGAATAATAACATTGTCAAAACAATCGCCAGTCCCTTAACATCCATTCCAATCACCTCTGAAGTAGTTTATTAGTCGAATTTATACCTATTATACTTCCGTTCCCGGACCGGCAAAATAATTAAAATCATGGAAGAAAGGGAGTTTCATAATTTCCATAAATAATTTTTGGATACGATATATAGTGCATAACCCGGATGAGACTACCGATATATTGTATCTGAATTTCGTAATTTATACATTATGGAAACCCTCAGATAATAGTTTGAATGGATTATCGAGACTAAGTATTATAATTGGTCTTATTTTAATGATAATTGACAAAAATAAGAGGAGTAGTTTTTATTTAAAGGAAGAAAACAGAGGTAAATGTGAAGTAAATCAAAATTTATTTATAATTCCGCTTCAACAATTCGTTTCTAAACTTTTAAGCTTAAAACGTCCCTTCATCTATGCTACGGGCGAACTGCTCCTAAGCCTAAAACCGACTCTAGCCCTTAAAAGGGATTGCCTGTTGCCTATCGCCTATCGCCTGCTCCATAATATCACCGGAATATACCCGAATAACTTTTTGTTGCTTATCTTCCAGTAAAAGACTACCATCAATATCCAAATCTATAGCTTTACCTTCAATTATCCCTCCAAAGCCCTGATTAATCAGGACTTCCTTTCCCAAAGTAGCTGAATGCTTTTTGGCATATTCCACTAAGTTTGCCATACCTTTTTGGGGTAACAAATAATAAGCGGACTCAAAATTAGCCAAAAACTGCTGGAGGATTATTCTTCTGGATAACTCTTTCCCGGTAATAATTTTTAAAGAAGTTGCCCGCCCCTTTAGTTCCGCCGGAAAATCAGCTTCCTCATGGTTTACATTTAGACCGATACTCATGATTAAATAATTTACCAAGTCCATTTCGCCATTTATCTCTGCTAAAATGCCCGCTAACTTTTTCCCTTCATAAAACAAATCATTCGGCCATTTGATTTGTACCTGAACCCCGGCAACGGTTTTAATGGTTTCGCTCATGGTTACGGCGGTCAAAAGAGTAAGCCCGGCTAATTGGGAGGCGCTCATCTTTGGACGTAATATCCAAGTTAACCATAATCCAAGACCGGAAGCGGATGCCCAACTTCGCCCCATTCTTCCCCGACCGCCGGTTTGCTTTTCTGCAATTACTATTGTCCCTTCAACCGCTCCCTGGTTAGCCAATGATTTAGCCCATTTAGTAGTGGAGTCGACTTCTTCACGGTAAAATACCGGACGTCCGAAGGCTATGGTAGCTAATCCATCCTGTATTTCCATGGAATTTAAATCATTGGTGGTTCCTATAAACCGATAACCTTTTCGGGGAGATGATTCAATGTTATAACCAAGTTCCCGCAACTGTTCTATTTGTTTCCAGATTCCGGATCTGGTAATCCCGGAAAGCCCGGCCAACTCTTGCCCGGAAACATACTCTCCTTTTTTTTCTTTCAGTACCTTTAATACTTGTTCCATTAGTGCACCTCTTAACTCTTTTTACTTTCAAAACCATGTAAATTCGTGTGCTTTGGTGATTTGTCTTAGTTTTTCAAAGGTCTTAGTAGAACATAGAGATCACAGAAGTTTATAATCATAAAATATGATTTACGTTTTTCAGTGTTCTTTGTGCCTCTGTGACATAAAAGTTCTTTCATATATTTTTCCTATAGTCTATAACATTAACCAAGATTTACAGGAACTGATAATAAAGGAACTCGTTAATATAAATAGAAGTAACTATTCCTCACCTAAAACAAAATTTTATTTCCTATTCTCTATGGTTGAATAGTTGACTAATTATATTACTTTACTGAGGTGATAAAAATGTTGAAACAACTTAATTATCGAAAACTAATCCTGGCTTTTACGGCTTTCATTGTATTAACTGTTTTTTCAGCCGGTACATTCTCCAATCAGGTAGCAGCAGCTCCTTATGATTTAACCGGTTCCACGGTAGTGGCTGATATTGCAGAGCAAAGCTCTCCGGCTGTTGTCTGGATAATTTCAACTTATGAAACTCAAGACCCTACTCAAAGGTTTTTCTTCGATCAACCCCGGAACTCACAAGGTTTAGGGAGTGGTTTCTTCTTTAATGAAAACGGCTCCATTTTAACCAATGCTCATGTGGTAGCCGGTGCTAAAACCATTGAAGTAACTTTAAAAGACCAAAAAAACCCGGTTACGGCTACTTTAGTCGGTATTGATCAAGAATTAGACTTGGCTGTTCTTAAAGTCAATCTCCCTAACAAGGTTCCTTACTTAAAATTCGGCGATTCGGAAAAAGCCCGGATTGGCGAATGGGTAATAGCGATCGGTAATCCCCTTGGTCTGGATCATACTGTTACCCTAGGTATCATCAGTGCCAAAGGCCGGCCTTTGATGGCCAGTCAAGGATCAGGTAATTCCCAATCATATGAGGACATGATCCAAACGGATGCGGCCATTAATCCCGGAAATAGCGGTGGTCCACTACTTAACCTTCACGGAGATGTGATCGGTATTAATACTGCTGTAAGCGCAGCCGGTCAGGGACTTGGGTTTGCCATCCCTATTAACTCGGTTAAATCCATCTTAAATGAATTGATAACCAAAGGAAAAATCAGTCGCCCCTGGCTCGGTGTATACCTAATGGATTTGAAAGTTGTCAGCGCCAGAGCAAAATTACAGCTTGGTTTAGCCAGGTATTCCGAAGGGGTTCTTATTGATCCGGTTCCAAATTCTCCGGCATCACAGGCTAACTTGCAACAATATGATTTAATCACTGAGTTTAACCACCAAAAAGTGGCTGATTCCAATGAATTAATCAACTTAATTAAGAAACAAAAGGTAGGGGCTAAAGTAAACTTAACAATTATACGTGACGGCAAAGAATATAATGTTGATTTAGTACTCCAGGAAAAACCCTGATAACTATTTTTGATTGGTAATTTCTACTTCAACCGCATCCATCGGACCACCAACCGGTGGTTGCGGTTTTCTTACTCTAACAGTGACTATTTCAAATTGGCACCGCCCGGTAATACGGTCCATAATCGCAGTAGCAATTGCTTCCACCAAATTGTACTTCCCTTCTTCAACTATCTCCCGGGCGATTTGATAGATAAGTACATAATTGGTGGTCTCCGTAAAATCATCGCTTTTCCCAGCTTTAATAAAATCACCGACCACTTCCACATCAACTTCTATTCTTTGGCCTAACTCTTTTTCAGCCTGATATACTCCATGATGACCATAAAAAACCATATTTTTTAAAGATAATTTAGTTAAAGTCATATCACCTATCACCCATCTTTTTCTGTCTAATATTCTTTTTCCATTATCATTTCTCTTTTACCTATTGTCAATTATTATTGACAAATTGAACATCCAAAAGTAAAATTAGGATAATTTATTACTTAATCTATGGAGGCGCTGTTTGATGTCGGGAAGCGATTTTACTAATGAAATCTCCACTATTAACCGGCTTCGTAAAGAACTGGATGCAATTATCCTGGCTCATAATTATCAGCTTGATGAAGTTCAGGAAATAGCCGATATTGTAGGGGATTCCTTAGCGCTTAGTCAAGTAGCCGCTAAAACCCCTGCTAAAATTATCATTTTTTGTGGAGTCCATTTTATGGCAGAAAGCGCCGCTATTCTTTCACCAGAAAAAACCGTTATTTTACCTGATGAGACCGCCGGTTGCCCAATGGCCGAAATGGCTGAAGCTACCGAGGTTTTAAAATGGCGTGAACTTTATCCGGATGCGGCTGTAGTTTCTTATGTAAACTCCACCGCTGCTGTTAAAGCGGTCAGTGATTATTGTTGCACTTCCGCCAATGCCGTTAAATTGGTCCGCAATATTCCTGAAAAAGAACTCATTTTCTTACCGGACCAAAACTTAGGCCACTATGTCGCAACCCAGGTCCCGAAGAAAAAAATCCATATCTGGCCTGGTTATTGTCTAACCCATCACCGGGTAACTCCGGAAGATGTTTGGAAAGCCAAACAATTCCATCCTGATGCTTTAGTCTTGATTCATCCCGAATGCCGTTCCGAAGTTATCGAATTAGCCGATTACATAGGAAGTACATCTCAGATTATTGAATATGCCAAAAAAAGCCCGGCATCGGAATTCATTATCGGTACCGAAATGGGGATTCTTCATAGCCTAAAAAAGGAAAACCCGGAAAAAACTTTTTATGTTTTAAGCCCCGGTTTGGTATGCCCAAATATGAAACTAACTACGATACCGAAAGTTTTGTCAGCCTTACAAAAATTAAAACCGGTTATAACGGTTGCGCCGGAAATACGTGAAAAAGCAGGAAAAGCGCTTGACCGGATGTTACAATATATCTGAAAGCCGGTGCTTTGCGATGCCTAACGATTTTTCCGTCAATTTACCGTCAGTAACCGATTCCGCCCACTTTATTGTGATTGGCAGTGGAATTGCCGGCCTTTATACCGCCCTGCTTTTAAGTAAATCCAATCGTGTAATTCTGCTAACCAAAGCCTCTCTTAATGAAAGCAATACATATTACGCTCAAGGCGGCATTGCTGCCGCTATCGGAATAAATGATTTTCCGGAACTCCATTACCAGGATACAATCATGGCTGGAGCCGGTTTATGTAACTCCGAAGCTGTTTTAGCTCTGGTTTATGAAGGGGTCAACCGGGTTAAGCACCTAATTGAACTTGGAATCCCTTTTGATCAAAAACAGGAACAAATCTCATTGACCAGGGAAGCGGCCCACAGTCGTCGGCGAATTCTGCATGCCGACGGAGATGCTACCGGGCGTGAAATATCTAAGTCATTAATAACTCTACTTCGGCAATCAGGTGTTCAAATCTATGAAGAACATTATGTATTGTCACTACTTACCAAAAATGAACGATGTTGCGGTGTAGTGACAATTCATAATCAACAACTAAATTCATTCTTAGGTGGAGCTGTGATTCTCTGTTCAGGAGGGCTTGGTCAGCTTTATGGTAAAACCACCAATCCGGGGATTGCTACCGGGGATGGTATGATGTTAGCTCACCGTGCCGGTGCTATTTTACAAGACATGGAGTTTATTCAGTTTCACCCGACCGCTCTTTATATGCCGCCGGCGCCGTCATTTTTAATCTCGGAAAGTGTGCGTGGTGAAGGAGCTATACTATTAAACAATTCCGGCGAACGTTTCATGCCGAAATATCATCAATTGGCTGAACTAGCGCCTAGAGATGTGGTAGCACGCTCCATATTCACGGAAATACAACGGGAAAACTCTTCTCACGTTTTTTTAGATATCAGAAAAATGGAACCGGAGTTAATTCGGACCCGTTTTCCAAATATTTCTAACACTTGTTTACGGTATGGATTGGATATAACCAAACAACCAATTCCGGTAGCACCGGCGGCTCATTATATAATGGGAGGCGTTCTTACTAACCTCCAAGGTCAAACTTCAATACCCGGTCTATTTGCCGCCGGAGAAACGGCGGTAACCGGTGTTCATGGCGCTAATAGGTTGGCTAGTAACTCTTTACTTGAAGGGCTTGTTTTTGGAGGAAGGATTGCCGAATATTTGGTCGGACAAGTTACTGACCCTCCTAGATCAACCAATAATATTCAAGCCTTTTATCCGAAAAACACTATTGGGAATACCGATCTCAAATCCATGCAAGAGCAGCTTCACCAGATTACAGATCGTTATTTGGGTATTGTCAGAGACCGGCTTGGTCTTGAGGAAGCTTTAAAAATGTTCCGTTCCATATCAAAAGAGAATCAATTATTTGAAATAAATCCGGCCAGGTGTGAACTTCAAAATTTATATGACTTAGCGGAGATAATTGCCCGGGCGGCATTAATCCGCACTGAAAGCCGGGGGGGACATTACCGGTCCGATTTTCCGGAACCTGATCCTAACTGGCGAAAACATATTTCAGTTCAACAATCACAGTTTGAGGTGGCGGAATGAACCAGTTAATATTAAAAAATATTATTGAAAATGCCTTATTGGAAGATTTACAGGCTGGAGACATTACTTCGGAAGCTATATTCAGGTCAGATGTAAATAAAAAGGCTGTTTTTATAGCTAAAAGCACCGGGATAATTGCCGGATTACCGGTGATAAATGAAGTTTATCACCAATTAAACCCGGAAGTTATTTGCGCCAATATTGTAGCAGACGGCACAGAAGTTGCCCCCGGGACTATAATTGGAACCATTAATGGTTCCATAAAAACCATCCTCGCCGGTGAACGGGTGGCACTTAACTTTATGCAACGCCTTTCAGGTATAGCTACTCAAACCGCTAAATTGGCTAAATTGATCGCCAACTATCCGGCCAAAGTAGTAGATACCCGCAAAACAACTCCCGGTCTCCGGATGTTGGAAAAGTATGCAGTACGGATGGGCGGCGGGCAAAACCACCGCTTCAATCTGGCTGATGCCATCCTAATTAAAGATAACCACATCGCCGCTTGCGGATCTATTACCGAAGCGGTAAACCGGGCTCGTAGCTTTATTCCACATACCATGACGGTGGAAGTTGAGTGTGAAACCAGGGAACAAGTTCAGGAAGCACTGACGGCTAAAGCGGACATAATTATGCTGGATAATATGACCCCGGCGGAAATAGCGGAGCTGGTTAAACTCATCGATCACCGGGCTATTGTGGAAGCATCAGGAAATATCAATGAAACAACAATTATTGATATAGCTGCTTCCGGAGTGGATATTATTTCGGTAGGAGCCTTAACTCACTCAGTCAAAGCCCTGGATATTAGTTTGGAGATTGATTGACCATAAAAATCCGTGTTAATCCGTGCAAATCATGTCTAAAATAAACTTATTTAAATATATATGATGAAAAAAGTTTTGGGTAAAACATCCACATCCTTAAGGCCGGTTGTGAATGGCAAATAGTTGAACTTTTTTCATCATATGAATCAAGGAATATATGTTGCCTTGAAAATATACATCCAAAAAACTTATTTCAACATATATAGTTAAGATAGTACTAGTAAAACACATTTTCTATTGAATCCCAATATCCTTTAATGCCTTTTGCAGATCCGGGTCATTAGGGTTAATATTTTGAGCAGCTTTTAATTCTTCACCGGCTTTTATATAGTCACCGTTATAGTAATAAATCCGTCCCAGAAAATAATGGCCATAAAAAGGTGAAATCTCTTTCAGAGAAACAGCATGTTCTTCAGCTTCTTCGTATTTTTGCTGGATAATCTCAGTTTGAACCACTAACAATAAAGCTTTGGCACGTAGTAGTAAATTTCCATTACTTAATCCGATCATTTTTTCCCCGGTTATCTCAGCTTCTTTAGCATCTTTGATATTGAATCGTTGTTGGGTTAGGAAACGATTAAATTTATAATAGGTAATGTTTTGCGAGGTATGAAATCCAAAGTAAAGTCCGAAGATAACAATTAGTATTAAAAGCCCAAATCTTAAAACCCTATTAATAAACCCAGCATTGTTTTCTCTTACTTTAATTGCATAAGCAGCTAAAAATCCACCGGTTAATCCTCCTAAATGCCCAAAATTATCAATTCCCGGGATGGAAAAACCAATTCCGATATTAATTAATAGAACGACAAATACGTTATAACCGAAGTATTTCTTATAAATTTTCGGTTTTTCAATCCCATAGTAAATCAAGGCTCCCAATAAACCGAAGATTGCTCCCGAAGCGCCAATCGATGGATTAATTGAAAAGATAAAACTGGCTATACTTCCGAATATACCGGCCAAAAAATAAACAATAGCAAACTTATAATGACCATAGATTCTTTCTACTATATTTCCCACAACATAAAGTGAGTAACAGTTTAAGGTTAAATGCAAAATATTCCGGCCATCATGAAGAAAGACCGGGGTAATTAACCTCCAATATTCTCCCGCCATAATCAACCAATTTTCTTTGGCTCCAATTATGATATTTAAATTATCATAACTTATATTTTTGATTTGCGAGTAAAAGTAAAGTATCAGCCAAACAATTACGTTAATCCCGATTAATGTATATGTAAGAAATGGTTTTCTCGCTTTAAAGTCTATATTATACTCTTTTTCGCGCAAGGATAATAACCGGTCGATATCCGGCTCACTTTCAAATTCCGGGCCAAGATCCTTCATATTAGCTCTTAAAATTGGTTCCACTTCACTCTGACTCAAAGGCGTTCTGTTTATTTTGGAAATCTCTTTCCCAGCCATATTTACCACATAACAAGAAAAATGTTTTTTATCAACACTCTTATTATTTAGGCCGTTTTCAATAGCGGCAACTTTTCCCGGGTCCGGGAGATCGGTAAAAACAAATACTGCTATTAGATGAAATATTTGATGATAGTCGCCGGTAATCAATAAATTATAATCGGCCTGTAATTTCTCTTCTATGACCGCCTCGTTTAAGAGGTCTCCATCAAGTAATTGGAGTACAAAATAAGTATCCCGGTTATACTTTTGCAAAACGGGAAAGATTACCATAGAATCAGTCCTGCGAACCGGTTCATAATCACGCTCCAAAATTAAATTAGTATAAACAGCATTAATATAGCGATTCTTCATTAAGGCCTCCACCTCTTCAACCATATAGAATTCAGAAGTCAGGAGCCGGAATTCAGAAGTGTTAAGTAAGATTACTAAGCCTTAGATTTGATTTTCTTGCGATTTCCGGATTCCGGATTCATATTTTCCCCTTCAAATAAAAACAAAGGAACCGAAGCAAGTTATGCGCCTCGTTTCCCCTAGATTATTAATAAAAAGAATTAGGCCTCCGTAGTTACCGTATCCTCATCCTTCTTTGGATCTTCACCCAGTAATGCCAGGAATTCTTCGCCTTCAATAGTTTCTTTTTCCAGTAACGTTTTGGCGATGGCTTCCAGTAAATCACGATGTTCATTAATAATAGATGTAGCTCTCTCAAAGGAATTATCCATAATACGTTTGATTTCCTTATCAATAGCAGCGGCTATCTCTTCACTATAGTTTTTCTCCCGGGTAAAATCACGACCCAAGAAAATCTGTTCTTCATGGCCGTGGCCAAAAGTCATATAACCAAGTTCATCGCTCATACCATACTCAGTGGTCATTTTGCGGACCAGCTTGGTACCCCGTTCCAGATCATTACGGGCGCCGGTACTAATTTCTCCAAGAGCAATTACCTCAGCCGCTCTTCCTCCCAGTGAAAAAACAACATTCTCTAAAAGCTCGGTCCTGGTGCTATAATGTTTATCTTCCAATGGAAGCGCTAGAGTATATCCGCCGGCCATTCCCCGCGGGATAATGGAAACCTTATGAATGGGGTCTACAGTTGGCAAATAATGACCGACTAAAGCATGCCCCGCTTCATGATAAGCGGTTAACTCCTTCTCTTTGGCGCTCATTATCTTGCTTTTCTTTTCGGGACCGGCAATAACGCGTTCTATAGCATCCTCACATTCATCCATAGCGATCTTCTTTTTATTTCGCCGGGCTGAGAGTAAGGCGGCTTCATTAAGCACATTAGCCAGATCAGCCCCGGTAAACATCGGTGTCTGTCTTGCTAAAACCTTCAAATCAACATCCTGAGCCAATGGTTTCCCTTTGGAATGCACTTTTAAAATATCTTCCCGGCCTTTGATATCAGGGATATCCAATGTTACTTGCCGGTCGAATCTACCCGGTCTTAATAAAGCCGGATCTAAAACATCAGGCCGGTTGGTGGCCGCCAACAATATAATTCCTGAATTCGGTTCAAAGCCGTCCATTTCAACTAAAAGTTGATTCAAGGTTTGTTCCCTCTCATCATGCCCGCCACCTAAACCAGCGCCTCTTTGACGGCCAACCGCATCAATTTCATCTACAAACACAATACAAGGAGCGCTTTTTTTAGCTTGATCGAATAAATCTCTGACCCGGGATGCTCCCACACCGACAAACATCTCCACGAAATCGGAACCACTGATACTAAAGAACGGTACACCCGCTTCCCCGGCAACAGCTTTGGCCAAAAGTGTTTTACCGGTACCAGGCGCCCCCACTAATAAAACTCCTTTGGGAATTCGCGCTCCTAACTCGGTAAACCGCCTTGGTTGCCGTAAAAAGTCAACGATTTCCACCAATTCCTCTTTTGCCTCATCTTCACCAGCCACATCGTCAAAAGTTACTTTGGTCTTATCTTCAGTATGAAGCCTGGCCCTACTCTTTCCGAATGACAAAGCCTTATTACCGGTATTCTGCATCTGATTTAGGAGAAACAACCAAAATATTATAAAAAGTACAATGAAACCGAGATTGGGCAAGATAATAGCCCACCATCCATTTCCAGCATTAGAGAAAGAAATCTTAACCCCGTTTTTTCGCAAAGTCTCATAAAAGATCTCCGGATGGTTCACCGGACCTTCAGTCCGGTATTTCTTAATTTCACCGCGTTGCTTACCCTGAATAGTACCGTCGTTATTATTAACAGCCGCATCAACTATTTTCCCGGACTCCGCTCGTTGCATAAATTGATCGAATTTGAGTTGTTCGACTTGTTCTTGTGGATTCATAAATTTAACCACTAATAATAGGGTAATAATCGCAACCGCAAAATACAAAAAAATTTCTCGAGCCACTTTAAGCAAGAATAGACCTCCCTCCGACAAAAACACCTGTTTTTGCCATGTCAAATATTATACCATAGTCAAAATATGAATACAATCTATATGGATGCATTTAGAATATGCCAAATTTTCTTTGTGTCTGAATTTATTTTAAACTCTTCGTCTAACCGGTACCCTATTACCCAAACAATCCGATTATCATTAGTAACTAAAAGCGGGATTCCTCTTCTTTTTTCAACCGGCACCTTATTATTAATAAAAAAATCATGAAGTTTCTGTCTTCCGCTACTTCCAAGCGGCCAAAAAAAATCTCCCGGTTGCCAAAATCTTATTTTTAAGGGTAAACTCAAACGATCAGCATCGAGATAGATCTCATTTAACCCGACATTTTTCCAGGATGGGTGGGAAGATGCTTCCCGTATAGTAATTCTAAAATTAATTGATTCAATTGAAATCTCTCCCGGCGCTTCTAAATAGTATTCACCTTTTCTTATTAATGTCCTACCATAACGCTGCGTAAAAAAAACAAACTCATCTTCCTGGTAAACAGTAACCCCTTTATAAATTTGTACCGGCTTAAAATGCTCATTTTCTTGATTTATCTTGCTAAGCAGACGTTCCAAAGATTCCGTCTCAAGATAATAGCCTGGTCTGAACTCTGATAATACTTTTTTTAAAATCTGAAACTGTAAATAAGGCGACCGTGTTCTAAAATCTTCAATTTTTAAACCAATTTTTCCTTCTTTAACTATTAATAACTTTGGTAATTCATCCGCTACTAGTTCTTGCATAAAGTCCCGTTGTTCGGCAGCTAATTTTGCCAATCTTAATAAACTTTTTTTTACCTGTGGATTATAATATTCCTCTAACAATGGAATTAGCTGTAAACGAATTCTATTTCTCTGATATTTCATTTTATGGTTAGACGAATCCTCCAGCCAACCTAAGTCATGCGAAACGGCATATTCAGCAATCTCTTGCCGACTAACCTCCAATAAAGGTCGTATAATTGTTTGTTCCCTAATTATCGGCATCCCGGTCAGTCCATCAATACCGGTACCACGGATAATCCGATATAATATAGTCTCCACTTGGTCATCAAGATGGTGAGCCAATGCGATTTTATCAGCTTTTAGCTCTTTTTGTAAATTAGTAAATATTTTATACCGTTCCTCACGAGCTAATAATTGAATTGAATCCGGTTTCTCTTTTAACCTGGTCGGAATATCAATTACAATTTTTTTTGTTTTTACCCCCCACTCTCTGCCGACCTTTTCAAGCAATTTCTCTTCGAAAGGGGTTTCTCTAGGGCGTAAAGAATGATTGATATAAACCGCCCAAATATCCAATTGATACTCGGTTAAATTACATAGTAAATGGAGTAACGACAGAGAATCTATTCCTCCCGAGAAACCGACAATTATCCGTTCACCTTTAGAAAACAGCTTGTACTTTTCGATTGTATTTTTTACTTTCTCAAGCATAAAAACACCTCAAAGTCAAGTTCGCCCAGAGATAATTAATTTCCTTTTATTTATTATATTTTTGCTAACGAGTGCCCAAACATATAGTTCCCTAATCAACAATAATAATCCATATTGCAGTGGAGTTGCAATCTAAGAAGATAAATGCTCCTGCCATAAATCATAGAAAATTATACCGCAAATTATGCGGCTTTGTAATCACAAGTTTCCAAGAAAACTTTTTGAGGATAATTATATAATAGGATTGAAAGCCACGATTTTAAAGGGCTTATAAAACTGTGAAATGGAGAGTTGGGGGGAGAAATATAGTGCAGACAACTGACTGGGAAAGAAATTATACTTTCCTTTAATTTAAGCAAAAGATATAATTAAAGTTTTCAAAAACCTAAAAAAGTCTTTCAATTTATAAAAGACTCTTTATGGGAAAAATTAGCTCATTGTCCATAGCAAAAAAAAAAATTTATGGTAAGATATAATTGAGAAAATTGCATAACTCCCGATTTTAGCTTCAGCTCACAATATATTGATAGACACATCTGGGTTTGTCACTATATATTGTGGCCGAAGGGTTTGATAAAGTAATTATACAATTTTCTTAATTAAGAAATAAATGGTTTAAAACAAATAAAGTTAGTATTTAAATCCCAAAAAAACAGTTTAAAACTATGGAGATGAATATTCTATGCCTATTTACCGGAATGAATTTAATAAAACAATAATTCGGTTAAAAATTCTAAGAGATGAATTACGTGACAAGGGATTGACAGCTACAGCTCAAGCTTTATCCGATACAATTCTGTCACTTGATAAAGCCGATTCCATCTATATAAAAGAGTTGGCTGAACAAAACGGGCGGAATTTATAATTCCACTTAATTAAAACATTTTTCTAATATTTGAAGCACAATTACCGTCATATCATCTTGGGGAATCCCATCCTGATTTATTTTGGCTAAGTTCAACAAATATTCTCCCAAGGCCTCCGGCCCTACAACTTCAACTTGTTTCAGAGCCCGAACCATCCAATCCTCTTTATCCGGCTGATTAATCTTGCTTTCAACCACTCCATCAGTGACCATAATTACTAAATCGCCCGGCTGAAGGTCGACTACGGTTCGTTCGTAATCAACCGTATTTAAAATCCCGGCCGGTAGTGAAGTTGATTTTATGCTCCAAACTTCACGGCCGCGTTTAATATAAGTGACTGCGGCTCCAATTTTAATAAATTCCGCCCGAGCGGTATATAGGTCAATAATTGCCAAATCTACCGTTGCAAAAGACTCTTCCGGGGAATGCAATAATAAAACCGAATTCACCATTTTAACTGCAAAATTGCGATCTACCCCGGTCTCTAAAAGTTTTTCCAACATTGTAACAGTAGTAGTGCTTTCAACGGAGGCTTTGCTTCCATGCCCCATTCCATCACTTAAGATTGTTACAAAATGACCATCCTTTAGTTCAATTAACGCATGGTTATCCCCGGAAAATTCATTCCCATCCTTCGGGAGCTTGCATATGGTTGTCTTTATTTCATAGTTACGGGCTGGAGTCATTGAATAAGAACAGGTACTGTTCTCATAATTGCAATTCCGTTCCCAAACCGTATATTCACAATCCATAAGACGGCTGACCATCGCACCGGCTAAATATTGACATTCATGTTTTTGATTACAATTATTCTGCTTGATTTTAATCTCCAATCCCTGGTCTCCATATGCTAAAACGTTTACTTCTTTGACCGACATTCCTACTCTGTTAAAACCCTGCCGTAACTTCTCTTCCACCTCTGTTTTAAAATAGATATCGGTAGAAATCTCCGCCGTTAAATTATTAATAATACCGGAAACTCCTTCAAGTTGATTAGCTAAAAAAACTTTACTCTCTTCCAACTTTTTTTGCCAATGCAAATCTGTTTGGCATTTATCAAAAAGCTCATTAATGGTTGCAATTAACTTAAACTGTTGGAAACAGTTTTTAGCTAACCTTCCCTTTATATGTTTTGAACCAACTTCTCCATATAACTCCGCATAGGCTACCAGATCAAAAATCTCCCGGTATGTTGCATAAAAGTTCTCTCCCCAACAATTTTCATATCCATTGCAATGTTGACAATTCTTTGTACAAACCTGATCTAACAAAGAATATAAATCCATCTTTTGATTGGTCGGAGCCGACTGTGTATTGTTATCATTAAAACTTTTTGCCAATTCACTAAATATCTCCGATAATCCGTTTAAACGGTTATTGATTATTTCCCATATTTGTTTCTGGGCTTCGGGTGAACCGGCACCCGGTGGATTATTCGGTAAAAAATTAGAAACTTGAGAGAGATACCGCTGTGGTATTAGTAAAAATGATACCATTCCTATTCCCCAAGGTAAAGTTTGAGTAGTCAGAATCGGGGAAATCTGAAGATATTGAAAAATAAAATATAAACCCAGGCCGGCGCCTAGTATTGTCCCCCATTTTTTAAAGCCTCTTAAAAAACCACCTAGAAACCCAACCATACTAAAAGTAGCTATCATATTTACTAAATTTTCGGTAGTTATCCCTAAAGCCGTTGCGATCGATATACCCATCACTGCTCCAACTCCTCCTCCACCTATATAGGAAACAATTAGTAAAAAAATTGTAGCTATTATGTTAGCCAAATCGTATGATTCAATTTCCAATCCTTTGATTCCGCCAATAGTCATAAGCATAATAATGGCTAAGCCCGATAATGTTAATTTTGAAGTTGTCTTTAAAGGGTTGTCTAAAAACGCAAACCCATTTTGAAAAAAGACCGTAAGAATTAAACTAAACGTTAATTCAATTCCGGTAACCAGAAACATATATGGAGTCGGAGTTATTATTACAGTTATTAACAATCTTAGTAATACCCAGGCAATAAAGAACGGTATCCGTTTAATGCTTGTCCTTCTTCTCCTCTGATATTGGAGATTAATTATTTCCAATAAAAGAAGAGCGCTGGTTACCCCTGCTGCATAATATGTACCTTTAACGCTTAATGTCCCGAGAAATATACCGGTTAAAATGATTAATCTTTCGGTCAATTTTAGCTGCCGTCCGGTATTAGTTAATCCGAATGCGATACCGGCTGGTGTAATCTCTCCGGGTACAATAAACCTGCTTAACAGGATAGCTAATAATAAGTTAATTATATTTCCAAAAAATCCACGCAAAACCTTCTGGGGCTTATAGTTTAGAACTTTTCTAAAAGTATAAGGCAGGTGTTGGTTGACCATGGAAATCTTTTGAAAATCAGTTGCCAACTGTCCGGGCAACAATCTCACCTCATTCCTGTATTTACGCTGTCAAGTATATCATTTCAAATGTAACTACTTTGTCGTTTTTTTTAATAAAAATCCAATTAATATTCTGATATATTCTTTAAAATACGTTATAAAGATTCATAAATTGATGAACCTTTGACTATCAATGGATTATATATTACGGTTTTTGCCTGTTACTTAATCCCAGCTGTTTTATGAGCTTTAAAGTCCAAATTCACGCTATAATTAAAAATCGCACTTTTTAATCAATAGTAAAAATAAGATAAGCGCACATAAGTAACCGAATATTGGGTAAAAGCTGGTTATTAGGTTAATAAAACCTATCCGGGCGATTATTATACCTATAACAGTGATAATTATGAGCAAAGTCCGGAACGGCCATCCTGTTATCGCCACTAATCTTTGAGTGGCGCCGAAAGTATTAGCCAGCAAAGTCGTAAACATTTCCCCCCAAAGAACAACGGCATATAATATATAAATCCAGTTGCCGGCTAGTTTCGCCAAATCAATCATTGGTAAGGGACTATTCAGAAGGAGTGGCAAATAGCATATCAGCGACCAGTGAATGAACCCGGCCATTAGACCCAATCCTAAACTTCCAAGCCAGCTTCCAACCCTTAGATAAGATGGATAAGGATACTCTTTAGCCAAAGAAAGTAAGACCGGAATTGCTAATATTAAATTATAGGCGGAAAACTGTATAGAAGATATCATCCAACTACTTTGATACGGCCCGGTTGTCACTTTCGTACAGCACGTACAAATAGCATACAAAGAGATTCCGATTGAACCGGCAAACATTAAAGGAACAATTACTAAATTAGCTGATATTAAACCCGGCAACTGAAAAAATAAAACTATAATCAATAATAAACCGGTAAAGATTACTCCATTCCAGTATCCCAAATGTAACGATTCAGATATTGCGCCGCTGCCGGCAAACATTACTCCTATTAAAATAATAAAAAAACTAAATAACAAAAAATCAACTACTAGAGTCAAACGCTGACCCAGTATAAAAAGAAGAAAGTCCTTATAGGATTTTGGTTGAAACTTATATCCGATTTTTACAGCTTTCTCCCCGGCGATCCCTATTACTATTATTGCCAAAATTAAACCCATCCAACCATAATTTCCATGAATACCAAAAAATTGATAGATTTCTTGTCCGGAAGCAAATCCTGCTCCAACTACAGTTCCGATAAAGGTTGCGCTTATAGCGGAAACTGTCCAAATCGACCCTTTTGTATCAGAATCATTCACCAAAACCACCACTTACGTTTTTTTACTACCGGTTGATGATTAATTAAGTCGACTCCTTCAATAATTTGACCGGAAAACCGGTAACCGATTTTTCCCCAAATCTCACCAGGTTTTACCGGAGCAATTGCTTCTTTTTTAAATAAGATTAATTGAGGTTTTATCAAATACTGATCTCCCTTTTTAACCACTGTAATTAAATCCGTACGGGGATAAAGATTTATCCAAGGAACCGCCCCATTACGGACCGGTATTTGACAAACCTTTTTTGAATCATCCGCTACTTTAATTGAAACAAACTCGTTAAATCCATACTCCAACAATCTGGTACAATCGCCCCACCGATTTCCGGAGTTAAGCACCACCGCTATTAATTGTCTTCCGTTCCTGGTAGCTGAAGCTACTAAACATTTTCCCGCTTCGTTAGTAGTACCTGTCTTGACTCCGTCGGCTCCTTCCAAATACCAGAGCAAACGATTGGTATTGGTTATTTCCAAGCTTTTTAATTTGCCTTCCCACCGGATAGTTGCTGATTTTCGCTTTACTAAGGTAGCAAACTTAGGATTGGATAAACCATAACGGGCTATCAAAGCCAAGTCCAACGCAGTAGTATAATGAGAAGGCGCTCTTAGTCCATGTGGGTTACGAAAATTAGTATTTAAGGCCCCAATCTCTTTTGCTTTCAGATTCATCAGTGATACAAAATCCTCTACACTTCCCGCAATGCCTTCTGCTACCGCCATACTGCCGTCATTTCCTGATTGGAGCATCATTCCTTCTAATAACTCCTTTAATGAAAGAGTGTCCCCAGCATGCAGCCATAATGATGACCCTGGAGTACCGGCAGCCCGTCGGCTTACTTTAATCGTCTTTCGTAAATCACCTTTTTCCAAAGCTACAATAGCAGTCATCATTTTAGTAGTACTGGCCGGCGCTCTTCGAAATTCAGGGTTTTTAGCATATAATACCGACCCGCTTTTAGCCTCAATTAAAACACCGGCACTGGCTGAAACCGGAGGACCCTTTAGATATCCGGGTAGAAAAACTAACGGCGGAAAATTTTCCCGCAATTTATATCCATTAGTATTGATTTGACGGCAAGGATTATAGAATACAATGCCCATAATAAGCAGGCAAATTATTATAATTCCATAGATGAATGATTTTTTTGATATAAAAATTACCTTCATCCCGTTCATCCTCCGTAATTTCTCAAGAAGTGAGATAATAGCGCTTTACCAATAATGCATATGAGAGAATGTGTAAAATCATACGTAATAGCTTTATAAAATCTTAAAATTGCCGAAATACAATATAAGGAATTTTCATAACTACCTTAATTGTATTTTTGGAACAATATATACAAAGCGCTGTATTAAATAAAAGAACCTAATAGCGGTGGCTTAAGAGGTTACCTTATGCTCAAAAACAATCAAAAAAGAAAACTCTTCCAAAAAAAAATGAGACTAAATCAAATTATTGGGAAGAAAGTAAAGAGAACAAAAGCTAATCCTCATCATATTAGCGAACAAGGTTCAAAAATCTTGGAACGAATAACCGATGCATTCTACGCTATTGATAATCAATGGCGGTTCACTTATATTAACAAACAAGCTGCTAAATTTATCAGGGGGAAAGAGCAAGAGTTAATTGGTACAAGTATACTACAGGCATTTCCAACTCTAATTGGTTCCGAGGTTGAAAAGAATTTTCAAAAAGCGTTTACCGAACAAGTTGCTGTTCATTTTGAAACTCCCAGCAATGTTTTCCCTGGAATCTGGTTTGATATGCATGTATATCCTTCAGTTGATGGAATAAGTGTTTATTTTCGGGATATTTCCGAGAAAAAAAAGATTCAACAACAATTATTTGAAGCACAAAAGTTGGAAGCTATAGGTCAACTAGCCGGTGGTTTAGCTCATGACCTAAATAATCAATTGACGATCATAATGGGTTATACTGATTTACGTTTATATCAATTAACACCGGATTCCCCTTTTTATAAAGACTTTAAACAAATCAAGAAAGCGGTTGAAAAATCAGTCACTCTAACCAGACAACTATTAATGTTTAGCCGCAAGCAACCATTAAACAAAGAACCCATCAATATTAATACCAAACTTATGGAACTTCAAACGATGCTGGAAAAATTAACGGAAGATGGAATAAAACTCCACTATTATCTTGCACCCGATATTTGGTCAATTAATGCCGATGCTACTAATATTGATCAAATAATTATTAATCTAATCATCAATGCCCGCGATTCTATGCCGGATGGGGGAGTAATTACTTTTTTAACTGAAAATATGATTATTCATAAATCACATCACAAAAAAAACTATGAAATACCACCTGGAAAATATGTTGCTCTAACCGTAAAAGATTCCGGTATCGGAATGGCTGAGCAGATTATTCCCCATATTTTTGAACCGTTTTTTACTACCAAAGAAAAATCAAAAGGTACTGGTTTAGGCTTATCAGTAGTATATGGCATAGTTAAAGCTCATGAAGGATGGATTAATGTAGAAAGCCGAGTCGGAGAAGGAAGTAGTTTTACTATTTTATTTCCGGCAATTTTCGAGAAACCACTGGAAAAAGTGACTAATATTATTCCGGAGTTACCATATGAACAGTATCGCGGCCAAAATGAAAAAATTCTTCTTATTGAAGATGAGATAGAGATTGAAAAAATAATCCAACAATTTCTTACCAAACATGGCTACAAAGTTTTTGCCTGCGGTTCAATAAAAGAAGCCCAAGAACTATATCAAAGAGAAATTAAGTTTGATTTAATATTAAGTGATATAATTCTTCCGGACGGAAGAGGCACTGATTTTGTATTGGAGTTACTGAAAAAAGAACCACTAATCAAAGTTCTTTTAATTAGTGGTTATTCCGATGACCGTATTACTCTGGAAAAGATACGCAATAAAGGGTTCCCTTTTCTGTCAAAGCCATTTTCCATTGGAGAATTATTTAAGCAAATATATGAACTTCTTTATGACTCTAACTATTAACATTTTTATTATCCACTCCCCAACCATAATCTCCTTTCAATTCTACAAAAACAACTTTGCCGTTAGATTCGTTAATTAAGTTACCATCTTCGTCTTTTTGAATCAGCAATAAATCTTGAACTCCTTTTTCTCCAACCGGGATTACCATTTTACCGCCAGGCTTTAGTTGTTCTATTAAAGGTTTAGGTAGTTTTCCGGCCCCTGCTGTTACAATAATACGGTCATATGGAGCATACTCAAGCCATCCTTCACTACCATCACCAATTTTAAACTTGATATTCTTATATCCCAGTTCCACCAACCGTACTTGGGCTTTTAGGGATAACTCCTTGATTCGTTCCACCGTATACACATCTGCGGCAAACTCCGCTAAAAAACCCGTTTGATAACCGGTTCCGGTACCAATCTCCAAAACTCTTTGATCTTTTGCCAAATCTAGTAACTTGGTCATTTGAAGAACCAAGGTAGGTTGTGAAATAGTTTGACCAAAGCCAACCGGTAGCGGGCTATCATATTCAGCCAACTCTTGATTTTCGTTTTCCAAAAAATGTGCCCGGTTAAGTTTTTTAAAGAAAACATCCACTAGTTCATTTATATTATCTAAGTTATCCATCCTGACTCCCTCCAACAATATTAGTATACCAAATTGCAATATAAAAAAGCCCTTTGCGGGCTTTTAATTTTTCTCAATATAAAACAAATACTTAGGGAAGCGCTGATTAATTGAATAAGTGACGATTTTGCGCTTCGCAAAATGCCTAATACCGCATATTTGCTCGCACTAAATCGGATTAATCAGCGCTTCCTTAGAAAATGCTATCGAGGCTTGTCGTTCACCCAGCCATTTTCATACTTTCGGGTGCGCAGCGGAAGCTGGCGTGGACGACTATCTAGCGCTTTCAAAACAATTCCGGGTCTACAACTTGGTCACTATAAAGAAGAGGTTCGGTCAAATCTACATGTCCGGCTAAAGATTCAACTTCTTTGCCGTCAATTAATATTTTTACCTGGAAAACATCCGGAAATTTTGTTAACGTATTAACTATAGCGGCAACCGCTAATAATTCTCCGGAAGATCCTACATTTAACCGAGTGGCGTCTTTATTCAGATTAACTGTGGCGACCCCTTCTTTAATCTCTAAATTTAATACTTTAGTCTCTTTTGGAAAGACCGGTGACAAATTTGAACCTACAGGCGGACCTGCAAACAAAGCGTTTAGAGCTTGCAAATGTTTATCTTCCTTGCCTTTTACTTTATAAAGAACCGGCTTAAGGAGAAATTTAGTTGAGTTGGATTTTACAAAAAATAATACCACTTCTTCTCCACCGATCCTATGTTTCAACTCCTGATTAAGCTTGGTTAATCGGAGGTTCTCCCGGCTAAGGTAGAAAATCCCCGCTTTTCCCAACCAAAATCCACCGATCCCAACAAAGATTAAAATTACAATTATAATTACCGGGGTTGCAAAACGCCTCATAGAAGAGCCCCCTAAAATTTGTATTCAATCCCTAACCGGTGTTTAGGAATTTGGTCGTCATAACTGGTAGAGTTCAATACTAGACTGATCCGGTCGTTAAAACTATATTTTAGAGTAGTGTCATAAAGAGCATAACCGGTGACATACAATAAAGGTTGTAAATTAACTCCAAATTTGCCCCATTGCCAATTAAAATCAGCCCGGAGAAAGAAAAGCGGGTCACTGGTTTGATTATAATCATAATGAATAACTCCATCGCCGCCTTCACCCTGGATTCCGGCGTATAAAAACTGGCCCTTATACATTTCGATCCGGAGAGCCGCTTCGTAATTATTCCAATTTTTACCTTTATAGTTATAATCATAATAACCGGTCAGTCTCAAGTTACCGGTGCCAAAAGGAGAAACAAAGTTTATCCCAGCATAAGGAACAGCCTCTCCATCTTCAAAATTTTCAACATTACTAACGTCATATCTTTCACCGATTTTAATACCGAACCATTCTCCCTGTTGAAAACGTAGATCGGCAAGATAGACATTATCTTCATAATTAACGGTCACACTAAATCTGTCACTTAATTGATAACTTAGATCAATCAAACCCGGTTCTCCCGCCAGACCGGTAAATACTCCTTTGTAAGTTTCTTCTTCAGCAGCCTGGGCTGAAACAACTATCAATAATAAAAAGATCATTGTAACCAATAAAATGGTTATTTTCTTCACAATTCTTACTCCTTCCGTTTTTTCAATAATTTGTGTTGCAATTAGAAAATTGGTCCTGATTCGCAATCTAAATTTGAGAATAAATAGTATATATAGTATTGCGCGGATAAATTAAAAATACAAAACAAAATAACCATAGTTTTATAAATAAAACGAAAACGTCGTAATTTTGTTCCCCTACCTTCCTTAAACAGAATGATAATTTCGCGATAAAAAACAATTTTCCTCTTTGTTGCTTAAAACAATCCTCCTGAAATAGTTTGCATAATAACTACCTACAGGGAAGTATGGATAATTAAGTAAAGGAGTTTTATATTCAAATGTCTAAATTTTAATTATCAAATCCCTCAAGAAAATGGACTTTCTATAATTTTTAAATTACCTTTGTCAATATTAATTTCTGCCCACACCCCCTGAGGCAAAGTCCATTGATGATGGAAATGCCCAATCGGAAAACCATAAGCAGAGGGGCAATCCAACAAACTTAATCTTTCAACGAATACTGCGATTAATTCAGCTTCTGTCCAACTAGGGGCAGGTAGCGATCTGCCTACCAATACCGCTGCGGCACTCCCAAAAATCCCTGAGATAATTAACTGAGATAACATCCGGTCTATTTTATAAGCTTCCTCACCGACTTCTTCTATAAAGATAATGACCCCCTCAAAGTTAGGCATATATTTAGTGCCCATAAGCGAATTAAGTGTAGTTAAATTCCCTCCTAAAAGGACCCCTTGAGCCTGCCCTTTTTTAATGACCGTATATTCCGGGTAAATTTTATTCTCCGGCCAGTTTAAGGTAATCTCTCTATTTTCCAATAATTCGAATGTTTTTGTAATTGAAAAGCTGCTTTTTAAATGAGTTAAAACCGGGCCATGAAAAGTTACCAAACCTGCTTGAGACCAAATAGCCAATTCCAAAGCAGTGATGTCGCTAAATCCGATTAGTATTTTAGGTATCTTAGCAAAAAGCCCAAACCAAAGCCTAGGTATTAAACGTATGCTTCCATAACCACCTCTTAAACACCAAATTGCCTTGATAGATTGGTCATACCATAATTTTTCCAGTTCCGCTTGCTTGACTAAATCTGAACCAGCCAAATCACCACTCATCGGAATAGCTGTTTTACCGAGTACTATTCTATATCCCCGTTCCACCAAAACTGAAATAGCTTCAGTTACCTGTTCTGATGATTTTACCGGACTTGCCGGCGCAATAATACCTATTTTATCTCCAGGTATTAAAGGTTTAGCTTTTATTTTTTTCAACCAATCTTCCCCCTTAAACCGAATATAACCATCAAAAACTGTAAATACTTTCTAAAGATGCAGCTAAAATATTACGGACACTTTTTTCAAAAATGCTCATGAACAAGATGTGCATTTTTGAAAATAATAGTGGAAGTTATATTTTAGCAAATCAAGATGCAGCTAAAATATTACGGACACTTTTTTCAAAAACACTCATGAGAATAGATGTGTGTTTTTGAAAATAATAGTGGAAGTTATTTTTTAGCAAATCCATAGGTACATAATAATATCAAGGAGTTTTTTAATTATGAAACCTTGGGGTTTACTGAAAAAAATTTTTAAATTTGGAAGCAAAGAGAATCAGTTCTCCTTGGGTGACCAATCCTGGGAACGTCCTCCATTGGAAAAAGATACTTCCGATGAAGAATTAAGTAAATCTCTCTCTATAAATAAAGCCCGTCTTGAAGAAATTTTTGTTCTGCCGACTAACAAAGATATTGTAATTCGGGATTTTTATATCCCGGTTTTAGATAAAGAAGCTCTTATAATATATATAGATGGGCTCACTGATCGAAATACCCAAAACTTTGCCATACTTCAACCCTTAATGGTATTAAGCCACTCGGAAGTCTCTCAAAAAGACCCAATAACCATCGCATATAATAAGTTAGTTCCTACCCACCAAGTTGTTAAAACAAAAAAACTTTCTGAGGTTATTAACGCGGTTTTGGATGGTTCTTCCGCTCTGCTAATCGATGGTTCCGCCGAATCAATGCTCTTAGAGACAAAAGGTTGGGAGCACCGTGGAGTTGAGAGACCGGCTAATGAACCGGTTGTAAGAGGCCCGCAGGAAAGTTTTTCCGAAACTTTCAGGGCCAATACAGCCAGCGTTCGCCGTTATATTAAGGATCCTAAATTGATAACGGAGATTTTTTACGTTGGGAAAAGGAGCCGTACTTTAGTAGGTCTTATGTATATTAAAGATATTGTAAATCCTAAATTACTTAAGGAAGTAAAATACCGAATCCAAAGTATATCTCAAACTGCTGATTATATTGCCGAAACCGGGACCATGGAAGAATTTTTGGAAGACCATCCAAAATCTTTGGTGCCTCAAATGCTATCAACCGAACGGCCCGACCGCTTGGCCGCCCATATACGGGAAGGTTATGTAGGTATTGTTATGGCCAATAGTCCTTACTCACTAGTGATTCCAACTACTTTCACCATTTTCATTCATGCGGCGGAGGACTACTATCTCCGATGGCCTTTTGGTAATTTTTTACGTTTTTTAAGAGGGGCTGCTATTTTTATTGCATTATTATTACCGGCTATATATATAGGCATTGTAAATTACCATCAGGAAATGGTCCCTACCGATTTATTACTGTCAATTACTGCAACCCGTGAAGCCGTACCTTTTCCGGCCATAGTAGAAATATTATTCATGGAATTTGCTTTTGAATTAATCCGGGAAGCAGGAGTTAGAATACCTAGCGTTATCGGTCCAACCATTGGAATAGTGGGGGCTCTTATTCTAGGTCAAGCGGCAGTTGCCGCCTCCATTGTCAGCCCAATCCTGATAATTGTAATAGCTATTACGGCCATTAGTTCTTTTATAGTCCCTAATTATAACGCCTCTTTTACTGTCCGGTTGCTACGGTTTGGGTTTACTATCTTAGCCGGCTTCATAGGTTTTTTCGGGGTTGCATTTGGAATATTCCTGATGGCATTACATACTGCTACACTTTCCAGCTTTGGAGTTCCGTTTTTAACTCCAATCGCCCCATATGAGCCAAAAAATAAAGATCGGATAACTCGGCCGGAATATTACAATCAACCGTTTCGTCCCGTTTTTTTAAGACCGCTGGACCTTATAAGGCAAAAGAAAAACTCCCGTCCCTGGGATAATCCTAAGTCGGTATCGGAGAATGAAGGAGAAGAAGAAAATGACCAATGAAAATAATATCGGCCATCGTGAAGCATTGACATTATTAATTGTCATGATGTCCGCTAAAATCTTTTTATCCTTTCCCCGAAACATGGCCTTATTAGGAGCGGCCGCCGGTTGGATGATAGTTTTGTTGGCCGGAATATTCAGCCTAACGGGTTTCTATTTCCTCTATACATTAAACCGGCGTTATCCTTCAAATACCTTAGTTGAAGCAGCCCGGGAAATAACCGGAAATACCATTGGTACTTGTATTGGCATTATATTGTTCCTGTTTTTTTTGGTCATTACCGCCCTATCACTCCGCCAATTCGCCGAGAGTTTTATTCTGGCGATCTTACCCCGGACTCCAATCAGCGTAATAACCCTCTTTTTCCTGGCTTTACTAGTTTATGCCACTTTACTTGGGATTGAAACTTTATCGCGAGTAGCTTGGTTATTTGGACCATATCTATTATTGGCTTTAATTGCCGTTTTGGCTTTTGCCTTGCCACAGGTTGATTTCTCTTTTCTATTTCCGTTTTTGGGAAACGGCCCCGGACCAATATTATTAAATTCACTGACTCATCTCTCTTTATTTTCAGAAATCCTGTTATTTGGCTTTATTGCCCCATTAATTCGAAAAAAAGAAAAAAGATTCGGAGTCGGATTATACAGTTTATTGATTTCGATTATGATTAATATGCTCATCACCATCATCGTTTTGGTGGTTTTTAATTATGTAGCCGCCAATAAATTAATCTTCCCGATCTTTCAATTGACCCGTTTAATTTCTTTCGGAGAGTTTATCCAACGAGTGGAATCGATCTTTGTTTTCCTATGGTTTTTTACCGCCGGAATACAGCTGGGAGGGTTATTCTATGCCACGACCTTCAGTTTCAGCCATACTTTTAACATCAAAGAACACCGCCCAATAATCTTTCCACTGGCAATAATCGTGTTTACGCTTAGCCTAGTCCCTTCATCAATGACCGAGGCGGTCGACTTAAATGATTTTGTTTTAAGTCTTCCCTATACTTTGGTTGCTTTTGGGATTCCCTTCTTTCTTTGGCTGATAGCTGTTAGCTTTAAAAAAAGTTCAGGAGAGAGTTATGAATAGAATAAGTGTTAATGGCGCTTTCAAAAAATCTTATTGGAAAAAAAGCATTGTTTTTTTTCTACTGCTGATAGTTCCATTACTGAATGGTTGTTGGGACCGGCGTGAAGTTGAGAGCCTGGGGTTGATTCAAACTCTGGGAATAGATCCTGGCCCGAACGGTAAAGGACTAACAATTACAACCTTGATTGCTGTTCCACCTAAAGTCGCCGGCGGATCAAACGGCGGTGGAGGTGGTGGTGATGAAACAGGCGCATTTGTAATTTCAATGGACGCTCCAACTTTTTATGAAGGTTTTAATTTATTAAACACCACCATCAACCGTGACCTAACCTTATTGCAAAATTCTACTCTTATTATTAGTGAAGACTTAGCTAAAAAAGGGATTAAGAAATGGGTTGATAATTTAATCAGATTCCGGCAAATGCGGCGGACCGTATTACTTTTTATTGCCGAAGGAAAAGCGGCTGATGTAATGAATGTCAAACCGAAGCTAGAAAAAAATCCATCCGAGTACTTTGTTGATCTTGCTATGAAATCACGAAGGAACGGTATGTTTCCTTATACCCGTCTCCATGATTTTCTAAGCAGTTATGAGGCATATGCTCAAGAAAGCTTTGTTCCTTATCTGGCCAAGTATAAAAGAAAAGAGCCTGCTAAAGAAGAAAAACAAAACGACGGCCAGTCGGCCGGAAAATCACCTCCCAAACCTGAAGGTGAAGCTGTAAGAATTAAAGGTACCGCGGTTTTTCGAAAAGATAAAATGGTGGGAACCTTTGACCTTTATGAGAGCCAAGTCTTATTATTATTAATAAATCAGTTCCGGGAAGCGGAATTAAGCATCCCCGATCCTTTAAAGAAAAATAATTTGATTGCTTTTAGATTAATAAGAGCCGTTCCGATCCGGATTAGATATCACCGCAATAGCGGAGAGAACCGGTTTACCGTTAATCTCAACCTGGAAGTGGATTTGATAAGTATTCAAAGTGAGATTAATTATACTGAACCGAAACTGGAAAAAGTCCTGGCCAAACATATCGCCAAGACTCTAAAAAACCGGATAGTCAAAGTAATTAAAAAAGCCCAACAAGAATATAATTCCGATGTTTTTGGTTTTGGCACTCAAGTCCGCAAGACTATGCTTACCGCTCAGGACTGGGATAACTATCATTGGCCGGAGAAATTTAAGGATGCTAGAATAAAAGTCAATGTAAAAGTTGCTCTCCGTCGAGTCGGACTACAATTCCAACCGCCTAAACTTAGATAGACAGTTCATTAGTTCAATAGTTCATTAGTATATTAGGGAAGCGCTGATTAATTGAATAAGTGACGATTTTGTGCTTCGTAAAATGCCTAATACCGCATATTTGCTCGCACAAAATCGGATTAATCAGCGCTTCCTTAGTTATTGGTTACTAATTTATACCTCGGGATTTTTATTGTCAATTCTTAATTATCAATTCTCAATTAAAATCAGCTCTTTAGAAATAAAAAATAAAAAGGCAAGGTAACTGTGATAATTGCCAAGAAAATTATAGCGATAAAACCGCTATAATTTTTTTCCTTTAATATCTCCAAACTATAAAGGATTGTGTAAAAAGCAACTATCAATACGGCGAAAAAAGCTATATAAGACATGATTTTATCTCCCTGCTCCTTAAAAAATTTACTTCATTCTATATAATATCCAAATTTTTATAGAGGATTTCGCTGATTCTGGGTGAACCATAAAAATATATTTAACATTTTAATATTGAGGAGACTTTCATGAACGGTACTCTCTTAAAGATCCTATTCCTTAGTCTATTTTTGGTTAAAATTCTTATCAAATTAAGCTTGGACCTGATTAATTACTCTCATCTAAAAAAGAACGCCGGTGTTGTACCGGTAGAATTAAAGAATTTAATTGATCAGGAAAAATTAACACGGATAAACTCTTATAATGTTGCTAAAATAAAATTCCGGTTAATTTATTTTCTCATAAACAGTCTTATTTTATTACTATTTCTCTTTTCACCTTTATACTCCGCCTATACACTATGGTTGGCCTCTTTTCCAATACCCTTTTTATTAAAAGGGTTGTGCTTCTTTTTAATATTAAATCTAATTGCCTGGGTATTAGATCTTCCGTTTGATTATTACTTTCACTTCCATATTGAATCCCGGTATGAATTTAACCAGTTTACAATCGGGCGTTGGATTGTTGATGAAATCAAAAATATTCTTATAAGTTCAGTATTGACAACTGTAATTTTAAGTATAGTTTTTGGAATATTACAGGAGAATTTCGTTTTTAGTTGGCGGTTGGTTTTCTCCGGATGGGCGCTATCGCTGATCCTAGTACTAATTTTTATGTATTTAATGCCGCTTATTTTAATTCCGCTTTACTACAAATTAAAAACCTTGGATGATCAGGATTTACAACAGAAAATAACCGAATTAATCACTAAATCCGGTTTCAAGGTCCGGGGAGTGTTTATGGCTGATGAGAGTAAGAAATCATCCCACGCCAACGCCATGATTACCGGGATCGGCCGTAGTAAAACCATTATTCTCTTTGATACCTTGTTGAATAATTATAATAATGAAGAAATTTTAGCCATTATCGCTCATGAAATCGGGCACGGAAAGAGAAAACATATCTTTAAGCTAATGGGTTTAGTGATTATTGAGTTATTCCTGTTTATTCTTTTTGCCTCTGGTTTATTAGCTTCATATTTACTATACCAAGCTGTTGGTATTAGCAAGATTTTATATAGCGGCGCCTTTTTTGCCTATGTACTATTCTTTGACTTGCTTTCATTCTTTGTCCAGCCAATATTTTCGTGGATTTCCCGGGCTCTGGAATACGAGGCCGACCACTTCTCAAAAGAACTATTAGGTTCCGGCGAACCTTTAAAATCTTCTTTCAGGAAATTTATCACCAATGAACTGGAAAATATCAATCCCCATCCCTGGTATGAGGCTTTTTACTACTCTCATCCAACCCTGTTAAAACGGATTAAGGCCTTGGAATCATAATCATTAATAATATAGCAAACCATTTATCAACCACGAAATACGCGAAAAGCACGAAAAAGGGATTTAGTATTTCTTTAAAGTCAATTTCGCGTGTTTCGTGATTTTCGTGGTTCAATTTGTTTTTATTTACATGTATTTCAATTATCCCTAATCTTCCATGGCTTCAAAAGACTCCTCCATTTTCATCATCTCATAACATTTGTAACAGGAAAACTTATTGGAGACGCAGATCTCCATATCACAATTAGCAGTTTCTTTAACATAGCCGACACCCCACTCCATTATCTGCATCATCACCGGTATAAAACTCCGGCCGGTTTCAGTCAGTGAATATTCTACCTTTGGCGGTATTTCCCGGTATACTTCCCGATGAACCAGTTTATCCCGTTCAAGCTCCCGTAATTGCTGCGTCAATACTCCCCGCGATACCTTGGGCATCAATCTTTGAAGCTCGTTGAATCGTCTGGTCTTCTGACTGATAATCCATAAAATCGCCAGTTTTCATTTGCCCATCAAGATATTTTGGGTTACTGAAACCGGACAATATCTAGTACTATTTTGTTTATCCGTCATACAAACCCGCTCCTTTTCTCAATAGTCCGTTTTAGGTGACTATGTAATATAATTATGCGTACTTGTAGAAATTGGATTAATTTCATATTATTTTATATAGATTTACCGGTAAAATCAATAGTAACTAATTTTTTCAGGAGGTAGTTGAAATGAAAGAGATAATTAAGTTTTTAAAAGAGAACCCCCATGGCTTTCTGGCTACGGTTGATGAAGGCAAACCAAGAGTCAGGCCTTTTGGGTTTATGTTCGAGGAAGACGGAAAATTGTTTTTCTGTACCAACAGCAATAAAGATGTATATAAGCAATTAAATACCTCACCATATATTGAATATTCAGTTACCTCGAAAGATATGGTGACTATTAGAATCAGCAGCACCGTTAAATTCTGTGACGAGTTTGATAAAAAGGAAAAAGTCCTAAACGCTTCCGCATTGGTAAAAAGACTTTATAAATCAGCCGAAAATCCTATATTAAAAGTTTTTTACCTTGAACACGGAACAGCTACATTCTCCGATTTCTCAGGCAACCCACCCCGGAAGATAGACTTTTAAGAGAGAAGTTTTTTAAACATCGCGAAGGAAATGAGTTGCAATTGACGAAGACTAATATAGATACTTTGGATTAATCAAAAGGGCATAAGGCAACAGGTATTAGGATTTAGGCGACCACAGACAATAGGCAATATAAATTTACTAATAACCAATAACAAATAACTAATGAACTAATAACGCACTTCGTGCCTTTCGCCACACGCCTATTAAAGGAGAAAAGATGAGGAGACCGGAGTTAATCACCAAATCTTTGCTGGTTCTTTTGTTAATTACCGGATGCTTTTTGGCCTCACCTGTTTTGCATGCCAAATACCGGATATTAATCGAAGCCGATGGTAAAAATCAATTTGACCTGATACGAGCGGCAAAAACAATTTCGGTATTAATACAGGAAGACTATCCCGAAGCAAAAGGAGTTAGTCTTCCTTTGGCTGCTATAACAAAAAAATTATTTAATTATGCCGGGATTAAAATCATTACCTCCAGTTCTTCCTCCCAAAAAATAGTTCTTAATATCAATATTACCGGCAAGGCTTTATGGGCTGATTACCGTTCTATCGGCAAACAGTACCTTGGCGCCGATCTCCAAGGAACTATTTCTTTTCAAAATGGGGTTTTTACCGTTTATGAGAATGATTTTCATAACCTTCGCTATCCGCCGAAAGCGCTTTTCGTGGTTAACGATCTCAAAGCTACTGCTTCACCTACCGGAGCGCCTTTTGAGTCCGTCTGCCGGCAGTCGGACCCCGGTTGTTTTATTCCTTTGTTGGCTGAAATGATCGGAACCATATATGATGTTAAACCATTATTGGCAGCTTTAAAAGATCCCGATGATAATTTCCGGGCTTCTATTGTAACTGCTATTGGTCAACTGAAAGAACCCCGAAATATTAATGTTATTATCCCGTTACTGAAAGATTCGTCCGAAGAGGTCAAGCGAGCAGCCGCAACTGCACTTGGCGCTATTAATGACCCCCGCGCGGTTGAGCCATTGCTCAAAACCCTCCAAGATGATTCCCAACCGGTTCGGACTGCGGCAATCCAATCATTGGGTAAAATGGCTGATCGACGTGCAGTTACCCCTTTACTAATCCTCCTGCCAGTGGAGAAATCAGTTGAAATACGTCGGGATATAATTACCGCCCTGGGTGCTATCGGTGACAACCGGGCAATAAAACCGGTATTAAAAGCTTTAGAAGATGATAATCCCCAGATACGGAATGCTGCCGTCGAAGCTGCCGGCAAACTAAAAGTTCCTAACGCGGTTGAGTTATTGCTGGAGTTTATGCATAATGAGAAAAATTTTTATAATCCCAACTTGCCGGTACTGGATCCGGGTGAAAATCCCGACCTCCGTAAAACCGCCGCCAAATCTCTGGTCCAATCGATCAATAATAAGGATTTTTCTTTATTAATCTCCGCTTTAGACGATCAAGATCCTTTGATCCGGATGACTGTGGCTGAAGCTTTGGGAAAAACCAACAATCCCGTATCGTTGGATGCTTTAAATTCACTATTGGCCGATCCTGATCCCAAAGTACGGGAAGCTGCAGTCACTTCTTTAGGAGTTATCGGTGACCCACGTTCGATAGATCCATTAAAAACTATTTTAAAAAATCCGGCAACGTCTATTCCGATGCGGTTTACAGTAATTGAAGCCCTGGGTTCCATAAAAGACATCCAAGCGATGACCTGCTTGCTTGAAGAATTTAATAATGCCGGTCCCAGAGAAAAAACAGTTATTTATAGAATTATTCGCCAAATCGATGAACTCTCCATTGCTCATCCGTTAGTAGCCGTTTTAACCAACTCCGATGTTAAAATGCGAAGCCTGGCTGTTGAAACTCTGGAAAGGCTTCAGTGGAAACCTGCTAACGAAACTGACCGTTACTCGTTGTTGTTGGCCAAAGAGGATTGGCCGGAGTGTGTCAAAGCCGGAGAAGCGATTGTCCCTCTGTTAAATCAGTTTATAAATGATGAAGACCGGAATTTTCGGGAAAATATTTGTATAACTTTGCTGAAGATTAAAAGCCCCAAAGCTATTCCGGCATTGGTTATAGCTCTAAAGGATAAAAACTCCAAAATACGGCAAATTGCTGCTAAAGCTTTAACCGAACTGGAATGGACTCCTCAAAATGAAGCCCAGCAAATAACCTTTTATATTGCTAATAATCAATTACTGGATTGCGCCAAGTATGGTAAATCAGCTCTGGAAGAGTTAATAGCCGCTCTCGAAGATGACAATCCGTTAATTCGTTTAAATGCTGTGAGAGCTCTTAGTATCATCAATGACCCGGAGTCAGTGGAACCGATGATTGACATTCTCCATTATGCCGATAACGATTTACAAATCCGGGAGATGGCGATTATAAGCCTGGGGAAAAGCAAGGATCAGCGGGCTTATGAACCTCTTATTGATGTACTCAATAACGAACCCGATAAAGAATTACGACAAACCGCCGTCATTGCTCTTGGTGAGTTAGGGGATAAACGGGCGGCTGGGCCTCTATTAGAAATTTTTAATGAAACGGATTTCCGATCTACCGCAGCTATTGCGCTGGGCCTGTTAAAAGAAAAACGGGCAGTTGAACCGTTACTAAAATATATGGAAGAAGAATCGGATATTAACAATCAAATAGCAATAATTAAGGCTTTAGGAATGTTACAAGACAAACGAGCGGTCAAATCATTAACCTCCATCTATCAAGATCCAAGTACTGACCTGCAACTCCGTTGCACTATCGTTAAAGCTCTCGGCCAAATTAATGATCCTAAATCATTCCCAATCATTTTTACTTCTTTATCCGACCCGGAATGGGAGCTCAAAACCGCCGCAGCCGAAACCATCGAAAATATAATCAAAATCAACGATACCGGTATATTGGTCAATTTACTATCGAGTCCGAATTCCTTTGCCCGGAAAATAGCCGCTAAAACACTGGCCAGAGTAAAATGGGTTTCCCGGAACAAACAAGAACAAGCAGCCTATTTTATTGCGGCTCAACAATGGAGTAAGTGCGTTAGTTTAGGAGAACCGGCCGTCCAACCTTTGCTCCTTATTTTAAAGGATGAAGATTGGCGGATTCAACTCCAGGTTGTTGAGGCATTAGGCCGGATCAAAAATCCCCAAGCCTTGTCCCCTCTCTCGGAAATCTTCAATGATCCAACCAACCACCTCGATGTACGCCTGGCTGTTGTTGAAGCGTTTGGCCGAATTCCCGGGGATCAGGCGCTGGCCTCATTAATGCTGACTTTATATGATACCGACTTATTAATCCGGAAAAAAGCCGCCTTTACTCTGGGAGAAACCAAAGATAGCCGGACGATTGATCCATTAATCATGGCCTATAAAGACCCCCAAAATGATTTGGAACTCCGCCTGATAATACTGCAAGCATTGGGGAAAATCATCAATCCGAAAGCGGTTGAATTATTAGTAAAATCGTTAAATAACTCCAATACAACTATCCGAAAAACAGCCCTGACCATATTGCTTAATATCAAAAATCCCAATAGCACCCGGTTTATCATTAAAAGCCTTCGGGATACCGATCCGGAACCCCGGGCAATATTGGCGGAAGAACTGATTAAATTAGGTGAAACAAAGTTAGCCGATGGTCAAATCGATATTTTAATTTCTATCCTAAATAGCACCAATGTAAAACCGGATATTAAACTGAAAATCATCCGGACTCTTACCCGGATTAATGATTACGATATAATTACTCCATTAATTGATGCTTTGAATGACCCTGATATAACCGTAAAAAAAGCAGCGGCCGAAGCGCTTCAAAAGTTAAATACCCCTCAAATATTGGAGCCATTGGCCGGAATCTTTAATGACGCTGACAACGCGACCAAAAAAGCAATTCTACCGGTAATAACCGGTATTAAAGAAAGCCGGGCGGTTGAGATCCTGATAACCGCTTTAAGAGATGACAGTCCGGAGATCCGGGAATTGTCGGCCGGAATTATTAGCGGTCTCACTGAAAATTATGCAGTAATACCTTTAATAAATATCCTAAATGACCAGAATATCGAGAACCGTATACTTGCTATTGATACTCTCGGAAAAATAAAAGACTTCGGAGCCGTAAACCCTTTGATTAGTCTTTTAAAGCAGAAAAAAGATGACCGGGAAATCCGGCTTCATAGTATAACTGCGCTGGGAATAATCGGTGACCGGCAGGCTGCCAAACCACTGGTTGCCGTTTTAAAAGAGAAGGATTACGCATTGCAAATCGCTGCCTGTGAAGCGCTTGGCCTGATAAAAGAGGTCCAGGCTATTGAACCGCTTATTAGTCTATTAAAAAACAAATACGCCAAAGAATGGTTTGTTGATAACCAAGCTGCCTGGGCTTTAACCGAAATTACCGGGGAAGATTTCGGCTTGGACTACCAACAATGGAAAGATTGGTGGCGTAAAAATAAAAAAGAGTTTAAAACCAAAAATTTTAAATAAACTCCTTGGGAAAAAAGCCGATAACAAATATAGGAAAAAAGAAAATAATAATTTCAAGGAGTGGTTCTAGAATATG
Source organism: Bacillota bacterium (assembly GCA_023435225.1). Lineage (GTDB taxonomy): Bacteria > Bacillota > UBA4882 > UBA8346 > UBA8346 > UBA8346. The sequence continues at coordinate 120,711 of JAEYRX010000064.1, forward strand.
AAAACAAAGTTCTGGTCTTTATTGGCTGTTTTTATCTGTATAATGCTTGTATTCTCTTTAGCGGTTATGGCTGAAGATGTTCCTCCGGTTACTGAAGAAACAAACAATACAACTGTAACTGATGGGACAACTGCTCCGGCAGCGACTGATGAGACGACCGCCCCAGCGGTTGATGAGACAACTGCTCCTCAGACAACTGGCGAGACAACTGTTGAAATCCCCGCCCCTTTATCTCAAGATGAGATTAACGCTCTGTTACTGGAAAAATGCGCTAACGGAGAATTCAATCAAGTTGAACTCTTACTGGCCCAAGGCGCCGATGAAAACACAGCCGACGCCGACGGCAAAACCGCACTGATGTATGCCGCCGAAAAAGGCTCTTCCGAAATAGTCAAACTTTTATTGGATAAAAAACCGCACATAAATATCAAGATGAAATCCGGCTGGACTGCCCTGCTCTTCGGAGCCTTAAGCGGTAACGCCGAAGTTATTAATCTGTTATTGGATAATGGCGCTAATATTAACGTTAAAGGCCGCCGGGGCTTCGAATTTGTTACTCCGTTAATCGCCGCCGCCGAAGGCGGTTCTCCGGAAATAATGCAACTCTTTTTAGATAAAGGCGCTTCCGATATTGAAGCCGGTTTAATCCCGGCGGTCGCCAAAAACCGGCCGGAAGTAGTCAAAATGATTCTGGAAAAAGGCGCTATGGTTAACGTCACCGATCCGGTGGGCCAAACTTTGCTTATGACCGCTGCCCAGAATGGCGCTACTGAAGTAGCTACATTGTTAATCGAAAAAGGCAGTGACGTCAATGCCAAGAAAGATAACGGTCAAACAGCGTTGATCCTGGCCGCCCAAAATGGCCAACCGGAAACGGTCAAACTGCTCCTGGAGAAAGGCGCTGATGTCAACGTTAAAAGCAATAAAGGCGAGACCGCCTTCCTGATGGCCGTTAAAGCAAATCAACCGGAAGTCGCCGGTTTATTGGTGGAAAAAGGCGCCGATATTAACGTTAGGGAACCTTTTGGACAACCGGCCCTGTTAATCGCCGCTGATAAAGGTTATACCGGTATTGCTAAAGTCTTGTTAGCCAAAAAGGCTGACCCCAAAGATTATCCCGCTGCTATGAACCTGGCTGCCGCCAACGGTTACCCGGAGATCGTCGAAGCTTTATTAGGCGCCGGAGTTGCTACTGCCGACTGTGCCAATGCCCTGGGTCTGGCTGCCCGTTACGGACGGAATGAGGTTATCAGCATGCTCCTGTCAAAAGGGGTGGATGTTAATACCAAGTCCAATGATAAGAATTTCAAGGAAAAATCGATGGGCTTTTGGTCGCCGCTGATGATCGCCGCTTATTACGGCCGGACTGATACGGTGAAAATGCTGCTGGATCAGAAGAAGGTTAAAGTAAATGACAAAGATGATTTCTTTGGGTACACTGCTCTGACCAATGCTGCCGAAAAAGGCCATGCGGAAATCGTGCAGTTGCTGTTGGACAAGAAAGCTTCCGTCAGCGCCAAGGATGATAAAGGATTGACCGCCCTGATGTATGCTTCCAAAGGCGGGTATGTCGACGTGGTTAAGTTACTGCTGGCTAAGAAAGCCAATGTCAATGACAAGACCCCGCAAGGCGAGACCGCGTTGAGTATCGCTACCAAGAATAATCAGGCTGCGGTGGTTGAACTATTACAAGCTGCCGGCGCGAAATAGATGGTATATTTGATCGCATAATAAAAAATCCGGGTGGAGATTGATTTCCTCCGGATTTTTTGTTTTTGGGGGTTTTAATTTATGCTGGATGAAGATGATATATTTGCCGGATTGGATGATGCGCCGCCTCACCCTGCCAGATACATGATCGGTTATTGCTATAAAAGTGCCCGTCCCTCTCCTTTAACCTGGTGTGTTTTTTTCATGTTGAGGAGAGGGACAGGATGGAATATGGCGCTATTTGGTTTATATGAATGATATGTATGAAAGTATTTTGAGACATCTTGCTGTTAAAACTAACTTATATCAAGTCGTTTACTAACGCAAGCCGACTCATAGGTAATCACTAATCTTTATAGTCTTTATTTAAAAACTGCAGCGTCAAGTTAATTAATCTATTAGCCAAAATCATATTTAGGTTGTAATACTCGATTTTTCTGGAAACCTCTCTGTCGCCTTCTTTTTGAACTATCCGGAATTTCCGGATAGTTGCCCCCTTTTCTAATTAGCCATTGGCAAAAATATTTTTTTATAGACCCGAAGAAAGTATATCAAAAAAGCATTTTATTAGACGGGATTTACACGGATTTATCGGATTATAAATAAAAGCATATTTATTTAAATTCATTTAATCTATGTTAATTCGTGTCTAAATTGGTTATTAGGGATGGCTTTGACGCCTATTTGTTTGTAAAAAGCTAGGGCGCAGACCTCTCTCATGCCCTTTCGGCGGTATTCCCTCCATGGACCGTACCTTGAACCCTATTGATTCTGGTCCCCCTTGGTAGTAGAGTAACCTATGGTTCTATAGTTGGCCATAGCATTTTTGGTAAAAGTTTGAAAATGAATGGTTTTACCTAAAGAAATAATGATATAATAAAATAAAGATTTTCGAGGAGGTTAAGGTATGCAATTTTCAAGGATTTCCGTCGAACCGGACAAAATGGGAGGAGTCCCATGTATCAGAGGTCTTCGCATCCCTGTTGCCACATTGGTTGGAATGGTAGCCAATGGAATGACTTTCGAATCAATTCTCACAGAATATCCTGATTTGGAAAAAGAGGACCTTTTTGAAGCATTAGCTTTTGCAGCTGAAGCTGTTCTGGAGCGTCAATTACCGGTGGTGGAAAATCATTGAAATTTTTAATTGATAACGCTCTTTCTCCAAGTATGGCAGATGGTCTTAAAAAGGCTGGTTACGATGCAATACATGTTAGAGATATCGAAATGTCAAAAGCAAGTGATACTGATATTCTGAATTTTGCACTTAAAGAAGACCGGATTATCGTTTCCGCCGATACCGATTTTGGGACATTACTTACTTTGCATGAATTATCCAAACCCTCTTTTATTTTATTTAGAAGGTCCGATAAACGCCCAACGGCTCTTTTATTGCAATTGACGGCAAATTTGGAGCAAATTAGTGAAGCATTATCCGAAGGTGCGGTAATCGTAATTGAAGATAAAAGAATTAGAATCCGCCAATTACCCATTAAAGTTCCCTAACCACCCCACCCATCAGTCTTGAATTTATCGGATTTACAAGGATTAAAGATATTAAAAAAATTACTCCTTTAAGCGAAGCTTAATTATTTAAATCCTGTTAATCTCGGTAAATCCTATTTAAATAGGTTTTTGTTTTAGCGGGCTTAGGTGATTTGGGATTTGAGAGCGGTGAGTTTGTGGTCGTAATCGGGTCCTTTCTCATTCTTGCTTTCTACCTTCAATATGTCCGAAGAAAGTATATCAAAAAACTTTTTCAAGCATCGTTCCCTCTCCCAACCCCGAAAATTAGCAAATATCCAAGGGAGAGGGGAAAGCCCCCAAAATGCGACTCCCGGGGTGAGGCGACGCCCTATACCACCTCCCGGCAAAGCTTTATCAGTATCATCAAGTCGTCAAAAGCCAGCCTTTCCTCCCCGACCAGTTCCGCTATTTGGTCGGAGGCTTTATCCAGGCGCTCGTCGGAATAATCGGTTTCGCTCATATCTAAAAAAGCGATGATCTGTTCTTGGGTTAAATTATTGGTTTGGAAGATGTCTTGCATTTTTTGGAGTAAGTTTTCTTTTTTTTCTTCGGTTAGCATGTTGATACCTCGTTTCTGTAGTTAATAATGAAGGTCAAAAAGCATTTTATTAGACGGGATTTACACGGATTTATCGGATTATCAATAAAAGCATGTTTTTTTCTAAGCGAAGCTTATTTGTTTAAATCCGTTTAATCTGTATTTCAGTGTCTAGTTTGGTTTTGGTTCGTCACATTTCTTCTTTTGATACGGTTTTATTTTACACTTTACCCTTTTCCCTTTACATTTGCTTTTATTGCCCATGACAAATAACCTTCCCGCATTGAGTGGTAAGGGGTTTTATGGTAAAATGAAGTGATTAGGGAAAAACAGTCCTTTTGTTTTACCTTTTTAAGAATAAGAATGAATTTTTTGACATTTTTATTATAGCAATATGGCTATAAAATGTCAACAATAAATTCATTTTTATAGTTATATGGCTATAAATGAGGTTGCTATGGCGAAAACATTGCTTGGAGAAAAACTTCAAAAGCTCCGAAATGAAAAGAATTGGACCCAGGATGAATTGGGGAAATTGACTGGAATCCACGGGAGAACCATTGGCAAGTATGAAGCGGGGATGTCTAATCCATCACGGTCAACGCTTAAAAAACTTGCTGATTTCTTTGGGGTATCGATGGAGTATTTTTTGGTTGAAGAAGAAAAATCGTTATTAAATATACCAATTAAGGATAAAGAATTATTGGGATACTTTTTAGAAGTAGACCGGATGAGCGATGAGGCAAAACAAGTAATTAAATCGGTAATTGAAGGGATGATAGCTAAAGAAAAGAAACTTTAGAACCTATCGTAGGTAGTGCAAAAGATTGTGTAAACCTCGGAATCCAGTTAAAATAAAAACTGATTCGGAAATGGACTCATTGGTTTTTATGGTCTCATTATTACCATTCTTATTGACTTAAATTACATATTCTATAATAATAGAAAAAATCCTCTGAGATCGAACAAATGTTTTATTTTTTTAATCTTTGTTTCAGAGTTTATATATAATACTTTTAACACAATCTTTCTACCTCGCCACCATATTTACACAACTTTCTCGTAATCCAAAAACCCGTTTTTACCACGCCAAATACAAAAAATTTTGAAAATTATAGAATTTTTTTACTTATTTGGGAAGGACAATTTTATTATTTACCGAATTATACCAACTAACTCAAACAGCTCTCTTGTTCCCCGGTAATAAAGGCCTAATTACCGGGTAATCGAAAATATCTTAATTGCAAGGAGGCAATAAAATATTTTCCAGGAGAAAGAGACTGCCGAGTATTAAAAAATTGGAGGAATAATACATGTCATCTCAAAATCTAATCTCCGGCGCTTTAACACCGGAAACCAAAGACGAAGTCTTAAAACTAATCAGCGATATAAAAGCCAAACTAAACTTCCTGCTCACCCTGCAGCCGGACGAGATCAAAAGTTTGGTAAAAGCCGCCAACGGATTTGCTCCCTTCATCGACAAAAGCTACAATTCCGTTACCGCCCATCCCGAGATCATGTCCAATGTCTTTGACATCGAAGAATATAAAAGAGATTACCAGTTAGTCAAAGACCTGACCATTATCGCCAACCAAGTCGGCGAACTTCACGACAGTCTCCAAAACTCCCTAATGGCGGTTAACAGCGACGCCCTGGTCGGTTCGTTGGAAGTCTACTCCGCCATCAAACAAAACCGGGACAAAGTTCCCGGGCTAAACGTAATCGCCCAAGAACTGGCCGAGTTTTTCCAAAAAGCCCGCAAAAAAACCCCCGCCAATACAACCCAGGCGGCCGGTTAATAATTTTTCTTCCCCGGGGCTGTTGCAAAATAAGCTTTTTGCCGTTCTGTCCACCCAGCCCTAAACGGCTGGGCTAGGTATTAAAAGCATTCTAAACCCCCCACGGGGCTCGGTAAATACCCAGCCCCATTCATGGGGCTTGAGAAGGGTTTTTAAAACTTAGCCGGGTCCTTTAGGGCCTGGTGGAGATGAAGGCATTCGTTTGTTTTTTATTTTGCAACAGCCCCTTTTTTTCACACCGTCAATCACCCCCATCCAAGCGTCTCGCCAGCCTTCAATCCCGTCTTTTCAGCCATTCCAACCATCTCAAAGACGCACCGGCCCATTAATTCTATGAACCCGACCGTCTCCCGGGCGATCCCAAACATCCCCGAGACGCATCAGATCGCCTCCAAGATCCTCCCATCCGTCCCTGAAACCCTTCGGATCGTCCTGCCAACGCATCGAAGCGTCTTCAAGACGCTCCCGACCATCTCGCCAGTGTTCTTTAGCATTGTGGAGATGGTTGGGAGCGTCTAATCGACAATTCCGAGAGGTCTGTCGGGTCTGTCAACATTTTCGTATATTTGCCAAAAAAGAAAACCCATCAACCGCCACCCGAAGACATGGAAGTCGGAGGCGTCGGCTTTGAAATATGATGTTTCACAGCCGTCGGCCCACAGAATTACCCAGAAGACGCTGACAAGGAAGTCAGCGTCTTTTAAATAATAATTCCGACCCCGAACATTGGATCGAAATCTTAATAAAAGTAATAATGAAACTCCCTGAGTAAAGAAAATACCTTATAAAGAATATAAACTCACATTAAGGCAAAATTATATGGAGACATGTCTTAGAAATGTTAGAACATATGGCGATTACCGGCCTTCCTGACCGGATTTAAAAACTTTTTGTATAAAAACTAGGGTCAATCATTATATAATAAAAGTATAATCTTTGGGGAGGGAATCCGAAATGACTTTAAGAGAAAAAGCCCATGAAATAGTAGATAAAATTTCAGAAAAGAAATTGGCTGAAGTTATAGATTTTCTTGAATTTCTTAAAATTAAAGAAGAAATAGAAGCGACAAACGAAATTTTAAACGACAAAAAACTGCTTGAATCTATTCAAAAGGGATTAATTCAATATAAAAGCGGTGATTTACTTAGTTTAGAAGACGTGGTTAAAAATGTATAAGGTGCTATTGACGAAAGAAGCGGCAAAGTATTATCAGAAGAGCGATGTAAATACAAAACGTAAGCTAAATAAATGTTTTGAAATTTTAAAAGAAAATCCTTATATTGATACAAATATAAAGAAATTATATGGAGAATTAACTGGATTATATCGATATAGAGCTGGATCATTACGGATTGTTTATAAAATTGAAGAAGAAAAGATAACAGTAATAGTAATTGCTATAGGCTCTAGAGGGGATATTTACAAATAAAATGAAAGTGGCTGACATCCTTGTCAGCCTTTAATTTATAGCTGCCATATGTTATCTAACATTTTTCGCCAGGAAATCAGTGATAATCTGGTTTATTTGATAAGGAATCTCCATCATTAAGAAATGGCTTACATTGGGAATATAGTGATACTCGATCATGGGGTAAATTTTTTGCAACTCATCTTTATAATCCGGAGGTAACTGATAAGCCGGAGAGTAGATCGCCAGAAAAGGAACGGCTGATTTTCGATTTTTGCCCCAATACTTCAGGTCTTTTTCCACTCCGTCAATCATTGATTTGCAAATTATCAAAGAAACGCTCCGGCTGATTTTCAGAACTTCGTCTTTCAATATCTGCGGTGTGTCGGGCCGGAACAACATATTAAGGAAATCTTCCCGTCCGGCCTCCGTTTCCATGGTTTTGGCAAAATCCCGGTTGGCCCTAATCCAACTTTCTTTCTCTTCAGGGTCCTCCGGCACTACAAATTGACAGCCGTCCATGCTGCATATACCGGCGCAAATTTCCGGATATTTTTGCACAATAACTTCGCAGACTGCCAATCCCATGCTATGCCCGATAAAAAACCCCTTAACAATTTTTTCTTGCCGCAAAACCTGATATACCGAATCCGCAAACAATTCCATACTGTATGAACTCTTTTCATTGCGGCTGCTTTTTCCATTACCAGGAAGGTCAACGGCTAAAACTTTGTAACCGGGGAAAGAATCAAGCTGATATTTCCAGGTTTGAATACCGGCGGCCCAACCATGAATGAATATCAAAGTTTTTGAAGCGTTTCCCCGGACTTCATAATAAATTTTATGTCCTTGATAGTTTAAATGCTTGCCAACGGCTGAGTCTGACTTCGCAGCGCAAGAGGAGACTAATCCTACAACAAGACAAAGTAAAATAAAGAACTTTATTTTTATCTCCATTTCCATTTCTCCTTTCAGTATGAGGCATTAACGCGGATGCGGAATATTTGCTTCTCATTCAAAGATAATAAATCTTAGAAAGAATTTCTTGACTTGGATTGCTTTATTTCTATTTGGAATATTAAAAAAGAGAAAGCAGGAAGACCTGTAAGGTTACAGAATATGTTAGAAATAAATTGTAAAATTATGACGAGTAAAAATATCGGCGAACTAACATTAGAGTCCAGGCCGGTCTTAACCAATAAAGAAATCGCCAAATATAACTGGCTGGAGCATACTTTTTATTTAAAGAAAGGTTTCAATCTGGAACGGAAATTGGCCGGAAAAGTACCCTTAGATACGGAGCTTTAACAAAAACGAAAAGCAATCGAATGCCGTCATCTCCAAGTCTTAAAAGACCTGGCTTGAAATGTATGATACATTAAGAACCTTTATATAGTTTTAGTCTTGGCTAATCTACTATTTACTGATAAGGAGAGATATTATGTTTCAAAGAATGAAAAATTTATTAGCAGCTTTTTTCATATTCGTTTTATGTAATAGTGTTATTAGACAGTATACTCCGATTGAAATGCCTACCGGTGGCAACATAACGGGTGTTGATGTTTCGAACTACATTTCATTAAATCTCTGCAAGTAAAGGGTAAAACTAATATCGATTACTATTTTTATCCGGCTTATGATCACTCGTTAAATCTATCGTCCGATTATAACTCATCCGAAAAGGTGATTACCGATATCAAAAATTGGCTCAGTAAGAAAATATTATAGAATTATAAAGACCGGGAGATTGGCATAAATATTACATATTAATTTTTTTGAGGTGTCTTGTGAATAATGATTTATATATCAGAAGTATCACAATTAAAAAACCAAACTCAACTGAATATCCTTTTAACCTGCCAATCTTACAACAGCTTGATCATTTCGACCTGAAAAGTAACGTGGTTTTTTTGGTTGGTGAAAACGGAACCGGTAAATCCACCTTACTCGAAGCCATCGCTGTAAACTACGGGTTTAATCCCGAAGGCGGTTCGAAAAATTTCACGTTTTCAACCCATGATTCCCATTCCGATTTATATAAATACCTAACTTTAATCAAAGGAAGTAAACGGGCGAAAGACGGCTACTTTTTCAGAGCCGAAAGTTTCTATAATTTATCGACAGAGGTAGGAAACCTGGATGTTTCCGGATACGGGGATCGGCCTTTGCATGCCCAATCTCATGGTGAAAGTTTTTTATCACTTATATTCAACCGTTTTTTCGGCAACGGCCTCTATATTTTAGATGAACCCGAAGCTGCCTTATCGCCGTCAAGACAGCTTTCCTTACTGGTAAAAATAAACGACCTGGTAAAGAACCATTCCCAATTTATAATTGCAACCCATTCACCCATTTTACTTGCCTATCCAAATGCCAGTATCTATGTATTAACCGAAAATTCAATAACTCTAACTCCATACAAACAAACCGAGCATTATATCCTAACAAAACAATTCTTAAATAACACCGAAAAGTTTTTAAAGGAATTATTCGATTAATAAAGTTTGGGGAGAGAATAAACTTGAGCAAAAAAATACCTACCTTAGGTTGTTGTGGGATCGACTGTGGCTTATGTCCGCGGTTTTATACCGAAGGTTCTTCAAAATGCCCCGGTTGTTACGGCGTCGACTTTGAAAATAAACACCCTTCCTGTTCTTTTATTACCTGTTGTGTTAAGAAAAAGAACCTGGAAGTTTGTGCCGAATGTAGCGATTTTCCTTGTCCCAAATTTGCTAAAGAAACAGGGGAATTTGATTCATTTGTAACCCATCGAAGGGTTATTCCAAATCAAAACTTTATCAAAAAGTCTGGGATTGCCGTTTTTATTGAACAACAAAATAAACGAATAAATATCCTCCAAACCATGCTTCAATCTTATGATGACGGGAAATCCAAAAGCTTTTATTGTCTCGCAGCTACACTACTTTCCCTTCAGAGCCTCAATGAATCATTGTTAAGGGCCGACAAGGAAATAAAGGAACAGTCTGTTGCTAAAGAAGATTTTAAAAGTAGAGCTAAAATATTAAAAGAGATTTTAAGTCACTTTGCCGCTGAAGAAAATCAAGAGTTGCGATTAAGGAAAGTCCAGAAATAATATTTACCGGAGGTGTCCTCATGGATATTAAGAAAGTCATCACCGTCTACTTCAGCCCAGTCGGCACTACCAAGAAGGCGGTTTCAGCCTTCGCGACCGGGATGGGGCTGCCGGTCGAAGAGATTAACTTAACCCTACCCAAGAACCGGAACGGTTTCAATCGTTCGTTCGCTAAAAACGAACTCCTAATCGCCGCTCTGCCTGTCTATGCCGGTAGGTTGCCCATGTACCTTGACGACTTTTTTACCGGGCTCAAAGGTGATGATACACCGGCAGTCGCCACCGTATGTTACGGCAATCGGGATTACGATGACGCCCTCATTGAACTCAAAATGCGGCTGGAGGAACGCCGATTTATCGTAAAAGCAGCTGCCGCCTTCATCGGCCAGCATAACTTCAGCTCCAAAATAGCCACCGGACGCCCAAATGCGGATGACCTTGCAACGATTAGTGATTTTGGTAAACGGGCGCTTCAGTCCATCATGAGAGATGCCTCCGGCCAATTAAGTTTTAAGGGGACCTATCCCTTCACCTCCAATCTTTACGATCCGTCTTTACAGGAGCCAAGCCCTGTCTCTACTAGTAATCAATGCACTCGATGCGGCCTCTGTGCCGATAATTGCCCCTGGGGTTCCATCGATAATAACAATTTTAAGACCATCAACCATGCTAAGTGCTTTCGCTGTTTCAACTGTGTCAAGATCTGTCCGGTACACGCCAAGCAAATTACCGACGAAAAATGGCTGGCCTCTCTGTCCGGTTTCGAAACCAGGTTAAACGCCCAAAGAAAAGAACCGGAACTGTTTTTCCCGGGATTTAATCAATAGGAAAGTATGTGAATATAGATCCGATATTAACCGAAAGACCTGTTTTACGCCCATTATCTAAAAATAAAAAAGATTAATAGGATGTGAACCGATTGCTCGATTACACTATCTCAAAGGTTACCAAAGCCGACGAACCGTTTCTCTGGGAAATGCTGTATCTATCTATATTTACCCCTCCCGGACATGAACCTCTTAGCAAAGATATTTTAAAGGAGCCATCCATTTCAAAATATGTTTCAAATTGGGGCCGTTCAGGCGATACTGGATTTATCGCCCGGCTGGAGAGTGGTAAACCAATCGGCTCGGTGATGGCCCGGTTATTTAGTGAAGACAATAAAAGTTACGGATATATCGACGCCGAAACTCCGGAGATTGGTATGGCGCTCCTACCTGAATACCGCGGAATGGCTATTGGGACTGAATTATTGAAAGCGATCCTGGACGAATTAAGGAATCAAGGGTTTAAAATGGTTTCCCTAAGTGTAGACCCCGATAACCCGGCGATAAGATTATATAGGCGTTTTTACTTTAAAGAAGTAGGTATGGTAGACACTTCGGTTACCATGAAATTGATTTTGTAGGAGGATTATCGAATGGACCTAATCGGAAAAGCCACAATTCATCCAATTCTTTTTTACACAGGGAAAATATCCGGCTATATAACTTGGATTATCTTTTTATTATCGGTTGTTAAGTTTATTAATATCCCAATCTATTCCACAGTTATTTTTCAATATGTTGCATTTATTATTTGCCTTTTGGGACTAACATTCTCGGTCGTTAGCATGAAAGATTTGGGGAGTTCCACCAGGCTTGGGCTCCCCAAGGAGGAAACAGTATTTAAAACAAACGGCCTATACAAATACGGTAGAAATCCAATGTACCTTGGTTTTAATTTACTTACTATAGCATCTATGCTTTATACGGCAAATATTTATATAATCATTGCCGGACTATACAGCCTTATGATCTACCACTTAATTATTCTTAGCGAAGAAAAATTCTTAGAAAACCGCTTTGGCAAAGATTATATTGACTATAAAAACAAGACACGAAGATACATATAGATATTTATTAATAAAGTGAGGATAAAATGATCGAACTAAAAAATGCAGCTTACGAAGAAATCCAAAATTATCGAAATGCTTATCTTGATTCCATTTACGAGTCCCAAGAATTATTTCTGGAATGGATTGTTCAAAAGAATGAGTAGCAGTAAAATAATAATCGCAATGGTAAAACCTGGAGCAATCCAGGCTCTTTTATTTTGCTTTTCGAAATGTTATACTTTAATCGAACATATTTTCGGAGGAATTATCTTGAAAACGGAAGAATGCGGTGAGTCCATCAGTACTTACGTGGCTTTTTACGGCGGCAAAATCGCCCCCGTCGGCTTTAAATGGCGCGGTAAACTCTACGACAAACTAGAGGTCTGCGCTTCCTGGAATAAATACGAAGGCGAAGCCAAGTTAATCTATTTTACCCTGTTAAAATGGCGGACGGTTTATGAAGTCTGTTTTAACACCAGATCATTGATATGGACCTTGATTCGCATCCATTATAATTGATAAAAATACTAATCTTAAAATTCATTAATCGGATAGCAAATCCACTGCTACCTTTAAGACCACTTTTTTAACTTTCTGCCGCTCTCCAAAACTACAACAAGGCCGGTGCACATCAGTCGGAAAAAAGACCGCATACATCCCGGCCCTGAATACCAGATCAACTTCATCCTTGACAGTCAGATAAAAAATCGCATCTTTATCCGCGGAACAGTCTTCCAAAATCTCATTTTCGCTATTAAACAACCCATAACCGATAATCTCCGTCCCACGGTGTAAATATTGGATATCAATATATTTCCGGTGCGTCTCTGCTTGATTTTCCGATTTTGGAGCCGTCTCATATTCCTGCACAATCGCTTTAAACTTATCTCCGTCAAGCTGATACTTACCCTCCGGCAGCTTGTCAAAATCAGTATTTTTCAGATACTCCAACCCCTTAACCAAAGCCCCGGCCAAACCTTTCTTATCCTGTTCAAAATTAGCGATATTACCGAGTATCATTGTTAAGCCACCACCGTCTTTTTAGTTATCAAAATCCTGTTAATCCCGTTAATCCTGTCTAATATAAAGTTTCTTTTAGACAGGATTTACACAGATTAACACAGATTAAAATAATTATTCTTTAACATCCAAATTCATAAACCATTTTACATAAGCTGCATCCCATTTACTCAGTTTTTAGCCTTCCCATAATAATTAATCAAACTTCCCGCCAGGATAATCTCCCGTTCATCCTGGGTTAAGTTGGTTAATTGCAATTTAATCGGTGTCTTCTCTTTTGAGCTAATAACCCAGGCTGGGATCTCCGCTATACTTTCCTCCACCGCCCGGCGGACCTCCGGGATAAAGATATAGTCACCCAATTGGAACTTCCCAACCTCATCCGGAGCAATGGTAAATGGAAGCATACCCCAGTTAATCAGGTTACTGCGGTATCTTTTGGTAGCATACTCCACAGCGATATTAGCTCTTCCGCCCAATACCTTTTGACAGGAAGCAGCTTGTTCTCTGGCGGAACCATCACCGGGTTTCACGGCAAAAATAACACTGCCCAGGCCGGTCTCACTAAACAACTGGTGGACTTTATCCGCCGCCGGTTTTTCTTCTTCAAAAAGCGGCACAAACAAAGCGCCCAGTTTGGTTGAGAAAGGTTCATTGGCTTTTCCTTCCGATAACAATCTTTCCCGCTCGACTTCCAATTCATAAATTTCCTTAGCCCGGCCCACATATTCCGGGTCTTTCCTTGATAAAGTGAACTCCGCCAACTTTAAGGGGTTGGACCGATAGGAGGAAGTCTCCCCTGAAGGGATTAACTCATCGGTTGTGGTAACCAGATCGTGAATAACCGAAGCCAATCTTAATAACAAATTAGTCGGCAGAGCGCTCATCTTCGGCCAATCGGCAATATTGGGACCAAACTTTAGATCCAGTTCCGGCTGGGGCTTGCCAAATCCTTGATAAACACGGTTATCGTATACCGCTTTATTAAATGAATAGATAACTGCTGAAGCCTGATAATCAACCTCGGTAGCCGGAGTCAAAATGCCTTGATTCATAGCCGTAGCTGCAATCGATCTGGCATCCATCAAAGCCACTGAGGCAACTTGACCGTTTCCGGGCTTGGAGCCTTCCCGGTTCGGGAAATTACGGGTCGTATGTCTGGCGCTTAAACCGTTATTGGCCGGCACATCACCGGCGCCGAAACATGGGCCGCAGAAAGCGCTCCTCATACTGATCCCGGCGGTTAAAAGTTTCTCCGCCGCTCCGTTTTTAACCAACTCCAGATAAATAGGCTGGCTGGCCGGGTATACACTTAACCAAAATTCACCCGAACCGGTTGATTTCTCATTTAAAATATTGGATAGCGCCGTAATATTCTCAAAAGTACCTCCGGCACAACCGGCGACTACTCCCTGGTCCATCCTTAGCTTGCCGCCCACAATCTTATCAGTCAACCGGAACTCGATCTTCGGGTTCTCCAGCTGTTCTTTCCCTTCGGCTTCAACCTTTTTCAAGATTTCAGCCGCATTATTGTTCAGTTCCTTAATACTATAAACGTTACTCGGATGGAACGGCAGAGCGATCATTGGCTCAATTTTTGCCAAATCGACTTTGACCATACCGTCGTAATAAGCAACCGCTCCCGGATCCAACCGGCAATAATCATTAGGCCGGCCATGAATCTTATAATATTCCTGTACTTTCTCATCGGTCCGCCAGATTGAACTCAAGCAAGTAGTTTCAGTGGTCATGACATCAATCCCGTTCCGGAAATCCACTGATAACTCGGAGATCCCAGGTCCCACAAATTCCATAACCTTATTCTTTACAAACCCATTGGCAAATACCGCCTTAATTATGGCCAGAGCCACGTCTTGGGGACCTACTCCTTGGACCGGTTTTCCTTCCAGGTAAACAGCGATAATTTCCGGAAATGCCACATCATAAGTGCGTTGCAACAATTGTTTAACCAGTTCCGGCCCGCCTTCGCCAACGCCCATAGTTCCCAGAGCGCCATAACGGGTATGGCTGTCCGAACCAAGAAGCATCTTACCGCATCCGGTCATCATCTCCCGCATATATTGGTGGATAACCGCCTGGTGCGCCGGAACGAAAATTCCACCGTATTTTTGGGCTGCCGATAAACCAAAGACATGGTCATCTTCGTTAATTGTTCCCCCAACCGCGCATAAGCTGTTATGGCAATTTGTAAGTACGTAAGGTACCGGAAATTCCTTTAACCCGCTGGCCCGAGCAGTTTGGACAATCCCGACATAAGTAATGTCATGGGAAGCCAAGGCATCAAAACGTATCCGTAGATTATTTTGGTCACCGGCTTTATTATGCCCGGTCAAAATTTTATAAGCAATAGTATTTTTCTTGGCTTTCTCCGGTTCAAGCTCTCCGGCGCCGACTGCGGGTAACCCTGCTTTTTGGCAAATATTATTGACTTCATCCAAAGATAAACTTTCGTTATTTTCAACGATAACTTTCCCTTGTAACAAATAAATTCCGTTACGACCCAATAATTCAACCACAACTATCCCTCTCTCTTAAAAAACTTGATAATTTAGAATATCATAATTAAATCATTACCTGCTATCGGTGTCAAGGTGATGAAGTTAAAATCTCAAGATTGGTGCTTGAAAATTTAAAACAATATTTAGAACATATAGGCACGGAGTAAGAACACAGAGAAACATATTATATAATATCTATATCTCTGTGTTGATATGTTTTCTTTAATACTTTTTTTAGCAGGAATTTATTATAAAATAGACGAAAATAAGGAGCAAAATACTCCGATGGAGAATGTAATGTTACTCGATAAATTAAAGGCAATTACCGGAGAATCCCTTTATAACCAGGCAGTTTCTCATTATAAATCAAGTAATATCGTATCATTTGCCTACACACCCCAAGGAAACAGCCGTTATCAGATTAAAGCGATTGTTAAAGCTAACGGCGCCTATGGAGTCAACCTCATTTTGGATTTCATAAATGAACGCCTAAAAATGGATAACTATTGTACTTGTTCCGCTGCTAAAGATACGGTATGTGAACATGCCGCTGCAGTTATTTATAAATTCATCACCGATGATCTTCCCAAGCTTCATCCGGAAATAAGCGCACCAATCCAGCCGGAAGATATTGACTTCTTAAAACAAATAATCCCTAATCCCTCCGCTAAAATTGAATTGCAATATGAGATAGCCAATCTTGATAATTTCGAAGATTTTCAAGTCATCATCTCTTCCGGAGACCGGGTAGATTTCTCTCTTCAATTATTTGATTGTCTTGGTGAAATTACTTATAACGTCCAAAAACGGAACGCGATGTTAAACTCCTTAAGTGGACTAGATCTTTTAATTTTTGTCTTTTTAGAAAAAAATTTATCCCATAAAGACCTTGTTCAACAGGCAATCTTCCTGCCGCAAACACCTGAAAATCTGCAATTGATTTTGACTTTGATCCAACATGGTAAAGCTTATTCCGGTTCCCGGATTCTAAAATCAGGAGAAGTACTAAAACCCAGATTACTCGTATCAGGTGATGAAACCCGAGTGGAATTCTCTTATGACCTAAATGAATTTAAAACGCTGGGAAATCTCAATCCGGATTTACAATATGTTATAAATAAAGATACCATATATATTATTAACGGCTCCTATTTAGATAAACTTCCAGCCCAAGTACCAATTACTCCGGAACGGTTAGGCGTTTTTTTATTTGAAATTCTTCCCCAACTAAACGAAAGTTTGACTCTGGAACTTACCCCGGAGTTCACTGCTCACCGGTTGACTCTCAATGAACCGGAAATCAGTCTCTTCTTTGATTATCAATCTAATAAAGTAATTTGCCAACTGGAAGTAACATCGTTAGGCCGAGTTTATCAGGGAGCGGAATGCTTACCATTTTTAAATGGAAGCATTGATTATGAACGCTCAAAGAGTAATCCTAAACAATGGTATAGTATTAATCGGAATACCTGTCAGGAACTGGCGAAGTTTTTTCAAAGTTATAGGTTCCATTTTGCAACCAGTAATTGGGTCATTAACGAAACAGACTATATACGGCTTATGTTGTTAAATGGTCTCTCTCAATTACCGAAAGAATGGAAGATTACCACTAGTCCCGGATTTCAAAGTATTATGCATTTTATCAATGATACCGATAAAAATGAATCCGCTGGAATATGGGACTAAGAGAGCAACCAAGTCATGGAGCCGAAGTTAAAAACTAAATCAATAGCTGAAAGTAATACTGTTGCCTGTTGCCACTTGCCTCTATTGCAACTCATTAATCAAAATAAATAACTTTAATTTTACCGCTTCGGAAAAAAAGCGCGGATCATAGCCGGTTAACTCTTTTACCTTATCGAGCCGGCTGGATAAGGTATTCCGGGAGATATTCATTTTTCCCGCAGTAATACTTTGGTTTAAATTACATTCGAAAAATATTTTCAAGGTTTCGATAAGCTTACCCTGATTTAATAATAGAACCCGGCTTTCTCTGTTTTGTAGGAACAATTCATTATAATTTTTAAGAAGACTCCCGGATTGATCTACTAAAACCATTTCCAGCCCCAAATCCGCTGCTGAAACAATGAAGTGAATTTTTTCTCCGTTTTTCTTAGCTTTTTCTCCGATATAAATTGCCTTGAGAGCTTCATCATAAGATCTCTTTAACCCAATCATTCCTTGATGAAATAACCCAATACCGGTAAAGCAGGAAATATTATACTTAACTGATTTCGCCAGGAAGCATTTTACTAAGTCACTGATAACCGGCTTGATTTCTCTGTTATTACTTTTTTGAGCGGCATAGAAAATAATAAAGTGATTGCTGCCGTTATAACTAATCATATTTTGAGGATTATTGAAGGTGTTTTTAATGTAGTTTAAAATATTTTCCCGCCTTTTCTGCAATCTAAGTCCGATTCGCCGTTTATCATTTTCTATCCTTTGCTCTTCCGATCCAGTCAAGTCTTTCTCATTCAAACCGTAAATCTTAATAACCACCGCAATCCGTGATACCGTCATGTCAAATCCGAGGATCGATCCTTTCGATACGAATAAATCTTCATCATCGCTGAAATTTCCACTGATAATGTCTCTGATATATAGCTCCCTGGCGTTCTGTTCCATCCTTAATTGTTCTTCCAAAAAAGCCTGCTGTAACATAGTTTCGACTGAAATTTTCAACAACTCACCAAATGGCCGTACTTCATCGGGTTCACCGGTTATCCCCACTACTCCCACGATCTTCTCATTCAAATAAACCGGTAAATTTACGCCTGGTTTAGCTCCCTCCAGTTCCCTGGCTTGATCAAGGGCAATCTCCAAAGCCTTTCCGGTTTTAATAACTTCAGCCGCACCCTGATGAAACGAATTAATGCGCCTTTTATCTCCGCTGCCAACAATAACTCCCATATGGTCCATTATATTGATATTATAATTAAGCACCTTCATAGTCATATCCACAATATTCTGGGCATATTGATGCGTAATCTCCATCCATATCACCACCAAATTCCAACCTTTAATATCTGCCACAGAGACGTGGAGTCACAGAGAATACTTATTTCTCTGTGTCTCTGTGCCTCTGTGGCAAATTTTTTGTTTTTCTTAATATTAACTTTCTACAATTAAATTTAGTCTCCTACATCAAAAAAACCCCAAGTCCTTAAAGAACCGGGGTTTTATTTTTACAATTTATTCCTTTAAACTTACCGGTGGAAAATGATGAAAACTATAATCGTCATAATTAAGGTGGTTAAGCCCTCAAAGAAAGTAGCGGCGGTTTGTGAACGGTATGCATCGGTAACTTTCAAACCGGAGAATTGCGAAACCACCCAGAAATAACTGTCATTTACATGAGAAACAGTCATAGCTCCCGCACCGATACTCATAACGACCAGCGCCAAATCCATCGGGCCGGTCATTCCCAGTTGTGGCAACATTGGGGCTAATAAAGCCGAAGTTGTAACCAATGAGACCGTGGACGAACCTTGAGCTGTTTTTAATAAGGCGGCAATGACAAACGGTAATAGTAATACAAATGGTCCCCCAAAGAAAGCGCCGCCGGCCAGAGATTTGATATAGTCAGAGATTGGAGTATTGGCCAACACTGTTCCCAGAGCGCCGCCGGCGCCGGTGATTACCAGGATAATCGCTGAATCCTTGATACCTTGTCCGAACCAATTCATTAAGGTTTCTTCATTAAACTTCGGTAATAAGAATAATGATAACAATACTCCAATAACTAAAGCATTTAAAGGCAAACCAAGGAATAAGAAGAGATCGGTCCCGGGACCGGCGTATTTGGTAAACTTGATAACTGAAGCGATACCGATTAGAATAATCGGAACGACAATCGGAGCAAAAGAAGCAATAGCGCTCGGTAACTTCTTATGTTGGGCTTTTAGTTCATCATAACTGATACCGGCTTCTTCGTCAAAACTTGATTTGATATTCTTCCCTACCCGGTAAGCCCACCACAGACCTACCAAAGCAGCCGGAATCGAGATTATCAGACCAACAATAATAACCAAACCAAGATCGGCGCCTACGTTGCCCGCAGCGGCAATCGGTCCCGGCGTCGGCGGTACCAGCGTGTGAGTTGCATAAAGTCCGGTTGCTAAAGCAACCGACATTACGGCGATAGGAATGCCGGTTTTTTTGGCTAACGCTTTATTTAACGGAGTTAGAATAACATATCCGGAATCGCAAAATACCGGGATACTGGTAATATAGCCGATAATACTCATAGCTAACGGAGAGCGTTTGATACCCACCCAATTGAGAACTACATCCGCCATCTTCAAGGCGGCCCCGGAACGCTCCATAATCGTCCCGATGATGGTTCCCGAGATAATAACCAAACCGATATAGGCCATTAAGTTCCCAAAACCCTGGGCAATTACACCTCCGATATACTGGGCCGGCATATTCACGGAGAAAGCCACTCCATAAGCAGCCAACAATAAAGCGAAAAACGGATGCAATTTCAATTTGGCGGTGGCAAAGACAATGAAGACAATTGCCAGCAATACAATAACCAACAACATCGGACCATGGACCATAACTTCTTTGGCAGCAGCCAGTTGTTCAGGTGTCATCTACAAATCAGCCTCCTATAAAATAAATATTAAAGACATTCTCCGCCGTTTTTTCCAGCAACTCCTCCCCTCTCTCCATCGCTTCTTCAAGAGTCATCGGCCGGTTAACGATACTGAAAAATGCATTAATACCGGCTTCATATAATTTTTCATAACCGTCTCCAAGAGTTCCGGAGATACAAATCACTGGTTTCCGAAATTCCCGTGCAACTTGAGCTACTCCAAAAGGTACCTTCCCAAAAAGAGTTTGAAAGTCGGTAGCTCCTTCACCGGTTATTATTAAATCAGCTTTCCGGACTTTCTCTTTAAATTTGGTCAATTCCATCACTATCTCTATCCCCGGCTTAATTTGGGCATTTAAGAACGACATTAAGCCATAACCCAATCCGCCGGCTGCTCCTGCTCCGGGAATCAAAGCGACATCTTTCCCAAGATCATTTTTTATTACCTCGGCCAAATGCCGGAGATTACTATCCAATATGGTTATCATTTCCGGAGCAGCCCCTTTTTGAGGCCCATATACAGCCGAGGCGCCTTCCGGACCGCAAAGTATGTTTTTAACATCCGAAGCCACTAGAACGATTGTGTCTTTGATCCTGGGATCAATACCGGATATATCAATTCGCTTGATTTGATCCAATACTCCTCCGCCAAATCCGACCGGCTCATTCTCATTATTCAGAAATTTCACTCCTAAAGCTTGAGCCATTCCCACTCCGCCATCGTTAGTGGCGCTGCCGCCTACTCCGATAATTAAACTACGGCATCCGGCCTCCAAAGCGGCTTTAATTAACTCTCCCGTTCCATAAGTAGTGGTAATTAGTGGATTCCTTTCGGACTTCTCGACTAAATTCAGACCGGAGGCAGCCGCCATTTCAATTACACCTGTTTTATCGGGTGTTATTCCATAAAAGGAATCAATTTCCCGGCCTAATGGATCAAGCACTCTAGTTTTGAGTAT
Source organism: Bacillota bacterium (assembly GCA_023435225.1). Taxonomy (GTDB): domain Bacteria; phylum Bacillota; class UBA4882; order UBA8346; family UBA8346; genus UBA8346. The sequence continues at coordinate 141,764 of JAEYRX010000064.1, forward strand.
TCTTCCACCAACAGCGGAAATAATCGCTTCAACAGTTCCCTCTCCACCGTCAGCCATCGGTATTTTGGTGATAATGATATCTTTTTTTACTGCGGCGGCGGATTTAACAATTCCTCGTTCAATAGCGGTCGCCGCTTGGATTGAACTCATACTGCCTTTAAAAGAATCAGGAACAATAATAGTTTTCATGAAATAGCCTCTAAATAATTTGAATTTGGGGATTCCCGTCAAAAAATTACCTTATATATTACAATGAATTTTTTGATAAAAATCTTGCTGCAACATATATAGTCACAATTAACTTTATTGTAATAAAATTTTTATATAACCGTAATGAATCGTATGTTTAATTTTTTACCCTTTTTTGTAGTAATTTTAAACAAGCTGCTCAATCAATTAACGAAATAACTTCCTTGGAAAATGCTTCATTTTCAAATAATAATATGTAAAAAAACAAAAAGACTACCCACCGGAATCAGATAGCTGGGTTCTCTGCCTACTCTATAGTATTAAGAGATTGTTTTCCTCTTAAAACCAAGGTTAACATTTGCAGGAGAAATCAACCGTTGGAGCGAACCATAAATTTGATAAGGAGGGGTATCTTATGGAACTCAATGGAGTTTGGCGTAGTAATGACGGAGGCGTTTATTTTTTCCGCCAAGTCGATGATACCTTATGGTGGGTCGGAGAAAAAGAAAATGGTGAATGGCTAAATGTTTTCAAAGGAGCCGTTAAGGAAGAAACTATTGAAGGAAAGTGGATCTCCCTTCCTAAAGGTGAAACCAGCGGTTCCGGAGAGCTTAATCTGAATATTCAAGGAAATAAGATTGTTATTGATTCATCTAGTGGTAATTTCCCTAGTCGGGAATGGAAAAAAGAAAATCTGCTCTCTTTTTTGGCAAACTTCTTTGCAAATCAGGGTGAGTTTTTAAAAGCCGGCTATAATGTGGAATCCAATTTAACCGGTGGTTGGATTGGGAACGATTCCGGCTTCTACTATATCCGGGAGAGTGATAATACCGTCTGGTGGTACGCCGAACACCCCAAATTACAATGGGCTCATGTTTTTTTAGGTACCAAGAAAGGCAATAAAATTACCGGAGAATGGGTTGACCTCCCTAAAGGCAAAACCACCAATAAAGGCCGGTTGGACCTAACGATTGATTTTCCAGGTCGGAGTCTTCGCCGGACAAGTGAAGATGATACATTCCCCGGCACTTACTGGAGCAAAATCGTAGGTGATTTTAATCCCGGAGAAGCCGGATATGACCCCGACTATCATCCGGAATGCTGGTCAATCAAATGGGATAATCATTCCGGTCTAAATTATGATGCTTATAATTCAATAGCCAGATCCCCTTATATTCAAAATGTTACTTCCGATTCAGCCACTATAATATGGCGGGTTGGTATACCAAGAGGGATTAATCCGGCGGAGATTATACCCACTTTTAAAGCGGAAGCTTTTGTAGCTCCACTTGACACTCCTGTTGCCAATGGGAAAAAGTATACTCCGCAAAACGGGATTACTATTTCCGATTGCTCTTGGAGCTATCAATACCGGCCAGGAGTAAATTATGGCAACAATACTAAATCTAGTGTGAAGAACGATGCTTTTAGATTGAAAACCTCAACCAGCCGGCCTATTATTCAATGTAAGGTCCGCTTTAAGGATTTACAGCCCGGGATAGTTTATCATTACCGGATTAAGTCGGATACTACCGACCCGACCAGTGGTTTAAATGAGGAAAGTCTCCGTTATTATACATTAGCCAATGATGTGTTTTTTAGAACCGCACCCGCTCCGGATCAAAATCTGGCTGTTAAATTTCTGGCTATGGGTGATCTCGGACCCGGTAATAGTCAACCTGACTATTTTTATGATGTCTTTGATCTCTTCCATGATATTGCCAGAAAATACAGCGCCGACTTCTGGCTGGCTCTCGGTGATATTGACAATAATACCAACGGTCATCCCAATGCTATGGATCCGTTCTTTTTTAATGTTTACAATGCTTTCCATGATCATAATTTTGGTGAACCGCCACGGCGAACTTCGGTGCTTAATTATATCGCCAAAGAAACTACTACTAAAGCCTTTCAAAAACCCCCTTATTTCGGTTTATTAGGAGGTTTGCCGGTTTTCCCGACTTTTGGCAACCGGGACTTTGGGCCAAAAAAGGCCTCTCTGGAAAACTGGCGAAAATCTTACCTTTCCAATTTCGAACTGCCATCCGATGGTCTGTTTAACCAAGCTGGACAAGGTTTCTTTTATACATTTCGGTACGCTAATGTAATTTTTATCTCCTTATGTCTTCCTGGTTCGATTTCGAAATTAGGAGTTGCAGAAAATGACTGGCGGGCCGAATGGGGCGACCGGCAAAGAAGTTACCTGGAAAACTATCTCCATTCTCTAAAAAATGAGACTGACGCCCGGGATGTATGGGTGGTAGCATTTTTCCATGATCACAACTGGGGTTATACTTTGAAAACTAAAGAACAACAAGATTTCTCGAAGTTCCTGGCCGAATCGGGAGTAGATATAGTTTTAAACGGTCATCAACACTTCTTTGCCCATAAAACAGTTAAGCATGGGGAATTCGACTACCGGGCAATTGTTGCCGGAACCGGCGGGTTCGGAGAGAACTCCTGGCATGCCAATAATGTTTGCAAAAGACCCGGCTTCATCATGGCCAATGTATATAAAGACACATTTGAGTACTGGAAAATGGATACCCATAAATGTAGTACTCAAGGTATACCAGAAAAACGTGACCAGTTTTCCCCTATTATACGTGAGTATTGTTCCATTAAAAAACTAGGTCTTGGGAAACATGAAATAAAAGAGTATGATCTCAATGTTCCTTACGAGATAAAATAAGGAATGAAACCATTCTTCAAAACACTCGTTACATCTAGTAGGTAAGGAAAACAAACAAGGGGTGTATTTAATGAAGAAATGTTATGTATTTTGGGTTTCCGGCGGAATTCTCTTATTAATATTGGCCCTTGGATTTTCATTTGTTTATCCGGGATGGTTTCCTAAAATGAATGAGAAAAAAGCAATTATATTAAATAGATTGCCGTTTGAAGTCGAAAAAAATAATCCTATACCGGAGGTTAGAAACTGGGACTTAGGTGGCAGAACCTTCTATTATTTTAATTGGGGGATTAAGCAAACCGGCGGTTATAGCTTGGAATTGGATGGAGTAACTAACGATTTAATAAAAATAAAGGCAAAAGTACCAAAACCGGGACAAATGTTAATCCAAGTACTGACTTTCCCTTATTTATTAGTCTCTTTACCAAAAGGTAACTATGAATATCAGGTAAACGATGAACAAGGAAAAGTCTTAGAAAATTTTTTCACTCCGGCCAATCCACCGCTAAAGTTAACGGTATATCTACCTCATAAAGACCGCATTGCCAAACGGCTGGTTTTAAGAGATCCTTACTGGAACACCGAAGGAAAGACTACAGCACTGATAGCATTGGAAGCTTTATTTAATCAGGAGGAAATGCTGGATTTCGTCGACCATGAAGTCCTACCGGAGGACGCTTCTTTTTCCATCGTCCAAAAATCTTGGTATGTATTATTAAGCAGAGGTTATCAATATTTACCAACTGAAGAAAAAAAGCTTCTTAATGAATTGATAACCAAAACCGTATTGGAACTGAAGGTTAAGGATTTAACTGAAGTTATAATTACAACTGACCCAACTGAATTACCACCTTTAAATAATTGAACCTGTAGAAGAATGAGGCTGTTGCAATCCGTTTTTTGTAACAGCCCAATTATTAACATTTTTTGACTATTTATTGGGTTGAAGTTTGCTTTCCCCTAAATTCTCCACATTAAGTTGCCTTTGGATCTCCTTGAGCTGTTTTGTAAACCCTTCCAAACTCTTATTAATCTTGGTAAAGTCTTCTTTAAACCGCTGGTCCGTATTTTTTACTTCTTCCAAAAGGCTTCTGGTATTCTCCAGCCGATTAATAACTTGCGTAACTTTTGTCTCCTCTAATATGCCCATTTAACTATCTCCTCTACTGATCCTCTATTAATTAAAATAAGTCGGTTTTGCAAACTATAACTATATTCCCCTGAACTTAAAAAATAAAAACCTGCAAAAAATCCATTATTACATCATAGTTACAGGAATACTTGTTGTAAAAAATTAAATAAACTTTGAATATAAAACCTTTTATCTTTTAAGACTAACTATAATATCCGGATAAATTAAAAATTTAGATAAAAGGTGTATTTTATTGGGCGACAAGTTAATGAATGGATTTATAGCAGGAATAGCCGGTGGTGTAATCTCAAGCCTCTGGGGGTATATTTCAGCAAACATTCTCAAAATAACCACTTTACGCTACGTTGATTTTGCCATAATCTTGGTTTATGGTAAGAAAAATGAAGATTTTGTTGCAATAGTTTTCGCTCAAATCATTCAGTTACTATTCTCCGCTACTGCCGGTATTATCTTTGCTTATTTGCTTCCTTGCTTCAAAGAAAAATATTACTTCTTTAAGAGTATGTATTTTGGGGGGTTGATTTGGTTTTTTGTCTATGCGGTGACTTTACTATTTAAAGTTCCTAATTTAACGATAATACCATTTAAAGATGCCCTCTCCAATTATTTTGCCGCTATCCTTTACGGATTAATGTTAGGCATCACTTATCAGTGGTTGCGAAGAAGGAAACCGGAGGGATAAAAATTTTGCTTGACAAGGTCTCACTTGGCCCGAACCATCCGAATTAGCACGTCGCGATGATTTGATGGACGCTCTCTGGCGTGATAGCGCAAAGTTGATTGGGTTACCGGAATAAGTTGTTACTACTTAGTTGGTCGAGTATTGAGCGGATATATTTCACGATGCTGCTCAAACCATTTTACTAAATCGGCTTCAGTGACAACCTCTTTCTTTAATAAGGCCAAAATCAAGTCATGAGTTAAGACTGTATTAAAAGCCGGTTTATATACTATATTTTTTTTCTGTTCCGCTAATTTTAGAATAAACGGTACCCGGTGGTCAACTTGGCGGTCCCGTATATAACGTTCTCGACGTAACCAATGGTCAGACGAGACAATAACAGTAGTATTATCCCATATACCTTTACTTTCCATTATTTCTCGCAATTTGGAGAAAGTTTGATCCATAATTATCAGATTATCTTCATAATCTTTCGGCGTTTGAGAATCATCCCGCCAACAGTAATGGGCAATGGATGGTAAATGTGGTACATCAAAATGAACTAAAACTAACTGGTATTGAGGGTTCGCTACTAAATTCCGGGCTGCATTTAAAATTTCTTTATATGCTATCAAGTGTTGAGTATAATTTAAATTATTAAATCTTAATAATCCGTAAAATTGAGCATAAAGATTAGCCAATAAGGTGTCTTTCGAACCAACATAATCATAAGTCCCTGAACTCCAGCCACAATACATCACATCTTTATTAATAGTTTTTGAATATGGCAAATAACCAAAAACCGCATTATTCATCTTTAATGCTTTGACTTTGGAGAAAACATTTGGTTGACTACCCCATCTTAATGGAACGTTGGAATCTTGATAAGTGATTTGCAGCCAGTCATCAAACCCTTTAGTTTTAACAACAATTTTACCATCAATTATTGAGGACATTGAAAGTTCTGTAGTTCCACCTGGAGGATAAGCATTATCAGCTTGAAAAGCCTCTTCCCTAAATCGGTCTATAGCCGGAAGATTTACTTGAGGAGGCCTTTTATCAAACATTACTCGTTGATCAGCTTCATCAAAAATAAACCATACTACTCGGGGAGAATTTTCTCTCATAACAAAAGGAGTGGAAGTTTGCACTACATGATCCTTACCCCAATCATTTATAATTCCCATAACCGCTTGGCTAAATATTATTATTACAAATGGAGAAAAAAGTAATACCACATTAGCTAGTACCTTAGTCATTTTACGTAAATATAGTAACAAAATAATCACTACTAAAAAAAGGCCTTCTATTATATGGATATTTATATTTTCCCATAATTTAGATAATTCATATAAGAAGCTAATTACAAAAAGACAGAATACAAATCTTGTTACTTTTGTTACTACTTTATTATTTATTCTTCTAACTAATAATATCCCACTCCAAATTACTAAAGTAATTAGAATTTCACCTATAATTAAAGCTAAATAACTATTTGATGTAGGCAAATGGACAGTAAAGTTTCCTTTATAAAAAAAACGTTCCCAAATCTCCATATAAACCATATTTGCTAAAGCCAAAGAAATAATGAAATCTTTCAAAAATAAGAGCTCCTTCCTCAAAGTAGTCGTCCAAGCCAGCTTCCGCCAATACCTGAAAGTATGAAAATAAGGATAGATGAACAGCAAGCATCGATAGCATTTTCATATCAGAGATAATTGGTTTTATAATATTACCAATCCTTTATATAAACATATTTACTCTTAATAAACAAATAGCATCAATTAATATCTCTGTTACTTCCCCCAAGTATTTATTGGATAGCGCTCACGATGATCCTCAAACCATTTTAATAAGTCTCTTTCGGTAATAATCTCTTTCCGAAGTAGTGCTAAAATCAACTCATGGGTTAAGATTGTATTAAAAGCAGGTTTATAAACAATATTTACATTTTGTCCCGTTAATTTAAGAATAAATGGAACCCGATGGTCGATTTTATGATCGCGAATATACTGTTTTTTACGAAGCCAATGGTCAGACGAGACAATAATATTAGTATTATCCCATAAACCCTCATTCTCCATAATTTTCCGTAAATTAGCAAATGTTTGATCTACAATTAATAAATTTTCTTCATAATCTTTTGGAGTATGGTAGTTCCCCTGCCAAGCAGGATGCCCAATGGATGGCAGATGTGGAATGCTAAAATGAATTAAAACCAACTGGTATTGTTGATCCTTAACCAACCGTTGCGCCGCATGATAGATTTCCTGATAGGCTATTCGATGTTGTACAAGACTTAAATTTTTAAATGCTAATAAACCGTAAAATTGTGAACCAAGATTAGCCAAGAAAGTATCATTTGGACTTACATAATCGTATTTATCACTACTCCAATCACAAAACATTACATCTTTCCGAATAGTTTTATTATAAGGCAGATAACCGAATACTGCGCTATTCATTTTTAATGCTTTAACCTTGGTAAAAATATTCGGTTGACTTCCCCATATTCTTGGAATGAGGGAATCAACATATGTAAGCTCAACTGAATCATTTAACCATTTATGACCAGTAACAATTCTGCCATCAATTATTGAAGGCATTGTATCAATAGTAGAGCCTCCAGGTGGATAAGCATTTTCAGCTTGAAAAGCTTCCTGCCTAAATTGGTCTAGAGCCTGAAGCTCCAAATTCGGTGGCCTTTTTTCAAACATAATTCGGTAATCTGCTTCATCAAAAACCAACCACAAAACACGGGGAGTTGATTCTCGGGTTATGAAAAGGGAAGAAGTTTGTATAATCTCACCTTTATCTTTATTATTTACTACTCCTAAAACTGCTTGACTAAAAATAATTAAAACAAAAGGAAAAGAAACCAACACAATTTTAATAAGTGATTTGGTCATTTTACGATAGTAAATTAAAAGGATAGTAGCCACTAGAAAAAAAAGTTGAATTAAGAGTTCGTTTATTGGAAAATCCACTAACATTACCAAACTATATAAGAAGTTAATTACAAACAAACAAAAAATACATTTTAAGACTCCGCGAATTACTTTATTCTTTATCTTTCGTGACAATACTATTACACTCCAAATGGCGAAAGCTATCAATATTTCTCCAACTATTAACGCCAAAAAGCTATTAATAGTTGGCAAATTATGAACTTCAAAACTCCTTTTATAAAAAAAACGTTCCCATATCTCCATATAGGCCATGTTGGCTAAAGACAAAGAAATAATTATATCTTTCAATCTTAGGACCCCTTTTTGATAAAAGTGAAGATAACAAGAAGTGTTAAGTCAAAAAATAAAAAACAATCTTTTAAACTTGAATGAATGTTGTTTTACTCTTAAAAATTTAGTTTTTGTCACTAAATATTTTGTATTCTAATCATATTAATGTTGGTTTTTACTACTAACAAAATGATTCTCCAAGATTATACATTAAGTAATTTTAGACTAAAAAATGGGGATTGTCAATAATTGTACATGTATCTGGAAAAATCTTCAGAAATTTCATTAGTAGTAGATATGCTATCAATTCGATGCTTTTTTGCCACTTTCTATTTTATCATAAAATAAAAACCAGCCTTTAAGCTGGTGTTATCCTTTTTTGGTAGTCCCAACGAGATTCGAACTCGTGTCACCGCCGTGAAAGGGCGGTGTCCTAGGCCTCTAGACGATGGGACCAAATTTATTGTATTAATTGTCAATTAATAAAAATGGTGGGTCATCGGCGACTCGAACGCCGGACACCCTGATTAAAAGTCAGGTGCTCTACCGCCTGAGCTAATGACCCCTGTGCTGCATAAAGTGTTTTCAGTCAGCTTTTATATATTACAATATTTTTTTTCCGGTGTCAACCCTTTTTAGTTTAACGATTTAATTTATGTTACAAGCAAATTTTGACATCAACTTTACCAAATTGACTGATTGATGATAGTTTCTTCCCGACGCCAGCCGACTGAAACTATAGAAATAGGCGCCTGAGCCAATTCGGATATTCGCTTCAAATAATCCCGGGCCCTTAAAGGCAACTCATTTAATTCTTTAGCCTTAGTAGTATCCGTAAGCCATCCCGGATATTCCTCATAAATCGGGGCACATTCGCTTAGCGCTTTTAAACTGGAGGGAAATTCTTTAATAATACTATTACGGTATCGATATCCATTACAAATCTTAATAGTCTCCATTTGATCCAAAACGTCCAGTTTCATAACGACTAAATCACTGACTCCATTAACCCGTACTGAGTATTCTGCAATTACTCCATCAAACCAGCCACAACGGCGAGGTCTTCCGGTTGTAACTCCATATTCCCTACCACGACCGTCTCTCAACTTGGATACTAAATTCTCCGGAAGCTCAGTCGGCAGTGGACCTTCTCCAACTCTGGTTGAATATGCCTTGATAACACCTATAACTTTATCTATTTTATTCGGGCCTACTCCTGAACCCGTACAGGCGCCTCCGGCGGCCGGAGAAGAAGAACTGACAAAAGGATAAGTCCCGTGATCGATATCCAGTAAAGTACCTTGAGCTCCTTCAAAAAGAACTTTCCGGCCTTTTTTAATAGCATCATTAATTAATACCGAGGTATCAGTGACCATTGGCCGTATTTCTTCAGCAAATTGAAGATATTCCTGGAACATTACTTTTAAGTCAAACCCTTGATGACCGAAGATCTGTTTTAAAATCTTATTTTTAACCTCCAGTATTGAAGTTATTCGCTCCCGGAAATTATCGGTATCCAAAAGGTCCACCACTCTAATAGCATCATATCGAGAAAATTTATCTACATAAGCTGGTCCAATCCCGCGTCCGGTAGTCCCAATTTTTCCGGATGTACGGCTTGCTTCATCCAATTGATCAATAATAGGATGGTATGGCATAATAATATGGGCGCGGTCGCTAATTCTAATACCAGAGGTATCGATACCCCGTTTTCTTAAGTCGGACAGCTCCTTGAGTAAAACTCCCGGATTTAATACTACTCCATTACCTAAAACACAAGTTTTTCCCGGATAAAGGATCCCCGAAGGAACTAGGTGCAGTTTAAACTCTTCATCACCGACCACAACCGTATGTCCGGCATTATTTCCACCTTGATACCGGATAATCATATCAGCTTGACTTGCTAAATAGTCAGTGATTTTTCCTTTCCCTTCATCACCCCATTGGAGACCTACTACTATTGCCGTTGCCATCTTTCTTCCCCCTTATAAGGTCCTTAAGATTTTCAAAAATTTCTCATTCCTATTTTAGGATAACACAAAGAGTGATATAATTCAAATTAATAGATTTTATAATAAATATAATAAAATTTTATAGGGGTAAAAAATATGGAACTTTTTCAACTTAAAACTTTCCAACTGGTTGCCGCACATCGGAGTTTTTCCAGGGCTGCACGCGAAATCCATCTTACCCAACCAGCAATAACACAACAAATTAAGAACTTGGAAAACGAAGTCGGAGAAAAATTGATTGAACGCTTAGGAGGATTATTCACTTTAACGCCGGCCGGTGAAATTTTATTGGATTATGCCGGCCAAATATTGAACCTAACAGAGCAAGCATTGGAGTCAGTCCGACAATATGCTAAAGAACGAGGGAGGATAACTATTGCCGCCGGTACAACCAATACTATTTTTCGTCTACCACTTATTTTAAAAGATTTTCACTCTTCTTATCCACAGGTAGAGATCAGGATTCGGAATGGTGATTCGGAACTAATTACTAAATTAGTAATGGAAAATGCCGTTGATTTAGGTTTAGTTACCACTGTTAATCCGATGGAAACCTTAAAGATCCTGCCACTCTTTAAAGACCCTATTTTTTTAGTCGCCCCAAAAGAATACCCAAATATTATATCTATCCCAGCTTTGGAAAAAGAATCTTTAATCCTTTTTCGGGCTGGTTCAGGTTTTCGGATTTTCTTAGAAGAACAATTCAATTTAAATAGTTTTACTCCTAAAATAGCAATGGAGATGGAGAGTATCGAAGCGATAATCCGTTTAGTCCGTTCCGGCTTCGGGCTGGCCTTCTTACCGGAAATCGCTATTAATGAAGAGCTTAAAAGCAGAGAGCTTCAAACAGTATTTATTACCGGTTGGAACGAAATGTTCCGCCAAACTTATTTAATATACCGTCGGGAAAAGTATCTCACCTGGCCAATAAAGGCATTCTTAGAACAAGTTAATATCCCAGTTTAGATTAAATTTTAACCAAAAAATTTTTTAAATTTTTGCATAATCCTAACTTTATTTCGCATAATAATAAATGAGAAATCGGTAGAATTGATGACGACAATTCATGACCCATCAAGAATGGTTCTCAGGTTCATCTAATTGGTGACTGCTTGTTCTGATGAACAGGTGATTTTTCGGATGATCTTACCGGTTTCTCATAAGTTTCCATAGAGTCCGGCGTTAAAGATGATTAAAATTACTTTTAATAAGTAATACTTTAATGAATCTTAAACCGGGCTCTCTTATTTTTATGGCAAATACGGGATAGGATTGATGGGAACCCCTTGACGCCGAACTTCAAAATGAACATGAGGGCCTGTTGATAAACCGGTATTTCCTGATAAAGCAATAGTTTGTCCTTTAGAAACTTTTTCGCCAACTTTTACTAATAAACGGGAGTTATGCCCATAACATGTTGATATTCCATTTCCATGGTCAATAGCTACGAAATTTCCATAACCCCCTCGCCAACCGCTGACAATTATTATCCCGCTATCGGCAGCATGAACTTCGGTTCCGGATTTTACGGCAATATCCAAACCACTATGGTATTTCTTTTTCTTTAGTACCGGGTGATTCCTCCATCCATAATTTGAAGTTATTCTACCGAAAACAGGCCACCTCATATTTCCCGTACCCAATGCTGTACCGGGATTAATTTCTCTATCTTTTCGAATCTCCGCCCCAATCTCTTTTGATGTCTGTTCCAACTCTTCCAAAGCCTTCTCCAACTCAATCCGGTTTGATTGTATTTTAGAAAGCTCTTGTTTAGTTATGTTTACAGTAGAAGCTACTTTTTGTTGTGTTTGAGAAACTTGATTTTGAAGGCTAACTATACGGTTAAACTCGGATTCAACTTGCGCTTTCTTTATTTGTATTTTTCGGTGACTTATATTCACTTGAGTTTTTATCCCTTGAACCTCATTAATCGTATTTATATCATTCCTGATAAAATAAGCAATAGTGCTAAACCTGGAGATTAAATCGACAAAACTGTGAGCTTCAAATAAAATTCGCAGATAAGATTGGGGTCCGTATTTATAAGTAGCTATTAATCTTTTATTAAGAAAACTCTGGCGTTCAGTTAAGCTTTTTTCCAATAATGTCAAATTTCGTTCTATTTTATACTGCTCCTGTTTGGTTAATTTTACTCTTTTTTGAACTGTATTCAATTTATTAGACAATTTGTCATAATTATTTTCAAGATTGTTTAATTTCTTTTGCTGTTGAATTAAATTATTAAGAACCGATTTTTCTTTCTGCTTCTGCTGGGTAATTTTTTTTTGAGTTTCTTCAATTAATTTCCGTATAGTTTCTTGGTCATTAGCGCTACTATAGACACTAGTAGCGCAAAATGATAGAAAAAGCCCTAACATTAGAACTAAAGTCACCTTAATACAGTGCATAAAATAGACCCCCTTTGACTTTTTGCAGAATAAAAATCCACAATAAAGTCTATGGGGATCTTCTATAAATGACCAGCTCATCCTCTTAAAAACATTCTGTAATTATTGGCATTAAATCAATCGAGCTATTGATCCTGACTTCTAAATTGAGTTTTGTACAACATCGCATATAAACCATTCAAATATAACAGTTCCTCATGAGTTCCTACTTCTACAATCTCCCCTTTTTGCATAACAACAATCCGGTTGGCGCTGCGAATGGTGGATAGACGGTGAGCTATCACAAAACTGGTCCGATCTTTCATTAAACGTTGTAGAGCTTCTTGAACCAAAATTTCCGATTGAGTATCCAGAGCTGAGGTTGCTTCATCAAGTATTAAAATTCGAGGATCCCGCAATAACGCTCTGGCAATGGCTATTCGTTGACGTTGACCTCCGGATAGTGTAGCACCACGGGAACCAACCCTGGTTTCATATCCATCGGGCATTTGTCTAATAAATTCATCAGCATTAGATGCTTTAGCTGCAGTAATAATTTCTTCCATTGAAGCATCAATCTTCCCATAAGCAATGTTTTCAGCAATCGTCCCGCGGAAAAGAACTGTCTCTTGTGGAACTATTCCCATGGCTTTTCGAAGTGAAGAGAGTTTAATCTTCGTCAAGTCATAACCATCAATCTTAATAACCCCGGCTAATGGATCGTAAAATCTGGCTACCAAATTCACCAAAGTGGTCTTTCCTGCTCCGCTTGGTCCAACCAAAGCGACCACTTCTCCGGGCTGAACTTCTAAACTAATGTTCTTCAATACAATTGTTTCCGGAGTATAACCAAAAGAAACTTTTTCAAACTCCACTTTACCCTTAATATTAGTATCGATCGGATTTATTGCCTCAATGACTTCCGATTTCTGGTCAATTATCTCAAAAACCCGCTCTGCCGCTACCAAGGCCCTGGGTATGTGAGAATAGACGCCGCTTAAACTTCTAATTGGATTGGTAATTGTGGCCATTAAAAATACAAAGGTAAAAAATTCACTGGGGTTTAAAGTATTGTGTAAAATCAAATTACCACTATATATTATAAAAATTGCCAGCGCGATCGAAATCGTAAATTCAATTGTTGGAAGAAACATTTTCCCTACGCGAAGACCGTCCATGGCAGCCCGATAACTGCTCTTGGTTTCCCGCTGAAAACGTTTCACTTCATATTTTTCCATTCCAAAAGCTTTGACGACTTTGATTCCGGAAAGAGTCTCTTCCAGTACATCAGTTATATCGGCCATTTTATTCATTATCTCTTTATTAACCATTCTTAATTTACGGGTCAATCGGTCGATGGGAAAAACGACAAAAGGAAAGACTAAAAAAGCCATCAGAGTAATTTTCCAATTCAATACAAATCCCCAAACTAAACCAAAAATAACTACCATAGGCTGCAGAATCATATCAAAGATACCGGAAGTAAATAAAAAGTTAATTGAACTAATATCACCCGTAATTCTGGATATTAGTTGACCGGTTTGCCCAATTTTATTCTTTTCAAAATACCCGATAGAAAGATTCTGTAGATTCTCATAGATTTGATTTCTTAATTGCATGACAATCTTTTGCCCTATGGATCCAACCATATACCCTTGTGTATATCTAAAGAGTCCTCGCAAAAGATATACTATTATTAAGGCAAATGGTAAAATATATATTGTATAAAACTGCGGTAATAATAAAAATCCGGTATTGGTTTTTTCCTGCTTGAATCCGGCTGAGAGGTAAATCCGAATTCCCTTAAACTCCGGGCTCAATCTTGTTTGTAGATCATCAATCAACTTTAACGGATCTCCCGCTAATTCTTTTGGAACACTAACTTCAATTTCCAGAGAGTTATCTTTAACAATACCGGATAAATAAGTCAAGCCATTCTTATTCACCATCTGCTGAAGATTGTTTTGTTCAGTCTTTGTCCATGCATTCTTTTTAACTAAATTGAGAGTAAAAAGTTCTTTTTTGCCTATACCTACGGATAAAGTTATAGGAAACCCTTTTGTGCGATAAAAGATAGCATCAGTGAGGCGTCCCATCAACCAGGCATCCATTAAAGTAATTACTGAAAGCAAAAGTGAAACAATTACAATAGCGATTATGCGGCTTTTATATGGTAATAAATATTCTAAAACACGCTTCAACATAGAATTACACCTTATTCTTCAGCTTTTTTAACACTATACTAGCCAATTTTACCACAATCATATTATTTTGTTAACCAATATTCGGTTTTTTAAGCAAAAGATTATCTTCCTCTACAGGAATTAGCCGGTAATTTGTCGAAAAAACGCATTGTTTAATTAAATGTTGAAAACAGTTGGTTTTCATTGCAATACTTTGGAGGTTTTTTTTTGAAATTATTAAAAAAACATTGGAAGATTATTTTACAGCTATTACTCATTTTTTTAATGATAATTGGGGCAAAGTTATTAATTACTTATTTACCGGGAAATTGGCGGTATTTGGCCGAATTTATCGTTAATTCAATCTGGGTTATTTTACTTGGTACCATTATAGTCTTTATGGTACTACAAATTATTCAAAACTTTCGCCTGGAACGCTCGTTTATCCCGGATCGGCTTAAAATAAAACCTTTTCCTATGTTAAAACACTATCGAATTATCAATCCATTGGAGGGACCAGGGGATTTCTATAAAACTCAATTACACACCCATTCCAATCTGTCATATGATTGTAAGGTTGCTCCGGAAGAAATTATTGCATCATACCAACAAGATGGTTACAAGATTTTGGCTATTACCGACCATGATCGCTTTTCCGATTTTTCTAATCTTAGCACAGAGGAGATGTTAATTTTACCGGGAGTTGAAGAGGTTGTCCCGGTCCTTTTCTGGCCGATTCCATTAGGTAAACACCTGGTGCTGATTAATCCGCTTAACAAACGCCCTCATTCCGAAACAGTCCAGCGCCGCTTGGATCAAACTATTAATTTCGATAGTCTGGTCATTCCGGCTCATTTAAGCTGGAGAGGCGGCGCCGGTACCGGTAGATGGTATCCGGAAGCTTTATATAAATTAAAAAATCTTCAGTTTATTGAGATTCATAATCCCCATTCTAATGACCCATTAGACTTGGTTATTTGGCATAAACTCATTATTAAAAGCGGCCCTCAAAAACCGGTATGGGGTATAGCAGTTGATGATTCCCACCGGGGAAGTAGCCGTCATGGATGGATAATGGTCAAAACACCCGGTTTCGACCTTCGGTCCGTAATACAAGGTCTAAAAAAAGGCGCCTTCTATGCCACTACTGGTCCATCTAATTTAGATATTAGAGTAGAAGGAACTAAAATTCACGTCTCTGCCCCGGGAGCAACCTGGATTAGATTTTTCAATGCTCAAAATCAAGTGATTTGGGCAACCAGAGCTTCCGAAGCTCTTTATCAAAGTTATGGTGATGAAGGTTTTATCCGGATTGAAGTGAAAAATGAAAAAGGCCGCACCGCCTGGTCGCAACCAATGTGGCTGGTTTCTGAAGCGGCAGGCGAAAGGCTCGAGGCTAAAGAATAAAATATTTATCTATATAAGATGAATTAAATTCATTAATTTCCTATTACATCTGGCTTTAGAGACGTAATATTTATTTTGGAAATTTAATTCAACTTATCTAAATATAAAAAGTAAGCTTAACTTCCCATACTAAAAACTTCCGCCTTTTGCCTCTCGCCTTTCGCCTAATTATAGTTTTCCATTCAGATCGGCCATCTCCAGGGCGGTCATTGCCGCATCCCAGCCTTTGTTTCCGGACTTAGTACCGGCTCTTTCAATTGCCTGTTCAATATTGTCGGTAGTAACTACTCCAAAGACTACCGGAACATCAGTACTCATTCCCACTGTTGCTATTCCCTTGGAAACTTCGGCGGCTACATAATCAAAATGAGGAGTAGCGCCTCGTATTACAGCTCCGAGACAAATAACCGCATTATATTTTTTGGACTCTGCCAACTTTTTAGCTACCAGAGGAATTTCAAAAGCGCCCGGAACCCAAACAACAGTGATATTATCATCCAAAACTCCATGTCTTTTTAATGCATCCTCCGCCCCATCCAGTAAATGTCCGGTGATAAAACTGTTAAACCTACTGATTACTACGGCAAATTGATAATCCTTCCCGTTTAAAATACCTTCAATGATTTTCATTTTTTTCTACCTCCAATAAATGTCCCATTTTATCATGCTTAGTCTCTAAATAAAATTTATTAGTCGGTTTAGGTTCAATATTAATAGGTACCCGTTCGACCACTTCCAACCCATGACCGCTTAAACCTACAATTTTTCGAGGATTATTAGTCATTAACCGGATTTTGGTCAACCCAAGATCCCGGAGTATTTGAGCGCCGATTCCATATTCCCTGAGGTCGGCCTTAAATCCCAGTTTCTCATTGGCTTCCACCGTATCCAAACCGTTATCTTGAAGTTGATAAGCCTTTAATTTATTCAATAAACCGATTCCTCGGCCTTCCTGCCGTAAATATAGAATAACCCCGGCCCCTTCCTGCGCCACCATTTCCATAGCTTTATTAAGCTGTTCGCCGCAATCGCAACGAAATGACCCAAAAGCATCACCGGTTAAACACTCGGAATGGACCCTTACCAAAGGAACTTTCCCTTTTAAATCCCCATAAACCAAAGCTACACTCTCCTGATTATTATAAGAAGAGTAACCCAACATTTTAAAAACTCCGAATTGGTTAGGTAAAATCGTATCAGCCTCCAGCATGACCAATTTCTCCTGAGAACTACGATAGGCAATGAGATCAGCAACACTAATCATTTTTAACCCATGATTGGCAGCGAAAATTTCTAAATCCGATCTCCGGGCCATAGTACCGTCATCATTCATGATTTCACAGATTAGCCCGGCCGGCTCCAACCCGGCCAATCCGGCTAAATCTACCGAAGCTTCGGTATGACCAGCCCTAACCAATACACCACCCCTGCGGGCTATTAATGGCGAAATATGCCCGGGTCGCAAAAAATCTTCCGGACATGAATCCGGATCCGCCAAAGCTTTAATAGTTTCAGCCCGCTCCTTGGCGGAAATTCCGGTGGTTACGCTCTTATGATCAACGGTTATTCCAAAAGCGGTTCCCATATACTCAGTATTTTTAGTAACCATTAATGGTATTTCCAACTCGGCCGCCCGTTTTTCGGTAATCGCTACACAGAGAAGTCCCCTGGCGTTTTTGACAATGAAATTAACCGCCTCCGGGGTAACTTTCTCGGCGGCCATGATTAGGTCGCCTTCGTTTTCCCGCCCCTCATCATCAACCACGATTACCATTTTTCCGGCTTTAATCTCTTCAATTGCTTCCTTAATCGTATTCATTTATATCACTACCTTTCAAAATCCGTTTTCCCTTAAAAAGCTCTCTGTTAACCCGGTTTTTCCGGACTGTTGTTCCATAATATTCACCACATAACGGGCCAACAAATCCACTTCAATATTAACCAAATCATTTACCTTAATGAACTGTAGATTAGTTTCTTGTAAAGTATGCGGGATTAGGGAAATCATAAATTCATTTCCGGAGACTCCTTGAATAGTCAAACTTACGCCATTAACAGCCACGGATCCTTTCAAGGCGATAAATTTGGCCATCTCAGCCGGAAAACTAACCTTTATAATCCGGAAATTTTGCTCTGAGTAAACCGCACTAACCCGGCTGATACAATCCACATGACCGCTGACCAGATGACCGCCGAGCCGTTCTCCAAAAGCTAAGGCGGGCTCTAAATTAACTTTATCGCTGGATTTTAAAAAATTTAAATTGGAACTTTTAATCGTCTCCGGCATCATATCAGCCCTAAACCAATTCGGTCCAAGCGCTGAAGCGGTTAAACAAACACCGTTAACAGCAACACTATCTCCCAGATTAAGCTCCGAAGCTAAAATAGTTTCTATCTTTAAAGTTGCCGCTGAAGAAGTATTGGTTTTCTCCATAACTACTCCGATTCCCTTAATCAAACCGGTAAACAAATTCTTATGCCTCCTCTTTATAAGCATGAATCAAAATATCTTCCCCTTCTCCGGAAACAGAATCAATAGTTAACCGCCGGGCATCTTTCAAAGCTAAAACACCCGCCCCGCCGATGACTCCCTTGGCTTGATTACCACCGATAAAAAATGGAGCATAAAACAGATAAAACTCATTTACTAAATCTTCCTGCAAAAATCCGGCGAACACTTCAGCGCCGCCTTCCACTAATACTGATCGTATATTGCGGGAGCCCAAATCCTCCAGTACAGCAGGTAAATCAACTCTTCCTGCTTTATCTTGTTTGATGATATTAACTCCTAACTCTTTTAAAGATTTTTCCTTGTTTTCATCAGCTTTGGCCGTACAAAATACATATAATTGTTCAGGGTTACTATTTACTAAATTACTGTCTAAAGATAACTTTAAATCGCTGTCCAATAAGATCTTGGCCGGTTGCCGGTAAACCGGCTCCAACATCCGGTTAGTCAAACTAGGATTATCTTTCTGTTGGGTACCACTCCCAATTAAAACCGCTCCAACTTCGGAGCGAAGTTGATGAACTTTCCGGCGGGCCGGCTCCCCGGTAATCCATTGGGATTCTCCATTGGAACTGGTGATTTTTCCATCTAAGCTGGTAGCTGTTTTCATTATCACCCAAGGTAACCCGGTTTTACAATGATGGAAAAAACTGCGGTTCAACTCCAACGCTTCTTCCTCACATAATCCTTGATTAACCTTGATCCCGGCCTGTATTAATGCCTCGGCGCCGCCGCCACAAACCTGGCAATTACAATCACGAGCCGCCATTTTGACTTCGGCGATTCCGGCCTCAATAATTGCTTTAGTACAAGGAGGAGTTTTCCCCCAGTGGTTGCAAGGTTCCAAACTTACATACATTGTAGCTCCCGCGGGATTTTCGCTACAGGCCTTTAAAGCCTCAACCTCAGCATGCGGTTGCCCCGGGCCGTGATGCCAGCCTTCGCCGATTATCTCACTGTTTTTAACAATAACCGCACCAACCATAGGGTTTGGATGAGTCATCGAAGCGCCAAGTTTACTTAATTCCAAAGCTCTTAGCATATAAATTAAATCTTGATCCATATTTACTCCTTTTCCGTGTTAATTTAAAATCCTTATTAATCCGTGTCAAAAATCTTTTCTTTTAGACAGGATTTACACGGATAAAATGCCGGATTTTAAATCCAATAATAATCCAAAATTATGGTTAAATAAAAAAGAAGGCGTTAAAAAACGTCTCCTTCAGGTTTAATAAGGTATAAGTAAAACCCTCTCCCATCCAGACTGTACTGTCGGCTTTGGAATCACACCAAATCTGCTAATCAGCTCGCGGGCTACGTTTACTCAACGATTACCGCCGGTTCGGAATCACACCGATCCTGAAGGTTTAAATAATATGCTATTGAATTTATTATATTCTACTTGATCATCAAATAATAAGCAAGATTTTTTACCAAGATTTTATAATTAAAGAATATTCCATAAAAGGTGAATCAATTCCGAGACCGGAAACAATATCAACAAGATGATTTCTAATATTAACAAGCGTTTTTCCCGGCGGTTGATACCAAATTGTTGATAAGAAGAAATAATAGAAATTAAATCCCTTATTTTCTCCTGGATAATATTAAACCTTTTATTTAACTCGTAGTATTCCGTTATTGAATCGTATAGTTTTCGATTTTCAAAATAAGCTTCATATTCTTTCGGCCGGTTTAGCAGCTTTATTTTTCCAATAATATTTAGCTGGGCTTTACCAATACCAAAATTAATTTTTTGAGAAAGAAGGTTCCCCGGATTGGCCGACCCTTCATTAAGATCGATGATAAATCTTTCCGTTTGGTCAATCATCTTATCAATCAAATACTCCAAATATTTCAGTTCAGTTGATTTCGCCAGAATTGTAGTATATATCCCAACCTTTATCAATTGTTCCGATGCTCTCTTCCCATCTTGCAACTCTAAAAAATGACGATCATTAAATGTTTCCCATAAATTTGACTCCATAAAACCTTTTAAAGAACTGCAAAGTCTTAAAAATTTTCTAACTTGCCCTTCTTCAAATTCAACTAAACAAATGCATCCGAAACTAAAAATCCATACCATTTTATCTGATTGTTTTTCAAACCCCAACCTCTCTAAATCATCTGATTTCAGTGTTAGGTACTCAATTCCCGCAGTAAAAGGTAATTTAAAGTAAGTGGCGGCATCTTTTAAATCAACTTCTACAGCAAATTTATAACAGTTGATTTCTATTTTTTGCTTCATTTTAAAAGACCGGCAATCATTAAGATTACTTCGGCCAATATTAAAGCGACTATCAACCATTCGATAAATAAGCCCCGCATTGAATGACTGATCGTAGAAAAATGATTAATAATTGTATGCAAAATATCGGTCTTCTTTTTCAAAATCTCAAAACGGTCGTTCAGTTCAAAAAAAATAGACATCTGATCGTAAAAATAAGCCGCCTCCAGATTAGTCCAAGTAATATCAGGCTTGTCAAGGATCATAATGTAGGCGATTGAATTATATTCATGACGGATAACTTTAGCAATAGTTCTGGCAAGCTCTCTATCACTAATCTTTAGTTTTGCTTTTTCCAAACGGTCGATAGTTTCCTCCAAACGATCCAAAATCTTCTCCATTTCCACTTCAGTTTTTTCTAATGCCACCGATTTGGCAATAACTGTAGCTATTAACTCAGCATGAAAAGTTTGAATTTCAGAAACCACTACATATTGATCGGTAAGTACCAGATTCTCGGAACCCGTCTCCTGCCATTCTTTAATTTCCCGTAATTCATAATCTTCGTTATATCGTTGATAAAATTTAACCTCCAGTTCCGGTTTTATTGTTTTCAAATATTTGAAAAAGACATTTTCATCAACAATAGTAGTGTTGATAAATACAATACTGCCAAATGCAAAAACCATTACCCTTTGCATTTCATCGACTGTTCTCCCCAAAATATCCTTTAAAACCTCTTTCTGGAGGATTAACGGTTCTTCCCAGGTATATTTTCGAGGTAACCGGCATTGGGCAGCAATTGTATTTAATTCAAGCTCATTCGTTACGGCATAGGCTTTAAAAATCAATCATTCTACCCCCACATAATTTTACCATTCCCGTTTTAAAAATCCTTATTCCATAGTTATTCACTGTTTTCCTTGTTCCTTGGAAGGAAATTATAATAAACTTATCGAAAAACCCCTCTATGATAAAGTTAACTGTCGTTTTTTTTAACAATTGGAGAGAATATTAAACCTAAAATTATATAAATGGGGGTCCAATATGATTGATCAAATGAACGAAAAAGTAGTTAAGGCAATTTTTGAGACCTTACCTATGGAGATATCGGTAATAAATGCAAATGATGAAGTCATAGGCTGGAACCAACATGAAACCAGAATGTTTAAACGGCCACTCTCTGCAATGGGAATGAACTTCCGGCAATGCCATCCTGAAGAAAGTCTGCCTAAAGTATTAAAAATAGTCGATGATATGCGGAGCGGAAAGCGAAACCAAGCCCGTTTTTGGATTGATCTGCCGATACCGGCCGACAACGGAAAAAAACATAAAATACTAATAGAATTTTATGCGCTCCGTGATGATAACGGTCAATACTTAGGTTGCATGGAATGTACACGGGATATTGAAGAAATACAACATATTACCGGCGAAAAAAGGTTGTTGGACGAAATTTAAATAGAAGTCATAATTTTAAAAATCAGCGATATTATAATACTGTTTTGGATATTTGGTTATGGCATGAAAATTGATTTAGGCATATGTCACTATTTTTCATGCTTCATACCGGTCTATAATCCGGAGGAATTATAATGTCGAAGTCCCGAACATGTCAATATTGCGCTTACTATGACACTGGTGAAATCGACCTAAAAGTACATTGGATGCATTGCACTAAGGGTTATCGTTTAATATCCGATGAACAATATATCCGTGAATACCACCCCTTCAATGATCCGGATGAAGAAATTATCCGGATTACCTGGGATAGCTGGACCGACTTAGTCGGGACTGGTCCGGCAATGCTCGAACGGTTCGATTGCCGAGATTGGAAGAAACGTAACAGGAGTTTTACCCTGGAAAATATTAAAATGTTTAATCGAGGAAAAAATGACGCCGATACAGCTTTATAATCATGGAGTGCAATTATATCGTGAACGCCGTTTACAAGAGGCAATTAATACATTTGGTGAATGTTTCAACTCCGGGGAATATCAGCTGCAATCAGCCTATGCCCGAGCCCTTTGCCAGCGGGAACTCGGTTTAAAGACGGACATGCCTGCCGGATTGAGGGACTTGGGAGAATACATTGAAACTGTCTTTGTCGCCAGCAACCTGGTTGGATATCTTATTGAACAGGGCCATCAAGCTGTTATCAGCAAGTTAGGCGGCACTTGCCAATTAGAAGCAAAAGTAAATAACGCTTTCTATGTAATTAATATCTCCAATGTGCTGGGTAGCTTTAAAAACCAGACCTGGCGTCGTGAAGGAACCAAAAATATCTCCTTAACCGATAGCCTGGCCAATCCCGCGCCAACTCCAACCGACCTTTATATTAATAAACTAGTGGCCAAAGCTAATCAATTAACACCTGCTATTCTTCCTGAGTCCGGAGTGGAAGGGACATTACACGATTAAAAAAAGGACCCCGCTATTATAGCGAGATCCTTCATATACCGTAAATTATCTATTATTAGTCTTTTTCTTATTATACCCTTTCTCTCCGTACGGCTCTAACTTATCCAGCCACATCTCTTCCAAAGTCTTCAAATCTTCACTATAATTATAAAGTGGGTCTTCATTCGGCTTTATCCGGTCTATTACCTCAAAGATAAAACTCTCTTCCCCGTATTGATTCCATTCCTTTTGCAATTCCTTATTTGGATGGCTACCTATTTTCAACCCCAATAGGTGGCGATTGAAGGCTTTATCCAAGCTTGGGCTACTCCCAAGAAAAATTTTACCGTTTACTTTGTTTTTAATTTGGAAGACCCCTACCTCGGGTGTCCTGTTTTTATATGCTTGTTTCAATTCCGAACGTCTGCTTTTATCCATTAAAAAAACTCCTTTATTTACTCTCCGGTATTACAGCGATGGGTTATGCTCATTTAAGATATCTTCCATACGTTTAGCTACTTTATTTTGAAAATTATTCATAATTTTGCTCCTAAATGTTCCATTTTTCTTTGGGCAATCATTCTTTTGCCCTCTTCAAGCACGTTTTTAATTTTTATTTGGGTAACAGCCGGTTCGAAGGTTATTCCAGCCGGTCCATTCGGGCTTAGACGATAGCAAGAGCCTTCCGGATTACGATTCAAAAAGCCATTATCCACCAACTCTCGCCGTAACGTGATATAATCCCATCCGGAAAAACAGCTCATATCCGCCAACCACGACTTAATAATTTCATTAACTTCCTTTTCAATATAAATTTTATTCTCCATAAACATATTGGCAATACACTTTATAATAATTAATTGATCCCGGCGCTTGCTCGGAAATTCCTGCAGTCCGCTCCTCAAGCATAGGTCAATAATCCTCTTTTTAAAATATTCACAAGTAATCATACTCGATTCCATATCTATTCTTCCTTTAATTCAAATTATTTTTTAAATAGTATTTTAATTGTCAATTCTCAATTGTCAATTAACTTTCACCCAGTACAAACTCCCATCCGGTTTGCGATCCAAAAAACCGTACTCGATCATATAACGCCGTAATGTAACATAGTCATGATAGGCTTCTTTTAAAATCTGGTTAACTTCCTTCTCCGTATACTTTCGCCTTTCATCAAATCTATTTAGTAGATGTCTCAAAATAGCTACTTTGCGTTTTTCCTTAGGCGGAAAATTACTTAAAGGACCATCTTCCCCCTCTTTAAAATAGGCCTTTATGATCTCGGCGTTTTCCTTTTCGGTAATGGCAAACCGCTCATCAACCATAGTGGCGGTCTTGGGTATTTCTATGAATTTCTCTTCTCCGGCTGATCGCTCCTCCAACAATTCCATTATCGCCAAAAATACTTTCGCTTGCTTAGCCTTTTCCCGGAAAGAAAACCGTTGGTTACGAACGGTTGAGGTATTGCTATTCTCCATCTTAGCCGCAATTTCTTTATCGTTTACACCTTGATGGAAATAGATCAATAACTCTTTTTGGTGCTCGGTCAACCCGGTATATTTTTTATTCATGCCTAAAAGATAATCAAAAACGGAATGTTCCTTGGCTACATGCAGCTGAACCGCTTTCTCCGCCTCATAGAGAAACTCATCTATCTGATAAACCCGGCCTTTGGTATACCGCTCACCACAGACTAGACAAACAAAATCCCCGCTTGGCGGCTCATAAGTATACCCCCGTTTAATCTCATCCAAATTAGCCTTCCAAAACAATTGTGAAAAATCGTTCATGATGTTAACCACCTGTCTATAAATTTCATAGACATTATATAATTATGTTTATATATTTGTCAAGAATACAAAAACCGAAAATTACTATGTCTATAGGGAAAAAGTACAGCCTAAACCCAGACCCTTTGTCCCTGAAAAGGGATAACCACCATGTTCCAGAGTAATTAAAACTTAAAGAGATTATGTAAGTTATACAACTTTCGCACTTTAATTTTAATGCAGTAAAATCAATAATTTAAGGTATCACTTTTTGAAAAAATCGTTAAAACTTTCGATATTTTCAAAAAGTTAATTTTAATTAATATGACTTTACTGCAAGCTATTTTTGTAGTGCGAAAGTTGAGTAAGTTAGTAAAACATGCTCTCATAGAGATAAGATTTTTGGCTTCTATGACCGGTGGTTACCCCTATTGCAGGGGCAAGAGGTCGCAATTAGACTAACTAATACTTTTCATATATATACGATTGACTGATTTAACGCTATACTAATTATAAAAACTAAAAAACGCTCCCGGATTGTTGGAAGCGTCTTCTTTACTAATATTGAATAACTCTTTTTCAGGAGCCAGTAGCCTGGAGGTTTCTGTTAATGCTTTGGAGTTTTTAAATATAAATCCTAGAACTTTACCTACACTCCTGACTCCTGACTCCTAAACTCCTATCTCCTGTATTTACCTTACCGCTTCCCCTGATCATAAGGTTCCCCTGACGCTTTCGGTGCTTGAGTATTCTTGGAGAACATGACTAAGACGAGTAAGGTGATGACATAAGGGAAGTTTTTCAGAATAATCCCCGGAATGTGCGCTAACAATGGGACTGCCTGTGAAACATTGGCGATAGTACTGGCAAACCCGAAGAAAAAGGTGGCTCCCAATATTCCTAACGGTTTCCATTGCCCAAAAATTAATGAAGCCAACGCTAAAAAGCCAAGCCCGCCAACCGTACCGTTAAACTCTCCCGAGTATGTCACCAAAATTACAGCTCCACCTAACCCGGCAAAAGCTCCGGAAATAATCACTCCCAGATAACGCATTCTGTAAACATTAATTCCGGCAGAATCCGCAGCTTGCGGGTGCTCACCGCAAGAGCGCAACCGTAAACCTAAAGGGGTTTTATATAAAATAAACCATGATACCAACAAAATAACCATTATCAACCAAGTAGTCGCATAAACTTGAGTAAAAAACAGCTTACCAATTACCGGAAGCTCCGAAAACCAGGGGACATCTTGCCGGATTAAACCATGAACAATGTGAATATTACCGCTGCCGGTAATATTCCGGGCTAAAAAAACAGTTAAAGCTCCGGCTATCATATTAATCGCCGTGCCGCTGATAACTTGATTGGCATTGAGATTGATACAGGCAAAAGCATGAAGCACTGCGAATAATCCGCCAATAATAAAAGCAGCCAATAAACCAAGCCAAATAGCAATCCCCGGTATTTTTTTCTCCAGAACCGATATTACTAAAGCCCCGGTAAAGAAACCAACCACCATCAATCCTTCAAGACCAATATTGACAACACCGCTCCGTTCACTAAAAAGTCCGCCAAGGGCTGTGATTAATAAGGGAATAGTAAAGGCGACAGCATACGGAAAAATCTGTACAATAATCTCCCACATCTTACTTGGCACCTCCCACTCGCTCACCCAAACCATTATTTAAATTATCGGAATTGTTTTCAGCCCGTAATTCGGCTTGATGAGATTTCCGACGCCAACGATCAAAGACTCTCTCAATTAAAAGGTTGGTAGCGGCAAAATAAATAATCGTGGCGATAATAGTATCGGCAATCTCCGGCGGGATCTTGGTCATGGCATTCATAAATCCCTTACCGGAATGTAGCAGTCCGAAGAAGATTGCTGCTGCAAAAACACCCCACGGTGTATTTATACCAAGCAAGGCAACGGCAATTCCATCGAATCCCTGGGATGGCGAAACTCCGATTTGAATATTAGAAGCATATCCTACATAAAAAGCAGCGCCGGCCAAACCGGCCAAAGCTCCGGAAATAATCATCGACAATACAATATTACGATTGGCGTTAATTCCGGCATATTCCGCCGCATGCCGGTTATAACCGACGGCTTTCAACTCATAACCCAGAGTGGTCCGGTTTAAAATGAAGGCTATCACGATGACGGCGATCAAGGCTAGAAAAAAGCCCAGATTAATATAGGAACCGTTAAATAAGTTTGTTAGCCAGTGGACTTTAAGTGAGGCGATCTCCGGAATTTTTCGGGACTCCGTTTCCAGGTATTCCCCTTTGAAATAGGCCGGAACTACGTAATAAACCGTCCAATAAGCGATCCAGTTGGTCATAATAGTGGATACTACTTCATGAACATTAAATTTGGCTTTTAGCCAGCCCGGAATCACTCCCCAAAGAGCGCCTCCCATAGTTGCCGCTAATATAATCACTGTTAAAAGTATTGGTTTAGGCCAGGCGAAAGTTAAACCGACTGCTGTGGCACAAAGGCCGCCAATCAGCATTTGGCCGGCTACTCCAATGTTAAAAAGTCCTGTTTTAAAAGCAAATGCCACCGAAAGCCCGGTAAATATCAATGGAGTAGCAGTAGCTAAAGTATTACCTATCCTTTCACTGCTCATCAAACCGCCTCGGAACAAATACATGTATCCTTGAAAAGGATTATTTCCGGTAATTGCCATCAAAATCGCTCCGGCAGCCAATCCAAGCAATACCGCTATAAAAGCTAATCCATAATCCCTATTTATATGCAGTTTCATCCGACCTCACCCCGTTTTACCCCGGCCATCATCAGACCGACTTCATTTTCATTGGTTTCTTTAGCATCTACGATACCAATCAATTCTCCGCTATTTATAATCGCAATCCGATCGGAAAGATTAAGGATCTCATCGAGTTCCAATGAAACCAGTAAAACAGCTTTCCCTTGATCACGTTGTTCAACAATCCGTTTATGAATATACTCAATTGCGCCGACATCCAGTCCCCTGGTTGGCTGGACCGCAATTAACAATTCCGGATTTTGGTCGATCTCCCGGCCGACGATGGCTTTCTGCTGGTTACCACCGGAAAGGGATCTGGCGCTTGATACTGCGCCTTGTCCGGCCCGGACGTCAAATTGTTCCATTACCTCTTCCGCATGTTGATGAATTGTCTCCCGGTTCAATAATCCTTTTTTTGAATATGGTTCTTGATAATAGGATTTTAAAATAAAGTTTTCTTCCATGCTATAATCCAAAATCAAACCATGTTTATGCCGGTCCTCCGGAATATAAGCAATACCCGCTTGATAACGGTCACGAATTGATTTATAAGTAATCTCTTCTTCATTCATAAAAATCTTTCCGGACTCTGCTTTCCTCATCCCGGTAAGGGCTTCGACCAGTTCAGTTTGGCCATTTCCCTCTACGCCGGCGATTCCGAGAATCTCTCCGGTATGAACTTCCAATGATAAACCTTTTAACCCTTTAACCTTACGATTATTGATTACCGTTAAATCTTCAATCCGTAAAACCGGAGCGCCCGGTTTTTGCGGTTCTTTATCAATTTGAAAGGATACTTCCCGCCCAACCATCATTTCGGCCATTTTAGCTTCGGAAGTTGTCGCCACATCCACCGTACCAATAAGTTTACCGCGGCGGATAACCGTACAACGCTCGGCAATTGCTTTGATCTCTTTTAATTTATGGGTGATTAAAATTATTGATTTGCCTTCGGTTATCAGGTTACGCATGATTTTCATCAATTCCTGGATCTCTTGGGGGGTAAGTACGGAGGTAGGTTCGTCAAAGATAAGGACTTCGGCGTTCCGGTAGAGCATCTTCATTATCTCTACTCTTTGTTGCATACCGACTGAAATGTCTTCTATTTTAGCATATGGGTCCAGATTAAACCCATATTTATCTGATAATTCTTTAATCCGGGTTGCCGCTGATTTGATATCAACCATTAATCCCTTTTTCGGCTCTTGTCCCAGAATGATATTTTCGGTAATAGTAAAATTATGAACCAATTTGAAATGTTGATGAACCATTCCTATCCCCAGTTCATTGGCGATATTCGGATTGGCGATCTTCACTTCTTCATCGCGAATTTTAATAATTCCCTGATCCGGTTGATAGAGACCGAATAAAATACTCATCAGCGTTGATTTGCCCGCTCCGTTCTCTCCCAATAGCGCCAGTATTTCGCCCTGTTTTAGCATTAACGAAATATTATCGTTAGCTACCACTCCGGGGAATTCCTTTCGGATATTCAGCATTTCTACTACATATTCCATAGTATCGACTCCTTTGGAATGTAACCATACATAATATATCTGACTTAGCTGCATATTGACTATTCTTCTATTATAATACATCTTGATAATAATAAAAACAAAAAAAGAAGAGAATGGGGTTTCCCATCCTCTTCTTGTAATAAAGATAAATAATTGTTATTTAATTAAATCGCCTTTTTGGTCGGAAACAGTAATGTCACCGGCCTTAAGTTGATCGAAGACTTCTTTAACTTTATTCTGTATTTCTTCTGATAAGTTGGGATTCTTCTCCGGGATACCGACTCCGTTATTCTTAGCATCGAATATTAAAGTCTGTCCGCCGGGGAACTTATCTTCTTTAGCGGCTTTTACCATATCATAAGCCGCTTGGTCGATCCTCTTCATAGCGGAGGTCAGAATAATTGATTTTTCTCCTTCGTAAATCCCTTCGGCATATTGATCAACGTCTACTCCGATGATCCATGCTTCTTTTCCGGCTTTAGCCCGCGATTTGGCTTCATTAATAGCTCCGATACCAACTCCACCGGCAGCGCAGAAGATTGCTTTAACTCCCTTGTCAAACATTTGAGCGCCGAGTTGTTGTCCGGCGGCTACATTATCAAATGAACCTTGATAAATTACGTTCTCCGGTTTGATAGTAATATTAGCGCCTAAATTTTCGTTAGCGTATTTGATACCTTGTTGGAAGCCCCAATTGAATTTTTGTACCGGCGGGATTTCCATACCACCGATGAATCCTACATCACCGCTGCCAAATTGAAGAGCGGTAGCTATACCGGCTAGAAAACCTGATTCATGTTCAGCAAAGAAGATAGAGACGGTATTTTCTTTAACAACTGATTTGTAATCGCCGGCATGCGGAGTACCGTCGATAAGAACGAATTTAGCATCAGGATATTTATCTTGAGCTTGGAAAATAGCAGTTTCAAATTTGAAACCGGGGCAAACAACCATTTTGAAACCGGCATCATAAAGGTTACCAATCTCCTTAACATAATCGGCCTCTGTCGTTCCACCGGGTTTTAAGTATTTTGTTTCCAGTTTAAAGTCTTCGCCGGCGCGTACTACACCTTCCCAAGTCCCTTGATTAAAAGACTTGTCGTCGATTGTTCCGGCATCGGTAACCATACCGACTTTTAAGTTTTTGGAGCCACTTTCAAAACAACCTGCAACTAAAAACGCGAGCAAAAACAAAACAACCAACACACTGAGACCTTTTTTGAACATTTAAAAACCCCCTTTATTTTTTTGGTAAACCTGATGACCGTATAATAAGTTAAATTTATTCGGCTTCAATAATTTAACTTATATAACCATTTTATTCAATTTACCTAATAGTTTCAATATATTCTTTCATTCACTCCGTCGGTTTATTTGCGTATGTTATTTGATAAATATCAATAAACCATCTTCCCGGCTGTTTGATTATCATTTTGAGTTACTATATTAATACCGGCGCTGGCGCCAAGCCGGTTGGCTCCCGCTTTTACCATGGCCGTAGCCGTTTCATAATCCCTGATTCCTCCCGAAGCTTTAACTCCCATCTTGTCTCCAACGGTTTTGCGCATTAAGGCGATATCCTCAACCGTAGCGCCACCGTTTCCAAAGCCGGTGGAAGTTTTAACAAAGTCGGCTCCGGCTTGCTTGGCCAACTCACAAGCTTTAATCTTTTCAACATCGGTCAGCAATCCGGTCTCCAATATTACTTTGACGATCCTCCGGCGTTTAGCAGCTTTAACCACCGCCTTTATCTCGTTTAATACCACATCATATTGGCCCGACTTTAAAGCGCCGATATTTATGACCATATCCAATTCGTCAGCCCCGTTCCGGACCGCCTCTTTGGCCTCATTGTTTTTAGCATTACAAGTGGTAGCCCCCAGCGGAAAACCGATAACGGCACAGACTTTAACTTTGGAGTCTTTGAGTAACATTGCTGCTAGTGAAACCCAAAAAGGATTGATACAAACCGATTTAAACTGATATTGCATCGCTTCCTGACAGAGTTTGGTGATCTGTTCGGCAGTCGCTTCCGGTTTCAGTAAAGTATGGTCGATCATTCCGGCTAATTCCCGATCAAATTGCGGATTATTCGGATTAGTCATTTTACCGCCTCCTTTTTTATAAAGGAATATATGTTGCATTTATTCGCAATATATATATAATTCCATCTAACATTTAAAAGTCCTTGAAAAACTTCAGAATGATTTATAATTTCCGCCGATTTTCACACCGCTAATTATATAATATTCATTCCATCATATTATGTATTCTTAAAAAAGGTCGATAACTAAATAGAGTAAGATAAAGCAATAAAATCTTAGGGGTGATATAAAATGCAACCTGGTGCAATTAGTGAATTAGTAAAAACATCTCTACATATTATCGTAGGAGGGCTGATTTTAACCTTCAGCCTATATAAGATTTACCATAACAATTTGGTATTCAAGATTTGGATCAGGATTTTCCCTCTCACCTCCTTGGCAATTCTGAATGCCGTTTTTTTGGAGACTACCGAATTAACGCATAATACGATTTTTAGTCTCATTGATACCCTAACGCTTATAACACTTATCTTAATAGCCTTTATCAGTACCGGTAACTATCTGAAACGAAATATCGAAAAAGGTGTCGCCAAGATAAAAACGGCAACACAACAAGTCTCCGCGGCTTCCAGTCAGCTTTCAAACTCCGCGCAGCAACTCTCCCAAGGCATTTTGGAACAGTCATCCGCCATCGAAGAGACAGCATCCTCCCTGAATCAATCGGTTGAGATGTCCCAGCAAAATGCCGAGAGCACTAGACAAGCAACTCAAATATCCGCCCAAGCAAATGAATCAGCCAATAAAGGCATCACCGAAATACGGGAAATGATGAATTCCATCCAGGAAATAAAAAAATCCAGCGATCAAATTGCGAAGATCATTAAAGTAATTGATGATATTGCTTTTCAAACTAATATTCTAGCTCTCAATGCTGCAGTCGAAGCAGCCAGGGCCGGTGAAGCCGGATTGGGATTTTCAGTGGTGGCCGAGGAAGTAAGAAATTTGGCGGGACGGAGCGCTCAAGCCGCCAAAGATACTGCCGCGATAATTGAAGCCAATATTGAATCATCGCAAAAGGGAGTAATGGTAGCCGAACGTGTTCAGGAAGTTTTTAACGAGATTACGGCCCAATCGGGTAAAGTAAATATACTGATGAATGAAGTTGCCAATGCCATTCGGGAGCAGTCCTTGGGAGTAGAGCAAGTAAATAAAGCGCTGACGCAGATCGAAGCGGTTATCCAGCAAAATACCGCCCATGCGGAAGAGAGCGCCTCGACTTCGGAAGAATTAGGTGCTCAAGCCGGCAACTTAAACCAAATTGTTTATGAGATATCACGCTTTGTCAATGGAAAAGCCGATGGCGGTATCGGAGATTCCGAAAGTTTATTACCGGCACATCCGGAGCACACGGCTCTCAAAAACACAAATAACTCTCATCGCAGCTTTTGGCGGTAAGAGGGTGAAAAACATTTATTAGACGGGATTAACACGGATTTATTGGATTTAATTTAAAACCATATTTATTCAATCGGTGTTTCAGTGTCTAAATTTTTTTTTGTTTTATTCTTTCTCTTCTTCAAGCGTTCATATGGTTTCATTGTGGAAAATAGGGGTTCCTTGCTTGGTTTAGTGGAGATGCCGGTCCGAATTTGGGTTTAGACCCCTTTCCGGCCTGGCGGCCACCTTTCCCCGCTCGGGGACAGGACAACATACAAAGCTGAACTTCGTTGTCTACTTTTTACAGCATTTATTCTTGAATACTTCGTAGCATGGTGGTTATTGCCTCTCCGGGCGGGGACCGGAACCATGGATGGTTCAAGTAAGGCGGTCCAGGGAAGGAATACCGCCTGTGGCGACAAAGTGGAGGGGTCTAACCACCGATTCAAGCTCACAACATGCCCGACAATTCCCCCGTCAACCCATCATCATCGTCCAACGTCAAGTAAAGCATATCCTTCATTTCATTAACTACAAACTTGGAGCCCGGTTTGAAGCCGCAGTTTTCCAGCCATTTGCCGGAGAGGCGGATCAGTGGGACTTGGTTTTTGCCGTGACGAATGGCGCCGACGGTGTGTTGGTGGACGCGTATTTGCATGGGTGTTCCTCCGTATAGGCGTGAGGCACGAGGCGAGAGGCGAGAGTTTGAATATGGTGCCGGGGACGCCTATTTTTTGATTGTTACTCATCACCCAGGGCAGATGTTAATAAATTGAAGCTGATTCAAAACCCCTGGGCTGTAGTTAAATGAATTCTCAACCCCATAAATGGGCTGGGTTAGGCTTTGGAGTGTTTCAAGCAGTGAATTGTCTTTCTGATCTGAAAATTATTCGCCAAGCCCCTCGGGGGTTGAGATAGTTTGTAGACAACAGCCTGTGACCCTGGACGGGTCAAAGTCGCGGAAGACAAGGATGTCTGAGAGCGACCCGGTTTTGATAGAACAATGAATTGCAGCTTCTGCTCTGGGCGGTGACATAACTCTTTTTTTCCTTACTCGGTTTTATTTCAAGCTTCTAACTTCACACTTCAAAATTGCTTTTATTACCGACAATATGTTGATGGGTGCGCATTTGTATGGGATTATTTTTTTCAGGATAGGTGAAAGGCTGAATATATTCTCCATTATCGTTTCAATTGATTTTCGAATAATCTACGATATGTTATAATTATTAGACCTCTTGCTCTCCTCTCCCGATCCTTTCAATCCATTTACAAAGCCAAATCCCGTCAAACAATCCCCGGGTATAAAGGATCTCATCTTGTCTATTCTGCTGTTGGTTATTTCCCGAGGAATAGCGATCCAGGAGCTCCCGGTCTTCCTTCGGCAGTTTGGCCATGAGTTGCCGGATTAGTTCGGACGGGATCTTTCCCAGTTCTTTGTATTCGGAGTCGTGGATTATGATTTCGTCGCAGATCCGGCAGATCCGGTCGAAGATCAGGCGGTTGATACCGGTGGAGTTTTCGCTTAACATGGGTTATTCCTCCTGGGAAAGGCGTGAGGCACGAGGCGAGAGTTTGAAGTAGTGCCGGGGACGCCTATTTTTTTGGTTTGTTACTCATCACCCAGGGCAGATGTTAATAAATTGAAGCTGATTCAAAACCCCTGGGCTGCAGTTAAATGAATTCTCAACCCCATAAATGGGCTGGGTTAGGCTTTGGAGTGTTTCAAGCAGTGAATTGCCTTTCTGATCTGAAAATTATTCGCCAAGCCCCTCGGGGGTTGAGATAGTTTGTAGACAATAGCCTGTGACCCAGGACGGGTCGAAGCCGCGGAAGACAAGGATGTCTGAGAGCGACCCGGTTTTGATAGGACATATTTTTAAGCCTCTGCTCTAGGCGTTGAAAAGGCCAATACCTTTTTCTATTTTCCCTTTTACCTTTTCACTTTTCTTTTTTATGAATACCGATTAAACCTTCCCGCATTGAGTGGAAAGGGGTTTTATGGTAAAATGAAGTGATTGTGGAAAAGCGGATACAAATACCCTCTAAATTAATTTCATTCAAAACATCTATTGGGTTCGTATTATATTGTATCGCCGACAGAACAATTTGTCAAGAAAAATATGCTATTTTTTGTAATATTAATATATTTATGGTTAAATTGATGTTCTCTGGAGGATACAGAATGACTCTTGGTGAAAAAATATTATTTCTTAGAACGCAAAAAAATTGGAGCCAAGATTTTTTAGGGACAAAAATCGGGGTTTATGGGCGGCGTGTTTCTTTATACGAAAATGGCAAATCAAAACCTTCCACTAAAACATTACAAAAGATTGCGGAAGTATTTGATGTATCCATGGATTATCTTATTTCGGAGACACCTAAAAATAGTAATGAGATTCATTTAAATGATAACTCTTTATTGCCGTATATAGAGAAATTGGATAGATTGGATGAAGAGGAAAAAAATTTGGTTAAATCGTTGATTGAAAAACTCGGAAATAAAAAATAGGTAGTGCAGATAGTTCTGTGTAAAAAAATAAGTCAATTTTTTAATTCACCCCATTCACCCCCGCCAACCTTCTCCCCAACTTTTTATATAGCTTGGCCAGTGGCTTATAAGGGAAAACCTTCCTGATAAACGACAAATCCCTTTCGGAGGTCCACAGTTTTTGAAATAACTCTTACAGCTTCTTCCAACATTATAGGTATTGTACAGTTCCATCTTTCTTCTTTGTTAAGGTTCTACATGTTTGCGGCTTCTTCAAGGTCCAGTTTTTCAACATTTAAATACAGCTTCTGTTAAGGTTCTACAGACCATCCAGAACGGCCAGGGGGTGCAAATTTGTCATTTAAATACAGCTTCTGTTAAGGTTCTACCGGGGCTTGGTGTAAAGATAGACCGTTTGGTTCCGAATTTAAATACAGCTTCTGTTAAGGTTCTACCCAGGAAAACCCATTAGGCTTCACTATTAATATTATATTTAAATACAGCTTCTGTTAAGGTTCTACTCTCCGTGGAGCCGATCTCCGTGGAGCCAATCTCTAATTTAAATACAGCTTCTGTTAAGGTTCTACAATAAAAGGTGTCATTTTTAATATTCATCATTTCGAATTTAAATACAGCTTCTGTTAAGGTTCTACCACCGATAGCGGATTAAAACTTGATAATTTTAAGCAATTTAAATACAGCTTCTGTTAAGGTTCTACTTTTCTGGACCGGAAACCGATATTGAAAAAAGTCTAGATTTAAATACAGCTTCTGTTAAGGTTCTACATGTTTCCAAAAAGGAATGTTTAACGATATAAACGAATTTAAATACAGCTTCTGTTAAGGTTCTACAGAAAAGCGTAAGACCAACAAAGAAGCCCTGATCGAATTTAAATACAGCTTCTGTTAAGGTTCTACACCGGATGCGGCGGTACCCTTCAGCGTCTATGAAGAATTTAAATACAGCTTCTGTTAAGGTTCTACCAACGATACTCATGTTTATAAAGATGTACAATCAGTATTTAAATACAGCTTCTGTTAAGGTTCTACGCAAACATTCTGTGGTTACTGTCGAAGCCGGCCAAATTTAAATACAGCTTCTGTTAAGGTTCTACATAAATGGGATATCAAAATTTCAAATGATTCTAATTTATTTAAATACAGCTTCTGTTAAGGTTCTACAGCTGAACGGCAAGAAAAAGCCCGTCAATTTTTCAAATTTAAATACAGCTTCTGTTAAGGTTCTACTTACACTCTTCGCCATTCCTAACCGGGCAATCTTTGATTTAAATACAGCTTCTGTTAAGGTTCTACACGCGAGATAGAAAAACGGAAGGAGCGCGAAAAGTAATTTAAATACAGCTTCTGTTAAGGTTCTACTATAGAAACTGACATTAATTTAAAAAACATACCATAATTTAAATACAGCTTCTGTTAAGGTTCTACCTTTAATAATGCCTTTTTTCCCTTTGTGACATCCGCATTTAAATACAGCTTCTGTTAAGGTTCTACAAATAAGTCGATAGTCTTAAAGAGGTTTGTTGAGATTTAAATACAGCTTCTGTTAAGGTTCTACCAGTTCATTTCGATGATGCTCCTCGGGATATTCGATTATTTAAATACAGCTTCTGTTAAGGTTCTACCGACAGTGAGTTAATAGGGCTAACGGTTACAACCGCATTTAAATACAGCTTCTGTTAAGGTTCTACAGGTAAGCCGCCGCTTTATACGGTAGACGATGAAAGATTTAAATACAGCTTCTGTTAAGGTTCTACCCCAGGGATGAGGATAGTAAAGAATACAACGGGACGAATTTAAATACAGCTTCTGTTAAGGTTCTACCGTTCCTGGGAAGTCAAATCTGCAGCCTTAGCGAAATTTAAATACAGCTTCTGTTAAGGTTCTACAAAAACCGCCTAGTTATCAGCGGTTCATTTACCTATTTAAATACAGCTTCTGTTAAGGTTCTACGAATGTCACCGGAAAGGGTGCGGCTCCAAATTAATGATTTAAATACAGCTTCTGTTAAGGTTCTACCTTATTCCGTTTACGAATCTCTTCGCGATGCTCTATTTAAATACAGCTTCTGTTAAGGTTCTACACCACTATTCCATATCTTATAGAAAGACTTTTCCGAATTTAAATACAGCTTCTGTTAAGGTTCTACAGAAATAGCTGTTCTATATCCTGAACCTCTTGAAAAATTTAAATACAGCTTCTGTTAAGGTTCTACGGTCAATCGGGTCAGTATAAAGCTTAGTCCATGACTGATTTAAATACAGCTTCTGTTAAGGTTCTACTATTGGACGAATGGGCTTTACATCCATTTGCTAAATTTAAATACAGCTTCTGTTAAGGTTCTACCGGCGCATAAGAGGTTAAGTTTACCTAATATAGAATTTAAATACAGCTTCTGTTAAGGTTCTACACGATAAACCGTTTATAGGTGTTATCTGTGATACCAATTTAAATACAGCTTCTGTTAAGGTTCTACTAACGATAGGGCTATTAAAGATTACTATAAAGCCCTATTTAAATACAGCTTCTGTTAAGGTTCTACAAAACTCTTAAATCCTTGATGCATTCCTTTAGCCGAATTTAAATACAGCTTCTGTTAAGGTTCTACAATCCGGGCTATTAGGGTAATGGATGCCATGAATGAATTTAAATACAGCTTCTGTTAAGGTTCTACCCTCAATTCCCTAATCGGATACCGTCTACCGCTATTTAATTTAAATACAGCTTCTGTTAAGGTTCTACGTTAAAGCAAAATAGGTATCTTTTATTTCGTCATACATTTAAATACAGCTTCTGTTAAGGTTCTACACCTGGATTTCGAAGATGTTTATGGAGGTATCTAGAATTTAAATACAGCTTCTGTTAAGGTTCTACGCGCAGTTATTAAGTAAATAGGAGGTACAATATGCCATTTAAATACAGCTTCTGTTAAGGTTCTACAAAATCAACCAATAACCGTAAAAATTCCTTTTCGCATTTAAATACAGCTTCTGTTAAGGTTCTACCTAATAAAAATAACACTTTTTACTGGCTATAAAAATCTCTAAGTTGAAGTTAAACAAATCTTTTCTCAACTTTTTTCCAAGTGGTTTTCAAAATAATTTCAATAAGGTAAAAAGCTCATAAAGTCCTTGAAAATATTCACTTTCCAACCTTATTGCAATAAAATCACTTGGAAAATTAGATAATTAACGATTCACTATCGCTCCAGTTTTTCCCTAATGTTTCTTCGTCAAATGATGCCTTAGTGATAAATTTGATAATCGAAATGAAATCTTCTTCCTCACTGATCACCTTCTTTAACTCAGTTCTCAGTTTAATCAAATCCGCCGGAGTGATGTTTCCTCTGAATATTGACTTCTGGTGGTGTTTAAAATACTTTTTGCAAACTTTAAAAACCTTATGCACTCTTTTTTCGCCAATATCATAGAGCACAAACGCATAATTGTAATTTGTATCGCCACTCATTTGTATTCCTCCAAACTAAACGGTTTAAATTCCTCGCCTTCCATCAGAAATTTCACCAACTTGTACCCATCCAGTTTAATGGCATTTTTAAAAGTCGTTTTCCGCCGTAACCGGGCATGTTCGAAAACCTGATTAATCCTTTCCTCAAAAGCTTCGATAAATATTTTCTTGCCCGGCTCATTTAAAAGACAGTAATTGAGTTCCTTACTAAAATGTTTTTCCACTTGCAGTTTACGATTGTTAACACAATCAAAGATGGTCCGGAACACAATCACCGGTTTAAAGGCCTCGCTCAAATCAAGGCTCAACGAAAACCTACCCTCGCCCGGTTCATGCAGAAAGCTGATGGATTGATTTAAATGAGTATGATAGATCTGGGATATGGTTTTGGTATATAAAAGGCTATTGCCAAATGAAATCAAAGCGTTCATCGGATTGTCGGGAGGCCGTTTGACCCTTTTATTGAGAATAAAGTCCTCCGGTAAAAATATGGTGAATGTGTTATAAAATCTGTTCCAAATCCGCCCCTCTATCATTAAGATTTGCTTGATTCCTTCCGCCTGTTTCAACATCCTCGGCACTTCATTCTTGAGCCAATCCAGTAACGGTTTCAGTTCTTTTTTATCATGCCGGTAATAATGATACAATACTTCATGAATATTACCGGCAATAGCATTTACAATACTTCTGGCGATCATCTTCTGGTGTGATAAATAAGCTTGCGACTGCCTAATTGTTAGATTTCCGCTAATTAGATATTCCTTCGGATAAAATGAACCTGAATAATTGCCGTAATAATTGAAGAAATGAATGGTAATACCAGCCTTGGCTATGATATCCAGAAGTTTTGAAGTTATTGTAACCTCGCCAAAGCAATAAAGTTCTCGAGTATCCTTGATCGGAATATAAAAATTACCCTTTTCGTTTTTGAGGAGAATTGAAAAATCTTTCCGGCTTAATTCACCGGAGGAAAATATATATCTCGTATGTTCTTTCATCGGTCTCTCCTATAAAAAGCAATATTCATAATAGGCGCAATTCTTGCATTTAGACATCTTTTCCGCTGGTGGCGGAATTGGTTCGGCAATAAAAACGGCAATCTCATTTTCCAGCTCGAGTAACTGTTTTTCTTTTGCTTCATCAAGATCAATATATTGTATTTTATGGTCCTGCTTGTTCTTTTCGATAAACTCAATCTTCCCTTTCTTTTCAATCCCTTTATCCTTGAGCTTCTTGAGGTATAAAAGCACCTGCCATTCCACCGCTGTTATATCAGCATCGGATTTCTTAATCTCCACCAAATATTCATCCGTGATTTTGTCCAGCTTCACATTATCAATACTAATCTCGGTGTTTTTACTCTTCTCATGTTCGATTTCATGTAAAACCCTTCCAATCCGGACATCTTCGCTGTTCTCCTCCAGATTGATCCGGTTGGAAAAGAGCCAACATTGGCGTTTGCAATGGAAATAGTAGTTGATGATGGTGCCGGTAATGGTCATAGGAATAGGCCTTTCGCGTCTTTTAAATATTCTTTTCGGTTAAATTTACCGTCTTCAATATACTTTTCGCCATCGGCGACATAAAAATAATTGCCGAATACTTCTGTAAAATATGGGGGAGCATTAGTCTTTCGGTCATAACAGACCAGATTATACATGAAGTAACTCATCTGTTCATTAAGCTCGGATATAGTAACCATTTTCTCGGCGTATCCCAACTCTATGTTTTGACATAGCTCTTTATAACACTCCCATAACTGATATCCATCAATGGATTTGCCATCGGCCTCAATAATTCGGGGTATAAATAATTGAAAATTCTGTTGATCAATCAGTCTCATCCAATCGCTAACCCGATCACAATCTAACTGTACTGCATAATTCAATAGATTTTGGATGTTATTTTTATTGCATTCCGCTTTTCGTTCTTCTATACCCTGCATACACTCAAGATAAAATTGGCTGAAATCTTTATTCTGCAGATATTCACGGTATTTTGGATTTTTTAAGTCCATGATCGTCCGGAAATCTTCCCGGTAAATATCCTTGGCGTTATCAAGACAAAAGAAATAGGCGATACATCCCGCTTTTAGGCAAGAACGATTAATCCGCCCCAAAAACTGTTCCTCACTATCAAGCAGTGAAATATCCTTAAATCCGATGTCCATATCGATATTTACGCCTGCTTCAATCACCTGGGTTGATACGACAATAACCTCATTGGTATTCTTAATAAACTCTATCGCCTTGTCCCGGGTATACTTATTGTCATCGCCAGTCAATTCAATTATATTTGGTAGTTCACCCTTGATTAGATTATAAAATTCTCTGGCCGTATCTTTTTTGATAAACTCAATTAAAACTTTAGTAGGTTTATTTCGCTCCTTTAAAACAGATAAAACTTTATTCCAGAGCTTAATAAGATTAAAATCATGCTCATCGAGCAGATCAAAATTCAACTTGACCCGGTTCTTAAAAAGACTGTTTTGATAATACTTCCGGGGATTTTCAACCAGGCTTGCAAATTTAATTGTTTCATTAGCTTGAGAAAGCAACTGATCAAGCTTCGGCAAGGTAGCGGACATGATGATGACTTTAATATTGAGCAATTTCGCGTATTGATGCAAAAACATGCTGATTTCTTTCCAGAGCATATTCCGATAGCTTTGGATCTCATCCAGAATTACTACACTATTGCATAATTGGGCAAGAGGAATATTCGCTTCCCGGCTTGTTCCAAAAAGATAATTAAATAAATTCACATGGGTAGTAAAGATTATCGGGTAATTTAAAAATTGTCTGGCAATCAGACTGGTTTCATAATCAATCTCTTCTTCCTGGCTGCTGATGGCTTCAATCGGAGTCAAGGAATTGATTACAGTAAAGGGAGCTTTTGCGCCGAATATCTCTTCAAAGGTCTGGCGGGTCTGCTCAACTAGGGTGTTAAATGGGAAAATATAAAATATCTTCTGATATTCCCGGCAATGATTGATGATATTTAACGCTAAATTGATTGACATAATGGTTTTACCGCTGCCGGTGGGAGCTTCGAGGAAAAAGATGTTTTCATTGATTTGTTTTAACAAATTGGATTCAGTTTCAATAAAGATTCCGCTACGCAAGGCGTTAATTGGGGTTTCATTAAAAATACTAGGATTTTTCTTGTATTCCTCAATTCCTCTGATGACTTTATATTGTTTGAACTGTAATAACAGTTCTTCAGGCGATTCAATTAAATTTAACTCTACTGGTTTTAAGTTATGATACTCGTAAGTCGCGCAGAAATCGCACCCTACAATTAATGAATATAAAAGCTTATTTAAAATATAAAACTCAATACTGTTTAAATTCCAATATTCATATTGCTTAAACCGTGAATGAAACGGACTGCTCTCCTCATCCAGGCGAATATCAAAAACACAATTTGATCTATAATGGGTTAAATACTTCTGATCTCTAATTTTATTAAGATTATCAATAAAATTGTTCAGATTATTTAAATAAGTATGATGCCTGGCGACCTGATAAGCAAATGAATATAGGATATTATAAAGAAAGAGCCGCAAACTATCATCCTCAATACATTTTACCCTTTGTTCGAATAGATCAACATAGATTAACGCGGAAATCAAAGCATGTTCGGAATTAGCAAAACCGGCATTTTTAAAATAAGCGTTCTTCATTTTTAGTTTTTGAAAGGCCGGATTAATCTTCCCGGTGTCATGCAAATAGACGGCATTAACAAACATGTCCCGGATTAGGCCAATATACTCTTGTGGCAAAGGCCTATCTTCACACCGGACACCCCGGATCATTCTTTCTAAAATAATTCCGATACCCTTCTGATCAAAAAACAATAATAAATACTTTTTGGTCAATTCAAGATGGTCAAAAAGAGTCTCGTACCCTTTGGCATTGCCGGTATGCGCATAAATATGCTCGTGATTTTCAACTAAATCCCGTATATCTATAAAATGAAGATCATCCAAAGATTGTACCCTTCTCTCAAAAGAATGATAATGTTAAATCCCGGTAT
Organism: Bacillota bacterium; assembly: GCA_023435225.1. Taxonomy (GTDB): domain Bacteria; phylum Bacillota; class UBA4882; order UBA8346; family UBA8346; genus UBA8346. Next base: position 184,380 of record JAEYRX010000064.1, read on the forward strand.
GAGTAAAGCGGAGCCAGTGATTCCGGATTTTTAATCTTTAGATTTGTTAAAGCAAACTCTTCATACTCATAAAAATTATATGAACCATTCATTGATATCGGGGCAATCTCCTTAAACAAGTATGGCCGCGCATCGTTTTTTACAAACCGGTCCAATTGAGTATTCTTGAGTATAAACAAAGAGTCAATATTTCGGCTGTTCGATTCATCCAGATCAACCTTTTGGCAATGATTAATTTGTGCAATATGATCGTTTTTACCCAGATAGGGTATAAACTCACATTTCTGATTAATTAGGTAATCTTCCAATTTTGCAAAAACACTTGCGTCAATTGCATGGTCATCCAGAATGAAAATATCCCAACAAGGATTTTCGAGCCACTGTTCCATGACTATCAAGTTCCCGCCTTGCTCCTTGCTTGCATAACCAACACTGTTATTGAAGACCTGAATCTTTTTAGAAAAATAACCCTTGTTTCCCTTTGGTACAATGCTTACTTTTAATGGATTTAATAATTGATAAAAATCTGGAAAATCAGGAGAATTGGTATTTCCAGTTTCCTTAATTTTTATATTCTTTTGTTCCCTGTTTTTTCTGCTTTGCTGGTTGTAACCTTCTAACCCGATTATAGCTCCTAAAAGCCCCAATAAGGCTACTTTATGAATATTATTATACGTGAAATAAGCATATGAATTGACATCCGGCTTTTTAAAAATGGCGGTTTTGCCGGACAGCTCAAAAGCTAAAGCCTTCATGGTTTTTATGCGCAGTAATACTAATCTACGCTTCCTCCTCTCAATCCTTATCCGATAATAGTATTATTAAAAATATCAATTTCTTCATATTTAAAGCCTTTGTCTTTTAAGTTTGACTTGATCTCCACCATGGCTTTATTATAATAAACTTCTATCTTTTCAATTTTGTCCTTAGCGTCTGCGACGAAGTCCAGACCGGTCAAATCAATGATAGATTTCGGTTGATTCTTTTCAAATTTTATGTATTGGTCAAGATTCGGCAAATATAATTTAGCATCGTCTTTGCATTCAATAAATAATGCAAATTCATTTTCACAACCGATCTTGCTATTGGTATTGAAAGCAGTTGCAGCAACAAGACAACCTTTTTTAAATTTAAGATAAGAAGTTTTATCATACCCGTCAAATCCATCAATCAATGATACATATTCCTTATAGTTTTCGGGATTCACTGTAAAAGGATAAAAATAATGAGCTTCATCAACCACTATTTTTGTGCCTAATGTGGAAGCGTCCGCATCATCTTTTTTGGAATTCCGGAAAGGAGACAGGATATCCTGAGATTCAACCGCTGTATCGGGATATTTATTAAATCCTTGTCCTACTTGTACTACTCCTGTAATACTGATATTCTGGCCTTCTTCCGCAAAAGTCGCGCCAAAGTTCATAACATCAATTGCAGAGAATAGATTCTTTAAAACTTCTTTTGAAGGAGTAGTTTTATCCAATTTGGAGTCCGGAAATAAAAACAAATACCTTTCTCCTAAATCCCTTGGCTGGATTTTGTTCTTATCCTCTCCTTTTGCTTCTTCATCAATTTTATATGATTTAATAAATAATACTTTCTCATCATTATTCAGCCACATTTTCTTGATAGGATATTTGAATGCTTTATCGCTCCCAAAAACATCTCCATTTCCAGTTGTTTTAGGTCTACCGGTAAAATCAGCATTCCAATTCGACATAATACTTTTAATTCCCACAACCCCATAAACTCTGTTTTTCATTAAATTTATGCCTCCTTTTTCTTTGTATAAAATATGTTTTTCGCCATGAAACCTGCCAGAAATAAATCATCGTTAACTTTAGATTGTGAATCCACCTCAAACCCTTTTACAGCAGCCATTGCATTATTAAATCTTAACGAATTAAGGGGGATTGCATGCTTATACTGATCATATACAAAACCTAATTGTCTTTTTAACTGCTCTAGATTCTTTACCCTGAGAAAAGGCTCGGCCATTCCATGAGTTTTAAAGCTTGACTTGCTTTGACTTAATAGATAATAGGCTAATTGTCCAGCAAGAAAGTAAAATTCATCCTCATTTTCACATACCATAAGTCCATCAGATGAAAGCTTTAAGGTCAACTCATTAAAAATGTTTTTAATTTTGTCACCCATATTACCGCCTCCCAAATTGAAATGTTTTAATAATGAAAGCCTCAAATTTAATGCTCTAGCAGCTTTTGTAAACCTCATTCCTTCTGATAATCCGACTTGTGCCTTAATCAGTTCTAAGGTTGAATGATCCAAAATACTCCTAATACTTGTTTCAATACCTTTTTTAAAATAATCATGAAATGCTTTTCTGCTTTGAATCAGCACATTCAACATTTTACCAGTAAACTCACCCGACTTAACTTTAGGTTCTTGATAATAAGAGTTCTTTAGCCGTCCACAAAAGAGATAACCATTTACTACATCTTCGAGTTTCCAAAGTGTATTAATTGAGTTATCATCATCTAAGATTATTTTTGCTCCTTTTTCACCATCTTCCAACATCAAATAGTTATACAAAATGAAACCTATTTTCTCGGAAAAATCAGGAATATAATCAAAATCCTCAATTGTTATATCAGTACCTCTCGAAAAATATAGATAGAAGAATTCCTTTTTATCATTTATTTCATTAAGTCCGCTTATAAAATCGAAATCCTTGGGAATATATAAATAATTAACTGGTTGGGATTCAAGCCAATCAAAAAACTTCTTGCCCAATAGAGCTGATTCCAAATCGACCCGAAAAGCAACTTTAAAATTAGTGCTCATCAACTCAAGATAAGGTTTTTTAGCATTTAGACCCATATTATTATTTGATAAGCCATATGTTTTATTGTTAAAAGGGATATTAAAGTCATTTTTATTGAATATTTTAGGGATTAGATAACGTCTATTTTCTTCCCTAAAAATTTCGGGGACCGCGTTAAAGAAAACTTTGACATAATCTTTCTTGCCCAATTTGGCATCTCTAACCAATTCAAGTAAATTATCAATGTTTGTTTTTAAATAGTTTTTATTGAATGTAACCTTGTTGGCCGGAATTTCTTCAATTTCGAGGCTTTCCAATAATTTTAATGATTCAGGGTCGAACCTTTCCTTTAATTTTTTCAAAAAGATATCAAAATATCTATTAATACTTTCATACAAAGACTCCATGGTTAATTTTTTCTCTGATTCTCCCACAAAAGGCAGGATATCTTTTTTTATAAAAAATGACAGATAATTATTACTATGGATCGTTTTTTTAGGGTCAACCGGTTTATTCATATCCACAAGGCAACTGTTATAATCTGCTACCTTAAACCAATCATAAAGTTCACCTTGATATAATTCCTTCTTTCTAATAATCAGCGATTCCCATTTCCCTTCTTCATTGACTCGAATATACAATCCATCATCCGGTTTATAAGAGTCTAAGATTAACTTATCACCATATTGCTGATATGCTTTTCCGAATAATGCAATCAAATCATTAATCATTCCTCAACCCTCCTTATCGATTCTGTCCCCCCGTACAAAAACCCGCCCCCACCGCACTGTTTTTCTCTCCAAGTCCGCAGGCCATCGCCATAAACGCCAATTTTTGCGAAGCCTCGTCCTCGTTGACCCAAATCTTAAACTTATTCCCTAGAAACTTAATATTTTTATAGATAATTGCAATCGGTTTTTCATTTAATAGTTCAATTCGTTGAATAAAAGATTTCGGGACAGCTTCAGAACCTTGATAAAACCCTTTATACTTCTTTTCCAGGTTATCTTGTAACTGTTTTGACAACAGCATCAAATCATGCTTTTGGGTCCAATACTCATTATTTTCCAAAGTTACAACCACCGGCGTCATCGTATAAATATTTGAAATATAACTCTGATTGGTGGTTTTAAACTGCACAGTTAAAATAGTAAACAAATCATTTTCCGTCTTCGGCAATAATGATTTTAACTTTGCAGACAAAGCAGCATCCGGAGTTCGTAACCTAAAGATATAAGCCCGTCCCGCTTTATATTCCCCATCATTTTCAATCGGATAAAAACTATTGAACACATAATACTTAAAATTGTTTACCGCATGCAACTCAGCCAACTCAGCATCCTGCAAAAAAGCTTTATTGATAATCTTGCCGATCTGCTCATTGGATAGTTCAAAGCGGATATTCATTTTAAGGATAACAGTAAAAGTTAGTTCAAAGAATTTCATCATGTAAACCCTTCCCTTATTCATATTTTGTCAAATTTAAAGAAGCATAAAATCAAATAAAATATATTTGAATTCTTAATTTTTTAAAATCCTAATCGTATCCAAGAAATCATTTGAATAACCATCATCCTTCGCAGTCTATTTTTAAAACCTGCAAAGCCCAACCAATACCCTTTAAGGGATAGGGTCGTTCTTAGACATCCATGTCCTCCGCAACTTCGTCCCATCCTGGAACACAGGTCGCACTTAGACATCTTCGATTTTTGCAATTGCTATTAATAATACGGCCCCCCTCCAGCCGTCTCCCCGTTGTCCCCGCTTATTTAATATTAAAAGTCTAAATTATTTACTTTTTAACCGTCAATTTCCGTTAAAATCCGACACAATAAACAAAAGACGATCCCCTGGCCTTCTCTAATTTTCCCTATCATTTTCATTCATTCTTCCACTACCCAAGCCCATTTCACTCCAATTTCAACTTAACATATCAATATCCCAATATATTTATCGGCTAATCATGCTAAATATTTACACTTTTTCTACTAATAGCCGCTAATCACTGAAACTTACTTTCCTTCCACCCCCAAAAATATAAATTCGACATTTTTCGACACGTTTGTCGAATTTTATCATAAATCCCCGATAATGATTCAAATTAAATAATTATAAAAATCTCTCGCACAACCGTACAAATAAAAAATTATGTAAAAATTTAAATTTTTTTAGCAAAAAAGCAGGAAAATATTTTTCATTTTTCGAATAATACCAAAACCAACCGGTAAAAACCGGAAATTAAGGAGGAAATTTAATGGCCACCCAAAATTTAATCTCCGCTGAGTTGCTGGCGGAGAAACAAGCGTCGGTTGTTCAAAAACTAAAGGAAGTATTGGCGGATCTGGATTTTTTGCTTTCACTGCAAACCGATGAAGTCAAAGGCATTTTTAAAGCCGGCAATAATTACTTACCCTTCATTGAAAAAGCCCATTACGTCGTAAACTCCCATCCGGAGATCCTGCCCAGCGTCTTTAATGCCGAAGAGTTTAACAAAGATTACACCCTCGCCAAAAGTTTATCCCCGATTGTCAACATGTCCGGCGAATTGTCCAGGGGTCTGGAACGGACCAATATCGCCGTTAACAGCGATCTGCTGACTGTAGCTTTGGAAGTGTACTCCATAACCAAAATAAACCGTGACCGCGTCCCCGGTTTAAGCGCCATCGCCGACGAAATGGCCGTATTCTTCCAAAAAAGCCGGAAAAGCGCTGCCGCCACTAAAGAAACCGCCTAATAGTTAAATCAAACCGGAAAATTTGGCCGGTAGAGTGACAATAAACCGCTCCAAAGTGTGTTCAACCCACTTTGGAGCGGCCTTAAATTACTCCGGACTGAGAAATTTCCACTATAAATTGATCTTTTCCCGCTCCGAAGTGTCCCTTATTCACTCCCGAGTGTCCTTCCCCCACTCCCGAGTGATTTTTAACTCATATCAAAAGTGTCCTTGAACACAATCAAGTGTAAATTATACAAAACAGAGTGTCCGGGCCTCACTCCGGACCGGCAAATTTCCATTCCAAACCGGCAATTTTCCAATAAAAAGTGATCTTTTGCCGCTCCAAAGTCTACCGGGATCACTTTCAAGCGTCTTTCTCCCACTCCGGAGTGATTTTTTGCCATATCAAAAGCGCCTTTGAACCCAACCATGCCGGAAGTTTATATCTCTGCGATTAAAGAATAAATGCTACGATAAAAGCGTTTCCTCGTTTGAGCGGCCAAAAAGGTCTTTTTGTCTGGTATAAATTCTCCCAAAAAGATGATATAATATGAATGTTGGAAATTCAGAAATTCCGAGGTGATTAAAATGATTACAAAATTAAGAGGGAGATCACAAATCACTTTACCAAATGAGATTATTAAGAAGATGCGCTTAAATCCGGGCGATAATTTAGACATAACCATTGAAGACGATAAAATAATTGTTAAACCGGTGTTGATTATTGATCGTTCGCAATCTTGGTTTTGGTCAAAAGAATGGCAAGAAAAAGAGAAGGAAGTCGAAGAAAATATTGAAGAAGGCAAAGTATATAAAGTAAAAAATGTTGATGATCTTATCAACAAATTGGACTCCTAACCATGGAATTTACATTCTCAGAACGATTTAAAAAAGATTATAAAAAGCTTTCTCCCGAGGAGAAGGCTGTTTTAAAAAATAAACTACGGTTAATGGCGAATAATCCAATGCATCCTTCTTTGCGAACCAAGAAGATTCGTGGTAAAGAAGAGATATTTGAATGTAATATAAATATGAATATCAGAATGACTTGGGAATATAGAGAAAATATAATATTCTTACGAGCTATTGGTCAACCTGACTTTACATTAAAGAATCCTTGAAAAATGATCCGCCTCACCCCGCCAGATCCCCAGCCGGACATGCCAACATCAATACCGCGCCCCTCTCCATTCACTGCTGTTAATTTTGTCTGTTCCGGAGAGGGGCAAGTTGGTTTATTTATGGTTTCAGATTTTCTTTTTCTTGTGTTTTAAAATCACCTATTTCATATAAAGGATAAACGATAACAACCAAATCCAATATATCGACCTTCCCCTCTCCTAAACTTTCAGAAAAGCTCATATATATATGATGAAGTAAATTATTTAATCAAGATTTACATTCTTAAAGCCGAATGCAAATTCTATTAAAATCAGTATTTACTTCATCATATTACAGCTGTAATAAGTTGAATTAAATCCAATTAACATCCATTATGGCCGGCTTTAGGGACATAATATATATTAGAAATTTAATTCAACTTATATATAAAGGAGAGGGGAGCAGCTATCAAGATATCATCAAGCAACCAAGGTAGCTGGCGGGGTGAGGCGGAAGGATTTTTTGGAAACTTACAGAAAACTATTTTTAATTAAGTTTTAGTTTTAACATTTATAGCAACGGAGTAAACTTATGACAGACTACGATTATATTTTATTCGATCTTGACGGCGCTCTTACCGATCCGGCAATTGGTATAACCAACTCAGTAATGTATCTTAGTTACCAAAGGGGATGTTTTTAGTTGGATCTCATTATTTCGCTAATATCAGTATGCATATCAGTTATCGCAATTACCTTATCCTATATAACTTTCAAAAAACAACAATATACCCAAGCATACTCGGATTTGGATTTAATGTATTTTGAGATTTTAAAGCTCGGACTGGAATATCCGGATTTAAGGAATCAATCAAAAACTTCGAAATATTATACACTACCAAAAGATGACCCCTATAGAATCAGATATGAAACTTACGCCAATATATGTTGGAATCTTTGTGAAGCTATTTATGACCGCCAAAAAAAGGTTGGAGGTAGGCTAAAAATATCAGCAACCTGGACCCCCGTCCTCTTAGAAGAGAACAAACTGCATCAAGTATGGTTTTCTCATAATTTACGCTTGTTTAAAAAAGACTTTCAAATTTTTATAAAAGATTCCGTCAATTCGATTGAGATAATAAAAATTACCGATTATAATTCTAAAGATTATAGGTCGGCAATAGAGATATACGAAAAACAGTTCCCTATCGAAGAAAGAAAATCCATCGCCCAAATTGAAACATTACTGTCACGTAAGAATTACACCTTACTTATTGCCCGTCATAAATACATTGACAATATAATCGGCTTCGCTTTTGTTTTATTCAATAACGATCCCCACTTTTTACTTCTGGATTATATGGCCATCGATCCAATGTTTCAGCGGTGCGGATTCGGAACCATATTTTTTAACAGTATTGTTGAAATGCAAACTTCAAGTTCGCTTGGTATTTTATTGGAACTTGAGAAACCTCAACTTGCCGGCAACGAACGGGACAAAGCAAACCGCGACGACCGGATCCAATTTTATTTACAATCCGGCTGTACATTATTGGATGAGATTGACTACAAACTCCCAAATGCAAACGGTAAGCCAATATCAATGACCTTAGCTTTTAAACCAAACCCGGCAATAACAGTTTTGCCTGCTGAAACAATTAAGTCATTAATCATTAACGTCTATGATAAAATACATTCCGATGTACCGGATATAGAATGCTTATTTCAGAGTTTTACGTCAACAATTCACGACCAACATTTTTTAAAATGACCAATGGAGTTACGATAATTTTTACGGGAATTTATTAAAGGAATGATTCTTTATGGAAATAATCAAATTCATCCAACATTTCTCTTCTCCATTCTTGGACACTTTCTTCCAGGGAGTTACCATGCTGGGCGAAGATTATTTCCTTATGTTGTTGGCCGCCCTAATCTTCTGGTGTTTTCACAAGGAGTTCGGTTACCGGCTGGGATTTACCTATCTATCCGGAACGGAGCTGAATATTGCCGTCAAAGAGATATTCATGATTCCACGACCGATTGGCACTCCCGGTATCCGCTCGCTTCGTTTGGAAACCGCCGGCGGATACTCCTTCCCCAGCGGCCACACCCAATGCGCCGCCTTATTTTATACCTCCATAATGACCTGGTTTCGTAAACCATGTCTTTACTGGGCCGGAGGAGTTTTCATATTTTTAGTAGCTCTCTCCCGTCTTTATCTCGGCGTCCATTGGCCAATTGACGTCATTGGCGGCGCTCTGCTCGGTATAGTCTGGGTTTTCTTCTCCAATTGGCTCTTCAATTATGCCGAAACTACCGGGAAAAAGAGTATCTTCTTAATAGTCATAATCCCAATCTTACTAGGAATATTCTTCTTCCCAACTACCAACTATTTTAAAACAGCCGGAGCCGCCCTTGGATTTTTCTGTGGCTATCTTATCGAACCCCGGTTTATCCGTTATAAAGTAGAAGCTCCTTTATTGAAACAAATACTAAAATACTTATTTGGAATTATATTTTTAGTAGCCATCCGCCTATTTATCAAAAAGTTATTACCGGAGACCCCATTCAGCGACTTTATCCGTTATTTCCTAATGAGCATCTGGGTAACCATATTGGCGCCGGTTTTATTCATGCGTTTTAAAATATTTCATAATTAAAGAAAGCATTTATTTATAGCTGTGAATATGCTGAATCGGGTCCGCCCTCATTCTATCTTTCTCCCCCGGGGAGAAACGAACCGAAGCCTTCGAGGGTTCTAAAATTTACTCGACCATATATTAAAATCTTGGTCGATATATTGCCGACTTTTATTGTCATGAAAAAAAACTAGTTATCGAAATCGATGGAAAAATTCACGATTTACCGGAAGTAATGGAATATGATAAGATAAGACAACAAGAGATTGAAAATAGAGGTTTAAGAGTTATTAGAATTCGTAATGAAGACATTCATAAAAACGTCAAAGAAGTAATTAAAAGAATTATAACTATTATTGAATAAACTTACCTTCTTACTCTTCCCTTATTAAAGAGTGCACTTTTATTATCCAGAATGATTATTATATTTTAAATAGCTTTAAAAGATTTCATTTTATATATACCAATCTTGACAAGACCTTCGTTTCTCCCGATGGCGGGAGAAAGCAAGAATGAGGGTTAGAAAGCGAGGTCAACTATCATGGAAGAATTTATCCAACGAATAAAAAAAGAACTCGATAAAGGCATTAACATCATCAATGTCAAGTCGAAAGAGATCATCGAAACAATCCGTATCAATAACCAAATCGGGAACCTAAACGACCAAAAACACCGGATTTTTGAAGAGATCGGCCAAATAGTCTATAAAATGTCCCAAGCAAAAGAGTATGACGGCACTGATGCCATAAAGGATAAATGCCGGCAACTTACCGAGCTGGAAGCGGAAATTGCGAATAAAGAAGTGGAATTAACAAATATAGGCTTCGAAACAAAGGAAGCCTACGGAAAAATAATCTGCGAATCTTGCGGAACCGTTATGGAAACCGAATCCAAATATTGCAGCAACTGCGGAGCCCGGTTAATAAAAGTTGAAAAATAAATCATATTTATTCATTAACTGCTACCGGTTCCAAAGCAAAATCGTTCACTAAATTATTAATCCAACGTTTGGAGATAAAACGCCAGAAGCAGAGTATAAACTTAAACACTTCCTGCAAAGTGATGAGAGCATATACTCCCGCAATTGAGAAATTCCAAATTGTCTGCCCCATTATTGCCAAGGGTAAGCCGATAGCATAAACCGCTACCAGATCCAGCACCAAGCAAAACATTGTATCGCCACCGCCTCGCAATACTCCAACAATCGTCACCATATTAAAGACGATCATCGGTGTATACCCGGCAAATACATATAATAACAATGTCGAGTCCCGAAATACATTAGCGGATATGTTATAAGGAGCCAATATTAATTTACTCCCGGTGATGGTGATAATTCCCATCACTACACCCACCATTGAAGTAATAATCAAAAAGCGTTTACCGTAAAGAAAGGCTTTCGGATCGTCACCGGCGCCGATTTGATTGCCGACCATAACCAAACAGGCGCTGGCGATTCCGTTAAACAAAACAAAGGCCAATTGCCGGACAGTAGCCACAATATTAAGAGAGGCCACTACTTCAGTGCCCATTTTAGCGTAAATCACCATATATAAGACCATCCCAATAGCCCAGGCCGTATCTTTAACAACTACCGTTCCGGTTGAACTTACAAAACGTTTAAAGAGTTCGGCCGGGATATCGATCATCTCCCGTAACCTGGCTGCCACTACATATTTCTTCCGGTATGTGACCGTAAGTAAAATAGTAATTTCTACCGTTCTGGCAATAACAGTGGCAATAGCGGAACCCACTACTCCCAACTTCGGAAACCCAAACAACCCGAAAACTAATACAATATTCAAAACTGTATTGGTGATAAGGGCGATTACATTGACTCGCATTGGAAGCCTAACTTCACCGGTGCTTCGGAGTACTGCCGCATAGCAAGCAGTAACCGCGATCATAGCATATCCAAAAGAAGAAATAGCCAGAAATTTACTTCCCAAGTCAATAACTAATATGTCATCGGAGAAAATACCAAGAATCGCCCGGGCATTAAAGAAACTAACCACAAAAAATACTAAAGACGATGATAAGCTGATTATTACACTTAACCCTAAAACTCTCCGGATATTCTTGATATCGTTTTTTCCCCAAAATTGGGAAGCAAATATTGAAGCCCCGCCCCCTATTCCCAGCAAAAAAAGAAGCAGCAAAAAATAGACTTGATTGGCCAAACCAACCGCAGCCAACTCAACTTCACCCAATTGACCCACCATAATATTATCAATTAGATTTAAAGACGCCGCAAAGAAATATTGTAAGGTAATCGGTATAGCCAATTTAAAAAAAGTCTTATAAAATTCCCGATCACCGATTAAGTCACGGATCAAGATTATCGCTCCATTCTGTTAAAAGCTCCACTAAGATTCGGAATTTTTATAGCTAAAAATCGCCGTTATATTGTTTATTTTCTTCCTGTGCCTCCGTATCTCTGTGATAAATAATTTTATTTCCTTCCCCAAAGCTATATACCTGATACGACGCCGGTCCCAGCTTAAGTTGAAACTCAGTTTTATCACCGGCAGCAAGACCTTCAACCTTTTTACCGGTGACCAAATCAACTAATTCAGCATTTTTCGACTTAACGGAAATTTTAACGTCAGTATGGTACGGAAGAAAAGATTCCACAATAAAAGTATCATTGTCATATACAAAAAGTCCTACTTGACCCGGGCCTTCCATAGTAACCTTGATATCCTTTGAAAGTATTCGCCGGATCTCATCCAAAACAGCCGCCGGATAGTTATAAATATCGCCGAAATGGTCAGGGATAGTTAAAACATAAAGTACTCCACTCCCATATTTGGCCTTTAGCAAAATCGGATAAACCTTACCGTCGGCAAAAGCCACAATTGATTGAATACAATCGTTGGTAGCAGATTCGATTTGTGGGATAATGATTTTTGGAGAATCGAAATAATTCCCAAAAGAACATTCATACATCGGATAAGCAAACTTATCAACCGCCACTTTCCGGTCAGTATAGCGGATTTCGATAACCTCTTCGATCCCTCTTCCGGCTAAAACTTTTAATAGGCCTGAAGTAATAACAACCTCTTTCCCGTTTTGCAATTGCTTCTTAATCCGGTTGACTATCTCCGGATCATGCCCGGCGCTTTCAGTTAAAAGAAGCAAATTGCTCTCCTCCGGAAATACCGGAGTCGGTTCCAAAGGTAATCCCAGCATTCCAAGATATCCATGGAGATAGTTCTCACCGTAAGAATGGTACGGCTTATAAGCAGCTATTCCCAGTGGATTACCTAATAAACCTACAAACTGATCAACTTTTTCAAAAGTAAATCCGGCAATCGGAATAAAAACCGGATTTTTAAAAATCAGCGACCCTATCGAAAACATGGTTACTTCTCTGGCTTTAGCAAACAAAGTAAGATAGGACTGTTCGGCATAGGAGCCCAAGTTATAGGCGCAATCAAAAGAATCAAACCAACCGCCGCCGTTACATCCCGGTTTAACGTTTTCCAGATAACGCATTATAAAATAACTGGTATATCGTTGTAATGTCTGTTGCGTAAGGTTAGGATCCCGGGTTTCAGTTCCCGTATATACTTTGTCAAATAACTTAGGCTCGTCCGCCAAATTATACCCGGTATTTTGATATTCTTCATACCAATTCGGATATTTAATAATCAAAGTTACATTAGGGTTCACCTGTTTTGCCGTTTTCACAATTATTTCATCCGATACTTTTCTTAATAACTCAGTCCGGAACTCCGACCAGCTTCGATTACCTTTAGCCCGAATACAAGATTCGCACTTACAATTAGTAAAAAAGAAATCATCAAAGATAATTTCATCAAATAATTCCGCCGTAAACCTGACTACTTTTTGCAACAATTCCATCTGTTCCTGATTGGTATAACAGAAAGTTTTAAACTCCCAACCTCCCGAGACATCAGTAGTGATCCCGCCTGAAGTACGAATACCTTTTTGAGTAAAGAACTGTTTAGCTTTTATTATTTGGTCGCGTTCGATCAAAAGCTTACCTCGGTATGTTTCCAGATAAACTTTGCTTATTTGAACATGTTTGCTAAAAAAATCGAACTCTTTCTCCAACTCCGGATGTTCCGCTATTCCAATTGCTTCCCTGACCGAGCAATAAACGGCAACGTCAAAATTATTGTATCCCATTTGTCACACTCCATTATATATATTATCCTTAAAAAGTTTGTTTTTTGAGTAAACTTTCATTCACAAAGCCGCATAGCCCAAGCGTTTTGCGGCAACTTTTCGAGGTATAATTTACCTTGATTTATCGCAGCGGCATTTCTCTTCTTCGATTGCAGCTTCGCTGCGATATATAGTTAGTTACAAACACCATTATAATCCCTGTAACAACAAGATTTCTCGTCGCCGATTGCGAAACAGTTCTCATATTTTGCTTTTTATTGAATCATCATCTTCTTATAAACTGTCGGCGAACATCTTTTTATTTGTTTAAAAACCCGGTTAAATGTTTTAATACTTTCAAAACCGACTTTAAACGCTATTTCGGTAATCGAATCCGAATAGTTGGTCAGATATTTGGCCGCTTTACTAATCCGGTAATTGTTAAGGTATTGAGTAAAAGTCATCCCGGTTGCTTCTTTGAAAAATCTGGTAAAATGATAAATACTGAAATTAGCTGCCTGGGCAATCTCTTTCAAGCTAATTTCTCTTGTATAATTTTGTTCAACAAACTTAAAAACCTGTTCTAATCGTTCCAGACGTTTTAAATATTTATTCCGTTCCAACGGCGAGTAATTCTCCATCGGAACCTGACGGAGTAAAATGACCATTAAATCATAGAGCCGGGCTTTGATGGCCAACACTGATGACTGTTGTCCTTCATACATTAATGAATATTCTTTTTTAATAGCCGTTATTTGATCTTCAAGCCGGCGGTGGACTCTATTATCATTACCATTTTTCTGAATTAATGGAGTAAGGAAACGCCGCTCTTTTATCATTACTATGCATGATTCAAACAATGTCAGTTCAAATTGTAATATAAGACGTTTACTTTTCTTAGGCGGAGTAATAAAAAAATGGACTTCACCACTGTTAATAACTAATATATCGCGGGGATGAAGAGTAAAGATCTCGTTATTCAAACCGATTACTAATTCCTCCTCCAAAGCATATACAATTTCTATTTCATCATGCCAATGGGGAGGAAATTCTGAAATATCAGTAATAAATAAGTTATATGGAAATCCCTCGAAGGTTAAATTCCTTTGATGCCAAGCATCCATTTTCTATTTCTCCTTTGATTATCATATAAATTAGGTACCTAATTTTCCCATGAAACCTCAAATATTGCTATTTTTAAATTTCCGTCTTTTATAAAGAAATCCTTTTAATATTATTCCAATTCTATTTCAAAGAATAGTTGAGTCAATTTCGGTTAAAGCGCTAAATCTTGCTTTATATTTCATTTGTTTGGTTATATAATATCTTCAGTGAGTAAATACTTTTTTAATAACTTTTTTATTATTAAACACTATTTTAATTACAGTTACCTGTTACCTGAGGGATTTTCAGTCAAGGAGAAAACAACCATGAAGCAATCAATTCTGCGCTCAAATATGCTGCTTTTGGTTGCTGCCGCTATTTGGGGATTGGCCTTTGTTGCCCAGCGGGTAGGCGCTCAATATGTCGGCTCATTCACATTCAATGCTATAAGATTTGCCTTAGGAAGCCTTTCCCTGGTCCCGCTGATCCTTTTCTCCAACCGAAAACCGCAGGTAGCTTCGGTTTCCACCAAAAAGCCGATTACACTCTTACCAGCCGGAATCATTGCCGGTTGCATCCTTTTCATCGCCGCCTCTCTCCAGCAACTGGGCATAGTTGAAACCTCGGCTGGAAAAGCCGCTTTTATAACCGGACTTTATATTATTCTCGTTCCTCTTATAGGGCTCTTTTTAAAACATCGAATTCAATTTATTGTCTGGTTGGGGATGATTTTTGCCACCATTGGATTATATTTTCTAAGTGTGACTGAAAGATTAGTTATTGTTGGAGGTGATTTATTAATTCTCATCAGTTCCTTCTTCTTTGCTCTTCATATCCTTATTATTGATTATTTTACTAATAAATTCGATACACTTAAACTCTCCGCCACTCAATTTCTCACTTGTTCCGGTCTAAGTTTAATAATGGCCGTTTTTTTTGAAAAAATAACCCTGGAAAGTATTCGACTGGCCGCAATTCCTATCCTCTATGGCGGAATTTGTTCCGTAGGAATAGCTTACACTCTTCAAATATTTGGACAGAAACATGCTAAACCATCTCATGCAGCTATTATACTTAGTATGGAAACGGTTTTCGGAGCTATCGGCGGATTACTTATTTTGCATGAAAACTTAGGAGTCAGAGGCTACTTTGGTTGCTTGATGATGTTAACCGGAATGCTTCTTTCCCAATTACCGAATATGCGAAATAATGTCAATTTTTCTAATGAACCGGTTAATTAGAATTATTTTTTAAAATATAAAACAAAAGAGAGGCGAGCCCTCTCTTTTGTTTACTACTATGTAGCTAATTAATCGATGTCCAATCGAAACCGGCTTATTTCAAAATCATCCCCAACTTTTGTAATGTCGATCTTGATATCTACATCCTTATCTTTCGGGGCGTTACGACCATATTCTTCCTCTCTGGAATCCCGGTAATACTCTCGTCTTGGCTTTTCCCGGTTTGCCTGAAGTACTTCAAAAGCCAGATTTCTAGCCCTTAAAGAATGGTTGATAGCATCCCGGTAAAAACCCTTCATATATAGTTCCCGGGCTCTCCGTTGATGGGCTACTGCCAGCTTCAATTGTACATGATTTCGCCGATTGTGCCGGTGTTTCTGTACCGACCTTTGCGCCGCATAAACAGCCTCGGCAGTACGGTGAATGACGTAACCGGCATCTTCCCGTATTCTTTGATTTTGATGTGAATAATTCCTTTCATGTCTGACATTTCTGTCATGGCGTTTGGCGTCACAAATACCAATTGAGCTACCGAAAACCAAAGCTGCAGATAAAGCTCCAACTACTAATTTTTTCATACTTTTGCCTCCTTAAAAATTTATATATTATATGTCCTTGTCTTAATTCTAAGTTCATTAAATAAAATAAAAATAAGAAAAAATTAAGAAAGATGAAACTGTTTACATAAAGGAATTATCAAGCTTTGGCTATGTAAAAGTAATAAAAATACAATATTCCCAAATATAAAAAACAGCGACCTAAAATCAGCCGCTGTTTCTTTCTTTTTTTGTAATATATCTTCATTTATTTGGTAATATCCAACCCAAAATGTAAACGAACCAAATCTTTATCATTACCAACTTTTATAGTTTCAATACTAAAATCCAATTCTCGGCCTCTAGGAGCTTTTTGCCGATAACTAACTTCCATTTTATCACAATAATATTCTTTCCTTGGCCGTTTCCGGTTGGCGGCGATTACCTCAAAGGCCAGATCTCTGGCCCGGAGTGAATGATTGATTGCATCCCGATAAGAACCTTTTAAATATAACTTTCTGGCTTTTCTTTGATGAGCAATCGCTAAAGAAAGTCCCCGATAATGATGGCCGTGGTCAGCCGCCCGTTGGGCGCTGAAAACCACTTCAGCCGAGCGATGAATGATATAACCGGCATCATTACGGATTTTTTGATGGCCGGGTGCATAATGTGATTTACCGGGACTTTTACCATGCCTATTAGGTTTAGCATAAGCTATATACGGAAATGTCACCAATAAAAGAGTCAATAATAATCCTGCCGTAAATTTCTTCATTAATAATCCTCCTTTAAAATAACTATTTGGTTTAACATTAATAAAAGTTCTGAACATTTATTTGTTACCCTTATTTTACAACAAAAAATCAAACTTACAGTACAGGGAATTATAGGATTTTTAACCCTACCTATACAGGAATTATAAATAAATTGGGGAATAATATAAAGCATAATAAATGACTAAATCGGGGGTGTTATAATGATCTTACTGTTTTTCTTAGGATTGATTATCTTTTTATTATTAATAATAATCGTTATTTACAATAATCTAGTTGCCTTAAAAAACCGGATTGACAATGCTTGGCATCAAATCGATGTTCAATTGAAAAGAAGAGCCGATATGATTCCCAATCTGATTGAAACTGTAAAAGGATATGCTGCTCATGAAAGGGAAACTCTTTCCAAAATAACCGAAGCACGGACTAGAATGATGCAAGCTGATAGCATCGGAGCAAAAGCTCAAGCCCAAAATGAACTATCCGGAGCTCTTAAAAGCTTATTTGCAGTTGCCGAAAGCTATCCCGACTTAAAAGCCAACCGGAACTTTTTAATGCTTCAGGAAGAATTAGCCGGAACAGAGAACAAAATCGGCTATGCTCGTCAATTTTATAATGATACTGTAATGAAATATAATCAGACTATTCAGCAATTCCCGGGAAATATTTTCGCCGGTATTTTCGGCTTTACAGCTAAAGAGTATTTCCAAATTGAAACAACTGATCGTGAACTACCGAAAGTGAGATTTTAATTATGTACGAACAAATTTCCCGGAACCTATGGCGTTCCAGATTATTAATATTTGTCTTTTCACTAATTTTATCGATAATCGGCTATATTTTCGGTCAATTCACCGGCTTAGGTTGGTTTGGTCTTGTTTTAGCCCTTATTATCGCAATGACTACCAGTTGGTTTAGTTTCTATTACAGCGCCGATGTTGCTCTCTCAGTCAGTCATGCCCGTCCGCTCCAAAAAGAAGAAAACCCTTACCTTTTCAATATTATCGAAGGTCTGGCTCTAGCTGCCGGTGTTCCAACTCCCAAGGCTTATCTAATCGATGACACCGCCCCCAATGCTTTTGCCACGGGAAGAGACCCGGAACATGCAGCAATAGCCGTAACTACCGGTTTGATTCAAAAATTAAACCGGACTGAGCTTGAAGGAGTTGTAGCACACGAAATGAGCCATATTAAAAACTTCGATATCCGTTTTTCTACTATGGTTGTAGTAATGGTTGGCATGATTGTTCTACTTTCAGACTGGATGATGCGGAGCATTTGGTTTGGTGGAGATCGGCGGGGACGAAATCGCGATTCCAATAATGGACAGGGTGCCCTACTTCTAATTGGGATAATACTGGCAATACTAGCTCCAATAATAGCTCAACTTATGCAACTGGCCATATCCCGAAAACGGGAATTTCTGGCTGATGCCGGCGGAGCTTTATTAACCAGATATCCCGAAGGGTTAGCCGGCGCTCTTGAAAAATTAGCTGCTGATACCGAACCCCTGGAAGTGGCTAATAAAGCTACTGCTCATCTTTATATAATAAATCCCCTTAAAGAACACGGTGGTTTTATTAATAACCTCTTCTCCACCCATCCCCCACTTACAGAAAGAATTAAAGTTTTACGCTCAATGTAAATAAAATCTATTCTTTTCCGGCGATATATTGGCAATAACCATAACTTATCGGTCCTTCTTTAGTCGTTTCACAGGGGAATTCCGAACATTCAAAACATAATTTTACCCCTTTCCTTAAAGCGCACCCAGTAATTTTACAAAATTTATTCTCTCTTGGAACACAACCAATTTCTCCATTAGGACACTCTCCTTTTACCATTCTTGGACATTTCTCACAAGCAATCCCACAAACACTAATTTTCATCTTGTAATCCTCCAATCATAAACATATTTCAATTCGCTGCTCTTAAATCTATAACTTAACTGCAAGCCATTTTTGCAGTGCAAAAGTTGAGTTAATTATATAATATAAATCTGACAACATCCTGTCAGCATTCTAAAATTACATATATATATTAGGATTTTACTTAGGGAAGCGCTGATTAATTGAATAAGTGACGATTTTGTGCTTCGTAAAATGCCTAAATACCGCATATTTGCTCGCACAAAATCGGATTAATCAGCGCTTCCTTAGAATCAATTTCTGATAAAACTAAACAAAAACCCAGATTATATCTGGGTTTTTGTGATTTTGGATTAATTTGACAAGTGTTTATGTTTATTATATAATTATAATAAGATTAAAAATAAATTTGATAGTTTTTACTTGATTTTATGATCAACTTTAGGTGCTTGCTTGTTTATTTCGTTTTGTAATTGCTTATCAAAGTCCGACATTATCTTTTTAACTTCTTGATACTTTTTTATGCCGACTACGGTATTAACTCTCGAATTAATATCATTTAAACCTGGACCGTTGACTGGCATCTTAGATTACCTCCAATATTTTTAATATACATTATTTATTATCGGGTAAACAGAACAATTTATATATAGGACAAAAGTTCTATTTTAAACTTAAGCTTTAAAAATAAACCAAGGAGGGGCTTATTATGAGTATTAGCGGTTTTTTCAGTAACATAATATCTCCTTCATATCAGCCCAACTATTCAACTAACAAATCAACCCCTACCGCAAACAATCCGATTGAAAACAATCAATCCGGTTCTGCTAACATGGATGCTGTTCGTTTATCCCTCTCTCCTGAAGCCAAAAAATATTTACAAAGCTTAGCTGAAGGTAAAAAAACATCAGAAAATGTTCCGAACAAAAATACAATAACTGTCGATAATAATGAGAAAAATACCAAATCCGCCCAAATTAAATCACAAACTACTCAACAATCTAATGATAAGTCAAATCTTTCCCAAGAAGAATTACGGACAATCAGACAATTGGAAGTCCGTGATTTACATGTAAAAATGCATGAACAGCAACACATGGCCGCAGCCGGCGCTTATGCGGTCGGAGGTCCAACTTATCAATTTCAAATCGGTCCCGATGGTAAATCTTATGCTGTAGGCGGTGAAGTAAAACTTGACACTAGCCCTATCCCAAATAATCCTGAGGCTACGATCACAAAAGCGCAAATAATTCGCCAGGGAGCGCTAGCTCCAGCCGACCCTTCCGGAGCGGATCGCGCTGTTGCAGCAGCTGCCAGCCAAATGGAAGCTCAAGCCCGGCAGGAATTAGCCGAAAAAAACAGACAAGATAATTCTATTAATAATCAAACCACAAAACAACCTAACGATAAGCAGAATGACTCAAAAATTCAAGCCTATAAAAACTTTATGCAGCCTAAACAAATTGGCGGATTTATTAATATAAGCGCCTAACTCAAATAATTATTTTCTTTAATAATCACTAAAGAGGGCTAATCTATTCGCCCTCTTTAATCTTTAGTAAATTCAACTTTTCTAATTAATTAAGACCATTTTCTCTTCCGCATAGCCGATTATTCTTTTTAAGGTCTTTTCCCGCAACTCCGAAATTGCCTCAAAATCCATATTTGGTATATAATATTGCTCCATTTCATCGTGTAATTTCTTAGCCTGTTGGATATATGAAATTCCTAAATTTAATAAATCTTTTTCATACCTTAAATCATCCTCAATAATCTTATTATATTTCGTTTCTATATATCCTGCCAATCCAACATTCATATCAATTGTTTCCCCAACTTTTAATTCATACTTGTGAGGAAATACGGAAGTTATGATACCAACTCCAAGCTCCTCTATTAATAAATGTTCAATTTTTAGGGGATCAAAAGCGCAATAATACCCTTCACAATCAAAACCTCTTTCAATTGCTGCAGAGGCCAACTTATTAATTAAAGTCGATTTTCCACTACCAGCCACCCCTGTAACCAGATAAATATTAGAAATATTTTCAAAAATTGAAGGTAAAAAGTTCTGAAACCCCTCCGGAGTAATCGCACTGGCAAATAATTTTCGTAATTTGCCTACTTTCTCAGCTATTGGTTTATCGGCGAAAATTGTTTTAATTAGATTGGCCGCTTCTTGATTACCAACCCCATAATCCAATCCTTCACCATAAATTGTTTCCAAGTCGTCATGGATAACTTTGGCCGCTTTAACATATTGATATGCCCGGCGGAAACTTCTTCCGACTTCCGTATTTAATTCCATTACTTGAGTCTTGTTTTGCCGCATTCCTTGTTCATTCCAATAGTCTCCCAAATGAATTATCTCATCAACAGCTCCCGGATTTTTAGGATCAACCACATGCGGGCTGGTTCCATCGATCATAGCCACATTCAGTTGCGGGAATACCACTCCATCTATTGAATTATTATCGGAGGAACAATGATGTAACTCAACATCAAACCCCTGTTCATTCATATCTTCGGCAATTGCTTTCATAAATGAACTTTTACCTACTCCGGGCCCGCCTTTTATTATCATAATTCTGGTAGCGTCAGTCGGAATAATATAATCATAAAAAGAAAAAAAACCCTGCGAAGTGTTACCGCCGGGAAAAACTTCCTTAACACGACCTTTTACCATACACTATCACTCCTTAAAATATATTTTAAAGATCTTCGATAATAATGTATGCGTTAAGCACAAAGGTAGTGCAAAGCCGAATTTACTATAAAAATAGGCTTATATTATTTATTCAAAGAATTTAAAAATGCTCCCAATAGCTTATCGACATTTCGTATATGGCTGTTTAACCATGCCACTACAACCCGGTTAGTCAGGATAACAATATGAGCTCCGGGTCCATCGGTTTCAAACTTATTTTTTAATTCGGAAAAAGTATTTATAAATTCGGTATGGTGTTCTTTATGAGAGACATAATCAGGATAATTATGCTTTATCATATAATTTTCTTCCGTACTAAAATGGGTTACTACATATTCCCCTAAAAAATGAATAATCTCTCCCACGGTTTCTTTGCCTCTATTTTGATTGCAGGCATCAAGCAACTGATTAATTTTATTAAATAACTCCCGGTGCTGATTATCAATCTCTACATTACCAACTGATAAATCATTGGTCCACTCGATTCCCATCAAATAATCCTCCTATAAATATTGATAATACAACTTTCGCACTTTTATTTTAATGCAGTAAAATCAATAATTTAAGGATCAACTTTTGAAAAAATGGTTAAAGCTTTCGATGTTTTCAAAAGTTAATTTTAATTGATATGACTTTACTGCCAGATATTTTTGTAGTGCGAAAGTTGAGTTGATAATAATTAATCGTCAAAAAAACTCCCGGAATTTAGATAATATTTATTTTTTGCAGCATAAACACCTATATAAAGTTATACTGATCAAAGTTTAGAAATTTGTATTATAAAAAGCTTAAATTACTTAGCTTTAAGCTGTTAAATTTTTGTTTAGATAGCCTAAGTATTTAGGCCGTTTTACAAGTAAAATACCTATCCCCAGAAATACCCATAGACCAGTAATTAATTCTCCTTCTAACTGCCATAAGAGTAACCGTTGTTGAGGAATCCAGGGAGATTCATATTTTACCTTTACTTTATTTTGGGCTAATTGAATAATAAAACTTTTCTCATCTTTTGCCTTATTTGGCGAATTTCTTGGGTCGCCCAATGATATATCCCCAAAAAACGGCTGATTCGTCCCAAATAGCATCCGGAAATCTTCGGCAAAAGTCTCTTCACTGGAATCATCCCAAGCCTTAGTATTTACAGCCCCAGGTCCATGCCAGGCGCCGCCGCGGATCCGATGAAACTCCTTCCATAATTCAGCTCCGGCAGTCGACTCTTTAAGCATATAACTTAAATGAACATGATGGCCGATCTCATGATATAAAGTCACTTGTAACTGATTGTCAATCAAACCTCCATTAACCGGCTGTGAACTTAGGATAGTATATCCGGCCCCCCCCAAACCACTTACATCCGGTATGACATAAGGTAATAAAAAAATCTTAAAATTACTAATAAATTTTTTCGGTACACCGTTTTCTTCGAGTTCTTTCATTAACCGTATTACTTTTTGTTGGCTATAAGGTTGACTATTCTCAGTATTCAAAGAATAACCTTCCCATTGATTTAAACTAATCTGAAGATTGCCATAGTTCAAATAATGCAACCGTAATTGTAATGACTCATATAACCGGACAAATTCCTTACTTTCTTCCAAAGAATAAACCTTAAATCCACTCGGACCAGTTATACCAGTCTTTTGCTCCAAATTTACTATTTTTGAAGTAATTTGCCTTATGTCAGCAATTATTTCAGCTTTATTTTCCGACAACAACCTTTTTTGTAATTCCAGTATTTTTTTATCCTGAATGTCTGAAGCAAAAGCTTTCTCCATATAAGTTACATTTATCAAAACTATGACAATGAATAAAACTATTAAAAAAATACTCTTTAAGTTTTTCATTGTCTCTAGCTCCTTTTTTGATTCATTATAACACAGAGCTAGATATTATGTAAACTTGAACTCTCATTCTACTTATTTATCATTACAAAAAACAATTTAAACATTGAGGGCATGGAGTTAGTTACCAGAATTTATATTTCATTGTTTTAAAACCTTTAGCGCCAAAGGGCTTTTCTGATGAAGTTCGTTAGGTTCCCCTAAAGTGTTTTTTAGTAGAGTTAGAATTGTTAAGAATTTTTTCATTTTCTCCGATTTTACTTTCTGATTTACTATTACTGCTTACCGATTTCATATATTATTTCTAAATGAAAATGACCGTTATTTAGTCAAAATTTCTCTCGATTTTAAATGTGCGCCATTTTACGTTATATTATTGCAAATGTCTTTCTTTTCCGTTGTTTTTCGATGAAGGAATTTACAATTTGACCAAGAATTTTCAATGAGTTAAATTTTCGGAATAACAGTTTATGTAAAAATAGTCTAGATAGTAAAGGAGAGTTTTTAATGTTAAATGTGGCAATCGAACAAAATCAATCAACAATTTATGATGATCTCTACC
The DNA here is from genome assembly GCA_023435225.1 of Bacillota bacterium. GTDB lineage: Bacteria > Bacillota > UBA4882 > UBA8346 > UBA8346 > UBA8346. The sequence goes on from JAEYRX010000064.1 coordinate 208,389, forward strand.
TTCCTCCCAATGAAATAAAAAAACTTTATGAGATTGCCCAAAAGGGCGCCGTTGAATCAATTAATTCCCTTCGGGATTTTCTTGGCACCAACACCGACATTCACTTAAATTGTCTTTCTTTTTTACCATTGCCAATAATGATCGATCGGATTAAGTTATTTTACCCATCTCATCTCGGTTACCATTTACGTTTTTCCGGTGAGATTACTGGAGAAATTTTTACTTTTTTTCGTGAAGAAGATGCTATATATCTTATAGAAAAAATAACCGGTCATAAACGGCTAAAAAATATTAATGGGATTAATCGGGTTGAAATTTCAGTCTTGGCTGAATTAGTAAATATATTATCCAACTCCTTTTGGAGATGCTTAACGGAGAAAACTTCCCTTAATTGGTGGTTTACACCACCTACCAAAGTCAGCGATCTCGGCCGTTCTCTTACTTACTCCGGGAAAGTATATACTTTAGACCATCTACTCATCCATTTTGAGTATTTAATCTCTCATCTAGAGATTCGAATTCAGCTTTTGATGCTTCCAACCCAAAATACCATAAAAAAAATACTCAATAAATTAACAGAGAACCAAATCTCTGAAAATGAATAGTATTATCTCTTTCCGATGTTGAAATACTATAAAAAACATCGGAGGGACGCGATAACTTGGATCACTTAAAATCAAAAAACTTATTAATAAGCCTTTTTGTTTTAGCCGGTTTAATTTCAATCATTATGCCGGTTCGAAAATCTATGGCTGCGCCACAATCAATAAATAGTGAGTTATTAGCTCGGGTAATAACCGCGGAAGCTGAAGCTGAACCTTACAGCGGCCAAGTCGCCGTTGGCGCTGTAATTTTAAATCGAATTCAAAGCCCTAAATTTCCAAATACTTTAGCAGGAGTTGTTTATCAACCCCATGCTTTTGAATCAGTCAGTAACGGTCAAATTAATAAACCGGCAACGCAATCCTGTATAAAAGCTGCTCGTGACGCTATGAGTGGTTGGGATCCGTCAGGTGGCGCTTTATTTTTTTATAATCCCAGTAAAGTCACAAGCCCTACTTCCTATGTTTGGAGCCGAAAGACTATACAACAAATCGGAAAGCACGTTTTTGCCTTATAATAAAAAAAGCAGGAAATATTTCCCCCCTCTTGAATGTATATATATTTCATCAGATTTATAAATGGAAATTTTAATAGGGGGTATTGATAATGACCTTAAAGGAACGTCTTCAAGAAGATTTAAAAACCGCCATGAAAAATAAGGAATCTCTTAAATTATCTGTAATTAGACTTGCAAAAGCAGCTATTATGAATCAAGAGATAGCCCGTGGTCATGAATTAAGCGATCAAGAAGTTATCGAAGTTCTATCTAAAGAACTAAAACAGCGAAATGACTCTATCCCGGAATATGAAAAAGCCGGCCGTGGTGATATTGTAAACAAGTTAAAAGAAGAAAGCCTGATTATACAGACTTATCTTCCGGAACAATTAACCGAAACCGAGCTTAAAAATATTATTGAAGCTACAATCGCTGACGTAGGCGCAACAACTAAAAAAGAAATTGGTAAAGTAATGGCCGCTTTAATGCCTAAGATAAAGGGCCGGGCAGATGGTAAAATTGTAAATCAAATTGTCAATGCAGCGTTAGGAGAATAACTTACCCATAACAATTTGTAAATAGAAATCCTTTTTAATGAGCTATAAAAGACTTAATTCAACGTTTTATAGAAAAGAAGCCCCCATACGGGGGCTAAAAATAATAAATTAATTCTCTAACTAAAATTAATTTTGTTGTGGTGCGCCAACCGGACAAACATCGGCACAAGCGCCACATTCTGTGCATTTAGCCGGGTCGATAACGTATTTATCAGAACCCTCGCTAATAGCTTCAACTGGGCACTCGGATTCACAGGCTCCACAATTGATGCAATCATCATTAATTTTGTAACTCATGAGATACCTCCACTTAATTTATGAATTAATTATATTGTATATATATTATTACTGTCGAAAAATTCGACTTAAAATAAAAAATTCCTTTAAAATGAGTTATTTTTTTATACAAATTTATTTTTGCTTAATTATCCCCTTTATTTTCCTGCTTGATTGTTCTATTCAATTCAAGTATAATATTATGTGCAATGCGGGTGTGGCTCAGTGGTAGAGCATCGGCTTCCCAAGCCGAGGACCGCGGGTTCGAATCCCGTCGCCCGCTCCATTTATTTGCTGGCGTAGCTCAATGGCAGAGCAGCGGTATCGTAAACCGCAGGTTGGAAGTTCGACTCTTCTCGCCAGCTCCATATTATCTCAGGCATCATTGGAGTGAATAATGAAATTTCCTCTTAATAAATGGTTATTTTTGTTATTATTCACCGTTATCTTAAACTCAACAATAACAATCGCCACTAACAACCAAGAGAAATTTGTCCCCATTTTTTGTTATCACCGGGTTAATCCAACAATTAAAAGTATATATGATTTAACACCAGCTATGCTTGAATCACAATTTCAATATTTTAAAATCAATGGCTACCATCCAATTACCGCCCTCCAATATATACAATTTCAAAATAAACCTGAACTCTTCCCTGATAAGCCAATTGTACTAACTTTTGATGACGGTAGCAAAGACCATTATAACTATGTCTTTCCATTATTACTAAAGTACAACTATAAAGCAACTTTTTTTGTTTATCCTAAGCAAATTGCCAAAAAGAGTGCCCGCTTAATAACTTGGGATGAACTTAGTAAAATGGTTCAAGCCGGAATGGATATTGAGTCCCACACTTTTTCTCATTCCTTTTTAACCCGCACCAAATTGAGACCTGACAATCCTAAATATCTGCAATTAATAACCCATGAAATAAAAGACTCCAAAAAAATAATTGAAGAAAACTTGAGAATTAAAGTATTATTATTGGCATATCCGTACGGCTGGTACAACTGTGTTTTAGAAACATGCGCAGTTCAAGCCAATTATCTAGGCGTATTTACGGTGAATTGGGGGGTAAACCGTTTAGATGAAAATCCCTTGCGAATAAAACGCAGAGCAGTATCTAATAGGTTTGATTTTAAAGAAATGAAAAGTTATTTAACTTCCAAACCATTACCTTTACAAATTATTTCTCCCCGAAACGGTTCAATTATTTCTCAAAAACCACAGATAAAGTTTAAGGTTTTAAATAAAAATATTAATCGAATAGACATAATAGTTGGTAAATATAAAAAAACAATAACTCCTTCTTATGATGGAACTTACTTTCTTGACCCTTATAAAGAGTTAAAGTCCGGTTTTCATTTAATAATTGTCTCAGCCTATGATAAATATAATCAATTATATATTAATTCATGGGGGTTCGATTATCACCAGCCAAACTAAATATGTACAATTGAACGGAATAAAATTGTTTCTAAAGATTTAAGACCGGTAATAGTAGAATCTCTTCTTACAAATAATTGTGCCCCGGAAACACAATATGGATCCGAAAACTCAACAATATCCATTAAATCTTCTCTAATAATCAAATTATCCCAAATGGCATCATATCTTTTTGTTTTTAGCCCTTCAATAGTATTCCGACCGGTTATTACCGGTTCATATTTTACATTTAATACTGCGCAAACTTCTTTAGCTATTTCTACATTAAAGCCCACCAGTTCATTATTATCATTAAAATAGTCAAAAGGAGGATAAATGCCGCTCATAGCAAAACATATTCGCCCCATCTTTTTTACTCTTGCCCAAGAACCATCGGTAGCAATAGGTTCGTCCTTATAAGTTACATTAATTGTCCTTCCTTTTAATATATCGCGTCCAAAGTATTTTTTGCTTATCTCTGCATAAGTACCATTTTTAATAATTTCACTTAACGCTTTATTTATTGCTTGCCGTAACGCTTTATCTTCTTTTGGAAAAGCTACTGCCAAATACTCTTTATTAATTAAATCTCCGGCCATTCTTATTCCGGAATAGCCGGCTTTTTTAATTAAATAAAGCCCCATAACCCGATCCATTATTGCTGCGTCTACTTTTCCTTTTGTAATATCACTTAAAGCTTGATTATTATCATCGTAAGTCAAAACTTCTTTCACATTTCTATAATCTTTAAATTTTTTAGCTAGTCCTGACCCATTAATAACCGCAATATTATAACCCGAACGAAATAAATTTTTATCCCCGAAAGCTAGCCATAAACCGGATATTAAAAAAGATATAAGTAAAAAAAGAATAATATTTCGGATTTTCAAGGTATTAACCTTCTTTATTGTAGTATTTTCGGGAAAAATTCAAACAAAAAACCATGAATGAGAAAATCCATGGTTTTAAATATACCATGCTCATCTCTTTTTTTACGCTTACGAGGTTAGCTGCCGGGTTTGGATTAAAAAAGTAACCCTACACTAAAAGTGATTCACCCCAGAAATCAGGCTGGTAAAATAATTACATATGCAAAATCTTGCAAGTACTTCATTTTAAAAGTAGTGGCAAAATCGACATGTTATTAATTTTATTACGCCTTGGTTCCCCCGTTCTTAAAATCAAGATTAAGCGATACATATAGAATGAAGTAAATTTCTTATACAAAATTTGCATTCTTAAAGCCGAATGCAAATAATATCAAATCAATATTTACTTCATTCTATAACAGCTGTAATAAGTTAAATTAAATTCATTAATTTTTTCATCACGGCCGGTTTTAGGGATGAAGGTGTTTAGATGTAGGTTAAAAAATTTAATTCAACTTATCTAGAAAGAACAATTATATCAGTTAATATTATTGTACTAAACTTATTTTTGTTTTGTCAATAAGTTAAGAAGGTTATTTTGCTTAAATCAATTTAATTCTCATCTTGAGGGATTTTCATAATTAATAAATTTAACATTCGGACACAATATATTGATAGACACATCTGGGATATTCACTATATATTTTATCCAAATAATAATTATGGAAATTATGAAACTCCCTTATCTTAAGTATTATAAGAATTATAATATATGGTTTTATAAGTAATAAGGCTAACACTTGATTGTGTTAGCCTTATCTAATAACTTTATCTATTCAGTTATTATTATTTCTTCCAAGCTTTAATTTGTTTTTGAGCTTCGGCAATGATCTTGTCGAGACCAGCGGCTTTGAACTTGGCAATTACATCCGGTAATACTTTCGGATCTACAGCGCCACAGATCAACGGACCAACGTTGGTTGACCATACTTGTGAACAAGCGGCCATTTCATTCTTAACCGGGGTCGGATCAAAGTTAAAGCCTAAGCTTGCAGCTGATAAGGACGAATCGTTGAATTTCTTAAAGGCAGCCCATTTCTTGGTATTCTCGCCCTTCCAGAAGTAGTTGATATATTGGTTACCGAACATCCAAGCAGTACCAGGTTTGTAACCCGAGCTTTCAGCGGTAACACCTTTCGGATAATCGATAACATTCTCACTAACTTTTACAAAATGTTTGCCTTCAACACCGAAGTTGATTAAGTTGTTGAGATATTTGTCGGTATTGAACAGTTCTAAGAATTTCAAAGCGTATACCGGATTTTTACTGGTTTTGGAGATAGCTTGCATGGATCCGGTACAATCACGGGTTTGTACAACCGGTTGAGTTAAGTCAACATCAACGCAAGGTACTCCCCAAGCAGCGGTTCTTTCTTCATCATGGAACGGTTTCCCGGATTCAACTTTGCAGAAAACTTTACCGGCTTTGAAGTCGGTGGTGAAGTCGGACATGGTAGCAGCATCAGCTGGAACATAACCGGCTACATAGTATTTCCGAGCTAAATCAAGGTAATTAGCGAATTCTTTGGTTTCCAACAGATTGAATACTTTCATGTCTTTGCTGTCGTTGTAAAGAGCTGCCGGAATATAGTCGTCGCAAATCCGGTCGTAATCGAGTACCCGGAAAGCGCTTTCACCTTGAAGATTCTGGAATGCGATAATGCTAGGATCTTTCTCGTGAACCATCTTTAATACCGGTTCAAGATCTGCTAAAGTTTTGATTTTTGTGATGTCAACATTGTATTTGTCAACAAGGTTCTTATTGAATGTTAAGCACCATTGATGAGCTAATTCTTTGTTAGCCGGAATAGCATAGTTGCGGCCATCAATCTGGGAACCGCTTCTGAATGCCGGATGAAGTTGTTTCCAAGCTTTCGGCATATATTTCGGAGCCAGATCGGTAATGTCAAGGAAAGCGCCTTTAGAGACATTAACTTTGTAAAGGTTGGCCCATGAAGAAGTGAAACAAATGTCAAACGGATCGCCGGAAGCGATAATCATTCTCATTCTGTTATCATAGTCATCGCCCCAGGTGTAACATTGCAATTTGACAGTTGCTTTGAGACCCTTCTTTTGGATGTACTTGCTAGCTGCATCTTCAACTAATTTTACATCTGGTTGTTGGCCGTTACCGATGAAATACCATTTGATCTCATACGGGTTAGCCGCGGCAAACATTGTGCTTGCCCCAAGAAGCACTACCCCTACCATAATTAGCAGGGCTACGATTTTCTTGGTGTTCTTCATTTAAATTCCTCCCTAATTTGTTTTTATTGCTTATCCGGATTGCTCCGGCTTTAGCCTTTAATTGCGCCTACCGTTAAGCCCTTAACAAAGTATTTTTGGAAGAACGGGAAGGTTAAAACAATTGGTCCAACACCGATAACAACCATAGCCATTCTGGCTGCTTCCGACGGCATTCTTGATAAAACGTCGGCTGCTCTGCCACCCATCATGCTGGAATTTTGCAATAAATATTGCATTGAAGTTTGAAGTTGATACAGTAAGAACTGTAATGGCGCCAGATTAGGCTTATTAATATAAAGAGCTGCCAAGAACCAATCATTCCAGTACTGAATCATCAATAACAAACCGATAGTCGCGATTCCGGGCAACGCCAGCGGAAAAACAATTTTAAAGAAAGTAGTAAACTCCCCGGCTCCATCAATCTTTGCCGATTCGATTAGTGAATCCGGAATATTGGTTTTATAAAATGTCCGTAAGATAATTACCGAAAAAGCGTTCATTAGGTAAGGGAAAATCAATCCCCAAATATTATCTTTCAAGCGAAGGACATTAACACCAATTAGGTATGTTGCAACCATTCCACCGGTAAATAGCATTGTGAAAATTAAATAGAAGGTAAAAAAGTTTCTATATTTAAAGTCCTGCCTGGAAATGGGAAATGCGTATAAAGCCATTACTAAAGAACCTAAAATCGTACCTACTACGGTAACAAAGATCGAAATCCCATAAGCAGTTATTACCTGTGGAGTATTTTTAAAAATATACTCATAAGCATAAGTGGTAAATTTTGGGGGTATAAACTGATAACCATATATAGCCAACGACTTTTCTTCGGTTAACGAAGCCGCGATTATCAATATTAACGGCATTACACACAAAAGTCCATAAGCCAGTAAGATTAGATTTAAAGTAATATTTGAGGTTTTTGAGATACTATTCAGCCTGTTAAAATCGGCCTTATCATTCTTCCCCATAATCTTTCCTCCTAAGATGCATAAAGTTAATTTTAAAAAAAACTTAAATCCGTAATTTTATCAAAGGAAGCGCTGATTAATCCGATTTTGTACGAACAAATATGCGGTATTAGGCATTTTGCGAAGCACAAAATCGTCACTTATTCAATTAATCAGCGCTTCCCTAATTAAAACATTGCCTGTTCGGGATCTATTTTCTTTACCGCATAATTAGCAGCAATAATAGTTATAAACCCAACTATTGATTGATAAAACGCGGCTGCCGAGGACATACCGATATCACCATTTCGAAGAAGAGTATTATACACATAAACATCAATTGTCTGGGTAACCGGAGCCAACATTCCTGCATTACGCGGTACCAAGAAGAATAATCCCAAGTCGGTGTTGAATATTCTTCCGACAAATATTAAGACCATAACAATAATAACCGGTGTAATATGCGGAATTGTAATATTAGTTATCTGTTGCCATCTGGTAGCGCCGTCAATACGGGCCGCCTCGTACATTTCCTGGTCAATTCCTATAATTGAGGCCAGATAAATAATACAGTTATTACCCACCCACTTCCATGCGTTTACTATGATTAAAACATAAGGCCAGTATTTTGTCTCTGAGTACCAAAATATTCTATCCATTCCTAAGGGTTTTAAAATTGACATATTGATAAAGCCTTTATCAGGGCTTAAATAGGCATATACTATGTAACTAAAAACAATCCAAGAAAGAAAATAAGGTAAAAACATTGAACTTTGGTATAACTTTGACAGTTTACGGCTGTATACCTCATTCAGCATAATAGCAAAAGCGATTGCAATAATAGTACACGAGATAATGAACGCTATATTGTACAATATGGTGTTACGGGTCATCGTAAAAGCATCCGGTGTGGCAAACATAAACTGAAAATTGGTTATCCCAGCCCATTCACTCTTGAACAAACTCGAGAAGAAATTGCCGTCATAAAACCGAAAATTTTTAAAAGCGATTATAATACCAAACATAGGAAGATAATTATAAAGAAATAAAACTAATGCTCCGGGTAAAAGCATTAAAAATAATGCTTTGTTCTTTTTTAATTCGTACCAAAATCCGGTACGTTTATTTGCTTTCGGATCAAGTTGAGCGACTGTTAAAGAATTCATTCCTATTCTCCTCTATAGTTTCAATATTTCAGAGTACTCTTAATCAAACTATAATACTAACTGAATTATTAAATGAAATTAAGGACAAACCACTTTCTTATTATATCACCTAAATCATCCTTCGTTAATATATTTTGGATGGAAATCCAAAAAATCTTGGCCAGATATGACAGCGATGTCATAGTAAATTTATTTCGCCCTGTCTTTTCTAATTCCTTCTTTTTTAAAAAATTTTTTTCATTCAAAAGAAAATATAATCAAAATTCCAGCTATAACTATGTTTATATAATAATGAAATTATTTTATATGTTACATTTGTGTTAAGGGGCTTATCGGTCTTTCTTGACAAATATAATGCAGTAGATTATAATGACATCGATGACATTATGCCTTATTACAACAGAATTATAACAGAATTGAATCTATTTTAAAACAACCAAAACTCAGGATGGAGGTCTTTTATTTGAAATTTGGATATTTTGATGATGTTAAAAAAGAATATGTAATTACAACACCTAAAACACCCTCACCATGGATAAACTATCTCGGATCACAAGATTTTTTTGGCCTAATATCCAATACAGCCGGTGGTTATTGTTTTTACAAAGACGCTCGTTTAAGAAGACTAACCCGTTATAGGTATAATAATGTTCCTGCCGACTTTGGCGGACGCTATTTTTATGTCAATGTGGACAATGAAGTATGGTCTCCATCCTGGCAACCGGTTAAGGCGGATTTGGACCAATATGAATGTCGTCATGGTATGGGATATACCAAAATACAAAGTTCCAAAAATAACATCCAATTTGATATGCTGTTTTTTGTTCCCTTAAATAATGACTGTGAAATTCATCGCTTAAATGTAAAAAATACCGGTTCCGCTCCCAAAAAAGTTAAGTTATTTTCATTCATCGAATTTTGTCTCTGGAATGCCTATGATGACATGACAAATTTTCAACGTAATTTCAATACCGCTGAAGTTGAGGTTGAAAATAATGTAATCTATCATAAAACTGAGTACCGTGAACGTCGTAACCATTTCGCATTTTATGGTGTAAATCATCCTATTAACGGATTTGATACCGACCGCGAAACTTTTATTGGTCTCTATAACAGTTTTGAAAATCCTCAAGTTGTATTTAACGGTCAATCCGGTAATTCTTTAGTTGATGGATGGCCGCCAATTGCCTCCCATTATCTGGAGTTAACCTTGCAACCCGGCGAAGCTAAAGAACTAATTTTTGTCTTAGGTTATGCTGAAAATAATACAGCTCAAAAGTGGGAAAAACCAGGAATTATTAATAAATCAAAAGCTAAAACAATTTTAGATAAATTCTTTGATAGCAAACAAGTCGATCAGGCATTTACAGACTTGGCAGCTCATTGGGCTAAACTTCAAAGTGTATATACTATAGAATCTACAGACCAGAAATTATCCCGGATGGTTAATATCTGGAACCCCTATCAATGCATGGTTACCTTTAATCTATCCCGAAGCGCTTCATACTTCGAATCAGGCATCGGCCGTGGAATTGGATTCCGTGATTCCAACCAGGATATCTTAGGATTTGTGAGTATGGTTCCCGAACGGGCCAGAGAACGAATTCTTGATTTAGCTGCTACCCAATTCCCTGACGGAAGCGCTTACCACCAATTCCAACCACTTACCAAAAAGGGGAACATGGATATCGGCGGCGGTTTTAATGACGACCCGTTGTGGTTACTTTTCTCCGTTATCGCTTATATTAAAGAAACTAATGATTATAGTATTCTCGATGAAAAGGTGCCTTTTAACAATGATCCTTTATTGGCGGATACTCTGCTGGAACATTTACGCCGTTCGTTGCATCATGTAACTAATAATTTAGGTCCCCATGGACTTCCTTTAATTGGCCGGGCTGATTGGAATGATTGTCTTAACCTAAATTGCTATTCCGAAGTGCCTGATGAGTCCTTCCAAACATGTACCAGCAAAGACGGAAAAACTGCTGAATCAATATTTATTGCCGGAATGTTTGTTTATATAGCTCCTGAATATGCAAAACTTTGTCAAAAACTAAACCTTAATAAGGAAGCTGATGAAGTTCTGGCTCTTACGGAAAAAATGCATCAAACCGTTCTTAAACATGGTTGCGATAAAGAATGGTTTTTAAGAGCTTATGATGATGCCGGAAACAAAGTCGGCAGCATCGAAAATAAAGAAGGACAAATCTATATTGAACCTCAAGGTTTTTGCGTAATGGCCGGCATCGGTATTGATAACGGTTTCGCTAAAAAGACTTTGGATTCGGTAAAAGAACGTCTTGATAGTGAACATGGTATTGTGCTGGTGAACCCACCTTACTCCGGTTATCATGTCGAGCTGGGAGAAATATCTTCTTATCCTCCGGGATATAAAGAAAATGCCGGTATTTTCTGTCACAACAATCCCTGGATAATGATAGCTGAAACCAAAATCGACCGGCCGGAAAGAGCTTTTGAATATTATAAAAAAATAGCTCCTGCTTACCGGGAAGAAATCAGTGATTTGCATCGTATGGAACCTTATATTTATTCACAAATGATCGCCGGCAAAGATGCTAAATTACATGGTCAAGCAAAGAATTCCTGGTTGACCGGTACGGCTGCTTGGAACTATGTGGCTATTTCCCAATATATTTTAGGTGTTCGCCCTGATTTCGACGGCTTAATGGTTGACCCGTGCCTTCCGGCTGTGATCAAAGAACTTAAAATCAAGCGTATTTTTAGAGGCGCGGAATACCGGATTCATATAATTAATAACCGTTCCGGCAGTTACCGTCTGACAGTAAACGGCTCAGCCATTAACGGTAAAGTGGTACCAGCCGATATTGGAACTGATATCGTTGAAGTTCTTTGCGAAACCTAATATGACGAACGGTGATTAAACTAGATCTCAAAATTATCCCGCAGAGACGCGGAGGCGCAGAGAAATGACTGAAAATGAAATTGGAACGATTATTGTCGATACTGCGATTTTAGTACACCGCGAACTTGGGCTTGAGTCATAGCTTTCCTTATAAATAAAATATATCATTCTTCCATAGAGGTGTTGAGACGCAGAGAAAAAATAAACTCTAAATTGTTTATTTAAAATTATTCTCTGCGCCTCTGCGTCTTTGCGCGTATATTTGTTTGAGTTCTTACTTATAATACTTAGTATTTTATATAATATACTATTAATAAGAAAGGATACCCAGATGGCTACTTTATACGATGTTGCCAAACTTGCCGGTGTCTCCCCAAAAACCGTCTCCAGAGTTTTTAATGAAAGTCATCTGGTTACCGAAGAAACCCGGCACCGGGTTATGGCTGCCGTCAAAGACTTGGATTATCATCCCAATGCCATTGCCGCCAGTTTAAAAAGACAACGCTCCAATATAATCGGTTTTGTGGTCCCCTATGGTTCTGATTTTGTTTTTGAGGATCAAAACATGATGGAACAGCTGCGTGGCGCTCATGATGTGTTGACCCAAGAAGGATACGATATTATCATATCAGCTCCTATTGACAAGAAAAATGCATTACGTGAAGCCTCTCGCTTAATCAAACACCGTAGTATCGATGGCGTTATTCTTTACCCTTCCGCCGGTGTCGAACAAATAATTAACGAATTTATGTCCAAAAAATTCAGCTATGTCACTCTGGGTATTTGCTTCAAAGATCAAAAAACTAATTTTGTTGATTTAAATCTGATTCGCCCGGCTTACGTGGCTGCCAAACATTTAATTAATCTCCGGTCTTATCCGATTGCCCTGATTAATAAACCCACCAGCTTTTTTATGTATAACAAAGATGATATTTTTTCCGGTTATAAAATGGCGCTGGAAGAAGCCGGCTTGGAATTTACCCCCGACTTGGTCCGGGAAGGAGATTATACTTTTGAAGGCGGTTATAATGCCTTTAAAAGCCTTTATAATTCAAATCCTACAATCAAATCCGTTATTTGCGCCAGTGATCCGATGGCGTACGGTACCATTAAAGCTATTGAAGAATTAAATTTAGTGATAGGGAAAGATATTGAGTTAATAACCGGCGACAATCTGCCTCTAACTCAAAAGCTTTATCCGTATATACCGGCTATTAACAACCCATCATATGAGCAAGGCAGATTAGCCGGGAAGATGATTATGTCTATAATTAAAGAAGGGGTTGAAGTGGATGGAATTTATTTAAATACCGATTTCGTCCTACGAAGCCGTCCATTGGTAAATAGAAGCATTAATATGTTATGATATTTTTTTTAGAAGCAAAGATAAAAAAGCTGAAGTTGGTAAAGACTTCAGCTTTTAAATATTTAATAATTAGTTTAATAATATATTTTATTGAGTAGCCGGAGCCCAAACCGGATCATAATCATTCTCTTGCGATAATTTGGTTACGTTACCGTCAAGGGTAACCAGATACAATCCGGCTTTTTGAAATGAATTACCTTTCCCGGCAAAAAGAACCTTTTTACCATCCGGCGACCATGAAACAGGGCTAAGTGGAAGTGTCACCCCAACCTGAATTTCGTCTGCCAGTTTACTTTTCATATTAAAGATTTTTAGTTTCGAGTTGTTAACAAAAGCTAGCTTGGATGAGTCCGGCGCCCATCCCGGGAGCACACGTTCTTTTCCTGTTTTATCCAGCAACTCTTCTTGTTGATTGCCTTTAGAGTTTACAATATAAATCCCATAAGTATATTCAAAAGTTACTGATCCTTTTTCAGTCTCATAAGCCGTATACTCGGCCACTTTATTAAAGGCCACCGTATTTCCGTCAGGCGCCCAATTTAGTTGATCCAAGTAATCTATATCTTCAGTTTTTTTACTGCCGTCACATATCTCAATATCATTGGCGCCATCGAAATTGATAACGTGAACTGCATTATTACGGGTAAAGTACTTTCTGCTGATACCGATATAACCGACCTTACTTCCATCCGGCGACCAAGCTAAAGACATATATCTGGCCGGTTCTTTAGTAAGATTAAACTTTTCCGTTCCGTCAGGATTTATAGTATATATATCATAATAATCTCGCTTTCTTTGACGGAAAATCACTTTGGAACCGTCCGGCGACCATGACGGATAAGCATTGTCCGTTTTCATCTCCGTTAAACGAATTGGCGTACCGCCATTGACATCAATCGTAAAAATTCCATTTTTCCCTTTAGACTTAATTGTAAATAATATTTTGGTTCCATCCGGTGACCATGCTGGCGGATACTCGTCGGAGCAATCATTAAATATTCTTACTTGCCCACTGCCGTCGCTGTTCATAACCCGGAGCGAATATTTTTTTCGTCCTTCTTTGGAAAGAAAAAGTATTTTATTCCCATCAGGGGACCATTGGGGCTTTAAGTCGTCATTCTTGCCGGTGGTAAGCCTTTTTAAATCCGAACCATTATCATTAATGGTATAAATATCGAAGTTGCCGTTCCGTTTGGAAGAAAAAGCTATTTTTTGGACGCTTTGCATAATGGCACTGTTATTGACATTTATCTGGGCCTCTGAATCAGCCATAACGGCTGTAACCAAAACAAATAAAAAAAATATTACTGCTATTGTTGAAAACTTAACTCGCATTATCTATTCCCTCCTGCTACTATTAAATCATATTATTTAAACTGCAATATGTATTATAATATCATATAGCAAATATTTGTCAATCATGGTTTATATGGAAGTTCTATTCTATTTGAATAACTTAATCAATCTAGTATTTATTAACCTGATTAAAAAAATTAAAACTTAATCTTTTGCCAAAAGACTTCCAGCTTCTTAAAATGGACTCTATAATAGTTATTTCGGGGTTCAAAAAAAAGAACCGTCTCGTAAGAGACGGTCCCTCTTTTTACTAAAATCTTACCACAAGCTAGCGTAGCAGCTGATATAGGTAACGCCGTTATCTTTAACGCCTTTACCTTCGCCTTTGGAACCGCTACCGGCTCTGAAATCAAGAACGCCATATTTATAACCAACGTACATATCAGTCATATTTCCGGCTTTTGCATCACCTTTATCGCTGGCTTTTAATGCGCCATAACCAACATAGAATTTGTCGTTAATTCCATAACGAAGCTCATAACCGGTACCACCTTTGGTGCCAAAGGTATATTTGGAATCAGACAATAAGGTTACATCAAGTTTTAAGTCGGTGAAAGAAACTTTAGCTTGAATCTGGCTACCGCCGCTATACTTTTTACCACCATAAGAAATTTGATCTTTAGCAGCTTTACCAAATGAATCGTCACCTAAGCTCTTGCTGACATAATCAACGGCAAGACTTCCAAAACCAAGGGTCATATTAGCGCCAACAGCGGTTTCACTGGTTGCAAAAGTTACTTTGTTAACATCAGAGGTACCATTCCAAAGACCAACATGAACATCGCCACCGTCAAATTTGAAGGTTGCGGCAGCTATAGTTTCATTACCCCATACGCCGTTGTCATCATAGGTGAAGTTATAAGCATCGTCGCCCAAATGTGCTATCATTGCAGCTTTAGTAGCAGGATCAGCAACTGCAGCAATCTCAGCCTTCTCTGTTTTTGTTAAAACAGTATCAACTTTATCTTTTTTATTTAGAACATAACCGATATTGACCTTTACGGTGTCGGAATTATAGTCGATACCGAGAGCATCAGCGACTGCATGATCAAACATAGGGTCACGATGATATTTAGCAACGCCGATATCACGGATCCGGTCTTGACCGCGTTTCATGTTCTCGTTTTCCCAGTTGGTATACCAAACGCTAACGTTGGAACCACCGATATTATTAATACCAAAATCTCTGATATTATTGTTTAAGGTAGCTTTAGTGGTAGCATCCCAGTTATTGATATGAGCGCCGATGGTTGCCCAAGTTCCGGTCTCTTCATCACTGATTTTACCTTTGAGTAACATTTTGAGTCCGGAATTATTGAGGGTAACCGGTGCATTGGAAGTAGCGCCAAATAAGTCAGCTGATGTTTTGTCGGAAACGCTCATGTATGCCCAGGTAATACGTCCGCCTACATACGGATCAAAAGTAGCAGCAGAAGCGATAGCTGCTAAGGATAATGTAAGTACAACTACTAATGAAAGAACTAATAACTTTTTCAAGTTTAAATCCTCCTTATTATTTTAAAAAGTGAGCCATAATTAGGGATTTATCAACAGACTTGTCAAGTTTCGTCAATTGAAATCCCTGTCACAATTTAAATAAGTGAGGTTTCACCTCCTTCCTCTGTCGGATCCGCTTAAAGGTTATATGGCTATAAACCCTCTCGGGCTGAACAGCGATAAAAAAAACTGCATGTAATGATTCTAATAATACTAGCCTCTTACTTTATTAAAGTATCCCTCTGGAAGTCAGATGAAAACTTTTGACTACTCTAAAATGATTCAAAAATACATTTGATAAACATGTAATTAAATCATAATTTTTAGTCAAATTTATAATATCATTTTGCCCCAAACGATGTCAAGCAAAAATTTCTATTTAAGGATTCTACCGTAAGGTAGAGTTTTATTTATGTAATATTGCCAAATATATATAATACAAGTGTTTCATCTAATAAATGATAAAATTAGTGATATCAGTCAACTTACTTGCATTTTCTTACAATATGCAACAGGAAATTTAACCATTTTCTTCTATTAAAGCTCTTTTCATTAATTCTACTCTTTCTCCCTTTAGTTTCCAAAAGGTTTGTAAAGTTTACTAACGAAATCTAGTCCTACCAAAATAGTTGGGGGTTGGAATTTTGGGGGTTATCTGGTAACGAAGGTAAGTCGTTTCAAAAAATCAACTATTTGAAAGGGGACATTAAAATGAATCGAATTTGTAAATTAGCAAGTCTGTTTTTTGCAGCTATTTTCTTATTAACGGTAACAGTTATTCCGGCTTTTGCTTATAATAGTTATTCTACAAAGAGAGTATACTATTCCTCCGGCAGGAATTATTATTATACTCCTGGTTATAGCACCAGATACGGCCGGTATTACCGTCCTACAATGCCTTCAGCGCCGGTTGTCAAACCGCCGGCGCCGGCTCCAACCCAGCCAACCGTTCCGACTCAGCCTCCTTCATCAACCCAACCAACAGTTCCAACTACCCCTACCACTCCTTCCGGCCTAAGCAGCGAGGAGTCCAAAATGGTAAACTTGGTTAATCAGGAACGTTTAAACCAAGGCATAAAAACTTTAGCGGTAAACCCCCAATTGGTTAATCTGGCTAGGATGAAAAGCCAGGATATGGTGAAAAACAACTATTTTGACCATACTTCCCCCACTTATGGATCACCATTTGACATGATGAGAAATGCCGGCGTTAAATATAACACCGCCGGTGAAAACATTGCCGGAGCCTCTACTACTGAAAGCGCTCATAAAAACCTGATGAACAGCCCCGGCCACCGGGCCAATATCCTCAACCCCAGCTTCAATCAGGTAGGGATCGGCATCGCCCAAGGCAGTATGTACGGAAATATCTTTACTCAAATGTTTATAGGGATTTAAAAACACACTTTCACAAATAATGAAAAAAGAGGCGCTTAATGCCTCTTTTTTCATCTTTTAATTTCTCACTTTGTTAAATTGAAGATAATATTTAGTAATATCAGATCGATAAACAGACAAGATGGGACGAAGTCGCGGAAAACAATAATGTCTAAGAGCGACCCTTCCCCTGATATGGAAGTGTCCGTCAAGACCAAAGTAACAAATAATTTTTAAACAATTAATATTCCTCCAATAGGTTGCAGTAATAAACAGACAGATCAGTTTCGACGGTTGATCAACCTGATATTCGCG
>JAEYRX010000081.1 GCA_023435225.1 Bacillota bacterium
AAAATCCCTTGTTTTGAGTAATTTCGATATTCAGATTTTTTTGTTTTAGCTTGTTTGTTACATTCAGGATATAAGCTGTTTCACCGTCACTATCCATAATATGGTTCTCATTGAGCCAAACCGTTTGGTCGGCTTCAATTTTTACCTTCTCGGAAATAATGGAGTCGGGGGGATTCCAAGTTAACAATTCTTTGACTGAAAGGTTTCTATATGCCTTCAGAGCGTAGATGGTATTTCCGTTCTCTTTAAACCATAAACGGCTTATTGGGTATTCGTCAGCAAATTCGATTAAGGGCTGGTCTTGAAATTCACCGGAAAAGGTTGGTTTCACTGCTTTGAGATTGGCTAAAAAGCTGAGGTTCTCATTCGTTTGATTAGGAATCGCCCTCTCTTCAAGATCATCAATAACTGGAACGTACCCCTTCTTCAGCTTCTCTTTTAAAAGCTTCTCCGCTTCCAGTTTCGCCTCATCCGCAGCGCCAAACTCCTTGGTCTGGACCTGTCCAGCAATGCCGGTTTTCCCGAAACGCACTGTAAAGGATGCTCCGTCAAGGGTTATCTCCCAGAATTTATTTGACTTCTCGTCATGATACTCCAAGTACTTTTTCATCCGGCAATTCTCCTTTTTGGTACGAACCAACTTTCGTACTTTGACTTATTATTACTCTTCGCTCTCCAACCGCTCCAGATAACTCTTAAAACCATGTACATGAAAGGATGAAAATAAGCCTAAATCCGACCCTATCCCTGAAAGGGTATTGGCCAGGCGTTGCAAGCTTAAAAAATAGACTGCGAAGCATGGTGGTTTCCCATTAGCGCTTGCGCGGCAGGGGCAAAGGGTCAATGTCATCAAGCTACTCTTACAAAACACGGAATGCAAATTAATGCTTTGTCCCCAACCCGCGGGTTAAAACCCACGGCTGGTTTAGATCAATCCGGTTAAAACCGGATAAAAAACTGAAATATATGTTTGATTTTGGGTTAACCCCATTTATGGGGGTTTGGTTTATGATAGCCGTGGGTTTTAACCCGCGGCGGGACAACGTTTGAGCGAATTGTAATTTATTAGCAATATATCTTGATACATTGGCCAAGGGGTCTGCTGCCTTTGATTCAGCCGTCACTTTTGACTACTGACTTCCGGCTTCTGAATTACTCATCTTCAAAAACGCTTATTTCAACTGATGTAAACCTTATTTCACGATGATATCGTTACTCCCATCGAAACCGTACCGGGTAATTATTCTGATACCTAACCTGTTTATTACTGACCGTAATTCTGACGACTTTATCTTCAAATGAGATATGATAGAGCCCCTGACCGTTATAGTTCATCTCTTCCAGGGTATTTTTGCCGTACTTTGTCTGAATGCGGAAGTTTTCCGCAACAAACTCCAGTTCACCGGTGAACTTTTCCCGCGAAATGTTAAAAGAATAAATGACTTCCTTGATCGGATGTTTCCATGCTTTAGCTGTGGCAATGTAGTAACTGAACGAATTGGCTTGATATTTTCGGCGATAGAAAACATTTACGGTCCGGTCCTTTTCGTTAATATCGCCTTTGGCTAACGTTATTTCAAAAACCAATGCCTGTTTAAAACCTTCCAAATCACATTGCAAGCCGGATTGGAAATCATCCATGACCTCGTTAAGGTCCAACCATTGGTAAGCAATCTCTTTGAAATTGCAATAGACTTTTAAAGCTTCGGGTTTTTCCCGGAAAGGCAAAAAAACTTTGACGGAGTGGGCTTCCTGATCATTCCTGAAAGTATAGTTCTCGTTGACCCCGATTTGGTCACTGGAAAAAGTAACATTCATTATTACTTTTTCCAAATAAGCCCCATTTGGTTCATCAGAGATGGGGATAGCGCTGAAACAAGGTTCAACAGGTCCCATCGTAATTTCGGCCATAGCTAAGCCACTTAAGGAGATACATGTTAATAAAGCCAACATTATAAGTATTGTATTTCGCTTACTTTTCATATGCTCATCACCCCTTGAAAGTATAATTCGTAGGCCATATTTCGGAATTTTCCTCATTATAAATATTATTAACCCGGATTGTTTTTTTTTCAATTACCCGGCGGGTTATTTATGGGTTATATAAAAAGTTAATTACTTGTCAATCGGAGTTTTGCCATAATAAAAAAATCTGCGGCTTTGATTGACCGACGTTCCGTAAAAAAGTTACTCAATATTAAACGCAAATTAGTATTAATCATCATACTCATAAGCAAAAAGAAACATCCGGCAATCCGGGCAATACATCGTAGCAAAACAAGACGCCTTACCGGAACCCCCTCTACGTTAATGATTAACTCAACTTTGGCACTACAAAAATGTCTTGCAGTAAAGTCATATCAATTAAAATTAACTTTTGAAAACATCGGAAGCTTTAACGATTTTTTCAAAAGTTGATACCTTAAATTATTGATTTTACTACATTAAAATTAAAGTGCGAAAGTTGTATGATTAATATAATCATAAAGATTAATCTGCAAATTTTCAATTACCCGTTAGGAAATATATGGGAAAAACCGAGGTATTTTTGGGGTAGTCGTCCACGCCAGCTTCTACTGCGCACTTGAAAGTATAAAAATAAAGCTGGGTATATAAGTTAATTTAAATATCTATCATATCAACACATTCTTAAAGCCGAATGTATTGTTAAATAATGAATTTAAATTTAACTTATTTCAGCTGTAATAGGATGAAGAAAATACTTTTTCGATACATTTGCATTTGGATTTAGAAATGCAAATACTGGAAGTAAAAATTTACTTCATCCTATCTGACAAGCTTCGATAGCATTTTCAAGATAGTCATCCACGCCAGCGCCTAACCTCCGGAAATTTTTATGAGTACTTTGAAAATATTAAATTTTAAAAATCACTCCTTATTATGCAGGAAAAAAACTTAAAATGTCAAAATGTTGTAAAATGTCATAATAATATAATAACATACAAATGGAGGAAATATATTGAAACATCTATTTATCATCAATCCGGTGGCTGGAAAAGGAAAACCTTTAAAAATCGTTCCGGAGATCATCAGTTTTTTAAAAGATAAAAAAGTAGATTATTCTATCGAATTTACTGATTACCCGGGACATGCCACCGAGATAGCACGCCGCTATGCCATTAACGATAAAGTAAGGATATATTCCCTTGGAGGCGATGGCACCATCAATGAAATCATAAATGGTATGATAGGAAGCAAAAGTAGCGTAGCGATTATTCCCGCCGGTTCGGGAAACGATCTTGTTAAAACCCTTCGGCAGGGTAACCACAAAGATCTGATTCATCGATTATTTCATGGCCGGGAAAAACCAATTGACATTGCGGCTGTTAATGGACGTTTTTTTGCCAATGTCTCCTCATTTGGGTTTGATGCCGAAGCTGCAAAAAATACGCTTCTGATCAAACAAAATGTATTAATTCCTCCCCATTTATGCCATTTAGTAGGTATCTTCATTACAATGTTAAAATATAGAAATATTCATTTAAATATAACCATCGATGGAGAAGCCATAAACACCAAATTGTTTCTCATTACTATTGCCAATGGCAAATATTACGGCGGTGGCATTCAGACCGCTCCTGAAGCCGAAGTTGATGACGGTCTGCTTGATATATGTTTGATTACCGCCAAAAACATATGGCAGGTTTTAAAGACATTTCCCCGCTATGTTAAAGGTCAACATCCCGGAACCCCCGGTGTTTATCTATATAAGGCCAAAGAAGTAAAGATCGCCAGCGATAAAGAAATAACTTTAAATATCGACGGTGAAATTGAAAAGGTAAAAGAAGTAGTTTTTCAGATAATACCAAATAAAGTCAATGTAGTATTACCGTATCCGGAAAAAATTGATGAAAAAGCCGTTTAAAGCTATAGGATGTTCTATATCCGTACCCATTGAAACGGCGGGCATTCGATGTGTTTGTCCCGGTAAATAATCACGGTTTTCTCCAGGAAGAGCAACTCCCGGGGTTTCCTTAGCCACATCGGCATAGTGAAACATCACCGGGAGATCCGGTTCCTGGTCTTCAGGCCGGAGTTGGATCCCGTTTTTCGCCAGGATCTCACGGTAATCGATTCGATATAATCCATAACCAGGTTAATCCGGCCAGATAATGTTCTTGCAATGAATTTGCCATACGAAATATCTCCATCGAAGTATTTACTTTTTCCACGACTTATATTTTTCCGGATTAGTCTTACGGATGATACTAACTCTTCGATACTAGCCTTGCCATTCAAATAAAATAAGCCTTTTTACTTGGGTAATCTATATCTTGATGTCGAAGAAATCCTGGACTTCAAAGGGAATACCGGGGAAATATTTTTTTAGCGCTTTCAATCATCTTGGTTGAGATATCGGAACCAATACATTTTACGCCGAGATTGCTTAAGAAACCGGATACTTCTCCAGGTCCTGAACCAATTTCTAAAACTGTCTCATCTTTG
The DNA here is from genome assembly GCA_023435225.1 of Bacillota bacterium. GTDB lineage: Bacteria > Bacillota > UBA4882 > UBA8346 > UBA8346 > UBA8346. The sequence continues at coordinate 4,468 of JAEYRX010000081.1, forward strand.
GGAATTTGCGAGGAAAACCATTTCAATATTATTTGATCAAAATGTTTATTCTCAAATTCATTCCACCATATTGCAGCATAATCATCTGCTGCCGTATCGTAAGCTCTTTTAATACTTTCTTTGGTATTCATTAACTTTTAATCCCCTTAATATAGCAAAGTACAACATCAACTAAACTTTGGATTCAAATTGAATGAAGAATCCCGGTGATTAAATTTAGCAATTATCATTATGGAGGTTTTATTAGGATTTTTCAATTACCCATTAGGAAATATGAGGAAAAAAGGCGGGTATTTTTGGGGTAGGGATAAAAAAGGGTAAATTGTACAGGGAAAAATTAAAAAACCTGAAGGTAAAAAATCAAAAACGATATTCGTAACATCTCCACCCAGCCCTGAAACGGCTGGGCTGGGTATATAAAAAACATTCTAAACCCCCTTCGGGGCTCGGAAAAAAACTTCGAAGCACAACCCAGCCCGGCTTTGCCGGGGTTGAGAAAGATTTTAACGCCTAGCCCAGCCGTTTGAGGGCTGGGTGGACGGAATGAACATAAATTGTTTTGAGTTCATGGTTTTGGCTCCTTATGGTTTTCACTGAGTACGTAAACATTTAAGGTATGATCGCCGGATAGTTGCACATAACACATACCGAGTTTTGAATGGTCCATAAAAGCACCCGGTGTATCATGCCAGGTGAATCCGCAAAGGATGGGCTGTGATAACC
>JAEYRX010000084.1 GCA_023435225.1 Bacillota bacterium
TTACAGCTGTAATATGATGAAGTAAATACTAATCTAATATCATTTGCATTCGGCTTTAAGAATGCAAATCTTGGTTAAGAAATTTACTTCATCATATATAGTAACATATTTTAAATTTACAGAAAAATTTAACCAATTTAAAAGGTTTTTGCTTTCAAAAGGGAAATAATAAAAGAGAGACAATATTATCATGGAGGAAACTTCGATGAACACTATACCTAAAAATTATACTAACCGACGGATTATTATTGTTTCCAATCGTTTGCCCGTTAGTATGTCTAAGAAAAATGATTCTCTGGAGATCACTCCAAGTTCCGGTGGACTAGCCACCGGTTTAGCATCTTTCCACCATAATAATAACGGGCTGTGGATTGGATGGCCGGGGATAACTCCTACTAATGATCAGGAAAGACAGTCGCTTGAAAAAAGGCTGTTGAACGATTTTCACTGCTATCCTGTTTATTTATCAAACTTGGAACTTAAAAAATATTATAATGGATTTAGTAATAACACTATTTGGCCGTTATTTCATTATTTTCCGGCTCGCTGCACTTATGAAGCCACCGATTGGGAATTTTATCAAAAGGTTAACCGAAAATTTGCCGAACGTTTATTGGAAGTAGCCCAACCTGACGACATCATTTGGATCCAAGATTATCATTTAATGCTCTTACCCGGAATGATCCGGGAGGCGCTACCGGAAGCAACCATTGGATTCTTCCTCCATATTCCTTTCCCCTCGATGGAAGTATTCCGTTACTTGCCTTGGCGTAACGAGATCCTCCTGGGATTGCTGGGCGCCGACTTAATTGGTTTTCATACTTATGATTATTCACGGCACTTTTTGAGTTGTGTCTTACGTCTTTTAGGGAAAGAACAAAACTACGGACAAATGGTGGTTGGAAGCCGCTTGGTTTCCGTAGATACCTTCCCGATGGGTATTGATGCTAAGAAATTCGCTGAGGCGGTTAATGAAGCCCCAGTAAAAAAAGAAATGAAACAACTTCACAATTCGTTAAAGACTGAAAAAATGATTCTATCAGTGGACCGCTTGGACTTCACCAAAGGAATCCCTGAACGGGTCAAAGCCTATGAACGTTTTTTGGAAAAACATCCGGAATGGCACGGTAAAATAACTTATATAATGCTCTGTGTGCCTTCCAGGGATAAAATCCACCAATACCAGTTACTAAAGAAAGAAATCGATGAATTAGTCGGTAAAATTAATGGTCGGATTAGTACCCCGGAGTGGTCTCCGATTCTTTATATGTATCGTTCGGTATCATTTGAAACTCTGATTAGTCTTTATTCAACAGCGAATTTAGCACTGGTTACTCCACTCCGGGACGGTATGAATTTGGTGTCCAAAGAATATTTAGCCTGCCAAAGCCGGACCAAAAAAGGAATGCTTATTTTGAGTGAAACTGCTGGTTCAGCCGCGGAGTTAGGTGAGGCTATCATCGTCAATCCAAATAATATTGATGCAATAGCAGAAGCTATTGCCGAAGGCTTGTCTATCTCTGATGAAGATAAAATAACAGCTATTAATTTAATGGCCAACCGGATTAATCATTATAACGTTTTCCGCTGGGGTGAGGATTTCATTGAGCATTTATTAACAATCAAAGAGAATCAGGAACAAAAACGCAAATTCCTCATCAAGGGCAAGTTAAACAATATATTGACCCAACAGTATCAAATAGCGGGAAAAAGATTAATCTTTTTGGATTATGACGGTACTTTGGTTTCATTTGCTAAAAAACCGGAGTTGGCCCATCCTGATCCGGAATTACTCTCTATTCTAACCGAATTAGCTAAAGACCCCGCCAACAAAGTAACGGTAATCAGCGGTCGGGACCGGGAATTCCTCTCCAAATGGTTGGCTAATACCGGCGTTGATCTGGTAGCGGAACACGGCACCTGGATCAAAGAAGCCGGTTCTGATGAGTGGGAATTACAAGTTAGGGGTATAAATGATAACTGGAAGAAGACCATTTGTCCCATCATGGATATGTTTGCTGAGAGAACTCCGGGGTCGTTCGTAGAGGAAAAATCCTTCTCCCTGGTCTGGCATTACCGGAAAGCCGAGCCGGAATTGGGTTCCTTGAAGTCTAAGGAATTAATCGATGCCCTGCATGGTCACCTCACTGGAACCGGACTTCAGGTATTATTGGGAAATAAGGTGGTAGAAGTCAAACCAACCGATATTCACAAAGGTAAAGGGGTCCTTCATTACCTGGGAAAAACTGATTTTTGGGACTTTATCCTGGGGATGGGGGATGACTATACCGATGAAGATATCTTTGCCGTTCTACCGGAAAATGCTTGGAGCATTAAGATAGGGTATTCACCATTTACCAAAGCCCGCTATTACTTGGAATCGTCTCCGGCTGCCAGAGAACTGTTGAAAACTTTGGCTACTGAAAAAGCGGTTGCCTGCCAAGCTTGAGATAATCAGATAGATGTCTGAAGATTAAATCTTCTCATGCTTGCAAAGTACGGCTCTAATTTGATTATAACTAATATCTTCCGGTAAAGCTTCTTTAAGCGGCTTTAGCTTTCCGGTTCCAAGTCTGGCATATTGCTCTAAGATAAGTGTTTCGAGCTCGGGTAAAATTAAAGAATCCCAATTTACCAGGTATCCCTCATTATGAGAACGAATTAGATGGTTAATAACGGTTTGTTCTGTTATATCGCGTTCCTTGGCTATTACTTCCACAGGAGCTCCTTCAGCATAACGGTTATAACTGATAATATGACTGGCCGGTTCTTCTTTAGCCGGTCTTTTTTTTATATTAAACGGTTTTTCAATCTCCTCACCCGGGCCGGCTTGAACCCCTTGCCCAGCCAGGTGTTTTTTGATGGCATTAATGAATAATGAGCCATACCGTTCCAGTTTTGCTTCTCCTACTCCTTTGATGGTCCGCATGGCTTTACTATCCATTGGAGTGTATTTTGCCATTTCATGCAAAGTACTATCGGCAAAAATAATATATGGAGGAACCTCTTCAGCGGCGGCAATCTCCCTTCGCAGTTTGCGCAGGGTTTCAAAGAGGGAACTATCAGCTTGAATCTTTGTTTTACGCCGGATAATTCTTTGGTGAACCTTTGCTTCGTTTTTAAGGACTGCGTAAGCTTTTGGGTGCAATTTCAAAACCGGATATTTTCCTTGGGTTAAATATAAGTATTCCTCGGCCACCAATGAATTAATGAGATCCTTCAGATCAGCCAATGGAACATCTTTCATCAATCCATAAGTAGGTAGTTTATCAAATTGCAGTTGTAAAATTCTTTTCCCGGCAGAACCTTTCAATACTTCGGCTACCATTGCCACTCCAAATTGTTCCCGCATCCTGAAGATACAAGAAAAAATCTTCTGAGCTTCCAAAGTAATATCGGTCAGTTCAGTCTGATCGTTGCAATTACCGCAATTTCCGCAATGTTCGCTGATGGTATCTTCTCCGAAATATTCAAGGATAAACCGGCGTAAACATCTTGGTGAATGGGCATAATCCACCATTATTTGCAGTTTTTTATATTCATTCTGTTTCCTGACCGGCGACAATACGGTCTGTTCTATAAGGAATTTTTGGATAACTATATCTTGCGCGGCAAACAGTAACATACATTCACTTGGTTCACCGTCCCGGCCGGCCCGGCCGGCTTCCTGATAGTATGATTCCATGTTTTTAGGAAGATTGTAATGAATCACATACCGGACATTCGATTTATCTATTCCCATACCAAACGCATTAGTAGCCACCATAATCTTATAATCATCATATAAAAAAGCTTCCTGACTTTTATTCCGTTCATTATCAGTCAAGCCGGCATGATACTTACCGACCGAGTAACCTTTTTTACTCAATAACAAATGCAATTGGTCAACTTCTTTCCGGGTGGCGGCATAAATAATCCCGGAATGGCCTTGCTTATCCTCCAAATATTTTAGTACAAATTCCTTTTTATTTTCACCCCGGACTACCGAGAAGGATAAATTCTCCCGGTTAAATCCGGTTACAAAGATCTGCGGGTTTTGCAAAGATAAAAGTTTTACAATATCCCCTCTTACTTCCTCGGTAGCGGTTGCCGTAAAAGCTGCAATTACCGGACGTTTTGATAGTTGATTAATAAACGGGCCGATCCGGCGGTAACTAGGTCTAAAGTCATGTCCCCATTGGGAAACGCAATGGGATTCATCAATAGCCATAAAGTTAATTTCCAGTGACTCCACTAATTCTAAAAAAGAATCCACCTCTAATCTTTCCGGCGCAACATATAGCAACCGGTACTGACCAGTCCTGGCTTTATTAATTCGTTCCATAACTTCACGATGGTTAAGAGAACTATTGATAAAGGTAGCCGCTATCCCCAGACTGTTCAAGGAATCAATCTGGTCTTTCATCAACGAAATAAGCGGAGAAATAACTAGCGTAACTCCCGGATATAATAAAGCTGGAATTTGGAAACAGATGGATTTCCCGGCGCCGGTAGGCATAATGGCAAATGTATCATTTCTAGCCAAAATGCTCGTAATAATCTTAGCTTGTCCTTCCCGAAAAATCGTATATCCATAATATTTTTTTAAAATCTGTTCCGCCTGTTCCAGCATAACTTCTCCGTTTATTAGATAATTTTTGGAAATTACAATCTTATTCTATCATATTTTTGAAGGAATTTAATGATATAATATTACTACTTTTTTCAGCGCAGATATTCAGATTGAAATTAAAGTGAACTCTATCAATTAAATTTGGATTTTTCGTGTATTTCGTGGTTAAGAATTATTATTAAGGAGGCGCTGATTAATCCGATTTTGTGCGAGCAAATATGCGGCATTAGGCATTTTGCGAAGCACAAAATTGTCACTTATTCAATTAATCAGCACTTCCTTAAGTAAAAATATTTAAGGAGGCATTCTTAATTGGTTACTGAAAAACAAAACGGCAATCCTCTTATTACCATGGAAACATCCATGGGAAAAATCCGGCTGGAACTATTTCCGGAAAAAGCTCCCTTAACTGTAGCAAGTTTTTTACAGTATGTTGATTCACAGTTTTACCAAAACACGATATTTCACCGGGTTATTCCGGGGTTTATGATCCAGGGTGGTGGTTTTACCGAAGGGATGGAACAAAAAGAAACTTTACCTCCGGTTAAAAATGAAGCTGATAACGGGCTTTCCAATAATCGGGGCACATTGGCCATGGCCCGGACTCAAGTAATCGACAGCGCTACTTCCCAGTTTTTCATTAACCTGGTTGATAACGACTTTTTGAATCATCAAGACGAAAGCGTTCAGGGTTATGGTTATTGCGTTTTTGGACACGTTATTGAAGGAATGGAAGTAGTTGATCAAATTGCCAATGTTCCAACCGGAAATGTCAGCTATTTTCAAAACGTACCGGAAATGAATATAACCATACTTAAAGTTTATAGGGAAAATATTTAGTAAATCTAATGCCCTCTCTTTTATATCCAAAAGGAGAGGGCATTGTAAAAAGAAATTTATGAATTAGACTTACTTACCAAATCTGAATCCCTTCGCGCTTAACTTCCATATATAAAGTCTGGCCTGCCCAAACTTCCCAAGTGTCCCGGTCAAATACTAAAATATTAAAGTTAGTATTATAAGTCCGGTTGATTGAAGCCACTAGTTCCATCATGGCTTGTTTTTGTTGGGAAACAACCGGTTTATCGGTCAATGCTAATAAATCCGGGTAAGTTCCGTCAATCGGCACACTTTTTACTCCTGATCCAAATGCTACAATCTCCTCTACTCCATAATCCGCAATCAGGCTTTTTTGGAGCGCCGACAAGGCCAATTTTTCATTACTGGAGATTAACAAATTCTCGATGCTCATAATATACCTCCTAATATAAAACTTAGTCTGTGAAACATTTAAGATTTACAAAAACCCAGTTATAACAGTATCAAATATTTGTAATCGAAGACTACTAGCTAATTACTTTTTTGCCTATTACTCCGGTGATTAAACATATCGATTTTCCTAACGGAAAACGCTGACTTTAGAGCGTTTTCCGTTAGGCTTGTTTCTATTATTAATCACCGGAGCAATAGCGCCTTTACCTACCTCTCAGTTCCAGTAATTTTATAATTCTTAATTCGTGGTCAAAAGAAAAAAACCTCCTTAAGAGGTTATATATACCAGCAATTCCCGATAATTACAATTTAACTAAATGGTTATTTCGGCTTACCCAATCCCGCTGCAATCTGCTTCTTCTTGAGTTTCTGATTCACCAATCAGCTCTACTGCTTCAGAAGTAGGCAATTCTTGAACCTGCTTTAATTTCCGTTCAATATTCCGGGATTTTTGAGCTGCATCTACAATTGTATTACTGGCTTCCTGCAGTTTCTTATGGGTCTTTTCCAGGATATCGCCGAATTTGCCAAATTCGGTTTTTACTGCCCCTAGTAAGTTCCAGACCTCACTGGAACGCTTCTGGATCGCCAACGTCCGGAAGCCTATTTGTAAGCTGTTTAAAAAAGCGGCTAAAGTTGTCGGTCCGGTAACGGCAACCCGGTATTCCCGTTGTAAGAGCTCAACCAAACCCGGACGTCGTAAAACCTCTGCAAAGAGTCCCTCTATCGGTAAAAACATAATTCCAAAGTCGGTGGTATTCGGCGGATCGATATATTTCTCCTTGATATCCTTGGCTTCGGATTTTATCCTGATTTCCAGCTGCTTACCCAGTTCTTCAATTAAAACCGGGTTTGCCTGTTCCTGGGCTTCTATTAGCTTTTGATAATCTTCTTGTGGAAACTTAGCATCGATCGGCAGCCAAACTCCCTCCGGCAGTTTAATGGCAAACTCCACTCGATCATTACTGCCTTTTCGGGTAATTACATTTTTTGCATATTGTTCCAAGGTCAAAATCTGCTCCAGAAGATTTCCCAGCTGAATCTCGCCCCAGGTTCCTCTGGTTTTCACATTAGTTAATACTTTTTTGAGATCACCTACCCCTGAAGCCAGGGTTTGCATCTCACCCAGGCCTTTATGAACCAATTCCAACCTTTCACTAACCAGTTTAAATGATTCTCCCAGCCGCTTTTCCAAGGTATCATGCAACTTTTCATCAACCGTTGCCCGCATCTGATCAAGCTTTTTGGCATTATCCTCTTGAAGTAGCCGGAGTTTTTCCTCAACCGTCTGCCTCATCTTTTCCAGTTTTTCCTCATTAGTTTTTGAAGAGCTTTCCAATCTGGATAAGAGCATATCACTAATCATTTTAAACGAATTACTTATTTCTTCCCTGGATAACTTGGCATTAGCCCCAGACTCTTCACGATTCTTGGCTAATTCCTCCCGCATCGCCCGCTCGTTTTTTTCCAAACCCTTTTCAAAGGTATCCAAGCGTAATTCCAACTGATAGTCTTTTCCTTTGGCGTGGCGGCTTATTAGAAATAACAGAAGAACCGTGTTAAGTGTCATAAGTATTACTAACGCCAGTAAAATGTAATTCATATACCCACCCCCAGCTAAAGCAGAAAATACCACTACTTTTATTTAAGAAAGCGCTGATTAATCCGATTTTGCGCGAGCAAATATGCGGTATTAGGCATTTTGCGAAGCATAAAATCGTCACTTATTCAATTAATCAGCGCTTCTTTAAGTATAGTTGAATCATTTAACTGATAATCTCATATCTCTGGATTTTCATATTATTCGTTACAGATTTAATTATCCCTTGTGCAAATGCATTGATGCTACTTAATTCAGCTCCTAGAACTTTTTCTTATTCAATAGTCTAAAAAATAAAAAACGATTCACCCCTTCAAGAGTAAAAATATATACTATTCAAGTGTGGTTATAATAAATGAGGTTATTACTTATAATTCCTATTAGGAGGAATTTAATTAATGAAATGTCCGGATTGTCATAAAATTAACCGTAGTTTTACCGAATATTGCTCAAAATGCGGAGCTGATTTATATTTTAAGAAAAAGAATTCGTCCAAGCCGGATCAAACTTCAAAAAAAGGCCCTGCGCTCTAATACGCAGGGCTTTTTTTAGATAAAAGACTGATGTATAACAAAAAGTTACAACTTCTCTTTCAGACACTCCCACAGTAAGTCACATAGCTCTCTATTTTCATAATCTTCCCGGTAATTGTCACGGCCGATGAGGTAATTCTGCTCCTCAATAACCGGAATGGTTAGATAAAAATAATCATCACCATAGCTTAATTTTTGTAACATCTCAATTAACCGGCCGATATTTAAAAGCGGTAAACAGTCATCTTTAAGGTATTGGTCAAACTGTTCAGCCGGTTCGGTAAAATCATCACCACTAAACTCCATCTCTTGAGATGTTGCGGTTTCAGTCTCATCCGGTTCGGGAGTAGTTTCACCAGCATCCAAATTAGCAGCTTTGATATCTCTTAATATGACGGTACATCCATGATAATTTTGATAAGCGCCAATATCGCCGATTACAAACTCGTTATAACAAAATTCTTCTTTTTCCACATCAACACAAATCGCCGCCATTGCCAGATCGTAAATCCGGGGTTGCCAGAGATCGTTTAAGCGTTCCCTTTGGTAAGCTGATAGTTCCAATAAATCATTAATATTTAAATGTTGTTTCATACAATACTCCTCTATTTCGGTTTATAGCAACTAATGCTTATGGTTTTTGCAATTACAACCGTGATGACAGTGGTGCTCTGCTTCAGGAAGCTCGTCCACTATTTCAATCCGATCCAGTTGACTTTTGACATTTCCTTTAATAGTATTGATGTATTGACGGCGCAGTTCGGTCTGTTCAGCCAACTCCGCTTCGGTCAACCCTTCCGTTTTCCTTTTATGATAAAGAACATTAATTCGGTTAATGAGTTCATCTAATTCCATTTTAAAAACTCCTCCATTTATTATTTTCACCTATTCTACATAACGGGTAATATTTCCCGGCAAACTTATCAACTATAAATACAGTAACCGATGCATCTTGAAATTTTTACCATTCAACTCAATCAGAACAGTCTCCTGTCCGATTATTTCATTTTCAGTTATTTTGCCTTTCAACCATTTCTTCAGGTCATTAAAAACTTGTTCTAGAAACTCTTTTTTTATTTGCTCAGTATACTTAGCAGCCGGTATTGGGTAAAAGAACAAAGAAGGTTTAAGCTGATTATCGATGTTAATACTGGCTATCACCACTCCCTGAATTATCAGACGCTGATTACATCTTGCCGGAAAACGGAACTTATTATGTGTTCCAAATTCAATTCGGAGGTCAGCCAATTCGTCGGCCCATTCTTTGACCTCAAGAACGGAACAGGCATACTGTTCGGAAGATGAGATTTTTTTATAAGCAGCAATTTTTACACTCATTATATACCCCTTATAACAATTGCGATTTATTCCATACGGAAAATGTTACTATATTTTACTATGATATTTTGGTCTACGACAATTCTGTTTTTGAATATCTTCGGGATTCCGGCTTCTTATATTCTAAGTGCAAAATTATGGCTCAAACAGCCCCTTCAATTCCTCCCAGGTCAACGTCTTTACCGGGCTCTCATTATTCTCAATGACGGCGTCGAAGACTGATTGCTTTTTCTTTTGCAGTTGTAACATTTTTTCTTCCACGGTGCCGGTGGTGATTAACTTATAGACCATTACCTGATTTTTTTGACCGATTCGATGAACCCGGTCGGTGGCTTGGTTTTCCACCATTGGATTCCACCAAGGATCTACGTGGATGACAATATCGGCTGAGGTAAGGTTTATGCCCACACCTCCGGCTTTCAAACTGATTAAAAAAACTCCGATATCCTGATTTTCGTTAAATCGGTTTATTCTCTCCATCCGGTCCCGGGTGGAACCATCCAGGTATTCATATGCAATTCTTATTTCCCGGAATTTAGCCTCGATTATTTTGAGCATCTTCACAAATTGGCTGAAAACCACCACTTTATGCCCTTCACTAATCGCCTCCATAATCAATTCCAGTAAGACTTCAACTTTCCCGGATTCGGTATCGGGAGCTAGTTCCGGTAAAATTAAGCGCGGGTGGTTACAAACTTGACGTAATTTGGTTAAAGCAGCTAATACTGTAATCTGGGACCTCTCCAACCCTTTAAGGGAGACCGTCTCTAAAACTTCTTCCCTGACTTGGGCCAATATCGTCCGGTAGGTATCTTCCTGGAGTTTGGTCATAAAAACTTTCTGCTGCATGATCACTTTCTCCGGAAGTTCGGTTAAAACCTCGTCCTTCCGGCGGCGTAAGATAAATGGAGCCACTTTTTGCTTTAAAAGACGTAAAACCTCCTGATCGCCGTTTTTTATAGGCGTACCATAAACAGTTGTAAATTTTTGCTTGGTACCTAAATATCCAGGAATTAAAAAGTCAAAAATCGACCATAATTCATCAAGACTGTTCTCAATCGGTGTTCCGGTGATTACCAACCGATGGCCGGACTTCACTTTTTTAATCATCTGCGAACGCTGAGTCCGGTGGTTTTTGATTAATTGGGCTTCATCCAAAATACAATAGGAAAAACCGATTTTACTTATATTTTTTTCATCCCGGTTCACAATATCGTAGGTGGTGATGATAATCTCTTGCACCGGGAAATCAGCCAACATCCGTTCCCGTTCTTCCGGCGTCCCGTGGTAAACCAGATAAGAGGTGTCGGGGTAAAATTTTTCGATCTCCGCCGCCCAATTATAAATTAAACTACGAGGGCACACCACTAGTGATGGCGCTGTTTTAGGGAGGCTTTTCAGCAAAGTCAATACCTGGATTGTTTTTCCCAATCCCATATCATCGGCCAGGATCCCTCCCAACCGGTATTTATTCAAAAAACACAGCCAATTGAACCCCTCATGCTGGTAATGCCGGAGCTCTCCGTTTAACCCCGCCGGTACCTCATAACTTTGAATTGGGTTTTTAAATGATAAGTCTTCCTCAAATTGATTGTAAATCCGGTTCCCCTTAATCCGAATCCCGTATTCACGGAACATTTGCCTGTAGAAAAGCAGGTTGAAAAATTCATTAGCCCGCCCTTCCTGCCTACCGCCGTCCAATTCTTTAGCCCGGCTGATTGCTGCCGTTTTCTCGGTATTCTCGATTAAAAAAAACTCTTGCCCGATCTGCAGATATTTCTCCCCAGTGGAACTTTCCCGGAGCATGGCCAGGATCTCTTGATGACTATAAGTTTTTCCGCCTAAATTGTAATAAACCTTAAAGTCAAACCAATTAATCCCGTCATCAGGATTCATTTCCACCACCGGTTCCAATACGGCCGGAGTTACTTTAAAAGCCGTGAAACTCTCGCTCTTAGTAATCTCCCAATCTTCCGGTAAACGCTTCAATCCGGAAAATACGAACCGGATTATCTCATCTTGATTTTTAATAATAATGTCGTTTCCGGAGACGATAAAGCCATTCTCTTGTAGACTCTGAATGAACTCCTCAATTGCTTCCCGGTTTACAGTCCACCACTCATTCTCCCCGGTAGTTGAACGGAAGTAATATGGTCCGTCAACCGCCTTCAAAGTATCCAAACCATTAACAACCGTATCATTTATTTTAATCTCCGGTTGACAGAGGATGCTATCTTCTTCATAATCCAAATGCAGTTTAATCTCCGGATTAATAACCTGTAACCGATGGGATTTAAGCTCCGGAGAGAGCTCAACATGTATGTTTTCCTGAAGCGCCGGCAGAATATCAAACAAAAACTCCCCTTGCCGTTCCACTGGAATAGTCATCTCCGCCGGAATTTTATCCATCTTGGAGATATCCACCTGGTGCAGAATATTTCCGGTAATTAGATATTTTAACTCCGGAGAATAAATCCCGGAATTCTTTAATTCATCAGTATCAAATTTGATGTGTACTTGTGATTCATCCCCGGTAATATAACCTCTGGGCCTAATTATATTACCTTTCTCCAATTTGGCCCCGTTCTCTTCCATAAATATTTCCCGGTTATCAAGGATGGAGATAATAAACTTTAAATTCTCCGGTGTTTTTGCAAAGTAGATTGCCCCCGAGTCTGAATCCTTACGGGTATAAATTCTTCTTAAATGGTTCAATATCAACTGGTCGAAACTCACCAAACTGTCTATAATCTGGTTGGTTTCCTTTGAATAATACATAGTGGAATTATTCGAACTGGTTGCATATTCAAACAAAGCCGCTAAATATTTTTTCTCAGTGTGAGGAGAGTCGAATGTTAACCGGAAGTTAGAAAGTGATAACTTTAGGAGACCCTTAATCGAATACGTAAGAATCAATTCAGGGTTGGATACATTTTGGGCCAGTTGTTGGAGGGCTTCATAACCTTTAGCATTTCTGAATTTTTCTTGCTGTTTACTGTTAGCTGGAGAGGTTAACCCGGATTGCTCCGAAAAGAACTTGTAGATAACCGCTACCGAATGTTTGCAGAACTCTTCCCAATCATAAGGACAATCACAATAACTCTCAACATCCAAACGTCCATTGACTATTCCAATCCGGGTTTTAACCACATAGGCATCAGTTCCTTCAACAACGGCGCTAATCCGCCAATATTGGTCATTAATTTGCCGGGCTTGGTATTCTCGAATTCGTCCTTCCCGAAAATATTTAACCCCGCGGAGTAGGACCGTATCGCTTACCATTTCCTGAAATTGTCGGAGCAGCATAGAGTTCTCCTAAAAAATAGTATTATTATATTTTATCCCAAGTAAGCTTGAAAAGCAAATATCATGGTAAATTTCAATAATTCTGTCCGTCTGGTTTCGTCTTCATTTGGAAACCAATTACCCACTTGGTTTGATTTTTTGCTTATCTTAATTATTCTTTATTTTTATTTTATCTTTAGCATATATATTGATATCAGAGCAAATTTTCCTTTATCATCTAAAAAAAGGATAATTCAAAAAAAACATTAATTATTACAGACAACCCATAAATTGTTAGGAGGGTATCATCATGAAGCGGATAATTATTTTCGGTCTTCTAATCCTACTTATAGTCTTTACCGGACAAGCAGTAATCGGAGACACATCAATAATTAAAACTTTCTATAGCGTTCAGGAGGTTTCTCTTTCAGTATCTAAATATGACCAAAAAAAAATACTGACCTTTCCTGAGAATCCATTAGAGTTTAGCTCAAATGTTAATTGGAAGGTCTCATTCAAGAAAAACGGGCTTTTTACTCATAAAAAAGCCGCTGTAAAGTTTGAAGTAATTAGCGCCAACGGCAAAGCGGAAACGATTACTTCTCTTGATATGGAGCAGAAGGAATCGGGTGAGTTCACACTACAGCCCGGTCAAGTTTGCCGTTTGACGCTATATGCCGGAAGATTTAATAATATCTTTAAAAAATTCGGCGCCGACATGAAGGCGGTTTGTACATTTCAAAGAAGCCAGGTTACTGTCAACGCCACTGAAATGAGCAGTCCGGGAAGGTTTAAACTGGCTGTGAACAGTATTCCGGCAGCCAACTGGAATTGGACTCTGCCGGATGGAAGCCAGGTAAAAAATAATTCATTTGAAACCACTTTACCGGCGGGATTAGCCGTTCTTCAATTAACCAACCCTAAAAACTCCGATACTTTTCAGTTTGATTTGGAAGTTATGGAGCCAATCGAAGCTGTTCCCAGCGTATCTCCCCTCGATGGTTACGAAGATTTGACTGTTAAAGTTTTTGCAAACCTAATCAATCATTACCAATCCACTTCTAAATGTTCTTGGGATTTTGGAGACGGAACAACGGTGAAAAACGCTGAACAAGCGGAACATACATACACTAAACCCGGTACCTATCAAGTAAAATTAAAAATCAGCAACTCTCTGGGTCAAGTTCTGGAAGAGACTTGGGATATTCAAGTTCACCCTTTTAATATTGAAAATGCCGCCATCATAACACCGGAGTTCGGCCCGATTCCATTAACCATCTCTTATCAAGCCGACCCGGTTATTCTGGGTACGGAACCTACCTCGATCCAATATCTATGGCAGTTTGGTGATGGTTCGACTTCAAAGTCGCCTTCCGGTGAACATGTTTACCGGAAAGTTGGCAACTACTCCGTCCGCTTGAGTATTGTCGATAAAAACCATCCGGGTCTTAATATTGAACCTTGGACTTACACGGTAACGGTGACTCCTCCGGTTTTAAACCTATCTGTTGATGCGTCGCGAAGATATGGAACAGTCCCGTTACATATAGATTTCCGATCCGATTTGGATATCGATGGTGGGCCAACGGATGTGGAATATGACTGGGACTTCAATGACGGTACATACTCTTCCGAGGCTAATCCGGCCCATACCTTTCTCGATCCCGGTTATTACGAAGTGCAGCTGACCGTCACCGACCGGATTTACGGTACTATTGTAACCAAGCGTTTGTCGGTTCATGTCAAACCGCCGGAGCTTTCTCTAAAAATCCTAGCCTCCCAATATGGGGGAATCGTCCCAGCCAAAGTAAGCTTTTCTCCTGATTTGGAGGTTGACGGCGGTCCAATTGATATTCAGTATAAATGGGATTTTGGTGACGGGAGTTATGACCGGACCTTTAGCTCTGCGCCGGTGAGCCATACATATTCCCAACCGGGATTGTATACGGTTACCGTAACGGCCCGGGACCGGATGTATCATACCTCGGTTACTTCACGAGTCAAAATAGAAGTTATAAGCCCGATAATTCATTTCAACGGCAGTATTACGCCGCTTACGGGAGAAGCCCCGCTGCAATTGCTTGGGGTGGGAAGCGCCAATATTCAAGGCTATCCCACCCGGCTTCAGTATACCTGGTATATCAACGGCCAAATATACTCGTTTGACAGGGAGTTCCGCTATTTGTTCACCAGCCCCGGAACTTACAAGGTCAGTGTTACCGTTGTTGATGCCTTACCGGGACATACCGGCCGGGATTCGAAATCTTGGAATGTAGTAGTTAAGGGCGATCCATCCCCAAATGACAAACCGCCCACTCCGCCGGTTTTGAAAACGCCGGCTCCGGTGGTCGAACCCCCGGCTCCAACTCCGGCGCCGGTGAAGGATACTCAACCGCCGCAATTGACGGTTGCGCTTTCACCTACTACGCTGGCTGGGCCAAATCATAAAATGGTTCAAGTTACGGCTACTATCCAAGTAAGCGACACCCTGGACCCTGATCCGGAGATTAAATTAGTATCGATAACCTGCAACCAAAACTTTGACTCTACCCTGGATATCAGCGGCGCAACCATTGGAACCGATGACCGGAGCTTCTTTCTACGGGCGGGACGGGATAACAACAAACATGAAGACCGGGTTTATACGGTAACTTATTCCGCTACGGATATCGCCGGTAATACTAGAACGGTAACTGCCAAGGTGGTTGTTCCGTTTAACGGCAATGATGGTGGCCATGGTAGGGATGGTAAGCATAAGAAATGATCTGTATTGGTCATGTGGAATGGTAGCGGGGTAAGAAGATCAAAAAACAATTATTAGACGGGATTAA
This sequence comes from Bacillota bacterium, assembly GCA_023435225.1. Lineage (GTDB taxonomy): Bacteria > Bacillota > UBA4882 > UBA8346 > UBA8346 > UBA8346. The sequence goes on from JAEYRX010000084.1 coordinate 15,472, forward strand.
CACGGATTAATTGGATTATAAATTTAATTCTTAATTATTCAAATCCGAGTTAATCCTTGTCTAGTAATAAATATCCTCAATATAAGTCTAAATAAAAGAACTGGGACACGGATTTCTTGGATTTATCGGATTAACACGGATTAAAAAATTTGTTTTTAAGCGAAGCTTATTATTCTTAAATCCGTGTTAATCTGTGTTAATCCGTGTCTAATTGGTTTTATTTGATTTTTGTTTTTTATTCTTTCTTCAAGCCAATGCCTTTTCATCACTACTTATATACTCAAGCTTTTTCTTCGCTTTTTTAATTGCGCTATCCATCTCTACCAAATCCTCTAATTCTTCTTCCGGCAGTTCTGTTTTCGCCTCACCCTGCCCGATACCTGGTCGGTTATTGCTATCGACTACCGCTCCCTCTCCTTGAGCCGCTATTTATTTTGCAAGTTCAGGAGAGGGAGAGTGCGAAATATAGCGTCATTTGGTTTTTTTATTTTGACCCGGAGAAAGATATCAATAAAGCAGTTTCCGGCATCGTTCCCCTCTCCCAAGCCTGGAAAATTAACAGTCTCCAAGGGAGAGGGGAAAGCCCCGGCGTTTCAATAAGCAAAATGCAACTCCCGGGGTGAGGCAATCTATACCGCCTCCCGGCAGAGCTTTATCAGTATCATCAGACATCAAAAGCCAGTCTTTCCTCCCCGACCAGTTCTGCAATCTGATCGGAGGCCTTTTCCAAGCGTTCATCGGAATAATCCGTTTCGCTCATATCTAAAAAAGCGATGATCTGTTCATTGGTTAGATTATTGGTTTGGAATATGTTTTGCATTTTTTTAAGTAGGTTTTCTTTTCTTTGTTTGGTTAGCATATTGATACCTCGTTTCTGGTTTTTTGATATTTTGAAGGTCAAAAAAACATTTATTAGACGGGATTAACACGGATTTATTGTTTCAATAAACCATGTCTAAATTGAGATGGCTTTGACGCCTATTTTCGAATGTAAGAAACTGGTGCGTAGACCTCTCTCTTGCTCTCCCCCATGGTGGGAGAGTAACCTATGGCTCTGTAATCTAAATAACAAAGAGCCAATGACAGATAGAATAACCAATGTCTCCACAATCTATAATCTTTTAGAGTTCAGCGGCTTTGGGTTACTCTCCCACTCGGGGGAGAGCGAGAGAGAGGTGCTTTTAGAGTTCCAAATCCGCCTATCGCCACCACCTATTAGCCAACATCACGATCAATCAATCTCATTTTTCTTTTTTCGCTTAAATTTTCACTCTTGAGCTGTTTTTATTTTTAAACTTTTCCCTTTACAATTTGTTTATCGCGCCCATGCCAAATAACCTTCCCGCATTGAGTGGTAAGGGGTTTTGTGGTAAAATAATGGCAAGTGTCTCCAGAATATAATTAAATGTTCCCTAAATAATCCTTTATGTTACTTATGGTAACATTTATGTTTAATGATGTCAAGAAAAACTTTAATGGAATGGAAAATTGCTATGAATATTGGAGAAAAAATTAAGAAACTTCGGCAGGAAAAAAACGTCTCACAAGCGGCATTGGGAAAAGCAGTCGGAGTCCATGAGAAACATATCAGCCGTTATGAACGAGGAATTTCCAGGCCATCAATGGAAACTTTACGAAAGATGGCTGGATTTTTTGGAGTTTCCATTGATTTTCTCGTTAGTGAAGATATTTCCGCCATTGATAATCCAAATAGAGATAATGAACTTTTTGATTATTTTGAGGAAGCAAACCGGTTAGGTGAAGAAGATAAGAATATCATTAAAGGAGTTTTAGATGCTATTATTTTTAAGGCGAAGATGAAACGGTAAATATAAAAGTTCTATCCTAGCTTAAATTTTGCATTATATTTAATCATAAATAAACTAAATTATAAAAACCTCCTTCATTCCAAAGGAGGTTTTTCTATTTTATCTAATTCCCTGATTAATGTTTATCCGCAATCCCGAATTCTTTCCATGATTCCTTCGGCAGATCCAGCTTGACCACTTTCTTGGCTTCGCGGTAGACGGCTTCGACTTCCTCCATCTTTTTGTTGAGGGCGTCGGATTTCTCTTTTTGCCGGGCTTTCAGGGCTTCCTGTTCATTATCAAGGGCTTTGGCTTCGTCATGTAAAGTCTGTAATTTGGTGATAAATTCGGCGGTGATAC
>JAEYRX010000003.1 GCA_023435225.1 Bacillota bacterium
TTGCAGTAAAGTCATATCAATTAAAATTAACTTTTGAAAACATCGAAAGCTTTAACGATTTTTTCAAAAGTTGATACCTTAAATTATTGATTTTACTGCATTAAAATTAAAGTGCGAAAGTTGTATATATAAGTTGAATTAAATTTCTTATATCCATCATGTCCCTAAAGCCGGACATGATGATCTGACCAATGAATTTAATTCAACTTATTACTGCTGTTATAGGATGAAGTAAATTCCAAATTAATGCCATTTGCATTCAGCTTTAAGAATGTAAATTTTATATAAGAAATTTACTTCATCCTATATAGATTCGAATAAAATATTACTCTCCAACAATGGGAGCGCTATTTTAGCCAATCTTGATAAGCTTTTTGGTCATAACCATTTTACCAGATTTAAGTTGAAAATCAAGGTTAATTTACAAAATGATAACATAAGGGTTTTCATTATTAAAAATCTCATCTCTTGATACAATATATTGATAGTCGTATCTATGCAAATTGCTGTATATTGTGTCCAAAGCTTTATTAAAGTAATTGAGGGATTTTCATAATAAAAAAAACTTGACCTTTGAATACAATATATCGATCCAACTTCAGAGGAAAAGACAACAGATAAAGCATTATTTTACTTGCATTAAGGCAATCTAAATATTATCATAAATATAATTCGGATAACTTTATCATTTTCTGAAATTAGATATTTATACCTAATGTTATTTATTACGAGAGGACTAAAGGACATGCCATTCCGATTCAATTTCATCACAGTTAGTCGAAAGACTTAGGTCCATGCCGAAAGCAGAGCTTCATGTCCATACCAAAGCGCAGCCGATCCGGAGACATTTTACCAAATTGCCCAGCGTAATAAGATAAAATTACCAGTCCAAACCTTGGAACAATGAAAGCTTTTTTTGAATTCCGTGATTTTCCCCATTTTATCAAAGTATATCCGACTGCCGTGAGCTGTTTGCAGCAAAATATACTTTATTCCGAAGCGTTCCTTAGCGCTAATTTCCTAACGCAGAAAAAAATCGATTCTATAATACCAATAAATAAAACCTTCCTGCCGTTATTATGCAGGAAGGTGTTGTTGTTAGGCTAAGATTATTCTTCTAATTTTTCAGCTGCTTCTTCGCTTTCCTCAATTGATTCCTCTTCAGTCTCTTCTGATTCTCCGGCTTCCTCTTCTGCTAAGATTTCTTCCGATTCACTACTTTCAGCCTCTTCACAGCATGGTTGCTCATCTTTTAATTCTTCATCCATCATTTTTCCCTCCTTTCTTCATAACTTTATCCTGTATCCGGCAAGTAACTTTATCAAAATTATTAAAAAATAAACTTGCCGGAGACTATCGATAAACTCAATCCGGCCATTTTTTTACCATGCGAAAAGTGGATTGTTTTTACACACCTAAAGCCTGTGTTAAAAAATTCGTTTATCATTCCAACTCACTTGCCGGATTGAGGTTTATATGTCGCATAAATCTTAACCTTAAACTTCTAATGCAACACATATTCAAACAAAAAAGAATAAACCGGAGAAAGCAGTATTTTACATTTTAAAATTCTCCAATCAAACTATATTCAAGTTGTTTCAACAATATACAAATAAAAAAACCTCCCCTAAAAATGAGAGGTAAATGTGTTATAGAATTACTATTGCAATACCGTTATCCTAATTATCCGGCAACTGTGGCCCAAAATGAATAACCCGGGTTATCTTCACCTTCAACATATCCTAATTGACTATCTTCGGAGAGTAACGAGGTCAAGAAGTCACCATTGATGACTCCTTTAACTTTACCGATAACTTCCCCGTTTTCAACCAATAAACATTGATCAGCCGTGAGTGAAAACTGTCCCGAACTTGAATCCTGCGTATGCAAGCCTAAGACCGAATAAACGATCATTCCCAAATCAGTCTGCTTAATTAACTCATCCCAACCAGGTAATGTCCGGTTTGTTTTTAAGAAAAATCCGCCTGATGGGATTGGAGTGGGTTTCATTCCGGCTTTCCGAGCATATTTCAAGTTCAAAACTGGGGTTTGAAGTTTACCGGCTCCAATATAAGCTATCTCCCCTCCGGGTATTCCTTCACTGGTACAGGGGTATGAAAAGGAACGGTAAGGCAATAAAGTATTAACTTCCAGTGATAAATCATCCCGCATTACTTGGCGTTGGTTTTGGAAATCTTCCAGTGAAAAACGGCTTTGGCGATTAATAACCAGACTTCCATAAAGATTGGTTAATAAAAACTGGTTTAGAAATGATTCAAAGATCGATGGAGAAAAAAGGAGACGAATTTTTCCGGATAATTTGTTAAGCGCTTCCTTTGTTAACAATTTTGTTATCCGGCTGGTGTTATTAATCACGCGTTCGATCTCATCCTGATTCGGCCATTTTTTCTCCCGGTATGATTCTCCGTAGCTATCGTTAGCTTCAAAGAAAAAATCCATTGGAGTTTGCGGATAAGCCAACCGAAACCCTTCGGAATTAGCCAAAACCCTGGTACCGTCATAACAGCGAACTTTTCCATCTGCTTTTTTTGCTCCGGAGGCTTGCAATTGTTCAAACCCCTGATTTAACAGTTCAAAAGGGAGTTGATAATTATGGTCAATAACTTCCTTTACCTTGGCATCTTCTAAACGAAGCTCGGGAACTCTGGCTGGTGAATTCAAACCAACCCCATCCGGATCAAAGTAAGCAGTAGTCTGCCAGAGACTCATATACTCCTGAAAATTTTCTACTACATTTGAATCCAGCTTAGCAGATGTAAAACGCATATCTTCCCATATTAAATAGAGTTCGCCGCTGATACTCCGTTTATAACTCGGTGCTGAATATGGTCCGCCTATCCGATTATTTTTTAATCCTACTTCAATTCCTCTAACTTCCGATAAGTCAAAACGCCAACCGGTTAAGTCCGGAATTTGATCTTGAAATTTTGTTAATAAGTCCGCTAAACGGTCCGCCAATTCCATATTATTCACCTCCAATGGTCACTTCAGGATTTTTATCAATCATAAGAAAATAATGTGAACCACCGCAACTGGGGACCCCTTGACCCATTTTACCGCAAGTTCCCATAGCATCGATTTGTAACGGTCCTATTCCCGTCATTACTGAATTTAACACTGATAAAATTTTTCCGCTAAAAATAGCCGGTTTATACAAGACAGCTTTTTCAGCTAATTTATAGATACCGGAACAATGAAAAACAAAATCTCCGAATGCCGGGTTAACCTGACCGCCTTGGAATCCCAAGAGATATAAGACGATTTCATCAGGTTTTATTAGTTGACGGTTTAAAAGAACCTTATAAAGATCTTCCGGTGTTATTGATTCAAAATCCTGATTAATTTCTACCGAATCATCTATTTGAATCCGGATATTGGACATTCTGGCGATTGGCAAATGGAAAAAATTCTCCACTCTTTCCGCTCCGGTATATGAAACACCAGCTCTGGCAGCAGAAAAGATATCCGATAAACCTCCAATCAACTGTCCATGGTCTACAATTTTAACGGTCTCCCGCTCGGTTCCTACCGCACTTACCGGTTGATAGGCATAATCACCTTCAAGCGGTCCATCAATAATTGATAACTTAGAGTTGGAAACAACCATGCCGGTTTTAAACTTACCGTTTTCACCTAAAATAGAACTTTCAATAGCATCAGTTTCAGCGGCATGTCCAAATGCTTCATGAGCAAGACCTTTAGCCAAGGCATAATCAATTACCAGCTTATAATGTCCACTGGTGATTTTTGGCGCCGACAAAAGATCTAGTCCGAGCTGGGCGGCTTTTTTAGCTCTACCCTGCAAACGTTTAACATTAATTGGCTTCATAATAACGCCAAGATCGGTTCCGGGCAGATTAGCATAAGTTGTTGCGGTATCGGTAGCGGATTTAGCAGTTATGCTATGAAATAATACGGAACGTGGTGTATTAAAAACCACATCCGTATCATCGGATCTAATAATCCGCCATTCTTCATCAGTAAGTCTTAATAAAGTTCGTACCGAAAGCTTTGAATCTATAGAGATTATTTCTTTATTTAATTCGGTAAGTCTTAACTCCAGCTCATTTAAACCCAAAGTACCGTAAGGAAACTCCAGTTTTAGTTCTGTTCTCTTATTAAGAGGTTTTAGTTTAAAAACTTCCAAATTAGATTCTCCATGAAAACGCCGGCTTTCTTCAGCTAAAAATGCTGCTTTACTAAAAACATCTTCAACTACTTCCGGGATAATACGATCGGCAGCGGCAAAACCCATAAATCCATCCGGGGTAAAGACTTGAATACCAATACCTTCAAGATTTCCAGTACTTATTTCTTCAGTTTTTCCGTTATTAATATGCACTGCCAAATCTTTCCGGCTCTGAATTCTGGCAATAAAATATAAGCCTTTGCCTGTTCCCAACTTCCGAATTAACGTCACGATATCTTGAAAATTATCTACCCTCATCCAGCACCTTCTCCAATAGAACTTTATATTAAAATATATCCAAATGTAAACAACCATATAGTGAATAGCCTAGATGCGACTATCAATATATTGTATCGAAATGTTAAATTTTTAAATTATAAAAATCCCTCATTTATGAAATTCTTTTATCCTGCATCCGGCAAATAAGTGAAATAAAAATCCATTCCGGTCTATTTTTTCACCTGTGAAAGGTTGGGTTATATATTAGCCTGTACCTATTTAGAGAGTTTATTCCCGTTTTAATCTCAAAAAATCGGCAATTTTGAAGGTTCAAGAAAATTATTATTATTAAACACTTAAATGTTCAGCCCGAATTTTTGTTTCTGCAGCTACCACTTGAGGTATAAATATATTTATCAAACTCTCGCTGAATAACTGCATATCAAAATCCGGTAGCCAGGAAAATAAGTCAATGGCTATAAAACATTCACTTGGAAAAATTTGAACCAAGATTATTGAAAAATCATTTACCTCACCAAGCATTCTAATCCTGTCTGTCTTAAAGCTTTTATTAATCCAAAATACTTTCCCCATATTCATTTGGGTGGTTAATTTATCTAATTCATTTTCAAGATAATCGGGGGTTTCCCATAAAGCATTCTGGCATAAGTAAAGATCCGACATATAATGTTTTCCAAATCTCATTTTCAAACGGATAGCCCTCCCCCTTCGGCAAACTTCTTGGATATCGCAACTATAAAAAAATATAACAAGCTTCGCGATACTCAAAGTACTATATACTCTCAATAAATTCAAATAACTTTTAAGAGTAATAGTATATAATATGTCATAAATCAAGGAGGGGGCAAACTTATTTAAGAGAGTTTCATTTTTTTAATAATTGTTCTAACTCACTTAAAAGTTTTTTCGACTCTATAAGTTCAGAATCAGCTTGAGTTAGTTCTGCTTTTCTAATTTGACCATGCAATCGCATTACTGAATGTTCCAGGTCGGTAATGGTTCGCTCCATGGCATAATTGTCCATAGTCGGTTTTGGTAAATTTTGATCAAGATTAGCTTCAGCATTTAAGGTAAACCGTTCACCCCATTTTGGAATAAAAGGATTAAGGTTAAAACGACGTTTGACTAGTTCCGCCAACTCACGTTGAGCGCCATTTTCACCATGTACGATAAATAATCCCCGTGGTTGTTTGGTCATACCTGCTAGCCAATTTATTAAACCAGCTTGATCAGCATGGGCCGAAAAACCGCCAATAGAATGAATTTGGGCCTGAACACCGATTTCTTCTCCCATAATCTTTACTACTTTTGCTCCATCCAAAAGCCTTCGGCCCAAAGTCCCTTCCGCTTGAAATCCAACAAATAGAATATGGGATTCCCGGCGCCAAAGATTATGTTTCAAATGATGTAAAACCCGGCCGGCCTCACACATTCCGCTGGCTGAAATAATTACCGCTCCCTTGGCAACTTGATTCAATCGTTTAGATTCTTCGGCGGTCCTGATAAAATGTAAATTCGGAAAATCAAACGGACTTTGATTCTCCGCCAACAATCTTCGGGTTTCTTCATCATAAAAACCGGGATTATCTTGATAAATCTGAGTGACGGAAACCGCCATCGGACTGTCGATAAACACTTGAACTTTGGGAAGTTCACCATTTATTTGCATTTTTTTAATATAATACAATAAATCCTGGGTTCGACCAACAGCAAAAGCCGGAATAACCAGATTACCTCCGGTATTGACGCTATCAATAATTATTTTTTTCAATAAATCAACTTTTTGGTTCTGATCCTCATGCAACCTGTTCCCATAAGTTGATTCGATTAGGATGTAATCGGCCTCTTGAATAAAAGTCGGATCTTTAATAATCGGCTGATCTTTTTGACCCAAATCTCCGGAAAATACTATTTTAGTGGTTTCTCTGTTTTCACTTATTATCACTTCCACAATAGAAGAGCCTAAAATGTGGCCGGCATCCTGAAAACGAACCCTGATCCCCGGAGCCGGTTCAAATTCTTCCTGATACATTTTGGTTTTAAATAGGGATAAACTACTTATTGCTTCGGCCACAGAATATAAAGGTTCTTCCAGGGGAGCTCCGGCTCGTTGGTGTTTCCGGTTACGCCATTCGGTCTCCATCTCTTGAATATGCCCGGAATCAGGCAGAACAATACCACAAAGATCAGCGGTGGCTTTAGTGGCATAAATCTCCTTTTTAAAACCCATCTTCCACAACTTGGGGATTAATCCGGAATGATCAACATGAGAGTGACTGAGTAATACAAAATCTACCGCCGCCGGATTGAATAAAAAATCCCGCTGATTTAACTGACGAACTTCTTTTGACCCCTGAAACATCCCACAGTCAATCAAAAAACGGGATGAACCGGTCTCCACTAAATAACAGGAGCCGGTAACCGTCCCGGCAGCCCCACAGAAAGTAATTTTCATTTACAAATCCTCCTTAGTCAGGTAGTAGGCATTAAGTGATGGCATTAGTAGTGTAAGCTGAACCTCCGAATCAAATCTTAAGGATCTTTATAGCCATTTTTACTAGATACTATGATACTTTCAATAATCGTTTCCTAATGCCTGTTGCCCAAAACCTGTTGCCTATTTTAAAAATTCCCTTTTGACAAACTGACTGCTCTCTGCTATACTAATATCTGTGATTTTTCCCGGGGTGTGGCTCAGCTTGGTAGAGCGTTCGGTTCGGGACCGAAAGGCCGGAGGTTCAAATCCTCTCACCCCGACCAGGTAAAAACAAATTAAAAAGCCGAAAGGCTTTTTTGTTTATCCTCTAGTATTTTAAATATAAAACAAATCATTATTTTAACCACGAAAGTCACGAACTTAATAATAAAACCCTAATCATTTTTTCGTTCTTTTCGTGTATTTCGTGGTTTATAAATCTATTGTTTTTAAAAGACTTCGGCAATAATTCAATTTTTCCTTTTAAATTATATCTCTAATTAACTTAGTTTTTTCGATTTTTTTGGAAGACAAATGATAACATTGTTGAATTTCCTTGATTGCTTGATCGGCTGCTTCAACAGTTGCAGCATGAACTTCCGCTATTTTCATACCTTTTTTTAAAAAGTCTCCAACTTTGGCAGCTAGTTTTATCCCCACTTCCGGTCTAATTATATCTTCCAATTTGGTACGTCCAGCCCCTAATCTCATAGCAACTAAGCCAAGTTCCCGGCAATCGATTCGTTCCACCCAACCATCGACCTCGGCTATTGCAGGTTTGATAACCATGGCCGTCGGTAATAAGGAATAATTATCAATAACCCGCTGGTCCCCACCTTGAGCAACAATTAACTGTCTTAATTTGGCTAAAGCTTTGCCGGACTGTAATACTTCTTTTACCATTTCAGCTCCGCTCTCCGGAGAGTCGACTTTTCCGGCTAACCAAACCATATAACCGCCTAAAACCAGGCATAGTTCGGTAAAATCAGACGGTCCTTCCTCCTTAAGAGTTTGTATAGCTTCAATTACCTCCAAACTATTACCAATTGCCTGACCCAATGGTTGATTCATATCACTCAAAACAGCTCTAAAGCGCCGACCCGAACGATTGCCGATCTCAACCATAGTTCGGGCTAAATCCAGAGCCTGATTATAATTCCGCATAAAAGCCCCGTCTCCATATTTAACATCTAAAAGTACGGCCTCAGCTCCGGCAGCCAGCTTTTTTGATACAATACTACTGGCTATCAGTGGGATGCTCTCTATGGTAGCGGTTAAATCACGTAAAGCATAAAGCTTTTTATCGGCAGGAACCATATTCCCGGTTTGACCTACTAAAGATATTCCCATATCCTGGACTTGTTTTAAGAAATCCTCCCGCGGCAGACCGGTTTTAAAACCCGGAATTGCTTCCAACTTATCAATAGTACCTCCGGTATGACCCAATCCCCGCCCGGACATCTTAGCGACCGGAATTCCGGCTGCAGCTACTAATGGTAACAAAGCTAAGGAGGTCTTATCTCCTACTCCACCGGTACTATGCTTATCAACTTTAATCCCTGGTATCTCCGATAAATCGACAACATCACCGGAATTAGCCATCTCAACAGTCAACGCAGTACATTCCTCAAAAGTCATTCCTTTAAAATAAATCGCCATACACCAAGCGCTCATCTGGTAATCCGGTATTTCTCCTCTTACAAAACCGGAGATTAGAAATCTAATCTCCTCCTTGGTCAACTCCCCACCCTCGCGCTTTTTCCAGATAAGATCATAAACTCTCATATGAAAAACCCCCTAATATTTCGGAATACCTCAATTTCGAATTAAAGAATTTAAAGGTTAATTAAAAACAATCTTTGACACGGATTAACACCGATTTAATGGATTAACACGGATTTTTATTATTCGTTCATATTCATGAAAAATGAATCCTCATCCGCGTTAATCCGTGTAAATCCGTGTCTAATAAGGTTTTATAGCTTATGCAAGAGCAATCTTTGATACGAATTAAAGGATTTAATTCCGAAATTTGCAATCCGAAATCCGAATTTATTTAAGTTGACTTACAAACTCTTCCCCCACCGGCCAAGGATTCAGATTGAACCACCGGCATATGGAGGCGGCAATATCGGCAAAAGTATTTCTAATCCCTAAATCAATACCGTCTGGTAATGAGGGTCCGAAAATCAATAAAGGGGTATATTCCCGTGAATGATCCGTGCTTTGTGTGGTAGGATCGCCACCATGGTCCCCAGTGATAATTAGAATATCATCCGGCTGAAGTTTTGGCAGATTATGGCCAAGCCATTGGTCAACTTCTTCCATGGCTTTACCAAAACCTGCTGGATCGTTTCGGTGGCCGTATAACATATCAAAATCAATGCAATTGGCGAAAACCAATCCGGTAAAATCTTTAGCTAATAATGAACTAACAAATTCCAATGTCTCATTATTGTTATGAGTATGATTGGAATCGGTCAACCCCTGCCAACTGAAAATATCTTCTATTTTTCCAACTCCAAAAACAGTGTAACCGGATTCTTTAAGCCGATCCAATACGGTATGGGTAAAAGGCTTTAAAGAAAAGTCTTTTCGATTAGGCGTCCGATAAAAAGAACCCGGTTCACCCAGGAATGGGCGGGCAATAACCCGGCCCACCGCATGATCTCCTTGGAGAATTCCCCTGGCAATTTCACAGAAATGATATTGTTGTTCTAAAGGAACGATCTCTTCATGGGCGGCAATTTGAAATACACTGTCAGCCGATGTATAAACAATCAAAGCTCCGGTCCGTAAATGTTCGGCGCCGAGTTCTTTAATAATTTCCGTTCCTGAGGCGGCTTTATTCCCAATAATTTTATGTCCGGTCTTTTGTGAAAATTCGGCCAATATATCTTCCGGAAAACCGTTGGGATAAACCGGAAACGGTTTTTTTAATATTAATCCCGCCATCTCCCAGTGTCCCGTAGTTGTATCTTTTCCGGCTGACCGTTCCGCGATTTTTCCATATACCTTTCCTGTTATATCAGGTGAGACGCCCTTAATATCGGTTAATTTCCCTAACCCGGCTTCTTCCAGATTGGGTAAATTCAATCCACCCAACACTCTGGCGGTATTTCCCAAAGTATTGCTTCCTACATCTCCGTAAACGGCAGCATCAGGCAATTCCCCAATCCCTACTCCATCCAATACTAATAAAAATACTCGTTTAACTTTCATCTTCATACTCCACCTTGTTTAGTTCATAAGTTCAGTTATTAGTTCATCAGTTATTTGTTATTAGTGTATTAGTTTTTAGTCATATATGCCGGTTTAATATCTTAAGTTCTTGTTTAAAAAATTGAACTATCTTTAATCAATTTTTTGATTGTCAATTATCAATTCTCAATTCTCAATTGTCAATTGCTCTTCAAGTTCATTTATCCAAACAACCCTTCGGCTGGTTTGCCTAGATAATATCCTTGACCGTGAGTTACTCCAATTTCTTTTAATATTGTTGCTATTTCCGCATTTTCTACAAACTCAGCCACGGTTTCTATACCAAGGGCTTTGGCTAGGTCATGCATTGCTTGGACTAATGAGCGAAGTGTGGGATCACTTCCAAGAGTACTGATAAATGAACCATCCAATTTCAATTGATTAATAGGTAAGTTCCGCAGGTAATAAAAAGAATTAAACCCGGCGCCGAAATCATCTAAAGCAAACTGACAGCCTAAAGCTTTTAAATGTTTTATCCACTCCTCGGCTAAGGCCAAATCATGAACTACTGAAGTCTCGGTAATCTCAAACCCTAATCTGGCCGGATTTACTCCATACTGCAAGAGGCATTCTTCAATATAACCCAATAAAGCTTCATCGGCCAGACTGTACCCGGATAAATTCATATATATTTTAATTTCCGAATGTTCTTGTAAAGTGTTAATAACATGTTTAACCACCCACCGGTCAATCTGGGACATTAAGCCGAACTGTTCGGCGGCAGGAATAAAAAGTCCCGGGGGAACAAGTTCTCCATGATCCTTTAATCTAATAAGAGCTTCGTAATGGTCTATCGTATCATCTTTTAGCCTAACCACCGGTTGATAATAAAGAACAAATCTATCTTCTTCAAGCGCATCTTTGATCCGAGTAACTATTTCATTAGTTTGAGAAAGCCGAAAAACGAAATTATTTTCATCATATATCACGGCCCGGTTTCTGCCCTGTCTCTTTGCTGTATACATAGCGGTATCCGCCTGTGATAATATCATCTCCTGGTCATAATTGCCGTTAATCGAAACAAGCCCAATACTTAAACCAAGATGAAAACTATGATTATTTAAAGAGAACCGATACTCCTCCACTGCTTGACATATTCTTTCAGCCACTACTTTTGCTTCTTCAATAACTTCTCCTTCCAATAAAAGCGCAAACTCGTCCCCACCCAACCGGGATAATAAATCGGAATTCCGCAATTGTTTTTGAAGCAAACCGGTAACCGTTATCAGGACTTTATCCCCGTTAGTATGTCCGAGGGTATCATTAACGAATTTAAAATTATCCAAATCCATCAACATAAAAGTACTAACAGTACCTCGACGGGCGCGGGAAACTGCTCTTTTTAAAGCATGTTCCAATAAACGGCGGTTTGGTAATCCGGTCAATTGGTCATGAGTGGCCAAAAAGCTTAATTGTTTCTCTTGCCGTTTCCGTTTATTATCGCTTTCTTCCAATCTAGCGGCCATTCTATCAAAAGAATACATTAAATAATCAAGCTCATCTTGTTTCCATCTCTTTTTGAGGTTCTTAACCTGATTAGCTTCTGTTAATCTAACGTCAAGTCGTCCTCTAGCCAAGGAATCAAACCCATTTAAAAGTTTGGTTATTCTTTTGCCCATTAAAGAATTGGTCAAAAAGTAAATAACAATTAATAAAATAAAGATAACTAAAATTGAAAAGAATAAAGAAACCAAAAAAGCCATTCGGCTCTGTTTTTCCAACAAAGATTTGGAAAATGAAATCTTGACTAAAAGTGGTTTTTTATTTTCATAAAAAACCGTTAAATAAGTATCTAGAGAATCATCCTCTTCTATAAAAATTCTTTTTTTATTTCCGATCTCCGGTATTAAATCATTGTATTTTCCTACTAAGTTAAAATTGTTATGGGCCAAAATTCGTCCTTGTTCATCCAATACAGCAACTTCAACTAAGTCCGTCGAACCTTTAAGTATCTGCTCGCATAAATTACTAAGACCATATAAAGAATTGGGTTTACCACCAATTTGTAAGTTAAAATGGACTTTTTGCCAAAGAGGATAAATCAGCGCTTCACCTCGTAAAAAAATTTGTCTGGCAATATACTGTCTGGTAAACGCTTGATTGAGTATGGTATGAATAGCAATAATAATAAGTACGGTCACTGCCAATATACGAAAAAAATTGACTGATATCCGTGGAGTTTTCATTGAAGATACCTCTCAAAGTATAAGCGAATCTCCGGACTAAATTCGGTAATGGCTTTTTTAGAATATTCCCTGCCAACCCGTTGAAATTCTTTAATATCCGGTTTAATAATTTTCATTCCCTGATTTTTTAATAATTTTAAGAAAACAATAGATTGTTCATTAATAAGAGCGCGTTGCCGGATTCTAGCAGTTTTAAAAATAGAATAAACCAAGTCAATTTCTGCCGTAGTTAATTTATTCCGTAAAGCGCTCCCTCCCAAAACAACATGTGAATTAAATGTATGTTCCGTTAGGATGAGATATTTTTGAAATTGATAAAGTTTATATAAATATATTACTGGAATCGGATTTTCTTGAGCGTCAATAATTCCCGATTTAAGAGCCGGTATTACTTCACCCCAAGCCATAGGTGTTGGGCGGGCTCCTAAAGTGGAGAAAAAAGATATATAAATAGGATTTTGCATAACCCGCATTTTTAAATCAAGTAAATCTGTTGGTTTTTCGATTAGAGTGTTTCTGGTTGTTATAGAACGTAAACCATTTTTCCAATAACAAATTCCTACTAATCCAAAACTATTCAAAGTTTTTAAAACAGCTTGTCCCGCTTCACCATCTAAAACTTGATTGACTTGTTCTGCTGAAGAAAATAAATACGGTAAATCCAAAATATTAATAGCTGCATCAAAAGTAGACAGAGGGCCGGTCGAGACAATTGCCATATCTAACTTACCGTTTTGAACCTGGTTAATTAATTCAAGCTCCTGTCCGAACTCCATATTGCTAAATATTTCTAACTTAATTTTGCCGTTGGTTTTAATAAAAATCTCTTTGGCGACCTCTTCAGCCATCAAATGAGTAGGATGTTGTTTAGTGACACTGTGGGCCAACCTCATTAGAATTGGTGACTCACTTTTTATATCATTCCTGGATAAATAATCACCGGCACAGATAGAATAAGCCTGAAACAAAATAAATGCTTGTAATAGACATACTTTTATTAGAATTACCCATCTTTTTAGGCCGGAGTTTGGGGTTTGAATACCATCCATGATTTATCCCCCGATATCAATGATAATTACTAATTCTCCAGCCCAAATGATTTTCCTTTAAAAAGAGTTAATTAAGGGAGTTTCATAATTACCTTAATTGAGTTTTCGATACAATATATAGTGAATAGCCTAGATGACTGTCAATATATTGTATCGAATTGTTAAATTTTTTATTTATGAAAATCCCTCAATTACTTAAATTAAGGGAATCAAAAAACTCTTAATTTATTATTAACAATTTCATAAAAGTGGAGGTTTCTATCTTTAAAACTCGAATAGCATTAACTGTTCTTTCAACTATTGAATATAACTTTTAATATTTTAATTTTTCAGCTACTTTTAAAACCTTACATAATAAAATCTAGCAAAATACAGGAGGAATCTGAATGTTTGGAGAAAGGGACAGCCGGTTTTTTTGCCTCTTTGAAACCGCCGCCGCCAATGTGGCTGAGGCAGCCCAGGTTTTATTAAATCTAACACTGGATCCTAAGGACAAAGAAGTTAAAACTCAAGAATTAGAGAGTCTGGAACACCGTGGTGATGAGTTAACCCATGACATCATTGCCGAGCTTCACCGGGCTTTTATTACTCCCATCGATCGCGAAGATATTTTTTTAATGGCGAAAGAGACTGATAATATACTTGATGTACTGGAAGCAACCGCCCACCGATTTATAATGCTAAATATCAATGAAACAACTCCATCAGCTCAAAAGATGGCTCACATGATCGTAGAATCATCCAAACAATTAATCTTAATTATGAATAGTTTAAGAAAGCTAAAACATATCGCAATCGATAATAAGTTAGTGATTGAAATAAACCGGATTGAAGACGAAGGAGATAAAGTATATCGTCAAGCTGTTAAAGAACTTTATAGCGGTTCCTATGATACCTTAACCGTTTTTAAATGGCGTGAAATATACGACCATCTTGAAAATACCCTGGACGCCCTGGAAGATGTCGCTAATATCGTTGAAGGCATAGCAATGAAACACAACTAAATCCGCCGAAAGTCGAAACTTAAAAAGTCAAACGTTAAATGCGGAGAGTCGAAGGTCAAAAGTAATGTCGAAAAGACCTTTAAACCTTGGACCTTAGACTTCGAATTTCGGACTTTATTTTGTGGGGGTACAATGAATGGCATTAAGTATCGGTTTAATAATTGTGCTAATATTAGTATTGGTTTCCGAATTTATCAATGGATGGACTGACGCCCCTAACGCTATAGCTACTGTTGTGGCTACCAGGGTCTTAAAACCAAGAACAGCCGCTATATTAGCCCCTGTCGGAAATATAATCGGCGCTTTTATTGGTACAGAGGTTGCCAAAACTATTGGTACCGGTATTGTAAAACCGGAAGCAATTACTTTAATAACTTTAGCTGCCGCAATGATGGGGATTATTCTCTGGGGTTTTACCGCCTGGTATTTAGGGATGCCTATCAGTAAGAGTCATGCATTGGTTGCTGGTTTAACCGGCGCCGGATTAGCCACTGCAGGTCCTTCAGCCTTACTTTGGTCCGGTTGGGGAAAAGTATTGATAGGTTTAGGCTTTTCTTCAATCCTAGGGTTGGTTGGAGGTTTCTTGTTGGCGTGGTCAATCAGAAAATCTTGTTGTTCAATGCAACGCCCTAAAGCTACAAAAATATTCTCTATTTTACAAATTTTATCAGCCGGAGGTATGGCCTTAAGCCATGGTAGTAATGACGGCCAAAAGTTTATTGGCATATTCACCTTGGCTCTAGTCCTTGGAGGAGTTTTAAAAAGTTTTCAAGTACATACTTGGGTAATTCTTATATGCTCTTTAACCATGGGGTTCGGCACTTCTATCGGAGGTTGGCGTATTATTAAAACAATGGGCGAGAAAATGGTTCGTTTAGAGCCATACCAAGGATTCGCAGCTGAAAGCGCTGCCACCGGAGCTATATTTCTGGCTTCACATCTGGGAATACCTTTAAGTACAACTCATACTATTAATACTTCAATAATGGGAGTTGGCGCCGCTACCAGAGCTTCCGGAATCCGTTGGAACGTGGTTAAGGATATCGTTTATGCCTGGGTTTTAACCTTCCCGATTTGCGCAATAATCGGATACCTTATGGCAACTATATTTAAACTTATTTTTTCGTAATAATGCTAAATTGAAAGCTAATTTTTTTATAACTGTTCCAAACGTTCTTTAATCTTCGCAGCCTTGTCTTTAAATGTCTCTAACTTTTCCTGCTCCTTAGCTACTACTTGGGGAGGAGCTTTCGACGAAAATGCCGGGCCGGCGATTCTGGCTTCAATTTTACCGATTTCCGTCTCTAATTGCCCCAGCTCTTTTGCTAACCTTTCTTTTTCCTTAGCTACATCCACTAAACCGGCGACCGGCATAAAAACGGTTATTCCGGCCGCAACAGCGCTGATTGACTTCTCCGGTTTTAAACTTTCGTCCGTAACAATTTGATGGCTGCCCAAACCGGCCATATTGGAGATATATTGCATATTCCTTTCTAAGACAGCTATTTTTTCAGGTTCGCCCACTAAAATTGCTTCTACTTTTTTCTGTGGTTGGACGTTGGCTTCCGCTCGAATATTCCGAATGGTTCTTACTATCTCGATTACTGCTTCCATATCGCTACCGGCATCTTTAAACTGGAGCTTTTCATTAGGAACCGGCCATTTGGAAATCATGATGCTATCACCCTGATGCGGTAACGCTTGCCAGATCTCTTCGGTCAAAAATGGCATAAAGGGGTGCATTAATTCCATAGTTTGTCTTAAAACCCGTGCTAATATTGACTGAGCCACTTGTCGCTCTAAAGCGTTCTCTTCTTGATAAAGTCGTGGTTTTGAAAACTCAATATACCAGTCACAATATTCATTCCACAAGAATTCGTATAAGATCGAAACGGCTGCTCCCAGATCAAAACGCTCCAACAACCTGGTTACTTCAGCGGTAACCTCTTCCATCCTGGATAAAATCCATTGATCCGGCAGAGTTAACCAATCTTGAGGCAGAGAAAGATTTTCGCCAACCGCAAAAGATTGCAACAACGAAGCATGTAGATCGTTTACCAGATCTCCTTCAGCTGCCTTCTCTTTTTCATGATGCATCAATACAAAGCGGGCGGCGTTCCAAATCTTATTGGTAAAGTTCCGGCTCCCTTCAACCTTCTCCATTTGGAAACGTTGATCCTGCCCCAGAGCGGTTCCGGTAGCCAAAGTAAAGCGAAGCGTATCAGCGCCAAAATTATCGATTATATCCTGAGGATCGACGATTGTCTCCGGTCGGGACTTGCTCATTTTTTTACCGAACTTATCCAGGACCAATCCGTGAATTAATACTTCTTTAAAGGGCTCCTCCTCCATAAACTCCAATCCCATAAAGATCATCCTGGCCACCCAGAAGAAGATAATGTCTCTTCCGGTTACCAGTACCGAGGTTGGATAAAAATGCTTCAACTCCGGAGTCTCCTGCGGCCAACCCAATGTAGAGAAAGGCCATAATGCTGAAGAAAACCAGGTATCCAAAACATCAGGATCCTGCTCCAATTTTTTACTGCCGCATTTGGGACACGTGCTTGGATCATTGGTTGACGCGAGAACTTCCTGACAATCTTGGCAATACCAAACCGGAATCCGGTGTCCCCACCACAATTGCCGAGAAATACACCAGTCACGAATATTCTCCAACCAACCAAGATAGATCTTGGTAAAACGTTCGGGTATAAATGTTATATCGCCGTCAATTACCGCTTTGATCGCCGGATCAGCTAATGGTTTCATCTTCACAAACCATTGTTTAGAGATCAAAGGCTCGATAATGGAGTCACAACGGTAACACTGACCGACTGCATGATTATGCGGTTCTATATTAACCAGATAGCTTTCTTTCTGTAACTCCTCAACCAAAGCTTTCCGGCATTCGTAACGGTCCATCCCTTCATATTTCCCGGCTTCTTTGGTCATCTTAGCGTCAAACCCAATAACCGTAATCTGGGGTAAATTGTGACGCATCCCCATCTCAAAGTCATTAATATCATGAGCTGGTGTTACTTTAACAGCGCCGGTCCCAAAGCTCATATCAACATAAGCATCAGCGATAATCGGGATCTTCCGGTTCATCACCGGCAGAACGACCTCTTTCCCGATAACTGATTTGTAACGCACATCTTCCGGATTAACCGCCACTGCGGTATCACCCAGCATCGTCTCCGGCCGGGTAGTGGCAACTTCGATATAACCGGAACCATCAGCCATCGGATAGCGGATATGCCAAAGGTTACCTTCCCTGTCTTCATGTTCAACCTCAATATCGGAGATAGTAGTATGACATTTAGGACACCAATTTATTAAATAACTCCCCCGGTAAATTAGGCCCTTTTCATAAAGACGAATAAAAACCTCGCGAACAGCCGCCGAACAACCTTCATCCATGGTAAAACGTTCCCGTTCCCAATCGCAGGAAGCGCCTAGCCGTTTCAATTGCTTGATAATCGTACCGCCGTATTGCTCTTTCCAGGACCATACCCGTTCCAGAAACTTCTCCCGGCCCAAATCATGTTTAGTCTTTCCCTCTTTGGCCAAAGCTTCTTCTACTTTAGCCTGAGTAGCTATCCCCGCATGGTCGGTTCCCGGCATCCATAATGCGTTATACCCCTGCATCCGCCGCCAGCGAATCAGTATATCCTGAAGGGTATTATCCAAAGCATGTCCTAAGTGAAGCACACCGGTAACATTAGGAGGCGGGATAACAATACAATAAGGCTGTTTATCCTTTTCCACCTCAGCATGAAAATAATTATTTTCCAGCCAAAACCGATACCATTTTTCCTCAACGCTTTGAGGATTATACACTGAAGGCAAACTCATTTTATAAAACCCCCCGAAATAAAATTGACAAATGAGAATTGACAATAAAAAACCACATTAAATTTAGGCTCCTTAATAAAACTAACCCTTTAACCAGCAACTAGAATAAATCTTTAAACTAATAACTAATTACTAATAACTAATGAACCAAACAAAAAAACTCCCATCCAAAAAAGGACGAAAGTTTAAACCTCCGCGGTACCACCTAATTTCCCTTATGGGCTCTTATAGCTGTAACGGGCTACCCGACCGGAGCTATTAACTTACTCCGGTAACTCCCAAGCGACCTTCAACTTTCTCCGGGGAGGCCTTGCAGCGTCCGGCCCCTCTCTCTACCTTTAAAAAGTTTACTTCTCTTGATCATCGTCTCAATTCAAAAATAATTATTTATTTAATTATGAATAGAATTATACAATTACCGCTTCCGGGTGTCAAGAGAGAGCGAAAATTTTGGGCTTTTAAAGATATAAAACATACCTATTGGAAATAAAAAGGGAAATAATTAAATATATCGAATGCCTAATTCAATAAAATATGTTTTTATATACAAAACTTTAATGAATACCGAAAGTTTTCGGAAGTGAGGTAGTGTTATATTGAATACAAATAGAACAACTAATTTCGATTCAAATCCTCCTGTCGAATTAAACAAATATGACGAATCCATTAGACGGTTTTGTGCTGCCTACGAATCAATATTCAGCATGGCTCATTCATTTTTACGCTCTATGATCGAAGAGAATGCCGACTTATTAATTGTAGGTTCCGGGAGTGGAATGGAGATATGCACTTTTGGCTTAAAAAATCCCGGTTGGAAATTTACCGGGGTTGATCCTTCGGCTGAAATGCTGTCTATTGCCAAAAAAAAGATTACCGAATTAAAACTATCTAATCAGATAAACTTGTTTAATGGTTTTACTAATGAGCTCCAGGAAAATCACCTTTACAATGGAGCAACCTGTATTCTGGTAATGCAATTTTTGCCTGATGATGGTTCAAAATTAGCTATACTTTCAGATATAGCCAGACGACTTAAAAGTGGTGCTCCTCTTATTCTAGTTGATGGATTTGGGGTTAAAAATAGTATAGAATTTGAGAAAACAGTGTCGGCTTGGAAAAGATATCCCCTATTAATGGGTGTTGAGCCTCAAGTTGTTGAAGATGCATTTAGCACTCAAATATTGAAGCGGATTCAGTTTGTGTCGGAAGAAAGAATAGAAAAGCTACTCAATGAAGCTGGATTCGAGAACCCTTATAGATTTTTTACCAGCTTTTTATATGGCGGATGGGTAGCAAATAAAAGGTAGCATTTATAAAATTACAACTAAAGTTTTAATAAAAATGATTTAAACCGATAGTAGCAGCAAGTCGTTGAAAACGAATCGCTGGAATAATCTCCAAATATGATGTACAATTAATTAACTTACTATCAATTTAGGAGCAAACATGAAAAAACGATTATTAATACTATCAGCTTCCATCGGAGCCGGACATGCTAAAGCCGGAGAAGCCTTATCCCAAGAGTATTCGAAATATTTCAACGGAGAAGCCCATCATCTTGATTTCTTACGGTATGCTTCTCCCCTATTCAGCCGTTGGATTGAAGAAACCTACTATCTAATGACGAAACATACGCCTTCGATTTACAGGTTGCTATATCAAATGGCCGACCGCCCCCACTCATCGGCCCAAAAGTCGGAAATAATAATCGGACTAAGAAAATATCGGGACCTAATCCGGGAATACCGTCCCCATGCGATTATCTCTACTCACTTTTTTCCGGCAGCTGTTGTTTCTTATATGTACCCTCATTTTTCCGTTCCCAATGGAGTGGTCCTGACTGATTACATCTCTCATCATATCTGGGTAAATCCCAATACCAACTTATACTTTATTGCTCACGACGGTATGACCGACGAACTTAAACAACTGGGAGTAGAAACTGCCAAAATCCGGAGTACCGGCATTCCGATCCGGCCTGCTTTTGCTCAAGATTTCAATCGGCTTGAACTCCAAAAAAAGTTCAACCTTGATTCAAATCAGCCGACATTTCTGGTAATGAGTGGCGGTAATGCAATTGGTCCGTTGGTTGATATAATTAAAACATTGGGAAAATTTAATGATAACGTGCAAATAATAGCCGTCACCGGTCGAAATCAAAAAACATTTCTTCAATTGCAGGAACTTTTTAATGAGCTGAAAATTAAAGGGCAGGTTTTAGGATATGTTGATAACATTCATGAATACATGGCTATCTCTGATTTATTAATATCAAAAGCAGGCGGATTAACGGTATCCGAAGCGTTGAGTATCGGTCTGCCAATGGCGATTATTCAACCAACTCCCGGTCAGGAAGACGGTAATACCAACTTTTTAATAAATACAGGTTCCGGAGTTTACCTGAAAAATATAAAAGATTTAGCGCAATTAACTGGAAAACTTGTGGAAAACCCTTTAGAAATCAAAAAAATGAATTCGAATGCCTTAAAGTATTCAAAACCTGATGCTGCTAAATCTATTTTAGCCGAAATGGATAGATTAATTACTAAAAAAAAGAATCATAATTCATTAGCTTTTAGAGATTCAGCTTTAAGTTGAAGGTATAAGAATTAAAAGAGGTATTCAATGAAAAAATGGACTACTAAAAATAATCTCCAGGTACACCAAGTATTAAATGGCCGGTCTAATTCTTTTTTAGTCTCTCAAGCCGACCGGCATATATTAATCGATACAGGACCTAAAAATGCGTGGAACACTCTGAACAAAAATATTGCTAAGTTAATCCCTGATAATGGTTCATTACAATTCTTAATCCTGACTCATATTCATTTCGACCACGTTGAAAATACCGCCCGTATAAATGAAAAATATAATGCTAAAATAATAACTAATCAATATGAAACGGAATACCTTAAAAAAGGTCTAAATGCCCCAATCAAGGGCTCCCTATCACCAACAAAATTAATCACTAATTTATTAGAATCGCAATTTGGTTCTTTAAAAAAGTTTATGCCGGCTGAGTGTACTATTGAAGTTAATAATGATTATAGCCTGAACGATTTTGGTTTTAATATTATTATTATTCCCACACCAGGCCATACCCATGGTTCAATCAGTGTTATTGTTGACAATGAAATAGCCATTGTCGGCGATGCTATGTTCGGGGTTTTTCCCTGGTCGGTCTTTCCTCCTTTCGCCATTAATCCTAAAATCTTGGTCCAAAGTTGGGGCAGATTACTCAATACAGAATGTTCCTTTTTCTTACCAGGGCATGGTACCGGAAACAGCCGGAAATTAGTGCAAAAAGAGTATGATAAGTACATCCAAAAGTTACAATAAAGAAACCGCGATTGAATCCACCGACATTTAAACTTAATATAACCCTCGTCCACCATTTGCTCCTGATTATTAATATTTTATTCAACTTTCGCACCTCAAAAATATCTTGCGGTAAAGTCATATTCAATTAAAATCAAATTTTGAAAATATCGAACGACTTTACGATTTTTAAAATTTGATATCCATAAAATATTGATTTTATTGCATTAAAATACGAGTGCGAAGGTTGTATATTTTATCTTAATATATCATGGAATCCAAACATATCTCAAGGAAGAGCAGGGAAAAATTACTATTTAGCGAATATAAACTAAATAATCATTAATTAAAGGAATTTCAGAAAGTTTTACACTTCTTACTTCACACTTCATTTTTCGGGGGTTATAACATGAGAATCGGCAATCTGGAATTAATTCGTAATACCAAAGGCTTTTTTGGTTCGGGAATATGGCCTTTTTACCTGGCCTCTCCCAACAATCGCTATTCCAAAATATTTTTAAACGCCACCTGCCCTTATTGTTATAACAGTACCGGCAAAGTCCTCCCGGCGTTAGCCCGAAATTTCTTTAGTATCTTCTTTCTCCCTTTGTTCCCGCTTAATCTAACCATCGTCACCAGATGCCAATCCTGTAGTCACTATGTTAAGTTGCCGATTAAGGAAGTCCGAATGCAATGGATGGTCGATCGAGTCCAAAATAATCAAGAAAACCATGAATTTCACGGTAAATACTGTACCTGGTGGCTTCCGGCTCTATTATCTTTCTTAGGCGCATTAATTGGATGGTTTACTTTCCCAATGATGCTTTTCGGTACCTCCAAATATTTTTTCCTTCCTTTGGTATTCGGCTTTTTTGGTTGGAATGTTTTGGGGAAAATATTCGACAGCATCTGGTCCTGGGAAGGAACACAGGCTTTTCGGTTGGCTCTTTTGGCCGGGGGAGTAATCGGCTTGCTTTTGTCGTTAATCCCAATTGAACAGTATGGATTTCCAACCTTAAATATAATTGGGGTTTTTCTTGGGATGTCGATTTTCATTTCCTTATATTTTCTAAACACAATTAATAATCCTTATCAGTTTAAATGTTAAATAGAAAAACCTCGCTGTACGAGGTTTGAAGGCAATTGCAACTATGGAATTTTTAAAACTAATGTAAACTTTATATAAAAAGTTTATTTCATTCTATATATACTAAAAACTTAGTTATTTGGTCCTGAAGTCCTTTGGTAATATGAGGAAAGCTTAGGGCTATTTTATATTCGGAAAATTCTACCGCTAGCCGAACAATTTTCCCAACCAACAGTAACGGACTGACCGAATTAGGTAAGATAATTTTGAAAGGTATTTCCAGACCAACTTTTAAGCTTTCATTAGGTTGAATCGAGGCTAACAACCCGATATTGGAGATATTCTCTACTTTCCCGCCTTTATATTCTTTATCATTACAAAAATAGCTGAAAGGAATATTAACATCTTTATAGCGCAAGGCGTGTCTTCCCATTGTAACTTCAGCCGGTTTACTTATGACCACTTCCGGGGCTTCACTATTGCGAATTTGAATAAATTTAGTAAAAAAAACGTAATCCTGCGGCTCATCATTGTGATTACATATAATCACCACATTTGAACTGATAGATACATTATTAAAAGCATCGGTCTCTTTTGGCAGTTCTAATACCAGGTATAACTCTTCCCACCTTTTTACTTTACTACGGGTGATAATCTGCTGAGAATTATTATCGGTAAATTCAATTTGGACACTTCTACCGGGACTTAGTATATCTACAACCGTAATGTTTTTTTCCACCAGTTCTCCCCCCATTATTTTTTTCGGGTTTCCGAAAAGAATCCTTTAGGAGAAAAAATGAACAATGAATTTTTAGCTGGCGAATTTTCTAATATAGGATTATTTAATTACTCATCCCCAACATTCATAAAAATCTCAAAAATTCCTAACCTCTGTAAACGGTTTACCACATCGGCTACTGAAGCTTCGTCGAATTTTTTTAAAATATTCCCTACATGAGTCCGAATAGTTGAAGCTTCAATATGCCTTAACTGGGCTATTTCGTTTTTAGTTTTACCTTCCGCCAACAAGCGTAAGAAATTCAATTCGGTTGGAGTTAAACGATATACAATATTTAGAGTATTTACCAAAGCGGTACGTTCTGCGCGCAACGCCCGGAATTCTGCCCGAATCATCTTGGCTACCCGTGGCCGGAGCGGAGATAGATCACGGGCTGCCGCCCTTACAGCCTCTAAAATTTCAGTAGCTGAAGCATCTTTTAAGACATAATCTATCGCTCCGGCTTCAAAGGCGGCAAAAACCGTATCATCATCACTAAAATGGGTCAAAACCACACACTTAATTTTAGGTATTTGTAATGCCAATTTTCTAATAGCGTCAACTCCAGCCCGGGGAGTCTCCATCTCCAAATCCATCAATACCACATCAGGCAACAAATTTAAGCTTTCTTCTACGGCAGCCTTTCCGGTCCCTACAGCACCAACAATCTCCATATCCGGTTCATGTCCCAAAACCATACTTAAGTATTCACGAATAGGAACCATATCATCAGCAATTAATAAACGGATTGGAGAGGTTAACATTGGTTACACCTACCTTAACGTCTCAGTTAGATTTAAAAACCGGCTTTATAAGAGGTTTACCAAGCTTACCGGTTAACCTGTTAAATTGTGGATAAATATTCCAACCTCGTTTATACTGAAGGTTTTCCATATAATATAAAAGTAACTCTTGATTCCATTGCATTTCCAACTTATCCAAACTTTTCTTCAATATCATTATATTACTAGACAAATCCAAATCATCGGTGGTTAGTCTATCACGCAGAAGTGTAAAGGGGTTTTCCTCGGGAGGATTCCAGCCCGGCAAAATTGGGTAAGTAGCAAGATAATCCTGATTCAGAGTTTCGGCAAAAGCCGAAAATCCCTTGATTTTAGGAGGGTTTTTTCTAAATCTCCCACTCACTTTGGGATCAGGATCAATACACTTACCCTGTTCATATATTTTGGCTCTAATCTCATAACGGCTAAACCATTTAACAACTTCCCACGCTTCCAGTTTATGTCGGCTTTGACCATTAATACACCAAAAACCATTCAACATCATTGCTCGGGATTTGCCATGAAATTTTCCGTCATATGTGGGTATTGGTCCTACTCCCCAGTCGCATTTAGCCGGAAATTGGTCGGTTAAAACACCAATATCCCAAAACTCTCCCATAAACATTCCGATTCGCCCTTCGGCAAATTGCGCTCTTAAGGCCTCATTTGTTAAGGTAACCGAACCAGGGAAAAGGGATCCGGCTTTTTGTAACTTTAGCAACAACTCAAAGACCCGGAAAAATCCCTGTATGGCCCAACGCCCATTCTTCCAATCCCAGTAAGCAGCTTCTCCATTTGCTTCCGCCCATTGACTGGGCATCCACTCAAAAGGCCAGGTTTCCGCAGCACAATATGCAAATCCATAAGCTTTTCCTTGACAATTATCACTGATTAAACGGGCTATCTCTTCTACCTCATCGTATGAACGCGGGGGCTTATCAGGATCACGACCTATTTTTCTAAAAAGATCCCGGTTATAAATCAGCCTAGAGTTGACAACCTGAGTCGGAATTGCATATACTTTCCCCTGATAGGTGGTTAATCCTTCAATCCAATACCAGGATGGCCATTGTGATTTCCATTTTTTAAAGCCGGGCAAATTGTCAAAAGTAATCCGGGCTTTCTCTTTAATAGGATCGGCATAACCAATATCAAGTCCGCTGCTGTATAAATCGGGCCCTTGATTATTTTTTTGCGCTTCCTGAAAAAGATGTTGAGAATCATCACCAACAATTCTTAATGATAAATAAATTCCTTTTTTATGTCCGACTTTTTCATTAAATTCCCTAACAAACTCTTTTGTTAAATCAGCCATATGCCGTTGATGAGTCCAAAGTACTAACCTGACAATAGGCTTTGCTTCTGAATGCAAAGAAAATATAAATGAAAATATTAAAACGATTAGTAAAAGACTAGAATAACGAAATATTTTCAATAAATTACATTTTTTTAGCCGGATAAAGTAATGGCTCATGGTTCCACTCACTCTCTTTTTTATTTCCGAAGGGCTTGTTTTCCCGTTTCACCATATTTAAATATACCCAAATTATTCTTGTCTTTACCCTTTTTCCCTGCAATTAATTTAAAAATAGAATCAAATGGTAAAATTATGAGAAGTGCTTTAGCCTTTAATTCCGCCACTTAGACCTTCAATAAATTGCCGTTGGAATATTAGGAAAAAAGCCAGTGGGATAATTACTGCAATAAATCCGGTAGCCACAATTACATCATATCTGGGGTTAACAGTAAAACTATTTATTAATTGCAACTTAAGTGTAAGTGGATAAATAGTTTCAGTCTTTAAAAGAATAATAGGGATAAGGAAATCATTCCAAATGGTACGAAACTGAATTATTGCTAGTGCAGCCAAAGCCGGCTTGGATAACGGTAAAATTATATGCCACCATATTTGCAGCTTATTGGCTCCATCCATAGAAGCGCTCTCCATTAGAGACATGGGAATAGTGATAATATACTGGCGCATAAGGAAGAAGCCATATGCCGATGCTGCATACATTAAAACCAAACCACCCAAGTTGTCGGTTAGACCTAATATCCGGAAGACACGGTAAAGTGGAGCCATCATGGTTTGATTTGGCAGCATCATTGTAGCGATAATTATTAAAAATAACAAGTTTTTACCGGGGAATCGCATACAGGCAAAGGCATAGGCAGCTAAAGACACTACCAATAAAGTGCCTATTATTCCAAGTATAGCCAATGAAGCCGAGTTAAATAGAGCCAGAGGAACTCCCAAATGGATAGCATCGATAAATGATTTTAAACTATAACTACTAAATACTTGCCAGATCGGTTTTTGGAATATTGGTGGCGGTACTGCAAAAATCTCCACCGGTGGTCTGAATGAGACATCAAATAACCATAATAAAGGAGCTAAATAGAACAAACCTATCCCACATAAGATAATATAGCCTAACGTTTTCCAAATCCGTTTAGGGTCATGTTTCTTTTCTTCTAATGTAACTAACGAATAAATCGACTCATTCATTTTTTATCCCTCCGTTTCAGCTATTATTCGTTTGATTCACCGAGACCTACCATTCGAATTTGAGCCAGGCTGAAAATAAGAACAATGACGAAAAGGACCCAACTTGCAGCTGTAGCAAAGCCCAATCTGAACTGCTGTGAAAATCCCTGCCAATATATAAAACAAACAGCTGTCTGAGCAACGCGGCCTGGGCCATACCCCCCATTATCGAACATCAAAAATGGGTACTCAAATTGCATTAAGCAACCGATTCCCGAGGTAACCATTACAAAGATAAAAGCCGGGCGCATCATCGGCATAACAATTGAACGCAAAATTCTTGCCGGAGAAGCCCCGTCCAGCTTAGCGCTTTCATAAATACTGGTATCAATTGTCTGTAGTTGTGCTAAAAAATAAACCATCGTATACCCGGTCCATTGCCAAAAGGCAGCCATTACCATCAGAGGAATACAAAGCTCAGCCGTATGTATCCAATCCAGATTATTGGGTAAGTGTAACAATCCGAGAAACCAATTGATCGCTCCTACATCTTTATTGGATAACATGCGCCACATTAAGGCCACCAGTACTGAATTGATTAGTACCGGAAAGAAGAAGGAAGCCCTTAAAACTCCCCTTAAACGTTGGGTTACATTATTTAAGATATAAGCCAAAATGAAGGCTACCGGAATCTGAGTGATGAAACAACCGAACAAAAAATAAAAAGTGTGAAGCAAAGATTTTAGAAAATCCTCATTATGAAATAACTCTATAAAATTAGCTAATCCTACCCAGTCCCCGGGATTAATCCCCTGGGCATCGGTTAAGCTCATCTTAGCGCCGATAAAATAGGGATAAAAAGTAAAAGTACAAAGTAGAAGCACTAACGGTGCAATAAAGAGATAAGGCGTATATGAACTCAGTTTTCCCCAATGAAACGCCTCTTTAGGGTCTCTCTGACGGGTTAGTGTGTTAATACTCACTCCAGTCACTCCTTTATAAAAAATAAGTTCATAATATTTATATAACTTAAGGAATATTAAACGGATTACCTATTTATTAATCTTAAATTTCTATATAATACAAATTTTTTTCGTAATAAATTGATTATAAACAAATGTTATTGATAAGTAATGGGAAGCTGAAAATATTAGTTTTCAGCTTCCCAATATTTCAGAAAATATGTTTTAAATTATTTCAAGCGTTTCATTACAAGCGCTTGAGCTTGTTTTAATCCTTCCTCAATGGAAACTTTACCATTTTGGATATTAGGGTATACGCTGTTAAAATCAGTGTTTACAGCATCCCAGAAAACGTCGCCGACGTTAATAACCGGTAAGCTTTTCGCCGATTCGATCATTACCAGACCAAGTTTCTGCCCTCCAAAGTGCGCATCGGGAGTATTAAAGGCAGGATTGTTCCATTGGCTACTGATCGGTGGGATCATTTGGGTAAGCGGGAAACGGTATTTGAAGAAACCAAGCTCATCATATTGCATGTACTCAATGAGTTTATATAAGGGATCAGGATTCTTGGCCAATTTGTTGATGGCTAAGAAAGTACCGCCCCAAGCAGAACCTTTGGTTCCACCTTTTTTATATACCGGGAGGTTACGTACTTTGAATTGATACTTTCCTTGGTCAGCAGCTGCATAAGATTGACTTACCCACCAGTCAGGCGAGCAGTAAGAAGCCAAAGTGCCAGATGCTAATAAATTAGCGAACCCTCCCCAATCCCAAGCGCAAAATACACCACTATTGTACCATTTAACCCATTGGTTGACGAATGCTTTAAATTCAGGATTTTCAAAATTAGGATTACCGTTCTTATCGAGGACTTGAGAACCTGTTTGTTGCCAAATCATCCACATGGTATCCGATAAACCGGCGCTTTGGGTCGGTAACGCATAATGAACCGGTTTGCCGTCTTTCTTTTCAGCAGTTAATTTTTGAGCTGCCTCAAAGAATTCTTCCCAGGTCTCAATGGTTGCCATATCAACGCCTACTGATTTCCAGATAGTATCATTATATACGAATGCTACTGCGTTAACGTCATGCGGCAAACCATAAACGTGATTACCATATACTTCCCAGCAGGCCCGGCCAGGTAGAACTTGTTTATATACTTCTGATTTTTTAACATATTTATCAAGTGGTAATACAAAACATTTCTTCGGGTCGGCGTTCAGGATCTGGTTTAATTCAACTCTCCATTCCAAGATGTCCGGATAACCTTTACCATCCATCATGGTTGCCTGAAGCTTTTGGACGAAACCTTGTTCAGGAACTTGAACGATTTGCAAATTAATGTTGAACTTCTTGTCGATATCAGCTTTCCGGGCTTTCCACTCTTCGATATTATTTGCTGCATATGACCAGAAAGTAACTTTTCTAGGAGCAGCTAAACCAGTAACTGATAATGCGCTAACCACTAAAGTAATAATTAGAATGGCAATTAATAATTTACTTTTGTGTGACATTTAGTTAATTCCTCCTCTTTTTTGATATAAAACTTAAGTGGGATAATATTCAATGTTTTCTTTTTTCATTCATACAAGAGTTCTCCATTAAATTGAAGATTACACCAGTTCCCACTATGTCCGGGCACTTTTGTATGAATTCGGAGTGCGATTCCACTTTCGCTTTTGACATCTCCTTTTCAAAAATTTATTAAGCGTTACCATGGGATACCAATATTTGTCTCCAATAATTACTTAGTATTTTAGTTAGTATTTTTATCCCGGTATCTCATGCTTAGCTTCAAGAAATATGGCGGAGGACAGTTATTCATACTTATTTGAGTATGTCTAAACAAGGAAACTAGGGAGGAATCCTTTCTGAAGCTCCGCCAAGCTTAATCTATTACGACCGGATTAAATCGGTAAACCTTCCGTAACGTTTATATTTGAGCTTTTAACCAAATTTAAAAAAATTTTAACTTTATATTAATTATCCCAATAAATAAAAAAAACGCCTAGGATGATATTTCCTAAGCGTTTTTAAGCTTTTTTAGTTAAATATTGGTATTTTTGTCCGGTTTTTCTCGACATCTAAGGATAATCTCAATTGTTGTCCCTATACCTGGTTGACTCCGGATATTGATATAACCTCGGTGCATTTTTATTACCCGGTGACAATAAGTCAACCCAAGACCCCAATTATTTTTAGTTGGTTTGGTAGTAAAAAACGGTCGAAAGATCCGATGTAAGTTTTCTTTGGAAATCCCGGTACCATTATCGGAGATCCTGATGAAACTCCATTCATACTCGCGTCCTATCTCAATTGTAATTCTGGAAACAAAACCGGTTGTCTTTTTCTCGGTCAAGGCATCAGATGCATTTTGTAGCAGATTCTCCAAAACCGTGATCAAATGTTCACGATCTCCCCAGACATAAACATCATCCTGGTATTCATAAATAAATGTGATGCCTTCCAAACGTTTCTCACAACGTTTCCGGGCTGCTTCTATTAATTCTTTCAAATTTAACCACCGTGGATTTACTTGAAGCCTTTGGGCTTGAATATGTAATACATCCAACCTTACCAGCGCTTCCCGACAAACATCCTGGGCCCATTTAATCTGGATCCGGGCTTTGTCCACTTGTTCGTCTTTAATTAATTCCATACATGAAGATGCCATTTCCATCGCCATCTGAACTCCTAAAAACCGGTTTTTAAAGGAATGTAAAGCCATTCTTACTGCTTGATTGGCTACATTAATCTGCTGCTCCAGTTCTTTAATACCGATTCGTCGGGTTCCCAGAAAGCCATATCTAATAATCGACAACATAACAGCTATAACTGCAATAAAAGTTGCAAACGGAATAATACGCAAGTAAGTGTTGTCAAAAAGCGGATATCCTCTACCAAGTGGCAATAATGTTGTTGCCATGGTATGCGCATTTAAAACGCTTCCCCGGCCAAAACAAAAGACTATCATAAACAGCATACTAAGTATAGTATTACCGACCCCTACAAAAACCGCCTGGATTCTTTTTTGTAAAATTGTACAATAAAAAAATAATCTAAATATCTTAAAAATGGCAAACGATAAAGAGATCCCAATTATTAACAACATCATTTTATCTGTGAAGATTAGTTTGTGTTCCCAGTTTAAGCGGGCTTGCGGATAAGCAATCATAAAAGTTCCTTCTTTGTATAATTCAAAAAGATGGAACGGTTCATAATACCAAAGCCAGAAAAAAATAAAAATCAGAAACAGATAAATTACAAAGTAATCCTTCCAACTCCGCTGTTCAACCGTATAAACAAATGCAAAGCCAAAAACTGCAACTGTAAATCCCACCGCATTCCAGAGACGAAACCGCATAAAATCGTATAAAGAAAGCCGTTCCAAGATACTCCATGCCCAAACAGGCTGATCCAACGGCAAATCCAGAAAACCTTCCAACCGGTAATTCCCAAACCTGGGCACCAAACCTACCAATCCTACAATACAACAACCAAAGGTAAATAGGATTAACCCAAGCCATATTGCTTGATAACCACGTAATCCCCTGGCCATTAAGAACAAAGCAAACACCAAGAAGAACATTGCGATAAAAAGCAAATTGGAGCCTCCTTTTGTTTTTCCGGTTTGGTTATAAAAATCCTTAAAAAATAAACATAAATTTATGGTACAATTTTACTATAAACTCTTGATATTCAAAAGGGAATTTTTAACACAAGGAGAGATGTTATGAAAGTAATTGCCTTTAATGGAAGCCCTCGCAAAAACGGAAATACCGTTTCATTGATTAATACCGTATTCAAGAAACTGGCGGAACACGGGATCGAAACGGAACTGGTTCATTTAACCGGCCAACCTGTGCGTGGTTGCACCGCTTGTATGCAATGCCGGAATAATCAAAATATGAAATGTTCAATCGATAGCGATATTATTAACCAATGTTTGACAAAGATGATTGCCGCCGATGGAATCATCATTGCTTCTCCAACTTACTTCGCCAATGTAACCACTGAAATTAAAGCTCTAATCGATCGTTGCGGTTATGTCACCCGTGGTAACGGAAATCCTTTAAAGCGAAAGGTAGGAGCTGCAGTTGTAGCGGTCCGTCGGGCCGGAGCCATTAATGTTTTCAATGCAATAAACGATTTCTTTTTAATAAATGAGATGATTGTTCCGGGTTCCAGCTATTGGAATATCGGTTTAGGCCGGGAAATCGGCGATGTTGATTCGGATGCAGAAGGAATAAAAACTATGGAAAACCTGGGCGAAGATATGGCTTGGCTGCTTGAGAAAGTGAATCAAAATTAGAAGTTTAGGCTAAAGGCTAGAGGCGATAGGCGAAAGCAAAAAGGCAATAGAAGATTGGCAAAAGAAACATACAAGAAAATTTTTTTACTAATAGCCAATAACTAATGAACTAATAACTAATCCCTAATCTCCTGACTTTCGCCTATTGCCTTTCGCCTAATTAATTCATCACCATTCCGCCGTCAACGTTCAGTACTTGTCCGGTAATATAGCCGGCCCGGTTAGAAACCAGGAATAGAACCGCATCAGCCACATCTTCCGGTTTGCCGGGGATATTCATGGGGATCTGGGCTAATAATTTGTTGGTAGCTTCTTCCGGAAGTACATGAGTCATATCTGATTGGATAAAGCCGGGAGCGATAGCATTAACTGTTACACCACGTTCAGCAAGCTCTCTGGCGCTTGTTTTAGTTAATCCGATTAAGCCGGCCTTGGAAGCAGAGTAATTAGCTTGTCCAATATTACCGATTAACCCTGATACACTGGCAATATTAATAATCCGGCCTGAGTTTTGTTTCAACATTTGTTTAGAGACTAACTTAGTACAGATAAAAGCTCCGGTCAGATTAATCCTTAAGACTAGATCCCAATCATCCTGTTTCATCATCATCATTCGGAAATCCCGGGTAATTCCGGCATTATTAACCAGGATATCTATTCTGGAGAACTTAGCCACAATTGCTTTTACCACTTCTTTGGTGGATTCCTCGGAAGCCACATCATGCTTAAAAGCAACCGTTTCAACCCCATATTTTGAATCAATCTCTGCCGCTGTTGTCTTCGCCATCTCTTCATTAATATCGGTAATAACAATATTTGCTTTTTCAGCTGCCAACCTTTCTGCTATTGCCCGTCCCAATCCCCGGGCGCTACCAGTGATAAATGCGACTTTACCTGCAAGTCCTAAATCAGCCATGTAAAACCCACCTTTTTACAAATTTTTCACAAAACCAACTTTTAAACTATAGCCTAATTACCAACTGATTGTCAAGTAAGTCGGAAGAGAACATCAACAGGTAACAGGGACTAGTAAAACAAATTTTCTGCTAAGTCTGTACTGTTGCCGTTGCCTTTCAGCTAATCAAACTAGTCAGAAAATTAAATTCTTGCGGTTTTTAATTGACAATTCTCAATTGTCAATTATTAGTATATGTTTTCTCCACATACGGTGAAGTCATTATCCCCAACAAACTCCAATAATTCGGTAAAAACTGTACAGTCTCCCCTACTTTGAGCTTTTTGGGGCTAGCTATTACCAAATAGTCACTACTGCCACCCATTACTGTTAAATCAGGATCAACCGGTGTTAATCCGTCCAGAGGCGTATCCTGGTGTCCCAGACGTAATAAAAGTCTTACTCCGGCTTCAAGCGCCGGTAAACATGGTTTCCTTCCGAAAGCGTCCATTCCAATCTCCCCGTCGGGAAGTGCCGGTTTCCATTGAGACTGAATTATTTCAGCCTCAATTATGAAAGCGTCCCGGTATAAATCCTGCAATACTTTGCCGAATAAAGTTTCCCGCCCTAATAATATACCTTCGCCTATCCGGAGATGATTGATACCTTTTGGCATCTTCCCCGAATAAAGTAATGGTAAACTGCTGGAGTTGCCCCCGGATACGAATCTTATCGGTAACCGAAACTCATCCCGTAGAAATTGCGCTAAAACCGACAACCTTTCCAATTTAGCTATAGTAGGAATTACTCCGGCAAAACAGGAGAAATTGGCCCCCAGCCCAATTGCTTCTATGTTTTTTAAGCTGCGACAAACTGCCCCCAACTCCGGAAGCCGGTCTTCAGTAACTCCCTCCCGTAGGTCTCCAAGGTCGACCATTAAAAATATTTGATGTTTCTTCGCCAAACGATCCAGGGATTTTAAAGTATCAGTCTCGGAATTTAAGCTGATATCAGCCATTTCCAGTGTTTCTTGAAGCAAGCTTAACGCCGGAAGCCGCAACAACATTTTTCGGGTAGCCGAAAAGTCCGGCAACCTACTGAGATTTTCCAAGCGGGAGTCGCCTAACTCCCGAAGACCGGCCTCAACCAAAGCTTCTATTATATTAAGGTCTCCGGCAACTCCTTTAATTACACCAGTTAGAGTTATCCCAGCCCTATTACAACGCTCATTAATCTTTTGATAATTATGAACTATCTTTGGCAGATTGATAATGACTCGCGGCAGTTTACTCATATAATTTACCTTTACGGCTTAATTTTCTCCAAGTATTCCCTGATTGTCCTCTCATATCCTCTTTCGGTAGGCTGATAATATGCTTTACCGTCTAAATTAGCCGGTAAATAGTCTTGGGGTACAAATCCTCCCGGGTAATCATGGGGATAAAGATAACCCACTCCATCACCGAGCTTCTTTGCTCCCGGATGTGAGGAGTCCCGTAAATGGGCCGGTACGATTTTGTTCTCTTCATTTTGAATATCAGCCATAGCCTGATGAATTGCCTGACAGCTTGCATTGGACTTAGGAGCGGTAGCAATATAGATAGCGGCCTGAGCCATCGGAATCTGGGCTTCGGGCAGACCTACCATCTCCAAAGTCTGGGCGGCAGCGGTAGCCACCAGTAAAGCCATTGGGTCGGCATTTCCGACATCTTCGGCGGCATGAATCATCATTCGTCTGGCAATAAACTTGGGATCTTCCCCGGCAGTAAGCATCCGAGCTAAATAGTAGACGGCGGCGTCAGGATCGGAACCGCGCATTGATTTTATAAATGCCGAAATAGTGTCATAATGTCCCTGGCCATCCTTATCATAAACTACCGGTCGTTGTTGAATACAATCAGTGATTATCTCCATAGTTAGCATCCGTTTTCCCGTCTCCGGATCAGGCTTGGTGGTTAAGGCCGCCAATTCCAGGGCATTTAAAGAAATTCTGGCGTCTCCATTAGCGATATTGACCAAATGCTCCAGGGCATCAGCCGCCAACTCGACTTTATAATCAGCCAAGCCCCGTTCCGAATCATCCAAAGCCTTTTGAATAATCTCTTTCAAATTATCCTTAGTTAGGGAACTTAACCGAAAGATCATGCTCCGGGAGACCAAAGGCGAATTTACTTCATATAAAGGGTTCTCCGTAGTAGCTCCAATAAGAAGAATCGTTCCCTCTTCAACCGCCGGTAGTAAGGCGTCTTGTTGTGATTTATTAAACCGGTGAATCTCGTCAACAAAAAGAATGGTTTTCTTTTGATAAAGATTATACCGTTCCTTAGCTTCGGTGGTGACCCGGCGAATATCGGCGACTCCGGCGGTAACCGCATTGATGCTCTCAAAATGCGAACTGGTTGTTTGGGCAATAATCTTGGCCAAAGTAGTTTTTCCGGTTCCCGGTGGCCCGTAAAAGATCATTGAAGTCAACCGATCGGCTTCGATAGCCCGCCTAAGCAACCGCCCCTCTCCGACTATTTCATCCTGTCCGGTAAACTCGGTTAAAGACCGCGGCCGCATCCGGGCTGCCAAAGGGGCTTCTTTTTGACGGTTCTCCTCGGCGCCGGCAGAAAATAAATCCATTGGTTATCACTCACCTTTTAAATCTCCGTAGTTTTTTATTCCATTTTAACTGTCTTTTATTAAAAGAACAATAATTCTTCATATAAAATAAAAAAAACCATGTGAGCTCTTTTCTCTCCATGGGTAGTCATTATTCAATCTGAAAACAATTACAGTGCAATATAATCTGCTTGGGCTTGAGGTTCCGGGATTGGGAGTCCATCTTCTTTTAAACTATCCAAATGCATTTTTAGGGCTTTCGTAATTTTTTCGTGGGCTTCATCCGGAGTTTTTCCGGTTGCAATACATCCAGGAACATCCGGCAGATATGCCGAATAATTATTTTTGGCTTTTTCAATTATGACCAAGTATTTCACTTGCGT
Source organism: Bacillota bacterium (assembly GCA_023435225.1). Classification (GTDB taxonomy): domain Bacteria; phylum Bacillota; class UBA4882; order UBA8346; family UBA8346; genus UBA8346. The sequence goes on from JAEYRX010000003.1 coordinate 35,894, forward strand.
TTTCCTCCTTATAGCAAACATTACCGCTCGATAATTATATTTAAAGCTGTTATAATATCTGTTACGTAAACAAAGAAATTTTTTCTGTCAACTTTAAAGCCTGTAGAAAGGAGGCGGCTGGAATGTTTTTAAATAATATTAACTACAAAAAAATAGCTGCAACCACCATAACTTACGGAATTATCGGTAGTCTGGCAATCAGTTCGGCAATTGGTATGGTGTTTTTTGACGGTCATGGTTATTTAGGTTTGGAACAAAAAACCGTCAACCCCAATAAAGTAAGTAAAAAGAAAACCAAGCTTAGATTGGAACAAGTTAGCCAGATGCCGGTACAGGAAGCTAAAACAAGTAATGAAATCAATCAAGCTGTAAATATTAGCTATAGCAATACACAGCCTAATAATTCAAATTATAATGTAAAACCGGTTGTCAAAGCCACAACTGCTCCAACCAGTCCAATACCGGAAAAAGATTATCCGATGCTGGCCAGGATTATTCATGCCGAAGCCGGTGGAGAATCATTGAGAGGCCAAGTAGCCGTAGGTGCAGTATTGATTAACCGGATTAACTCCGGGAAGTTCCCCCGTTCTTTAAATGCGAATATCTTTAAACCTGGAGAATTTGAATCGGTTTCCAACGGGTATATCTGGTCCAATCCTACTCCGGAATCATATAAAGCTGCCCGTTTAGCAATGGATGGCTGGGATCCAACCTATGGCGCTTTATATTTCTTTAATCCGGCTAAATCTACTTCCCGGTGGATTTGGACTCGAAAAGTAAATATAATAATTGGGGAGCACCATTTTGCAGGTTAAGATGCAGCTAAAATATTACGGACACTTTTTGTAAAAATACTCATGATTAAGATGCGTATTTTTACAAACGATAGTGGAAGTTATATTTTAGCAAATCCAGATGCAGATCATATAACTAAAACGGCTGAAGAACATTATTATTCAGCCGTTTCTTTCATGGAATTAAGGTTGAATTGTTTGTCCCCTCGGAAATTTTTATTAATCTTTAAAAGTTCTACTGAACCCTTAGGGCTTACCAGGAACCTAATTATTTTACCGAACCTCTCCTTATAGTCAAGTTGCCAACGATCATAATTATAGTTAACACCGATTAACTTTCCAAGCTTGATATTTTTATATTGGGCCCAGGTTTCTACCGCCCGTTTAGCATTGGAGACATTGGTAATCTCTCCATCAACATCTTTATCCTCGGAACTAAAACTTCTCCAATTATATTTTGGAGAGAAACCGACCACTTGCATAGGTAATTCCCAACTACCGGCTTTAAGGCTGAGGCTTACCCGATACGGCCCGGAAAGACGTTGTTTTCTGATACTTCCGGACTGAAAAACCAATTCCATGGACTTATGCTCCGGAGACCATTCAAATGGAACGACAGTAGTTTCGACTGCTACCCAATGACCGTTTTTGGAAGCTTCCAAGTTGCCGGTAACTATAAACTTTCCTTCCTGGTATGTTTTCATCCCCAGCTTAAATCGTAATTCTTCCGCCGATTCATCATGATTGGCATCAATCAATTCAAATGTTCCGGGGAGTTCCAATTCTACCTGTTGATCTAATACCACATCAGTGGGATCTGCTCCACTAGGTATCATAAACATCATTAGTACAACTAAAACAGCTGAAGCCACTAAAATTTTTTTTAACAAAAAAATCACTCCGTATTTGCTGATAGTATTACTCAAAAAGCTCTTGAACAGCTTTTACTGATACGGAGTAATTTCGGTTTATTGATTGTTAATCCTTTATGTAATATTCACCAAACACGATTCTATTAGGCTAATTTCTTAATAGTTGCCACAATTTGATCTTTATCGATGGGTTTCAAGATAAAATCATGAGCTCCGGCTTTTAAACCTTCTATAATTGTTGTTCTGGAAGAACCGGTACTGCAAATAACTATTTTAACATTAGAATCCAATTTCTTAAAGAACAGAATAGAATCAATAGCATCCCATTCCGGCATATAAAGATCTTTAATCACTATTTCCGGATGAAAGCTTTTGAACTGTTGTTCAGCTTCGAGACAAGAGCCGGCTTCACATACTTCGTATCCAGCGCCTGTTAAACAGTCTTTTAAAATAGCCCGCAATAAGGGTGAGTCATCAACGATGAGTATTTTCATCATAACCCCCCCTTTAGAATAGAAAGTTGAGACTAATACCTATAGTATTTAGCACCCAGGAGTCAGGAGTCAGGAGATTACGGCATACACTCCGAACCCCAAACCATATTTAGAACCACAAAGCTTTGCTTTCACTACTGGCTCCTGACTCCTAAAGTTCTATCTTCTACTTCTAAGACCCAACTTTACATTCTTAATATTCGCTATCAGGTATGTTATTCCTTCCATTATTCTCATTAATTAATGCCCCGGAGGAGTATCACCGGTATGTACCTGATAACTCCAGTTGCGGCCTTGATTATTATCCCAATTTTGAGCGTCATCCCGGAAACAGAAATTAAAACTCGATGGTTCATCAACCTGAAGGGTAACCGACCAACCGCCGTCTCGAGTCTTTCTCATCGGCAAGTCCATTATTTTATCCCATTCTCCATGGCCATATCCGGCATGTAAATATACTTTAGCGGCTCCGGCATCAGCCAGTAATCCCTTATATTTAATTTTAACTTCTTCTCCCAAAGTAATCGGAACCGGTTCCAGATAAATTCCATCAACGATTTCTTCTAATTTTTTACGGGGCATAATCTCATCCTCCAATATTGTAAATTAATTCTTTTTATTATGTCCCGTATCCTGATTATTACTCTATACTAAATAAAAAAGAACTCCCCTAAATACGGAGAGTTCGTTAAAGTTTAATTTAATTTTTTCACTTTACCCTTTTCTATTTACACTTGCTTTTTTTACCCTTTCCACGAATCTTTCAAAGGCACAATCTGGTTAAAGATTAAATTTTTATTGGAGAAATCAGGGTCAACGCAGAAGTAACCCTGACGTAAAAATTGATATCGGTCACCGGGCTTTGCAGAAGTTAAGCTCGGTTCAATCATACAATTGAATAATTTACGGAGTGAATCTGGATTTAGATTATCTTTAAAATCTTTACCTTCCTCCACATTATCGGGATTATCAACCGCAAATAAATGATCATATAAACGGACCTCTGCCGGAATAGCATGTTTGGCTGAGACCCAGTGTAAGGTGCCTTTAACTTTCCGCCCATCCGAGGACCAGCCTCCTCTGGTTTCCGGGTCATAAGTGCAATGTAGTTCAATAACTTCTCCAGTTTTGTTATCTTTAACTACATTAGCGCAAGTCACATAATAAGCATGTTTCAGACGAACCTCGCGTCCCGGAGCCAACCGGAAAAAACCTTTCGGTGGCTCTTCCATAAAGTCTTCCTTCTCGATATACAACTCCCGGGAAAACGGGACTTTTCTGGTTCCTATTTCCGGTTTTTCCGGATTTATCTCTGCGTCGAATTCCTCGACTTTCCCTTCCGGATAATTATCGATAATCAATTTTATTGGTTGTAAAACTCCCATCACTCGAGGCGCTTTAGAGTTTAAATCTTCACGAAGGCAATGCTCAAGTAAAGCGACATCAACCGTACTATTACTTTTCGCTACTCCGATCCGGTCGCAGAAATTACGGATTGACTCCGGAGTATAACCGCGACGGCGTAAACCGCAAAGTGTCGGCATCCGCGGATCGTCCCATCCGGAAACATGTTTATCTTTAACCAACTCAAGTAATTTTCGCTTACTCATTACCGTATAAGTCAAATTAAGCCGGGCAAACTCAATTTGTCTGGGTGATTGTGGAAACTCATCCTTAAATTGTTCCAGTACCCAATCATAGAGCGGACGATGGTCCTCATATTCCAATGAACATAAAGAATGAGTAATGCCTTCAATAGCATCCGAAATTGGATGGGCATAATCGTACATAGGATAGATGCACCATTTATCGCCAGTCCGATGGTGAGTAACCCTCCTAATACGGTATACCACCGGATCACGCATATTAATATTCGGTGAGGCCATATCAATTTTAGCCCTTAATGTCCTAGATCCATCAGCAAATTCACCGGCACGCATTTTTCGGAATAAGTCTAAATTCTCATTGACGGATCGGTTCCGATAAGGGCTTTCTCTACCTGGTTCGGTTAAAGTCCCCCGGTAATCCCGGACTTCATCGCCGGAAAGGTCGCAAACATAAGCCTTCCCGTTCATTATCAACTTTTCGGCGCATTGGTAAAGCCGTTCATAATATTCGGAAGCATAAAAAAGCCGGTCAGCCCAATCAAAACCCAACCAATTAATATCTTCCTGAATAGCATCAACATACTCGGTATCTTCTTTTACCGGGTTGGTATCATCAAAACGGAGATTACATTCTCCTCCAAATAGAAGGGCCATCCCAAAATCAATACATAAAGCCTTGGCATGACCTATATGCAAATAACCGTTTGGTTCCGGAGGAAACCTAGTGTGAATCCGCTGGTATTTCCCCATTTTTAAGTCTTCTTCAATATTCTCCTGAATAAAATTAGACGAAACCGGGTTTGTTTTATTTGGCTCTTCCTGGTTTGTCTGATTTTTATCAGTATCAACTATTTTTGGTGTTTCCATAAAAAGAGCGCCTCCTCTATTCTTCTAAAAAATAGAAGATATAGTACTGTTAATTTTTATACTAATTTTTTTATACAATAATAAAGCCATAATAAGCTGACTCTTGCCTTTATTTCACAATTAAATAATATTATAAACAATTTAAGCCGGTTTGCAAATGATATTTGGGGATTTTCATAAAAGTTTACAATGATCTGTCAAAATGGAGGAATTTATCCCCGGGGATTATTTACAGCAGATTATTAACGGTTAAAGAAGAATATTCCCTCCAATAAAATTAAGTTCTAGTTGGAGGGAATCACATGATCTTTATTGCCTTTTTATTATTATGGTCATATGCTTCAGGCTTTGAACAAAACGATGAACAATAATCATTAATGGTTAACCAATTAAATCACCAAGCAGGTCCCTTAACATTCTGGCATTGACAACAGCTTGCCCGGCATGATGATTATTGAACAGGACAAACGTCTTGCTGGTTTCATTTTTCAATTTCAGGATGTTAGGGACCCATTCTTCCAGTTCATCCGAAGCATATTTATAATCATATCTCTCCCAGCCCTCCGAATGTTTCCACCATTTAGCCGCATTCCGGCCATGAAAACGCAGATAACCGATTTCGGAAGTAACCCGGGTTAGGGGTGGAAAAAGCCCTTTCAATTTTGGTTCGTCAACGCAGCAAAATCCGAAATTCAATGCCTCGAGTTTGGTAAAAACTTCTTCCTTGACCCATTCCACATTTCGAAATTCCACTACCACCGGGAGATCTTTTAATTCATCACGTACAAAATCCAAATATGACTCATTCTCCAGCGTGTATTTAAAACCCCAGGGAAACTGCGTTAAGATACACCCCAGCTTCCCGGTAGCCAATAACGGCTCGATCCCCGTAATGAAATTCTGAAAATTCGGCCGATCTTGATCCGGTTTCCGGGTAAACTCATGAGTCATGGATTTATGTGCCTTAACACTGAAACAAAAATTATCCGGGGTTTTTTTATCCATAGCTGTAATAGTCCTAGCTGCCGGCATTTGATAATAGGTATAATCCAATTCGACCGCCGGAAATTGAGTAGTATAAAACGGCAACATTGTTGACTGATTAATGCCTTCCGGATAAAAAACTCCTTTCCAATCAGAGTACGAAAAGCCGCAAGTTCCGATCATCAATTGGCCTTGGTTCAACTGAAACGCCCCTTTTCATCTTGGTCCCGTTCATTAACATATTCGTCCCATGGGTAATGATTCCCTCTCCATATTTATTTTTTAAGTCATCAATTGCCGTTCCAAGTTTGCCTTTATTAAGGTCGGGCGGAAACAAAGCTAATTGCTCACCGGCAGTTACTGAAGGAATTAATGCGAATGCAGTGACCCCTATTCCTTTGAGCGCTTGTTTGTTCCAATGCCTAAAAAACAAATCCACCGCATTTTTAGCTATTTCAATTTCATTGGCGGTTGGGTTTGGCAATCGTTTATCAAATGTTTTCTTGGCTACCCCATAACTCTCAGTCTTAATTTTCAATCGAACTCCCTGGGACAATAACTTTCGTTCCCGTAACCGAAAAGCCACTTTTGAAGTAAGTTCCCAGATGATCCCCTCCAGTTGGTCACGGGATGAGATCCATTCCGGAAAAGTAGTTTCATGCCCCATTGATTTCTCCAACGGTAATTCATCCAGTGGTATTACCGGCGAATGATCAATTCCCCGGGCGGCCAGATATATTTTGGAACCGTTTACCCCGAACATCATCCGGAGTTTTGCTTCCGGAACAGCTGATAAGTCGGCGAAAGTATTGATATTAAAAGACTTAAATACCTCAACTGTCTTCGGCCCAATCCCGGGGCAAATTTTAACCGGCTGGTTTGCTAAAAAAGAACCTACTTCTTCCGGTCGAACCTGGCACAAACCGTCAGGTTTTTTGTAATCGGAGGCTATTTTGGCCACTAGTTTATTCGGGGCAATCCCGATTGAAATAGTCACTCCCAATTCCGACTTAACTTTGGCCTTAATCTCACGGGCCAGAGATTCCGGCTGGTCACTCTGATTGGTTAAATCCAAAAATACTTCATCGATTGAGAATGGCTCGACTTTTCTGGTATATTTTAAATATATAGCTAATAACTTGGTGGAAAAGTCTATGTATTTAGGGATATCGACCGGAATAAAGATTCCGGACGGCAGCAAGGTTCTAGCCTCAAAAACCGGCATTCCGGCTTTAACTCCATGTTTTTTAGCTTCATAACTGGCAGCGGTAACAACTCCTTGCTGGATTGGTTGACCACAGACAACCACCGATTGCCCCCTTAAAAAAGGGTTGCAAGCTTGTTCAACCGAGGCAAAAAAAGCATCAGCATCAATATGAAATATTAAACGGCCGACCCATTTATTCATCGTAAATGTTCCTTATACAAACGTATGTTCGGTTAGATAATAAAATTATACCATCCTTTAGATATTTGAACAATACCCAAGAATGGCTTATAAGTTTACTTTCTTTTCAACTCATTTATCGTTTTTTCTAAAATTTCGCCCTCTTCTATGCTGGAAAAAGGTAGTTGCTTAATAGTTATCCGGTTATTTTCAAACCGGGCTTCAAAATGAGCGCCTGGTTCAAGACCCGCTTCTTTAATCAGCGTATCGGGAAGCGGTAATTGATTGTCTTCTTTTAACTCTAATATATAGTCCATTCTAGCCATCCCTTCTTTTATATTGTCGAGGCAAATCTACAAACCTAAAATATTTATTCACCACAGAGAACCCAGAGATCACTGAGATTTCATTATAATGTTTAATTCAACTTTCGCACTACAAAAATGTCTTGCAGTAAAGTCAGATCCTCTGTGCTCTCCGTGTCTCTGTGGTGAAAAAAATCTTTTTCTGCAAGAATTAGTGCAAAATCCGGTTATACTTTTTGATAAACCAGCCGGTGGTAATCCCATAAACAAGGTTTGGCCCCAAATAAAGTAAACTCACTAAAGGTTCGGCATTTTCCTTTATTGATGAAAAAGTTGGCCTTAGCATGCTATAACAGATTAAAAATATCCCCAGTCCAAATGCTAGAGCTTTTAACACCAGGAAGCTTGTCCCGTACCTTTTCAGAACATAAAAAATAGCTACCCCAAATAGAGCTGCAAGAAAATTGTCAATGACCATACCAATAGCTACTCCTGCCGGTGTTTTCACCGAATTAGAGTTAAGTACAATCCCGGCACAAAAATGGATAAAGGTATATTTAAACATTCCCACCCAATAGAAACTCCAGGTTAGAATCTCTTTAATAATATTTCCAACCGCTCCGGCTAATCCTCCAAAAATAAGTTCGTCTTTTGGCATTATAGTCCTTATTATGTTGATTTTATCTAGGTTACCCCAGAAATAATTAATTTATTACATTGTGGAAAACCTAATAAAATGAGAAAATAAATTTACTTCATTCTATATTGAACGACTTGGGCTTAAAAAGAGCTATCCAATGGCTTTACGGGTTAAAGACCGTCCCGGCCGAAAGGACCATGAAAATCTTGGGTAAAAAATGGGCTCCTTACCGGACGGTTGCTTCGCTTTACTTGTGGGAGATTGTGAACCGGAGATTAATCAAGGGGAAACCGGAAGAATTGGAACATTTGCCTTAAGTTTCAAGTTCATTAAAAGGCCAACTACTGGGTTGACTTAAGTTAAAAATTTAGGTACAATCAAATCAACAAATATAAACTAACTCGTATTACTGGCGGATAAAGTGGATTACCACGAGGGAATACGGGAATTGATTTTAGCCGGCCGCCTGGGCACACTATATGCCCGGGCGGCTTTTATATTAATAAAGGAAATCTCAAATTTCATTCAAGTGCAACTATAATTTGCGCTCCCAACTTGCTTCGCGGCGTTCCGCGCAAAAGTTGCACTATATGAATGAAACTTGATATTAAGGGGGTTTTATCATGGATGCATGGCGTAATTTTCAAGGTAAGGTTTGGCGGAACCGGATTGATGTGGCGGAGTTTGTAAAGGAAAACTATCAGCCATATTATGGTCCGGCGGAGTTTTTAAAAGGCTCTTCTGAAAAGACGAGCCGGATCTGGAAAAGATGTTTGGAATTAATGGAAGAAGAACGGGCCGCCGGTGGCGTGTTGGAGATCGACACCCGGCGGGTGGCCGGGATTACAGCTTGGCCTCCCGGATATATTGATAAAGAAGCTGAAGTTATCGTCGGTTTGCAAACCGACAAACCATTAAAAAGAATGGTTAATCCCTGGGGCGGCTGGCGAATGGTCGAGGCGGCTTGTGAAGCGCGTAATATTAAACCGGACTCGAATATGGCCAAGATATTTACCCGTTACCGCCGGACCCAAAATGAAGCTATCTTTAGGATTTATACTCCGGTAATGCGTCAAGCCCGAAAAATCGGCATTATCACCGGTCTTCCGGATGCTTACGGCCGAGGGCGGCTAATCGGAGATTACCGCCGGGTAGCCCTTTACGGTACGGATTTTTTAATGGCGGAAAAACGCAACGACCTTTACGCTCTTGATAATGTTGATGATACTACTATTCATTTACGGGAAGATATAGCCGACCAAGTCCGGGCATTGGAAAGAATGGCTGAACTCGGTAAAGCTTATGGCTGTGACATCTCCCGTCCGGCTATTAATGCCCGGGAAGCGGTGCAATGGCTATATATGGCCTTTTTATGCGCGGTTAAGGAACAGAATGGCGCTGCTATGTCTTTTGGCCATACCAGTCCGTTTCTGGATATTTATATCCAGCGTGATCTGGCCGAAGGAACAATCACCGAAGAAGAAGCGCAGGAACTAATCGACCAATTGGTGATAAAACTACGTTTAGTTCGACATCTACGCACTCCGGAATATGATCAATTATTCGCCGGTGATCCTACTTGGATTACGGAAGCTTTGGGAGGTATGGGCGAAGATGGCCGTCCATTAGTAACAAGGACGGATTATCGTTGGCTACAAACTTTGAAAAATCTAGGCCCGGCTCCGGAACCAAATCTTACGGTGCTTCACAGCCCCCGTTTACCAAAAAATTTTCGGAATTTCTGCGCGCAACTGGCTATCGAAACCTCGGCGCTGCAGTTTGAAAACGATGAATTAATGCGCCCGGTTTTCGGTGATGATTATGGTATTTCTTGTTGTGTCTCCGCCACCAGGGTAGGTCAGGATATGCAATTCTTTGGCGCCAGAGTCAACTTGGTCAAAGCCCTCTTACTGGCTATCAATGGTGGTAAAGATGAGATAACCGGTGAAGAGGTATTGGAGGTTCCGGAATTAACCGGTGAATATTTAGATTGGGATGAAGTATGGAATAATTATGAACGGGTTTTAACCTGGTTATCGGTGTTATATAGCCGGACCATGAACTGTATTCACTATATGCATGATAAATACAATTATGAACGGGTTCAAATGGCCTTAATAGATTCCAATCCCCACCGTCATATGGCGTTTGGAGCAGCCGGCTTATCGGTGGTTGCTGATTCTCTTAGCGCCATTCGTTATGGAAGAGTCAAAACAATCCGGGATGAATCCGGTATTGTGAAAGAGTTTCAGGTTGAGGGTGATTTCCCTTTTTATGGCAATGATGATGACCGGGTCGACGGTTTAGCAGTAAGAGTAATCCGATATTTCTATACTTCCCTTGCCGGACAGCCGATATATAGGAATGCAGTTCCTACCCTTTCTATCTTGACGATTACTTCCAATGTAGTCTATGGTAAAAAAACCGGTCCGACTCCCGACGGCCGTTTGGCTGGTAAACCATTTGCTCCCGGAGCCAACCCAATGCACGGCCGGGAAAAAACCGGTGTGGTAGCAGCTATGCGTTCGGTTGCCAAACTGCCTTATGATATTTGCCGGGACGGGATCTCTTATACTTTTTCCATTACGCCGCGTGCCCTAGGAAGCAATCAGGAAGAACGAATTAAAAATCTATTAAGTTTGATTGACGGTTATTTCGCCTCGGCAGGTCACCATATCAATGTCAATGTTTACAGCCGGGAGACTTTAATTGATGCCATGGACCATCCGGAGCTTTATCCTAATTTAACAATTCGCGTGTCAGGTTATGCCGTCCATTTTATTAAACTAAGCCGGGAACAACAGCTTGAAGTGATTGAAAGAACGATATATGAGAGAATGTAAGAATTTAAAAAAAATTAGCCACAGAGACAAAGAGGCGCAGAGAATGAATCAAATAGGGCGGATACAGCAAATACAAAGTTTTAGTACGTTTGATGGACCGGGTACCAGATGTGTAGTGTTTACGCAGGGGTGTCCCCTGGGTTGCCTTTTCTGCCACAACCCTGATTCCTGGGATTTTAATGCCGGAGAGGAACTGGATGTCGAGAGGTTAATGCGGCGGCTGGAACGATACCGTCCTTTTCTCCAAACTCCCGGTTTGACTATTAGTGGCGGCGAACCTTTAGCCCAACCTGATTTTGTTTTAGAGTTAATTAAAGAAGCCAAATCCGAAGGTTGGCATGTCGCCATAGACACTTCAGGTTGGGGCCCGCGCCCTAATTTTGAAAAGATAACTCAAATAGCAGACTTGATTATTTTTTCTATCAAACATCCATTAGACCCCAAATCGCTGGCGCCTAATTGTAATCTCCAAAATATCCTTGAAAACTGGCGTACCTTGGCCACTCTAAAAACTCCGGTATGGTTACGTTATGTCTTGATTCCTGGTTGGACTGATGATCCGGAAACCTTAAAAAAATTAGGAGAAGTCGCTAATGAACTACCGAACTTAGAGCGATTGGAAGTTTTACCTTTTAATAATTTAGCTTCGGAAAAGTGGGTCAAATGTGGCAAAGAGAGTCCTTTTTTTAAAGATATCAAAATCAAAGTTACGGAAGAAGAAATAATTTCAGCTGAAAAGATGATTGGTTGGGCACATCAAGAGAAAATAGAAAAAAACCTTTAATATAAAATAAACTTTCATCCAGTATTGTAAAACGATTAAATATTTGGGATTAACTGCCGATATTTATATCGGGGTGATTTCATGAGTAAAAAAGAGCTGATAAAACGAGTAAAGTTAGCTAAAAAAAGACTCACCAAGGAGTATAGATCAAAAGGATCTACTGATAAAAGGATTTTTGAATTAACCCTTGAAATAGATGAAATGCTTAATAGACTAATGAAATTTGTTTAGGGAAGCGCTGATTAATCCGATTTTGTGCGAGCAAATATGCGGTATTAGGCATTTTACGAAGCACAAAATCGTCACTTATTCAATTAATCAGCGCTTCCTTAGAAGAATTACTTTTTCTTTCAAATACTTTATTATTTATCGATATCTCGCCGGTATTATAGGCGGGATTATTACATTTTCAGGGCTTAACATATATTTCATTGTAATGCCTGTTAGAATACAATATAATGTGAAAGAACAAATCAAAACAGTTAAATTTATTTCCTTCTAGACAAAGGATCCAGTATCCCCCACATTGGTTTTATAAACCTAAATAAAAATCAGTAAAATTCCAGGAGGTAATCATGGAATCATTGAATCATGCCGTAATGTATTTCCTCAGTTTCAAATCCTATGTAGTATTACCGGTTATCATCTTTATCCTGGCTATGATTTTCCGGATTAATTTTCAAACCGCTGTAAAATCAGCGCTTCGTATCGGCATCGGTTTTATCGGAATTTTTATGGTCTTTGATTACTTCGTTAAATTAATTACCCCGGTTGTCCAGGCTTTAATCGAAAGAACCGGCTTGCACTTTAATGTGTTGGACGTTGGTTGGCCGCCGCTGGCCGGCATATCATGGGGTTTCAAATTAGTTCCGGTATTATTGATATTATTTATAGGTATAAATATAATCATGTTGGTATTAAAACTTACCAAAGCAGTTGACATTGATATTTGGAATTATTGGCATGTAATTTTAGTCTCTGTTATGGTCTATCATTTAACCTCAAATGTTTTATTAACAGTTGTCGTTTCGTCCATAGCTTTTATCCTGGTTCTAAAGTTAGCTGAATGGAGCGCGCCGATGGTTAACAAATTTTCAGGCATGAATGGGATTTGCATCCCTCACCTGGCGGCTCTTACCTATTTACCTTTAGCTGTCCTGGGAAATAAACTTATCGATAAGGTTCCTTATTTAAATAAAATTGATGCCAATCCGGAAAAAATCCAACAGAAACTGGGTTTGCTCGGAGAACCTATGATGTTGGGACTGATAATGGGAGCTGCTCTGGGTATTGGGGGAGGTTATGATATTAAGCAAATCTTTGATCTGGCCTTTTGTTTTGCAGCAGTAATATTTATCTTGCCTATTATGTGCGGGATTTTGGGGTCGGCATTGATTCCGATCTCGGAAGGTATGAAGAACTTTATTACTAAAAACTTCCCCACTTTGGGTGAAACATATATCGGCCTGGATGTGGCCGTTCTTTTCGGTTCTCCCTCGGTAATAGTAACCACCCTGTTGCTTATCCCGGTTTCCTTGATACTGGCTTTCATTCTTCCGGGTATTAACTTCATACCCTTGGGTGATCTCTCAAACATAATGGTTATTGTGGCTTTCATTTGTATTATTACTAAAGGAAATATCATCCGTTCTTTTTTAATCAGCGTTCCCATTATAACCGGAATTTTATATATGTCCTCCAATTTAGCTGAATTTTACACTAATATGGCTGCTTCAGCCAATTATCAAATAACCGGTTACAAAGGTATATTCACCAGCTTTTTAGATGGGGGTAATTTATTTAGGGGTTGGATTCTGAAATTGGTCTCCGGAAACTTAATCGCACTTTTATTAATTCCGATTGTCATTGGTTTAATTTATTTGACATGGAGAGAAACTGCTAAAAGGAATAACTCGAAAATTAAGGAAAGTTCTTTAAATATGTAAATAAATTTAAATAGTATTTAAACTCAAAAAGGGGCTGTTGCAAAAATAAATAACAACCGGATGCCCTCATCTCCACCAGGCCCTAAAGGACCTGGCTAGGCATATAAAACCATTCTCAAGCCCCATGAATGGGGCTGGGTAAATACTTCGAAG
>JAEYRX010000040.1 GCA_023435225.1 Bacillota bacterium
GGGGCTGGGTAAATACTTCGAAGGCTTCCCGAGCCCGTTTATCGGGCTTTAGAATGATTTTTAATCCTAGCCCAGGGTTTTAACCCTGGGTGGACAGAACGGCAAAAAGTCTATTTTGCAACAGCCCCCCTTAAGGGGAATTTTATTCGGCAGCTTCCGCAATCGCTTTGGTTTCATGAACAGTGCCATGTGGATGATTGGGTGGCGCATAGATGGAGTATAATTTCAATGGTCTATCACCAGTATTGATTAGGTTATGCCAGGTACCTGCCGGTATGAAGATGGTAAAACCATCAGATACATGTCTTTGAAAATCCAATTCATGTTTGCTTTTACCCATTTTAGTAACACCCTGGCCTTCTTCGATCCGGAGGAATTGGTCCACTTTGGGGTGAACCTCCAGACCTATATCTTCCCCGACATTGATGCTCATTAAGGTGAGCTGAAGATAGCAACCGGTCCATAAAGCAGTACGGTAGTTATTGTTTCGTATAGTTGCTTCTTCAATATTTATTACAAACGGTTCCGGTCCATAATCCTTTAATACCATATACATTGGCGGATTAACTGAGTAAGGACAAGGATACATTGGATAAGGATTATACATATTATCAAAGCCCATCGGCATGTTGGCGTAATAGGGGTTATACATATTGTACATATTATTCATTCCTCTCATAAGACTTTATAATATCATATGTTAGGAAGATAGACTTTGATCACAAAAATAAAAAGTAAGTAGTTGGAGGCTAAACATACTATTACTTCTAACAATGACGACTATTTTAATAAAAACTCAACTATGATTAATCTTCTTTTAAACCGAAATTGGAGCCTTTCATATCGTTATAATTATCAGGAAACAGCAATGGGAACCGATAGTTATAATATTATTGGACTGGGAGTTTTATTTTGATTCTTTAAAATCCATGAATCTAATAATTATTTCCACCGCTACGTATGCCCAAATCAAATATAGTATAAAGTAAGGTATAGCCATATCAAAAGTACAGTATTTAGCTACCTCATGACTTAGAAAAGGCACTATCGCCAGCTGAAAAAACCAGCAACCAACGCCGATTGTTCCGATTTTAACACATTTTTCTTCACGACCGGAAATTTTAAATAAAAAAGCCGACATAATACCGAAAAACGTGCCCAGACTAAAGTTGGTTATAAAACCGACGATCCATCTGCCGGTATTCATTTCTTTGCCGTCCAAATATAATATAAATCTGGCGGCGTACTCCGAAATGCTTAGGGGCATCACTTTAGTAAAGTATAATGCTAATGACAAAATGGTCAGTACACAGGTAGCCACAATTCCCGCGAACGCTCCGCAACTCCAAGTCCGTAATTTCAGTTATAATTCCTTCTTTATAATTTTTATTTTAATACTTTGGCTTTACTATTTTCCAATCTCCAGATCAGATACGCCAATAATAAACCGTAAACCGAGGAGGTTAAGAAATTGGAAAAGACTGTTTGCCAAGTATTATGTAAAAGTGAAGGCACTTTATACAATGCGCCTATACTGTTAATAATAAACCAGACGGAAGTTCCATAATACCATCCCTTTAAAAGAAGGTAGTCTTTTTTAATCAAGGGTACCAACATGGCAAAAATAATCCCCAAAAACCCATTAAATATTAATTGGGCCAACTGGGCGAATATTGTCTCTATCCATATTGTTGGGTAGTTGCCGTAAAGGAAAATGGAGGCATAGTCAAGGTAACGTAATTTGGTGAAATGAAGTCCATAAGAGATAAAATTCAATAAATTTTGGATAATACCCGCGCCTATCCCGGCGATTATACCATTAACAAAACAGTCATTCAAAGAACCAAATCCTTCAAGTAGTATTTTAGTATCTTAATATAGTTTTTCCGGAGTAAATCAATTTATCCGCTTCCTATATTAAAAATAAAAGAAATTTGACCACAGAGGCACAGAGAACACAGAGAAAACCATATAATCAAATATTATATGATTCAACCTCTGTGATCTCTGTGTACTCTGTGGTTTGGTGTAAACTTTCGTTTGCGCCGGTATAGTAAAATTAATTCAATTTGTATAACACAATAATTATTTTTTATAATAAGATATACTTATACCCCTACTTAAAAGTGAAGAAAGGGTGATCTTTGTGTCCAAACATCATCACCGGGACCACTGTTGTAAAGAGAGGGATTATCATTGCAAGGAGCGCTGTCCGGGAACGATTGCCATCGCTTATCCAATACACCAGGCCGCCATACCAATGGCTGGCGAATGTATGATGACGCCGAGGGGGTTGGAATGTAATTTTAGGTCTCGCGGTATGGGAGAACGTTATCGTTACTAAAAACAGAATTAAATATAACATAATCTTCAATCCGGCAAACAAGTAGAAAAATGTTACTTTTAGTAGTAAAAAGAGGGCTGTCTTTCGGGACAGCCTATATGTTTGTCGGTTTGCCGTATTTAGTCTCAATCACCAAACATTACATGTCCAATGTATACCAAAAAGGATAGTTACCGTTCTCGGCAACTACCTTTTTTGTTATGACTTAAAATCGGTGATTTTGGTATAGTCTATGCCTAAATGTTAAAATCCGAATTAGGACGAAGACACAATTTATTGCAGGTTTTTTTACATGTATGAAGAAAAAGAATAGGCTGTAAAATGCTTATTCCGGAGGAATTATTCAAAATATGAATATCTTTATTAATCAACTGGGCTATCTCCCTAAAGGACAAAAACATGTTGTAACTTCAAAAAAGGCAAAGAATTTTACTATTATCGATAATTCCAGTCTACAAATTGTTTATGAGGGGCAATTACATCAAAAGAAAGACCATACTTCAAAAGAAACGGTTTGGACCGGTGATTTTAACCAACTTGAAACTCCGGGTTTGTATCATATAGTGATTGAAGGATTAGGTAGCTCATACCCCTTTACTGTTGAAACTAATGTTTATGAGATTTTACTTAAACAATCCATTCGATTTTATTATTTGCAACGCTGTGGAATTGCAATTAAAGATGAGGAATCGGGACTAGATCACCCTCCATGTCACTGTGATGATGCGCAAATAATTAGAAAAAATGAGTTTCATGATATAAATGAGAAAATAACAAGTAGGGGTGGTTGGCATGATGCCGGAGACTATGGGAAATATACCACTACTATTGCTTATACGGTAGCTATAATGCTTTCAGCTTATGAACTTTGGCCGGAGCGGTTTTATGACGGGCAGTTCAATATTCCGGAAAGCGGTGACGGTATTCCGGATATTTTGGATGAAGCCCGGGTTGGGATTGAATGGTTATTAACCATGCAGCGTCCTGATGGAGCAGTTTATCATAAACTATCCGGTAAAAAATTTGCCGAATTTGTCAGCCCGGAGCTTGATGGACAAACCCGTTACATATATGGTATAAACACTAATGATACGGCTAAGTTTGTAGCGGCTATAGCCATTGCCGCCCGTGTTTACCGAAAATGGGACCCCGGTTTTTCCCAACAACTTAAGGAGTCGGCCCTCAAGGCCTGGGATTTCCTTGTTAAACATGATTATTGGTGGGATTATGAAAAATCCGATGATGACGGTTCGGGAGCTTATGGACTGCGTAATGATGATAAAGACCGTCTCTGGGCCGCTTTGGAGCTGGCGACTCTTACTGATGAAGATCATTTCCTTAAACATATATCACAATTTTTAAAAAATTATCAACCGGCGGCGCCTGATTGGAAAGAATCAGCTATACTTGGTTTGTTTCATTATGCCAGGTCAAACTCAATTAATCCTGATTTAAGAAAATTACTGGTTACCAAGATAATAAAATTAGCCCGGGAATATCAAAAAATATTGGAAGCAAGCGGTTACCGCTATAGCTTGGGATTTGAAGAGTTCAAATGGGGTTCCAATGATCATGGTCTCTCCCGAGGCATAGCAATGATAATGGCTGACTTTCTGTCTCCGGATAAGGGGTTTCGAGAGACGGCCTTGGCCCAGCTTGATTTCGTATTGGGTGTGAATCCGTTAGCCAAAAGTTTTGTATCCGGGATCGGCAGCGATTTCGTCAGAAATCCCCATCATCGATGGACCGCTGCCACTAAAAAGATCATCCCCGGTTTAATGGCCGGAGGTCCGAATAACCATGCCCAGTCCGGCGTTGAACCGGCTGATTCCGGACCTTTTAGTTATGCCGATGAATTGGACTCATACTCCTCAAACGAACCGGCGATCAATTATAACGCTTCACTAGTTTTTATGGCCGCCGCTTGTTTGAAGTTATAAAAATATTTTTGGTTGCTTATAAGAACTTTAAGAGACTAGAATATATAGCTGATTATAGTGGTAAAATTATTATTGATAGAAAGTAAAGTAACGGAGGTTCGTATGTCGACTTTTTTTAAAGGGTTGAAACCGGAACGGGTTTGGCATCATTTTAAGGAGATAGGGAAGATACCCCATGGACCGGGAAATGAAGATGGGATCAGAAAATATATCGCCGATTTTGCTGAAAAGAACGGATTTGAGTATTATTATAAGCCGGATGTTTCATTAACCGACTATGGTCAAAGAGTGGTTGTCGTTTATAAAAAAGCAACCCCCGGATTGGAGAATAAGCCGACAGTAGTACTTCAGTCCCATTTGGATATGGTCTGCGTACCTAATGATCAAATATTCCCATTAAAACTTCAATACTGTGACAGTGAAGGCCAACCCGGGAACGGCTGGGTCAAAGCCGGAGGTTATACCGACAGTGACGGCACTTCCCTGGGAGCGGACGATGGGATTGGAGTTGCTATTGTTTTGGCAATTCTCGAAGAAACCGAAGGTTTCGGCCCCATAGAAGGTTTTTTTACTGTAAAAGAAGAGACCGGTATGGATGGGGCCAGGGATTTCGATCCCGGGTTACTTAAAGGTAGAGTCTATATTAACCTTGACGAAGAAGAATTGCAGACTATAACCTATGGCTGTGCCGGGGGGTTAAGAAGTACTTACCACTGGAAGCTCAATTGGGAAAAGGTTCCCAATAACAGGAAATGTTTTAACCTGAAGATTTCCGGTTTAAAAGGCGGCCATTCCGGAATCTCCATTCATCTGGGGAGGGCTAATGCCATTAAACTGGTATCGGAATTAATAGACCGGGCCGCCCGGGAGAAGATCGACTTCAACATCAGTGATTTTTCCGGCGGCAATATTGCGCAAAGCAATGTGATACCGGGGAGCGCTCAAGTAACATTAATAGTTAAGGCGGAGGATGGAGAAAGATTTACCAAGTTGGTTACTGAAATAAAAACCTCCTTACATCAACAATATCAAACAGTTGAAGATAATCTACAAGTTGAGTGGCGGGAGACGGAGATACCGGTACGGATGGTTGATGGTAAAAATACCGGAAAAATTATCGACGCTTTAATGGAAATACCTCACGGCGTGATGAAAATGTCGGCCGAAAGAGAAGAAACTGTCGAGACTTCCACTAATTTGGCGGCTATTGCCATGAATGATCAAGAATTAATGGTGGTTTGCATGCATCGGAGTTCATTGGAAAGCGGCCTGGATTGGATGAAGGAGCTTCATAAGAATATTGCCGAAAAAACAGCGGGAAGAATTTCGGTAGGTGAACGCTATCCGGCCTGGACTCCAAATGAGAATTCAGAATTGTTGCGGAAGGCTAAAAATGTTTATAATGATCAATTTAACGGCAACTATAGCACCAGGCTCATTCATGCCGGTTTGGAATGCAGTTGGATAGTTGATAAATATCGAAATAATAAGCCAATGGACTGTATCGCGGTTGGTCCGACGGTCTTGGACCCCCATAGCAGGAGAGAAAGGCTGGAGATTGAGAGCGTTCCAAAGGTATATGAGTGTGTGTTGGGCATTTTGAGGGCTTATGCCAAAGAGGATTCGGAATGAGGATTAAATTTGAAAATAAATTAGCTGCTACGACCTGAAAAGGTCGTTTTTCTTTTATCGTAGATAATATTCCTAACTATATCAAAGATGAAAGCGGTTATTAGATTGATAAGAATTGCTAACTATTAAGCTAAGGAAGCGCTGATTAATCCGATTTTGTGCGAGCAAATATGCGGTATTAGGCATTTTACGAAGCACAAAATCGTCACTTATTCAATTAATCAGCGCTTCCCTAAGTTGTGATTAAATCCATTATAAACGGAATTATCATAAAGTTTCCAAAATTTGAGATTCAATGTTATAATTAATATATATGGAACGATATTAATCATTGATTTAATATGGTTTCAGAAAACAATGGGCATTAACATTTTTTTCGGGAACCATACGTTACGAATAATGTCGTTCCATATAGTAGCGGTTTTAAAAATTTAATAGGTGAATTATCAAGTGAAATTTTATTTTAATAATGGCGCTCCAAAAAAAAATTATTATACTATTGGTTATTTTGATGATGATGAATATAACGATAATTACGGCAAAATATTTACCGGAGTAATTGATGCTGCTCGAAAACATGACGCTTGTATCATTCGTTTCGGTTATCATAACCCTTTTATCGGGAAAGATGTTAATCAGCTAATAGATATATCTTTGCAGCATATTTTACAATATAAACTGGACGGGCTTTTGTTTTTAGGATGGCCTTCAGCTGCATACTACTATAAACGCGATACTTTTACCCGATATTTTCAATCAATACCAGTATTTAGTATTGGAACTAATTTTCCAAATATACCCAGCAACTTTTTTTCCGGCGACCAATATCTTCAGCAATTAATAAAGCATCTGATAGAGGAGCATAAACTAAAAAAAACAGCTTATATAGCCCCTTACCGACCGGACAAACGCAGTCAGACATATATTGAAACCATGACCCAATATGGCTTATGGGATGAAGAACTTTATGTTGAAGAAGAATTATTGGATGGACTTGACTTTAAAGCCAGAGGCAGAAGAGCGTTAGAAATCCTGTTAGATGAAAGAAAAATTCAAATTGATTCACTGATCTCTTTATATAATCATGAAACTGAAGGGATTATTGAGGAACTAATTGAACGTGGGATAAAAATACCGGAAGATATTGCGGTAACAACTTACGGAGACGGGGATAAGGCCCGCTTTGCTTCACCGGCGCTCACTACTATTTACTATCCATGGATGGAGTTGGGGTATTATGGATGCGAGAAAATGATAGAGTTACTTGATAAAGGTCATATTCCACTTGAAACAGAAGTGCCCGGGAAGATTATATTTCGTGAATCTTGCGGATGCATACCTAATACCGTTGTTAATGCGAAAGCCGGTAGATTGGAACCGGCAGAGAAAATGATTAACGAGCTCTCCCAAAATGAACAAAAAGAAATCATTGCAAAGCTGGAAGAGGCCTTTCCTCATATAGTAATTAATTTTCAGAGTTTACTTGAAGCGCTTATCAAAGACTTTGTAGAGGGTAAAAAAATATATTTTTATGAAACCCTTTTAGATCAGCTTAATAATATCCCTTACCCGTATGAAAACTCCAACGTCGAAGATCTTGTTTCATTCATGCGTAAGTTGTTGTTACCATATTTCAAAACAAAAAAAGAAACATTAATTTGGGCGGGAGATATATTTCAACAAGCCCAAGTTGGTTTATGGGAAAAAATAATCACAATTAAGGGAAATAAAGAAGTCCAGGCTAAGATCGTTAACCAGAATCTTCAGGAAATTAGTCAACAATTGATAGCTAATTTTAATATCCCCAACATTATGAATACCCTGGAAATAAATCTGACTAAATTAAATATACCGAGTTGTTACATAATAATTTTTAATTCAGTGTTTGAAAAGGAAGAAACTGTTAATAACTTGGATAATATATATGAGAGTAGTAACATCTTATTTAAATATTGTGATCATCAACGCATAGAGACCGATTCTACTATATCTCTACCAGCTAGTCAAATCTTGGCGGAAATTCTTTT
Organism: Bacillota bacterium; assembly: GCA_023435225.1. Lineage (GTDB taxonomy): Bacteria > Bacillota > UBA4882 > UBA8346 > UBA8346 > UBA8346. The sequence continues at coordinate 7,944 of JAEYRX010000040.1, forward strand.
ACCGGATAGCTTAAAGAGGTCGTTATTCGCCCATTTACTTTATGTTCAAAACGATTTTATAGGTATTATCCTGTTTGAACCTGGTCCCATGGACGGTAATATCTATGAAGAATTGTCCGTGCATATTAGTACCGCTCTAAAAGGAGCTTTAATCCTGGAACAATTGGAATTAAGCTATAAAAAACTAGTTGAGCAAGCTCATCGGGAAGGTATATCCGATATTGCCACAGCTATCTTACATAATGTAGGAAATGTATTAAATAGCGCTAAAGTGTCGATTCATGTTCTAAAAGAGATCATTCAGGCCTTTCCAATTGATGATTTTTTTATGGCCAATCAACTATTGGAAAGAAATATCGATAATCTTGGAGAATTTATCATTGATAATCCCAAAGGTAAAAAGTTAATTGAGCTTTATATTAAATTGAGTGATTATTTTAATAATATCCAAAGTCAGATTAATTACCATGGAAAGCGTCTGAATGAGAAGATGAATTCCATAGCCGACATAATAAACGCCCAACAAAGTTATGCCGGTATTGAATCAAATACTGAAGAGATTTTAATAACCGAGATTATAGATGATGTCTTAAAAGTACAAGCAAATTCCCTAGAACAATTAAAGATTGAGATTATTCGGGAATATCATGCTTTACCCCGGATAACAGCACAACGGGTTAAGTTATTTCATATTCTTTACAATTTAATAGATAATGCCAAGGAAGCAATAATTTTATCTGCGGAAAACGAACGGAAATTACTATTTCTAGTTGAAGAAGACCGGAACGGTAAATTCATCCGGATTACTGACAGCGGCGCCGGAATACCTCCTGATTCTTTCGAGCGGTTATTTTCGTACGGATATACCACTAAAAAAGGGCGAAGTGGATTTGGATTGTTTAGTTGCGGAGTTTATATGAAAGAGCTTGGTGGTAAAATTTGGGTAGAAAGCAAAGGAAACAAAAAAGGCGCCACATTTATATTGCAGTTTATGTAAGCTTATAAGCTTAAAATAAAGGTGATACTCAATGGATTATAAAATAGAATGCAAACCCCCTAAAAGCTCAAGATATACTATTGGTTATCTTGATGAAAATAGCAATGATGAGTACCATGGTTATATTACCGAAGGGCTTTTTGAAGCAGCCCGGAAATACGGGTTTAATGCTATCCGTTTCGGCCATTTTGCCTCAAATGTTACTTATAAACATGAATTTCAAATTAATATGGTCTTGGAATTTATTGAACAATTCGAACTGGATGGATTAATCTTTTTGGGTTGGGCCCGGGCCGTTTCATTAAATAATGAAAGTTTTAAGAAAAGGTTTCGTCATATTCCGCTTTTAAGTTTGGGTGCGGGTTTTGAACAAATACCTCATGTTTATTCCGCCGGAGATCAATATATCCACGAAATTTTGTTACACTTGATCAAGGCACATCACTATCGGAAAATTGCTTTTATCGCTCCATTCTGGCCCGATAACCGTAGTAATATTTATATAAATACAATGGAAGAGTATGGCTATTATCAGCCGGAATTATATATAAGCGAACGGGAATTAGCCAATTTAGAAGTACCGCAACGGGGAAAAAAAGCGGTCTCAATTTTATTGGATGAACGGAAGCTTCAATTGGATGCTATTGTTTCACTTTTCAATGCGGAAACTGAAGGGATAATTCTAGAATTACAGGCTAGGGGTTTTAACGTTCCCAAAGATATTGCGGTAACAAGCTATGAAGACGGCGCTTTAGGCAAGTTTAATTCTCCTTCGTTTACTACAGTATACTATCCATGGAAAGAACTGGGATATTATGCCGGTGAAAAAATGGCTCACCTATTAACCAAAGGGGTAATTCCATTTTCAACGGTAGTACCGGGTCGGATCATTATCCGTGATTCGTGTGGTTGTAAGGCCGACTCCTTTTATCTGGCCGATACATCCCCAAACGATCCGGTTAAAAAAGCTGTAGCTGCAGTTAACGGGATAGATTGGGAAGAAATTTATCGGCAATTAACAATGGAGATAAATGGAGAGGCCTTAGCAATCGATGATTTATTAACTTCATTTCGTTCCGATTTTGAAAAACGGTCTGAAATATGTTTTTTAAAGTCGTTAGAGGCTCGGTTACGTCTTAAATTTGATTATCAAACTTTAGCCGAAATGAAAGACTTAATATTAATAATGCGCCGGGTTATTTTTCCCTATATTCAAGACGATGAAGAATCTTTATTATTAGTTGAGGATTTATTTCAACAAGCCCAAGTGCTACTTCGCGAGAAATTATTCAGTTTTTGGGGTCAAAAGGAGTTAACTGCTAAAAAAATCAATCTGGTTTTACAAAAAATTGGACATGCAATAATAAGCAATTATCAGGAAATCTCACTGTTAAATGTCTTGGAAGATAGTTTACCTCAATTAGATATTCCCAGTGGTTATGTTTTTATTTTTAAAAATGAAAACAGGGATGAAAGCAACTTTAATAAATGTTTTCTGGCATTTCAGTATAATAATGGGCAAAGAATCAATCCAATTGCAAAACCGATGTCCGCTAAGAAGTTGTTAATAAGAACCCTTTTCCCACAGGCTCAGCCATCGGCCTTAATGGCAAATATGCTCCATGTTGCTGATGAGTTTATTGGTTTTGTTCTTTTTGAGCCGGGGCCTACTGATGAGAGAGTATATCAAACATTGAGCATTCATATTAGTACTGCGTTACAGGGAACCATCTTGATTGATAAATTAGATAATTCTTATCAAAAGCTGGTGGAACAGGCTCATCACCAAGGAAAAGCCGACACTGCCACCAGTACCCTTCATAACATTGGTAATGTATTAAACAATATCAATACTTCAACCCATTTAATTAGTGAATTATCCGGAGCTTCATGTATTAATGATTACATAAACGTGAGCCGGTTATTCGAGGAAAATTTAACTGGAATTGATGATTTTATTATTAATAATCGCCAAGGACAAAAGGGGTTGGAATTTTATCTAAGATTATGCGACCCCTTAGCGGAACTGCGTAATAAATTATCCATGCATATTGACCGGATAGACGAGCGGATAAAGTTTATCGAAGATATTATTATCGCCTATCAAAACTATACCGGCACTAAATCTTTACTGGAAGAAGTTGAGTTAACAAGTATTTTGGAGGATGCCTTAAAAATTCATCAAGCCTTATTTGAAAAACACCACGTCATCATAGTTAAATATTATCTATCTTCCCCGAAAGCATTTGTTCATCGGACCAAGCTTTTTCATGTATTAGTGAATCTAATTAAAAACGCCGTCGAGGCTTTATTGGAAATATCCGAGACCAACCGTAAACTAACTATAAATATATACGAGAATGGTAACAGCAAATTCATTCACATTACGGATACCGGTTGTGGTATCTCACCCGATAAATTAAAAGCTGTTTTCACTTATGGTTATTCTACAAAAATTAATGGTCATGGTTTTGGCTTACATAGTTGCGCCAACTATATGAGTGAAATGAAAGCAAATATATGGGCGGAAAGTGAAGGCTCTGGAAAAGGCGCTACTTTTGTATTGAAATTTAACTGAATTCAAAATTTAGCAGAAACATTTTTAAGATTTTTAATTGTAAAAAACAAGAAATTAACTTATCATTAAATATAACAAGATGAATTTCTACATAATATTACAATTATAATTATTACTTTAGGAGCACTAATGGAAGAGCGTATTAGTAGAATTCTAATTGTGGATGATAATGTTGATATTCATGAAGATATCAAACAGATTTTGAACCCATTAGAATTGAACTCTAATTATTCTGAAATTCAAAAACTGAAAACAGTGTTATTTGGTGAAAAAACTGCTCAATCGGAGGCTGGGTATAAACCATCTGCTATTCGCTATCAGATTGATGACGCTTATCAAGGTGATGACGGGGTTGAGAAAGTCCGCCGGGCTATTGAAGAAGGATATCCATACTCCTTAATTTTTATGGACGTTCGTATGCCTCCGGGTATGGACGGTATTCAAACAATAAAAAAGATTTGGGAAATTCAGCCTTATGTAGAAGTAGTTATTTGTACTGCTTATTCCGATTATTCTTGGGAAGAAATACTAGCGGAGTTTCAGCAGACTGATCACCTGTTGTTTATTAAAAAACCTTTTGATAGCGTTTCTTTAAAACAATTAGCTCTGGCATTAACCACCAAATGGCGTTTGGAATACTTAAACCGGAATTATATTGATAACCTGGAGACTGAAGTTAAAAAAAGAACTCAGGAACTTGCTTATCTTGCTAATTATGATCCATTAACGAAACTGTTAAACCGTCATTCCTTTTATCAAGCTCTTGATAATATAATTAAGCAATCTTCCAAGTTTAAACCCAAGCAACCTTTTTATCTTTTATTTATGGATATTGATGGCTTTAAACAGGTAAATGATTTTTTTGGGCATGATATTGGCGACTGTTTATTACACGAAATATCCACCCGGGTTAAACGGGTATTAATGGGTAAGGTCGCTATATTACCTGAAGTATGCAATCCCAATGAAAAAGTAGATGCAATCTTTAGATTGGGTGGGGATGAATTTACAGCTATTGTTAATGTAAATAATATAAACTCGGTTGAAAAATTAGCTATTGATTTGGTTGAATCTATCAAACAGAAATATATTATTATGGAACATGAAATAAATATCGCTTGTAGTGTTGGGATCAGTATTTTTCCCGAGGATTCAGAAGATGGGAAACAATTGTTAAAATATGCTGATTTGGCTATGTACCGGGCTAAAGAGACCGGAGGAGTTTTTCTTTTTTTCGATAAGATGAGGGATTCCGGATATTTTCAGCAATTAGCCCTGGAAACTGATATGAAAAATATTCTTAATAATGACCAAATCAAATTGGAATATCAAGGTTTAATGAACAATAAAGATCAACTTATAGGAATCGAAGCCTTAATCCGTTGGAATCATCCGCAGTTGGGCTTACTTAAACCCGATGATTTCATCGCAATTGCCGAAAAAAGTAATCTAGTATTAAAAATCGGTGAATTTGTTTTGCGGACAGCCTGCCAGCAATTGAAGGAAATACATTATAAGGGGCATAAATTGTTTGTATTGGTCAATTGCACAGTAAAACAGTTTTATGATCCTAACTTTATCAACCTGGTAACCTCGGTGTTAAAAGAAACAAACCTTGTACCTAAATATCTGAAATTAGGATTGGAAGAGAATAGTTCTTGGCAAAACTTGGAGAAATCAATAAAAATAATATACGAACTGGATCGGATTGGGGTTCAATTAACCGTTGACGGTTTGTGCCGAGGGAATTCCTTGTTTAATTTTTTACAAAAGTTACCTCAAAATACTCTTGTCCGTATTGACAAAAAGTATGTCAACAATATTGTCAACAGTAATAATGACCAAAAGTTTCTCTCGGTTATGCTCGATTTGATAAAAAGTCGAAATTTAAATGCTATTATCAGTGGAATAGAAACTGCCGAACAAAAGAAAATACTTTCCGCAAATAATTGTATATTTCAAGGCTTTTATTTTGATAAACCGCAATCATTTACGGAATTACTAAAAAAAATGAGCTTGTAGAAGGGGGTTTTGTAAAGTGAAAGGAATTTCAACAGTCACCTATCAAGGGAAAATAATTTATTTTGCGAATTTTATCAATTCAGGAAAAACGAAGGAAGATACCCTGGGATTAATCAATGATATTGAAGTTGAGTTTGCTAAGAAACCTTTAAAATCAATACTAGCATTAATTGATGTTTCCAATATTTTTTTTCATTTGGAAACATTGAAAGCTTTTAAAAATCTTCAAAACAAAAGTAATCAATACTGTAAAAAAGTGGCTATTATTGGATTGAGAGGTTTGATGAAAACTGGATTTAATTCTGTAGCGGGTAAAAATGATTCGGTAAAATCATTTAATTCCGAAATAGAAGCTAAAGAATGGTTAATTAGTGATTAATACTATAAAAGCTAATTGAACCCTAATTAATTAGGGTTCAACTTTTCCTTCTTTCCAATGTTTACGGCAAAGTGAGATATAACTTTCATTACCACCAATCTGGACCTGCTCCCCTTCATAAACCGGCTTGCCGTCTAAAAGCCTGGTATTCATTATGGCCTTTTTTCCGCACCAACAGATTGTCTTTAGTTCTTCAATACTATCAGCCAGAGCAAGTAAGATTTCGCTCCCAGGGAAAAGGTTCCCCTTAAAGTCGCTTCTTAACCCATAAGCAATTACCGGAATATTGTAATCATCAACGATACTGCATAGTTCCACAGCTTGCGTCTTAGTTAAAAATTGGGCTTCATCAATGATTAAACAGTTGATTTGTTCGTTTTGCAATATTTTATCTATTAAATCGGTAACACTAGTATCTTGATTAATAACAATAGCCGGGCTTTCCAGTCCGATCCGGGATATTATCTTCTCCGCGCCATACCTATTGTCGACGGCTGGTTTTATTAATAAGACGTTTTGCCCGCGTTCTTCGTAATTGTATTTGACCTGCAACAACTGGGTGGTTTTGCCGGCATTCATCGCCGAGTATCGGAAATAAAGTTTGGCCATGATGTATCACCTTGTAATTAAATTTTTTGTATATCAGGGAGTTGCATAATTACATTTTTTATTCCCTCGGCCACAATATATGGTGTTATACCAAGATGTATCTATCAATATATTGTGAGCTAAAGCTTAAATTTTGAATTATGCAAATCCCTCATATATTTTTCTCTTGGATTAGTAATATTAATTTTTTCATCATTGTTTAAAATTTTTTACGAAATGCCAAGAATATCAGGATTTGTAATAATAAATTGTTGGAGAAACAAAAGTAAATAAATTAATCACAGTAGTACCTAATTTCGATTAATTCCCTCATTCTTCCTGCTAGAATCCACAGGAGATTGTTTTTAAATTTTTACCTTTTTCCCTTTACAATTTTATATTTTCGATCCCTCTCCTCCGAAAGTAGGACTCTAATTCCTCCAAATTCATTTATAAAACCAACCTTTCGACAGATGAAACAGATAAAATAATTAACTATAATAAACTCAAGTGCTGTAAAGAGAATAAATAGTAAATGAAGGAGAGTTTCAAATGAGTCAAATTAATCGGGGCCGAAAATTAACTTTTACTCTGGTATTAATGGTATTGTTAATACCTGCTTTCAATGTATACGCCATTTTAGAAGAATCTAATAAGTTTGAAAACCAGGATTTAAATCAGGGGATGGAAATGTTTTCACAGGCCCGGAAAATGTTCTATAATGCTGAAGACGCCATTGCCGAAGTCCGGAAGTTGCTGGAGATGAGCAGAAAAACGATGGAAAAAGCTCCGGATGGTTGGGAAAAGTCTTATCAGTTAGCCCAGATCGAGTTTATGCTCGGCGAGATGGCTGAGTATCCCGGCGATAAAAAAGCCGCTGCCGAGCATTTCACGGAAAGCAACCGGTTAAGCAGTCAAGCTTTGGAGGAGAACCCCAACTCCAGTGAAGCGACCCGACTTTTATCCGATACTATTATGCGGCTGATGCCTTATAAAGGAGGCTTTTATACTATGAGTCAGGGACCGAAAGCTTTGAATATGGTAAAAAAGGCTTTAAGTCTCGATCCTAAAAACTATACCGCCATGAATTCATTAGGCGTCTATTATCTAAATGCTCCGGCTATCGGTGGAGGAAGCACGGAAAAAGGGATTCGGATTTTGCAACAAGCTCTGGAAAGTAAGGATGAGTTTGATAATTTTATCTCCAATGTATGGTTGGGGAGGGCTTATCAAAAAAAGAAAAACCAAAGTAAAGCGGAAAAATATTTTCAGAAAGCATTGCAGATTTATCCGAACAGTCCCTGGGTGAAGGGGATGCTGAAGTGAAGTCGATAGTAAGTAGTTGATAGTTTACAGTGGATAGTTTTGTATTCACTATTACGTTGTGGACGTTGAATATTTTAGTAAAACTCACAGTGAATTTAGGCTGTGGGTTTCTTTATTTAGATTTTGTTGTATTAATCTGTTTATCATGAACTATATTTATATTTTCAACCTTACCAATAGAAACTTCGTCTTTAGATTTTGAAGAATTTTTTTGTGATTTATTTAAAAGGTTATTATTTTTAGGTATCTCCACCGGATTTTCTTTTCCTGATTTACCGACTTCCCGTGGTGAATGAGCAATTGTTACACTATTTAAAATCATTTCCCATTGGCAGTTTTTACAAGAATCCTGGTCGCATTTTTTTCGGATCTCTACTCTAGGCAAAACTACGGTTACCTCATAAGGAGTACCCCGCGGTATTCTACGATCCAGTTCTATTTTAGCGCCAAATAACTCAATACTGACGCTATCGGTATACATACGCCTTCTGAAAGCGGTCCAGACCTTCCGGATACTTTCCCGCCAAGTTTGCTTTGTAATTATTTTCTCTTCCATGATTTTATCACCTGATTTACTAAGAAAATGCTATCGATGCTTGTCGTTCACCCAGCTTTATTTTCATTCTTTCAGGTGCGCGGCGGAAGCCGGCGTGGACGACTACTCTAGTTTATGCCGGTACTCTCCAAAATGTTTTTATTCTTGACAATCGCTTGAGAACTGAGTATACTATCTCTGTTAAGTAAAAATACTTGACCAATGAAAACAAGCGAAATCATAATAAAAATATCAGTTTTAAACTTATTGGATTATAATATAATACTTTGGAGGAACATTCGGTGGATAAAATGGTTAGGACCGGACTCCTCTATGATTTTTACGGCGGCTTATTAACTGAAAAGCAACGCCGGGTGATGGAGCTATATTATCTGGAAAACTGGTCTTTGGCGGAAATAGCCGATGACGGTGAAGTTTCCAAACAAGCAGTTTATGATCTTTTACAACGTACTGAACGGATTATTGAAGATTTTGAGCAAAAGCTGGGGTTGTTAAAGAGGTTTTTAAATCAACAAATGGTTCTGGAAGATATTTCAGCTAAATTACAGAGAGTGCTGGCTTCATTGCCGGAAAACAATCCTAATTATAAGGTTTTGGCCGGAATTAATCAACAGATTGCAGAGTTATCAGAGGCGGAAATGGATTAAAATAAGATTTCCCATCCTTAATGCCGGAAGGGAAAAAATGGATTATGAATATTAGTATATAAATTAAGGAAATATGTCGCTATTTTAATGGCGGGAATAATAAGTACGACATAATTAGGAGGTTCAGTTAAAGTGGTTTTTGAGAACCTTTCGGGAAAACTTCAGGAAACGTTAAAGAAATTACGCGGTCAAGGTAAATTGACCGAGAAAAATATCGAAGAATCTTTACGAGAAGTACGTTTGGCCTTATTGGAAGCAGATGTTAACTTTAAGGTTGTTAAGGAATTTATCGCCAAAATCAAGGAACGCGCCGTTGGCCAGGAGGTCTTATCAAGCTTAACACCCGGTCAACAAGTAGTTAAAATTGTTTATGACGAATTGACTCAATTGATGGGCGGCGAAGAATCGCCGTTAAAAATATCCAGCCAGCCTCCAACCATCATTATGCTGGTTGGTTTGCAAGGCGCCGGAAAAACCAGTACCGCCGGTAAACTTGGCGGTTTACTAAAAAAACAAAACCGGCGGCCCTTATTGGTAGCAGGAGATATTTACCGGCCGGCTGCGATCAAACAATTGCAGGTCTTGGGAAAGCAACTTGAGTTGCCTGTTTTTAGCCTGGAAGGGGCTGACCCGGTCAGGATTGCAGTACAAGGAGTGGAATACGCCCGTTCCCATCAAAATGATATTGTTATTATTGACACTGCCGGTCGTCTTCATATCAACGAAGAAATGATGGCGGAGTTGAAACAGATTCAAACTAAGGTTGAGCCTGATGAGATTTTGTTAGTAGTTGACGCCATGACCGGTCAAGATGCGGTTAATGTGGCCGCTTCTTTCAAAGAAACATTAGGGTTGACCGGAGTTATATTAACGAAGCTGGATAGTGATACCAGAGGTGGAGCGGCTCTTTCCGTCAGGGCGGTTACCAATTGTCCGGTAAAGTATGCCGGTTTGGGTGAAAAAATGGAGAATTTGGAGGTCTTTCACCCATCAAGAATGGCGTCCCGGATTTTAGGCATGGGTGATGTGCTGACTTTAATAGAGAAAGCGGAATTAGCAGTTGATACCAAAAAAGCTAAAAACCTCTTTGACAAAATGCGAAAGTCAGAGTATAGCCTGGATGACTTCTTGGAACAAATGCATGAGATGAAAAAAATGGGTCCTTTGGACCAAATATTAGGTATGTTACCCGGTCAGTTCAGTAAACAGTTAAAGGGAGTTCAGGTTGATGAACGGGAAATGGTCAAGGTGGAAGCTATCATTCAATCCATGACCAAGCATGAACGGGCTAACCCGAATATCATTAACGGCAGTAGACGCCGGCGGATAGCCTTAGGTTCCGGTACAACCGTTCAGGATGTCAACCGTTTGCTGCAACAATTTGAACAAAGCCGGAAGATGATGAAGCAGTTTGCCGATATAGGCAAGGGAAAAATGCCGAAACTACCGTTTTAGCCCCTCTCTTGCTCTCCCCCGCGCAAGTAATTTCATGAAGTTAATCCATGGGGGAGAGTAACCGATGCCTCCGAAGCTACATTCTTTAGATGTCAGAGGCTAGGGTTACTCTTCCACTTTGGGGGAGAGCGAGAGAGAGGTGTTTTAAAAAATTCTCAATTACCAAAAATTATTTTTTGAGGGGGGGTGAGACGATGTCTGTAAAAATTCGCTTAAACAAAATGGGAGCAAAAAAACGACCTTTTTACCGTGTAGTGGTTGCTGATTCTAGAGCTCCGCGTGACGGAAGATTCATCGAAATTATCGGGCATTATAATCCGATCGTAGAACCGGTGGAGATTGTGGTTGATAAGGACAAAGCGCAGGATTGGTTAAAAAAAGGAGCTAAACCATCTGAAACCGTGAAACGGTTGTTTAAAAAAGTTGGCGTAATCGCCGAAGCTTCTGGTAAATGAGTGAGGTGTTGATCATTGAAAGATTTGGTTCTCCAAGTTACCAAAGCCTTGGTTGATCACCCCGAAGACGTTCGGGTTGCCAAAATGGAGCGTAATAATCATATTTTACTGGAGATTACCGTCAACCCTGATGATGTTGGTAAAATCATCGGCAAGCAAGGCCGGATCATTAAAGCGGTTCGAACTGTAGTGAAAGCTTGTGCACTTCGGGACAACCGGAAAATTACAGTTGAGCTAAGTAATAAATGAGGATACATGGATTTACTTGATCTAATAGCTGTCGGAGAAATTATCAAACCCCAGGGGATTCGGGGCGAATTAAAGGTGCTTCCTTTAACGGACAACCTAAAGCGTTTTAAGGAGATTCGCCGGGTTTATTTTAAAAGTAAAGAAGGGTTTCGGGAGTTAAATATTTTAGGCTTCCGGCCGTTTCAAAATTTTATGTTATTAAGATTTGACGGTATTACGGATTTAAACGCCGCTATTGACTTAGGAAGGGGTTTGATTTATATTCCCCGTAATGAGCGGCCAAAACTTCCGGCTGGACGTTATTATTATGATGAGATTCAAGGCTTGAAAGTTTATAGCTTAACTGGTGAGTTATTAGGGACTATAGTTCGGATTTTAGAAACCGGTTCCAATGATGTATATGAAGTTAGTAGCCCATCCGGTAAGCAAATATTGATTCCTGCTTTGAAAAATGTTATTAAAGAAGTTATTCTCGGGGAAGGCAAGATGGTGGTTGAGTTACCACCGGGGCTGGTGGAGGATGAAGTTGAATGATTATTCAAATCCTTACCTTGTTTCCGGAGATGTTTCAGGGGTTTTTTCAAAGTAGTATTTTAAAAAGAGCCCAGGAACAAAAGTTAGTAGAGTTTCGTTTAATTAATTTTAGAGACTTCACTACGGATAAACACCGGATGGTTGATGATATACCTTACGGCGGGGGGAGCGGGATGGTTTTAAAACCGGAACCGATTTACCGCGGTTTACAGTTCATCAAAGAAACCGAACCGAACCCGAAAACAGTTTTGTTAACTCCGCAAGGAGAAGTTTTTAAGCAACAAACAGCCAAAGAATTTTCACAGCTTGAACATCTGGTTTTAATCTGCGGCCATTATGAAGGATTCGATGAAAGAATCCGGAGTTTTGTGGATCAAGAGATATCTATCGGCGATTTTGTATTAACCGGTGGCGAACCTGCAGCTATGATAATAAGTGATGCTCTGACCAGATTAATACCGGGCGTTTTGGGTTCCGAGGATTCAGCTATTAATGATTCTTTTACCGGTAATTTGCTTGATTTTCCCCAATATACCCGGCCGGCTGAATTTGAGGGAATGAAGGTTCCCGAGGTTTTATTAAGTGGTCATCATGCCCGGATTGAAGCTTGGCGCAGGGAACAAGCTGTTTTGAGAACTGCGTTACGTCGTCCGGAGCTTCTGCGACAAATGGAATTATCCGAGGCTGAAAAAGAGTTATTAATAAAAAAATTGAACTTTAAAATATGATTTTAACTGCGTGTAAGAGAGGAGGTAAAATAAATGAATATTATTGATACTATTGAACGCGAACAGATGCGTTCTGATATTCCTGATTTCGAACCCGGAGATACCGTAAAAGTACATGTGAAGGTTGTTGAGGGTGGTAAAGAAAGAATCCAGGTTTTTGAAGGAATTGTTATTCGCCGTAGTCATGGTGGCTTAAAAGAAACTTTTACAGTCAGAAAAGTATCCCAAGGTATCGGAGTTGAGAGAACTTTTCCGGTTCATTCCCCAATGATTGATAAAATCACTGTAGAACGTAAAGGTAAGGTACGCCGTGCTAAATTGTATTATTTAAGAGAACGTTCCGGAAAGTCAGCCCGTATCGAAGAACGTCGGGAAGTGTAAAAAGAAAAGTTTGAAGAGTGGAGTAAGAAGGGTGAAATATAGTTGTAGAGTTTTAAATTCACTCTTTAAGCTTCAAACTTCAAACTTCTTTATTTAAAATTGGGGGGCATTCCCATGTGGGAAATAAAAAAGTCTGAATACCGCGAAAATGTGGAATCATTCGCCATTGCAGTGTTAACTATTCTATTTATTATTATTTTTATAATTCAATCTTTTTTAGTAAGCGGAACTTCAATGGTACCTACTCTCCAAGACAGGGAACGCTTGATAGTTAATAAGTTTATTTATAGGTTTACTTCTCCCCGGACCGGAGATATTATTGTGCTTAAGCCGCCTCATGATACCCGGAAATATATTAAGCGGGTAATTGGGTTACCCAATGATTCAATTGAAATCCGAGATTCTAAAGTTTATGTAAATGGGACAGAGTTGAAAGAACCATATATTAATGAAAAGAATCTTCAAGATTATCCTTATACGAACGTACCCGATCAAACTATCTTTGTGATGGGTGATAACCGCAATTACAGCAAAGATAGTCGTGATCCCGACGTTGGTTTTATACCGTTGAAAAATGTGGTTGGAAAAGCAGTCTTTATCTTCTGGCCGTTAAATAAAGTAAAAATACTTTTTAATCCGAAGTATGAAAATCTGATGCATTATGACTAGGATATCTTCTGATCTAAACAGGTTTAAGAAATAATAATCACTGAAAACAAACCAAACCAAAATTTAAAAGGTTTGGTTTTTATTTTTATAATTGTTTGAATAACTATTTTGCAGGGTGGGGCAACCTAATATATAAGATGAACTAAATTATCCTATAAACTTTTCCATACTGATAGCATGTTCAGTGAGGTTTGGTATTTATCCAGCTTGATTTTATTAATTATAGCTGGATAAACGCCGATTTAAATACGGATGTGAAAGGGTAAATAAGCGAATTTAGTTCATCTTATGAATCAACGAAATATGTCGCTCTCTATGCGTTCGGAAAATTTAGCGCGACATATATAGGTTGTAAGGAACGATCTAAGGTCAAATTAATCTTATAATAAAGGAGGGAAAAGTAGTGCCGGATGTAAATTGTACTGTTGATAACTGTAAGTATTGGACCCAGGATAACTTATGTCAAGCTCAACAAATAGTAATCCAGAATGATGAGAACGGCGGATTTTCAAAAAATGCCGATTTAAAGTCTTTGACTGCCACTCCTGCCGACTCAAATGATGATACCTGTTGTCAGACTTTTAAAATGAAGTAGGATTTATAATTAATTGACAATTGAGAATGGACAATTGACAATTAAAGACACAAATATTATATGATAGTTTCAACTTAAGAAGACAGGTCAATAATTTAAATAAAAAAACCCGGTTAACGTTAGCGCCGGGTTTTTTTATTTAAGCGAATATTTTTATTTAGGGAAGCGCTGATTAATCCGATTTTGTGCGAGCAAATATGCGGTATTAGGCATTTTACGAAGCACAAAATCGTCACTTATTCAATTAATCAGCGCTTCCTTAGAATTCTGAAAACCGCCTCAATCGAAAAGTTGGTTTTATTTACAGATATAAGATGTTTTTTACTTTTTATACTTTAAAAACCTGGTATTTCTGCCGAAGTATTAAGTAACCACAGTGAAGGGAGGTGAGAAAATGAAACGGATTTCAATTTTGATTCTGGCATTAGGCTTAATCATCCTCTATACTTCTGCTGCTTGGGCCGATATACCGGCTGGGTTCGGCGCTAAAGCCGTCGGAATGGGAGGCGCATTTACCGCAGTGGCTGATGATGGTTCCGCCCCGTACTGGAACCCGGCCGGGATAACTCAGATCAAGTTTGTAACTATTACACCGGCGGTCGGCTTGCAAGGTAAGTATGACCTCTCCGATAAATTGATTGACACTAACGGTGATTTACCAGAATTTAATGAAAATGACTTTCAGTTGGCTTCTATGGACTATTTAGGCATAACCTCAAGGTATTTTGCGATAAACGGTATGATCGATTTAAGCGCAACGGCGATTGCCGACAGGAATACCATGACGGCCGGTGCTGAAAGTTACGGTTACGGCGCGTTGACTATTGCCGGGAAATTTGGAGAACAACTGGCGGTAGGGGTTAATTTAAAAACCGTTCAAGCAGTATTTGTTGAAACCAGTGTTAATAGCGATAATGTATCAGGTTCAAAGAAATGGGCTGAAGGTGAGGGAATGGCCTTTGATATCGGAGTTCTTTACCGGTTAAGCGAGAAAACCAGAGTAGGTTTTGTCGGGCGAAATGTTATTGGTAAAGTTGACTGGGACAATGGGACAATAGAGAATTATACTCTCCTTAATCCTACTGGAATAGAAGAACCATGGGATAAGAGTGAAGTAAAAGCAAATATTCCGAAAACCTATACTGTGGGAATAGCTTATAATCCCTATGAATCCCTAACCTTAGCCGCAGACGCCGAAATAATCGACACTTGGAATAAAGATAATGACCAAACCCGGATACATGTAGGATTGGAACAGACCGCATTATGGAAATCCGTAGCCTTGCGTTTGGGAGGTTATACCAACAAAGATAAAGGTATGACTTTTACCGGGGGAATAGGATTTAAGTTATTGGTGCTGGTTGTGGATTTGGCTTATGTAAGCGCCGAAGACGCAGCTGGATATTATGTCACGGCTGGACTTAAGTTTTAGAGTTTAGGGAAGTGTATTTTTTATATAAGATATACATAATCAAAGATACATTATATAAATAGGATAGCCGCTTTTACGGCTATTTTTTTTATTTGTAAATATGGAACTGGTATTGCTTGACATTTTTTTGGAACAGGTTATACTTAATTTAAATCTGCCCCCGGCAAATAACCTTATAAAGAAGAGGATAACCATCAATACTGTTGCCAAAAATGGCAAGAATCGCCTACTGTTAAAGAGATATTTTTTACTATATTATTAAAGGAAGTTTCATAATTACCTGATTTAATTTCGGATATAATATATAGTGATTTGCCCGGATCTGGCCATCAATATATTATATTCGAATGTAAAGTTTTAAAATTATGAAAATTCCTCATTTAAATAGAGGGAGGATTTAAATTGAAGAAATATTACATATTTATGATCGCTTTTTTATTTTTCATCTCTACAAACTTGGCTTTCGGGGTTGATAATAGTGACTCTAAATTAATTCCAATCCAGCGGTTGATACAAGTTTCAGTAGCTCAATTGGCCCAAAAGAAGGAGTTGATTGTTCCCAGTGACCCTTTAAGTTTTGATACTACGTTGGAGTGGGAAGTAACCATTGAGAAAGTAAGTTTGGCTAGTGAAAAAGATGCCGCGTTTTTTACCGTTGAGGATTTTAATAAACCCGGAAAGCAATTGGAGAGAAAAACCAGCTCCGCTTCGGGTAAGCTGAATATCCCCAAAGGAACCAAGTATAAAATAACTCTTTATGCGGGTGAATACTCCCGGTTATTATCCAAAGATGGAACTGAAGTCTACGCTAAGTTAAAATATACAGAAGCTCAGGTGAGGTACTCGATGGGAGATAAACCGCACCAATTTAATTTTGAGGTAATAGGACCGGAAGGATTGGATCAATGGAATTGGTTTTGGGGCAGTAATGATAAATCTTCCGGTAAAAGTATAGAACATCAATTCAGCAGTGATGGTAGATTCCCGGTTGTAGTAGAAGGGAATGGGAAGACTTTATCCGGAGTGGGATCACAGAAGTTCTACTTTGAGCTGGAGGTACCCCCTTTAATTGTTCTAGATCCCAAGGTTGAACCTTTAAGTGGCCCGGCGGAACTGAATGTTACCGCTAAAGTGAATGCCGTAGTTAATTATGGGCAGAAGGCCACTTATACCTGGAATTTTGGAAACGGAGTGGAATTAACGGGACCTGAAGCCGGTAATAACTATGTTCAACCGGGTAATTATCAATTGGTTTTAACTGCTCAAGTCGGAGAGAGCATATTTCAAAAGAGTTGGTTGATAGATGTTTTGCCGTTGAATATAGCTCCAAATCCGGTGATGACTCCTTTATCCGGCCCAGTTCCTTTGGAAGTTATTGGAACGGCTCATCCGAGCATTAACGGTGGACCGACGCAGTTAAGATTCAATTGGATATTTGGAGAAGAAATAACCGAAGGAAGTCAATTTAAGCATAAATTTACTGAACCCGGAGAGTATCAAGTAGTCTTTAAAACCGTAGACAAACTTCATCAATCGTTAGTTATCCCGGATACCGTATTTTTAGTTAAGGCTTTGCCGCCACAGATTCATATTAAACCGACTGCTTCCATCAGTAAAGGGTTAATCCCGTTGGCGGTAAATTTCGATCCGCAAATGACTATCCAGGGGTCGCCGGTGGAACTGATTTACCGTTGGGATTTTGGCGACGGGGAAACCGCTAATCAGCCTAAACCGACTCATATCTTTAAAAAACCCGGGACCTATGATGTTCAATTAACGGTTACCGACCGTCTGCATCAAGGGAATTTAGTAACCGGAACTCTCAAAGTTGAAGTTATGGCCCCGGAGATGAAAGTAACGGCAATACCCAGTGTTACCAGCGGGTTAGCTCCTCTAAAAGTAAGTTTCAATACTCAAATAGGAGTGACCGGTTCGCCATGTGATCCGCAGTATTTATGGGATTTTGGTGACGGCGGCACTGCTGTAGAGCAAAATCCGGTTCATATTTTCAAACAAGAAGGAGAATATGTGGTTACTTTGGAGGTTAAGGACTGGCTGCATCCGTCAAGTACCGTAAAAACTTCGTTAACCATTGAAGTTAAACTACCGAAAATCCGCTTGACTGCCAATGTATCGCCATCTTCCGGCAAAGCTCCTCTAACTGTTAACTGTCAGGCCTGGGCCGATAAGGAGGGTGACAAAAACCCTGAAATGAAGTATATCTGGGATTTCGGCGACGGTGTTGTGGTTGAGGGTATGGATCAAAAGCATACTTTTGTACAGCCCGGGACTTATAATGTGTTGGTTTATGTGGAGGATTTGGAGTTGGGAATTACGGAACGGAAAAATTTTAAAGTGGTAGTGAAATAGATTTATTATAAAACGAGCCGTCCTCGAATTTTGGGGACGGTTTTTTATGATATTCTTTTATAACATCTTCCGCCTTGGTTTAATAAAATCTATATTCCCGGTAGTTAACACTGGTATTCCTCCAATATCAATGGCGGTAAAGATTCAATTGACCATGTCTTCTATATAACATGTAAACTGGGAATCACTGACTTGGACTTTTAGGGTATGATATGTACCTATAATTAAGATCGGTTCTCAATTGGAGTTATACAAGCTTATTGATTGGTGAGGCCTTATTTTTGTTTCCTTACGAAAACCATATTTTAAGTTTCAAAACAAGAACAATTGACATCAAACAAAAGAAAACGTAAAATAAAAGTAAGGGTTTATTCCTAGGGGGTATGTTCATGTTTCCGGAAGAACGTAGAGCTGTTATTCTGGATAAATTGAATAAATCAGGCCGTTGCCGGGTAATTGACCTGGCTCGGGAGCTGACCGTATCTGAAGTTACTGTCCGTCAAGACCTGGATTTATTGGAAAAGCAGGGCTTATTAAACCGGACTCATGGCGGAGCCATCCTTACCTCCAAAAGAGGCTTCGAGCGGTCGTTCCAGATAGAGGAGACAGCCTTCAAGGAAGAAAAAGCAAGGATAGGTAAGGCTGCGGCTGAAATGGTTTCCGATGGGGAGACTATTATACTTGACGTGGGGACCACCGTAACTGAGATTGCCCGTAATTTGCAACTGTGTAAAGGTGTAACCGTAATCACTAACGCTTTGAATATCGCCATGTTATTGGAAGAGATTCCGGAGATTACGGTTTTGGTTACCGGAGGTACGCTGCGGGCTAAACAGCATTCATTGGTAAATCCCTATGCTCAATTTATCCTGGAAAGAGTCCAAGTTGACCTGGCATTTATAGGCTCCAATGGTATTGAGGCTGATCATGGAGTTACCAATTCCAATATTGTAGAGGCCGAAATGAAGTCTTTATTCATTAAAACCGCCCGCCGTAGGGTGTTGGTGGCTGACTCCGGTAAAATAGGCAATGTCGCCCTGGCCAAAGTTGCGGATGTCAACGAGATTGATCTGCTAATCACCGATGACCAAGCCGATAAAGATGAGATAGACAGATTGACCGAGAAAGGGCTGGAGGTAAGGGTGGTTTAAATTAATTGACAATGAACAATTGTCAATAATGAAGTAAAGCGCAGTAATAAGCTAATTGAAAAAATATTAATCTCTTAATTTTCTGTGTTTATAAATTTAAGGAAGCGCTGATTAATTGAATAAGTGACGATTTTGTGCTTCGCAAAATGCCTAATACCGCATATTTGCTCGCACAAAATCGGATTAATCAGCGCTTCCTTAATTAAATATGTTTTTAATTGTCAATTCTCAATTGTACATATTAAAAGGGGAGTGATTCCGGTTGTCGGAACAGGTTCAACAGATAAAGGAGTTATTTATCAAAACATTCGGGGCCGGTGGGGAGATTGTTGTTGGTAGGGCGCCGGGTCGGGTTAATCTAATTGGAGAGCATACGGATTATAATGATGGATTTGTGTTTCCGATGGCGCTTGATTTCCGGATTTTATTGGCCGCCCGGAAACGACCGGACCGGATTGTAAAAATTCATTCGGCTGATTATGCGGAGACAGTTCAATTTTCGTTGGATAATCTTATTCAATACGACCGGGAAAAACGTTGGAGTAATTACCCGCGAGGGGTGCTGGCCATGTTACAGGAGGCCGGGATTGAATTCGGCGGGGTGGAGATTGTTTTTGCAGGTGATATTCCCCAAGGGTCCGGTTTAAGTTCTTCGGCTGCTTTGGAAGTAGCTACAGCAATTATAATGCAAGAATTGTTTGGATTTAAAATGGAAAAGCCACAATTGGCCAAACTCTGCCAACGGGCCGAGAATAAATTTGTCGGCATGAATTGCGGTATTATGGATCAGTTTATCTCAATGATGGGCGGAAAAGACAAGGCTCTTTTTCTTGACTGCCGATCACTCGCGTATAAACTCGTCCCGTTGGAATTAGGAGATTGTCGGATTTTAATATGTCAAAGTGGTGTTAAACATACTCTAGTTGACTCGGAATATAATAAACGGCGGCAGGAATGTGAAAGTGGAGTGGAGATCCTGGCCGGGAAAGTTCCGGGAATTAAAGCGCTTCGTGATGCCGGATTGGAACAATTGGGAGTATATAAAAAAGTGATGGACCCAATAGTATACCGCCGTTGTAAACATGTAATTACTGAGAATAGTAGGGTTTTAGAAAGTATAAATGCTTTAAACAGAAGCGATTTGGCTATCTTTGGCCGGCTGATGAATGCATCTCATGATTCATTAAGAGATGATTATGAAGTAAGCTGTGCGGAGATTGATCTGCTGGTTAATTTGGCCAGGGAACTCCCGGGAGTATTGGGATCCAGAATTACCGGCGGCGGTTTTGGCGGTTGCACGGTAAACCTCGTTAAAGAAAACGCAATAGAGGAGTTTACCAAGCATATAACTGATAATTATCAAGCCAAAACCGGAATTGTCCCTCGAATTTATATCAGCACAGCTGCAAATGGCGCGGAGATTCTTTAGAACAGGTAATGGGCAATAAGCATTAAGTAGTAAGAAAATTATTCTGAGAAATAATTAACAAACTTTGGAACCACGAAACACACGAAAAGCACGAAAAAGTATTAAAGAACTTTTAATGTTTTCTTTCGTGTAGTTTCGTGATTTTAGATAGGTTTCTATATGTTAATTAATAATAATAATGAGGTGGATGGGGAATGAAAGTTTTAGTGGCAGGTGGGGCTGGGTATATTGGGAGTCATGTGGTGTTGGAACTTAACCGGAGAGGCCATGAGCCGGTGGTTTTGGATAATCTGGTTAAAGGGCATAAGGCAGCGGTTTTAGCCGGAAGATTTATTGAAGGCAATGTTGGCGACAGTGAATTAGTCAAGAAGGTTGTTAAGGAAGAAAAAATTGAGGCTGCGATTCATTTATGCGCTTATAGTCTGGTGGGTGAGTCTGTCGGTGAACCATCCAAATATTTTCAAAATAATATCGGCAATGGTATGAAGCTGCTGGATGCGCTAAGGGAGAGCGGAGTTAATAAATTTGTCTTTTCTTCCACGGCAGCAGTTTATGGTGAACCGGAGCAGACGCCGATTCCGGAAGAGCATCCCAAAAACCCAACCAACCCCTACGGTTTCTCCAAACTAACTTTTGAAGGCATCTTAAAGGCCTATGACCATGCATATGGTTTAAAATTCATGTCATTACGTTATTTTAACGCTGCCGGGGCTGATCCGGAATCGGATATCGGGGAAGACCATCAACCGGAAACACATTTAATTCCAATAGTTCTTCAGGCGGCAATGGGGGTTAGACCATATATTGAGATTTACGGAACCGACTATCCAACTCCAGACGGTACATGTATCAGGGATTATATCCATGTCAATGATCTGGCCCAAGCTCATGTGTTAGCCTTGGAAGCTTTGAATAACGGTCTGGCTTCTACTATTTATAATTTAGGCAATGGACTAGGATATTCAAATCGTCAAGTAATCGAGACAGCCCAAAAAGTAACCGGGATAAATATTCCGGTTAAAGAAGGACCGCGCCGTCCCGGCGATCCGGCCATCCTGGTGGCCTCATCAAACCGGATCAAGGACGAACTTGGTTGGAAACCCAGCTATCCTCAGTTGGAGAAGATTATTGAGACCGCCTGGCGCTGGCATAAAGGACATCCGGAGGGATACAAATAAGGCAGGTAAGTAGTTCTGAATGTTAGGCAATAGGCAATAGGCAACAGGCAACAGGTGTTAGTAATTTTGAATGTTTAAATACAGCCGGTTTTTTAGTTTTATTTCTAATGCCTAATGCCTAGTGCCTAGTGCCTAGTGCCCACTAGAATGTTATATTTAAGTTGGGGGGCCTTTGAAAAATTTACGAAGATCATTGGACAAATCCTTTACTAGTTCAATTACCTGTTCCAGACTACCGTTATCTTGACTTTTAACATAATAACGGTTGCTGTTCATGAGTAAGGCCATTAAATCTTTGACAAAATCACTTCTATTTTTTAAGCGGTTGTTCTCTTCCTCCAATTCCTGAATCCGTTGTTGCATCTTTTTTCTTTCAGAGTAAGCTCCAAATGGAGAATTATATCGTTCCATTAACACCACCTACAATTTAAGTCCAAGGTCAAAAGTTAAAAGTCGAAAGTCAATATAAATGGATTTTGAGTTTAATCGTTGCTAAAACTTCTGACTTAGGACTAATAATTAAAAATTTTGAATTCAGATTGTATTCACTATTATGATATAAATATTTATGGCTGTTTGCTATAATCAGGTGGCATATAGCGACTATAGCATGGAAAATCTTTTAGTACGCCACCTCATTTATTGGATTGCCTATATGGATAAAGTCTTTTTAACATATACCGATATAAATGATAGGTTTAGGAATTGCTTGAGGCAGGTGATAATAATGAAAAAACGGGAAAAAACCAAGTTGCTTTTAATAGGTGGAGGAATAACTCAAGCTTGCTTACTTAAACAATTCGCAAGAGCTGATTTGGCTAAATTTGAAATTATTATGCTTTCATCAAAGCCGGTAATTTCTTATCCGGAGATGGCAGCGAACTTTTTTTACGGATATCACTCGGAAGAGGATATTCAATTAGACTTGGCTGGAATCTGCCGGGAAAAAGGGATACAGTATGTTTGGGAAGACATATATGAAATCGATAGCGCCCATCAAGTGGTGAAAACAGAGAATGGGCGGGTTTTTTCTTATGATATAGCGGTAATTAATCCTGATGATAATTATCAAACCATTGAGGGTTTATTGAAATATGGAGTACCAATCAGGTTAGGGGAGAACCTGCCAAAAGTAAAGCAGGATCTTTCAGGAAAAAGCGCTGAGCGGATTGTTACTATTGTGGGAGCGGGAAAATTAGGAGTTGAACTTGCCTTATCTCTTCGTATTATGTTTAATAAGTTAAAAAAATATCCGGTCATTTCTGTCATAGAGGCGGCGCATTCTGTTTTACCTGGTTTTGATTTGCAGGTTAAAGAATTGGTAATGGATGAATTGATAAATAACGGCATTGAGTTATTACTCGGCAGAAAGGTAGCCCGCATTACCGGAGATTTGTTGGTATTTAGCGATAATCAGATTCTTGACTACGGCTATTTAATTTGGACCCCTAAACCAACTGTTAATCCGATGTTGAAAGAGAGGGGTTTGGCGGTTGAAAATGGTTTGCTGCGATTAAACTCTTATTTGCAGTCATTTAACATGCTCAATCTTTTTGGAGCCGGAGGAATGGTTACTGTCGGCGGCAATTATTTTGATTTTATGGCTGACCCGATAGAATATGCCGAATTATTGTTAAAAAATATTAGAAGATATTCGGAGAAAAACCGGTTGATTAAAGTAACCCCACCAAAACAAAAGCAAACGGTTTTAAATATTAAACCTAAGCATGCGGTCCAGGTGGTAAAAGAAAGAGTATCTCACGGTAAACATATCTGGAAGAAAAAGAAACTCCGGGATTTAAAGTTAAGTAGAAAATTGCGGGTTATTTAAACGCATCCGGCCAGTCGGTTAGAAGATATAATTGTCGTATAAAGGCTCAAAACAAGGAAAAAAGGTGCTTACTATGGAAGAAGTAATATTCATCGAGAGGCTAAATTCTCTAGTTCAAGAACAACAAAAAATACTCAAACGCCAAAATAGACCTCTAGATTTAAATAATGGAATTTATCAAAGATACCTTTATCCGGTTCTATCAAAGGAACACACACCACTTTTCTGGCGTTATGACTTGGATTTTAACACCAATCCATATTTAATGGAACGGTTGGGAATAAACTGTGTTTTTAATCCGGGGGCGATTGAGCTCAATGGAAAAATTTATCTAGTGGCCCGGGTTGAGGGGGTAGACCGGAAATCTTTTTTTGCGGTTGCTGAGAGTAAAACCGGAATTGACGGTTTTAAGTTTTGGGATTATCCCGTTTTGATGCCGGAGACGGAAAATCCCGATATTAACGTCTATGATATGCGGGTGGTCAAACATGAGGATGGGTGGATTTATGGGCTTTTTTGCACGGAGCGAAAAGATCCGGCTGCTCCGGAAGGAGATACATCAAGCGCTGTGGCGGCTTGTGGAATTGCCAGAACTAAGGATTTAATAAATTGGGAACGCCTCCCCGACTTGAAGACCAGTTCGCCGCAGCAACGGAATGTAGTACTGCATCCGGAGTTTGTTAATGAAAAATATGCTCTTTATACCAGACCGCAGGATGGATTTATTGAGGCCGGTAAAGGCGGTGGTATTGGTTGGGGTTATACCAATAATATGGAAAATGCGGTAATTGAAGCGGAAAAGATTATCGATGAGAAAGAATATCATACTATCAAAGAAGTCAAGAATGGTCAAGGACCGGCTCCGATAAAAACAACTAAAGGATGGTTACATATTGCTCATGGGGTTCGAAATACGGCTGCCGGTTTAAGGTATGTATTATATGCTTTTTTATCGGATTTAAATCATCCGGAAGAGGTCATCCACCGGCCCGGAGGATATCTTATAGCTCCGGAAGGCGAGGAACGGATTGGAGACGTTTCGAATGTAGTCTTTTGTAACGGGGTGGTAGCCAAAACTAATGGAGATGTGTTTATTTACTATGCTTCATCCGACACCAGAACCCATATAGCAACTTCAACCATTGATCGTTTACTGGATTACGTACTAAATACTCCGGAAGATCCTTTACGATCTCATTTTTGCGTGGAACAACGTTATGGCCTAATCAGCAAAAACTTAGAGCTAATCCGGAGCGGCAAAGTGAAAATATAAAAATATCTTTATCCAAATAAAATTCCCTAACATAGAAATTTTTCGTATATTAATCGTATATTATTTTATTAAAATTTAAGCATACTAATGCTACTGGAATGTGAATTTCCTTGGTTAAAACTGAAGAATGGAGTGGAGAACTTGGACAGAGTAGCATTGGTTTTGGTTATTATCGGCGCTCTAAATTGGCTGTTAGTGGGGTTGTTCAGGTATGATTTAGTCGCTAACCTTTTTGGAGGTCAAACGGCCGCAGTTAGCCGGGTGATTTATTCTTTAGTAGGTTTAGCCGGTATCTGGTGTATAAGCCTGCTTTTCCGGGACCGTGAGAATGTTAATAAGACCTAATAGGAACGGGTAACAGGCAACAGGGAACACAATAGAAAGGAAAGTGTTTTGTGATCTTTACGTGATTTTCGTGTGTTTCGTGGTTGACTAATTTATTTGTAGGCTTATTATATCTGTCTTGATTTAAGGGAGTTTCATAATTACTTTAATTGAGTTTTCAATACAATATACAGTGAATAAACCCAGATGTGGCTATCAATATATTGTATTGAAATGTTAAATTTTTTAATTATGAAAATCCCTCATTTATCAAGTACAGATTTTTTTATTATCCGTATTTACTCCGCTTTTTCAATTACCAGCCAAAAATCGGTGCTACGGCCGTAATCATCCTGACAAACCACCTGATGTCGTCCGACAACCGGAAGATAAAAGAGTTTTTCTCCGGGGGCAGCAGATCCTAATAACTTACCATCAATGAACCAATACAAGTTCCGGACATCAGAGCCGGCTGAAGCTTCACAGCATATTTTTTGATACTCCGGCGGGATTCCTTCTCTTAAACGGTATTGGCAATCTTGTGACGGAGAGCGGATAATTGGTGGTTTACCGGGTATTAATCCTTGCCAGCTGGGAAGGAGGTGAGGTAGGCGATGAATTATACTGCCGTTTTTCTCCATCCAGGCGCCGACCCGGGGCGGCCATTGGACGTAAACTTCGGTATGAGACCTCCGTTTGCCGGGAAAATCGGGCGGTAAACGATAACCGGTTTTATCATCAATTTCTGCAGCGCAATGTAACTCACAAACTTTTTCCGGTGAATGATCCGGCAGATATAATTCTTCAATAACCACAGGACAATTAGGCCCCGGAATTTCTCCGCTAAGGCTGCAAACTTCTCTGGTAGCTACTGTACTTGGTTCATTAAACCAGCGGATTTGTTTGCCCCGGCATATACTGTTCATTAGTTCGAAAAGAATAGGTCCTGCTACTTCTGCTCCAACCAAATTACGGGCCCCTTGGCCTGAAAAATTGCCCATCCATATGCCGACTGTATAACGGGGGTTATATCCGATACTCCAGGCATCCCGGTGGCCATAGGAGGTTCCGGTTTTCCAAGCTACCCTTGGCAAGGAAGTAAACTCCCAACAAGTGGGAAGGTCCGGCCGACGTAACCCGGTAAGAATATCAGTGATCAGATAGGTAGTTCCCGGCTCAAACAAACGAATACCGGCTGCGCCTAAGTCGGTTTTAAGTTGGCGGGGATGAAAAAATTCACCGTCATTAGCCAAACATGAGTATAATGCGGTTAAGTCCAACAAGCTAATTTCACATCCACCAATAGCAATTGATAGACCGTAATGTTTTCGGGAACGCAGCGAAGAGGCGCCGGCTTTTTTTAGTATTGAATATAATCCCTCCTCACCCAGGGCATTTTCGAGTTCGACCGCCGGGAGATTTAGTGATTGTTCCAAAGCAGAACGGGCCGAAACAATCCCGCTAAAAGTGCGGTCATAATTCTCCGGGGCGTAACCGGAAAAATCAGTGGGAACATCTTCAAGGTAATGGGCGGGTGAAATTAACCCTTTTTGTAGTGCTTGGGCATAAATAAAAGGTTTTAAAGCCGAACCCGGTGAACGTGGCGCTAAAGTAGCATTGACCTGACCATCATGAAAATGATCGTTAAAATCACCCGAACCTACCATTGTGAGCACTTCATGAAGCTTATTATCCAAAATAACAATAGCTCCATTGGTAATTCCTTCATTGCGGAGATTACTCAAATGCAACCGTAGTAAATCTTCAGCGACTAATTGGTAATTCCGGTTTAAAGTGGTGTATAACCTGGCTGTTTCCGGATGACTTAGCATTAAATCCCGGCAAAAATGAGGAGCTACTTTAGGCAGTTCCTGCCTGCCGGAAGGAACTTCTTCATTTCGGGCTTCTTTTACAGCCGCCGCAGAAATATACTTTAAATGGCGCAGTCTTGACAGAACCCGGTTTCTGGCGGCAAGCGCTTTTTGACGGTTAATATCCGGCCGGTGCGCGTTGGGAGAGTTTGGAATAGCTGTCAACAAGGCGGCTTCCCCGAGGCTTAATTGTGATGGTTCCTTATTAAAATATAACCAGGCTGCGGCAGCCACTCCTTCAATATTTCCTCCATAAGGAGCGATATTGAAGTAAATTTCCAATAACTCTTTTTTGCTGTAGCGTAATTCTAATTGGAACGATCGGATGATCTCCCAAACTTTACTGCCGATATTTCGCTTCTTCGGCTCCATCATCCTGGCAATCTGCATAGTAATGGTCGAACCGCCCGATATAACTCTTCCGGAACGGATATTTTGCAATAAAGCCCTGGTGAAAGCCGGAACATTTATTCCCGGATGAAAATAGAAGCAGCGATCTTCATAACCGATTAGACATTTTTGGAGATTTGGATTGACCTGATTTAAAGAAGTCCGAATCCGCCACATCTCATCAGGAGAAATGAAGGCATGCAACAGTTGTCCGTCCCTATCAAAAACCAGGGTTGAAGAAGGCCTCCAAAGCGCTTCTTCAGGCAATGGGATTATCCAGGCTAAGGCTTTTAATGAAAGATAGACACTGCCAACTAGGACCAAAACGATTATCCAAGCCTTTACTAAAGGTGAAATTTTAAAGGCAGTTAGTTTTACGAACCTATCTATTAATTTATGAACCCAACTTTTAAAATTATGATTGATAAGTGTTTTCATGGCAGCCTCGCCTTTTAATTGACAATTTACAATTGACAATTTACAATTAAAAACCAAATCGGATAGCAATTCATGATTTTTAAGTCAAAACATGCAAAGGTTCACTTTCACACTTTTGCCTCTTGCCTCATGCCTCACGCCTCTTTACTTATCCACTATCACCGTTCCACCGGATGAAAGACTGTAAACCTCTGGGGCATACATACATTCGGCCTTGATTTGGGGTAGTGCAAAGGTACCCCGCGATACTACCCGGAGCGCATAATAAAAGGTATGATCACCGCTATCTTCAAAGTTACTGAAAAGCATCAGACGATCATCCCGAATATCCATATAATCCGGAGAAAAAATATTCTTATCCAACCAGTTGATTTTAGCACTGGAAGCTAACCGGGGATTTTCAATTTCCAACCCTGCCGGCAACATATCCACGATGGCGACATTATCGGTATTAGCCTCGGTAGTTTTAACCGTTATCTTGGCTACCAGCAGATCGCCTTGTTTTAAACCCTTCAAATCGACTTTTTGGCCAAATCGGTCAAAATATTCCCGGCGGACGGTCATTCCACTATCAGTGTCGGGTTCAGGAACAGCGGCAATTCCGTTGGATTCCGCATAATAGAAACATTCTCCGCTACCTTTTATTTTTACCGTTATAATTCCTTCGCCCAGTCTGGGGTCGTTGAATTTCTTCATTGTTTTACTGTCAAAAGACCCGATTGACCGGCCATTTACCAATATCTCACCGGAATAATCAGCATTTTGACTATTTTTCAGAACCTTCCCCATAGCCATAAAGGCAAAAGCATTTTCCTGGGTGGTACCCCAGCGCTCGGCCTTTACATTCTCCGCCAACCGGGCCATTAATTTCGGAATCGCCGGATTTTTGGGGTCGACATCAGCTAATAAACCAAGACAGATGGCAGCAGTCCGGATACTAGAGTTGAAGTTGCGGCCTTTTTCCCGGGTAAAATCACTGGTAGAAAAAGTGGTGGGCAAAAGCTCCCGGGCAGTTTTCCGATCTCCGGCATAATAATAAGCAGCAGCCAGTAAAGTACGGGCATCCGGATATAAATCATTTAAACGTTGATTTTTTATATAAGCCATGCTGCTTAGCTGGGCTTTTTTAGCCAAGCTCAGTACATATAAAGCATAAGTCCGGAGTTGCAGCGACCAGTCATAATCAGAGCGTTTCTTACTTAGTCTCCAAAGATGAGAAAGCATTTTTTCATAAACCCGATCGGAAACGGTATGGCCGGCCAAACGGGCTTCAATTAGGAAGTTGGTTGCATAAACGCTGCCCCAATCGGAGCTCCAATCCGAATTGGGCCAAAAACTAAAACTGCCGTCCCGAAGCTGCATTGATTCTATCTTTTGGATGCCTTCAATTAAATAACGGTCAGCTTTCCCGTCCGTGAAGAGATCGGGTTGAGCAACCCGCGCTAGTTCATCGAAATAAAGCATTGGAAAGAGCTTGGAAGTAGTCTGCTCAATACAGCCATAAGGATAGCCCAATAAGTACTTTAATCCGCCGCTGAATTTTAGAGTTGGTAAAGAACCAAGACTCAAGGTATATTCACCGGTCCCTGGAATCCAGGCGTTTTTTAAATCAAGTGCCAGCTGTTTTTGAGCGGTAACTGAACCGGCTAAGACTTTGCTGGTTATTTGCCCGGCTGGTCGGATTCCAACATCGGTTATTTCATTGCTTTTATAATCATTACCTATAGAAGTCAAAGTGAAGCGGCATTTACCAACTTCTTTTTTAGCAACAACCGCAAAATTAACAGTTTTTTCCTGTTGATTATTTAAAGTAACTTTTTTAAAATCGTAGCCGTCAATAGTCACCGGCCCGGTAGCGTTTAATTTTACTTCAAAATCCCCATTTTGACCGGTGCCGTTAAAGACGGAAACCGGAATAACCACCCGATCACCGGGGGCAATAAACCTTGGATAAGTTGAGGTAATAACGATCGGTTCCCGGACCAGCATTTTTTTGGTGGCTGAACCATAATTAGCCCCCGAGATGGCCACCGCCATTAAGCGGATAGTACCGTTGAATTGAGGGATATCAAGCTTTACAACAGCCTTCCCTTCATTATCCAGTTTAACTAGTCCGGACCAGAGCGAAACTGGTTTAACCCGGCGGACCGATACCGGATTTAAGTTGCGGCGGCGAAGTTTTTCCATGCTTTCATCACCACCGGGACTATTGGTTGTATTCACAGATTCGACTTCCGGTAGTAACATTCCGTATAAATCATAAGTATCCAAGCTCAGTGAGCGTTTGCCATAGAAAAAGCTCATGGGATCAGGCGTCTGAAACTCGGTTAATTGACAGATACCTTCATCCACGACGGCTAAAGTCAGGAAAGTATTGCCAGTTAGACCGGCAGCGCTGACTTGGACCTCAGTTGTTTGATTGGGGCGGATCTCTTCAGCAGAGTTAATGGTCAAATCAACACGATTATCACTATTATCCAAATTTAGCGATACCGCACCAAAAGCTCTGGTTGGAGCCCGTTTATCTAATTGTTTTGTCGCCCGTATTAAATGTACTGAAACATAAACGTTTGGTTTGTATTCTGATTTAATAGGTATTGAGATTACTCCGGTATTTTCCTTTAATTCAATAACCTTGGTATCATAGACTTTCTCCCGTTCCACCGTTACTAAAGCCCGACCGGAAAAAGGCGCTTTGATTTGAACTTTAGCCGTTTCGCCGGTTTTATAGAGTTGTTTATCGAGGTCTATTTGAATTCGGTCCGGATGATCCATAGCCCAAGGAGCATATCCCCAACCAGTGGCATAGAACTCATAGGTGCTTTGGGCGCCGGTTTTAAGGTCGGTAAAGACAATTTTAAAACAACCGTAATCATTGGGCCGGTATGTATATAGGCCTTCACCATTGTTTAATGTTATCGAGTCTTTACTAATCCGGTTTTCCTGACGTTCACTATGGTAAGTATATCTGCCTTGCCGATCCCGGCGATAAATGGAGTTCCAAGTAACCGAATAAATTTCTGCCGTTAGACTAGCATAATAAACCGGTTCACCAGTGGGTTTAACTTCTACCAAACGAATTGAATAATTTTCACCGACTTTAGCGTAATAGTCACCGTCAGGTTTAATTCCAATATAAGCATTGTAAGGAAAATAATCTACGGTTTTGTAATTACTGACAGCCCGTCCGCCATCTTCGGTTACGGTTGCCTGGAAGATGGTCCGGATATAACCGGACGGACTTAAATTGTTCGGAAAATCATAAGCGAATTTAGCTTTGCCCTTGGCGTCCAACTCATCTACGCCAAGATAATCTTCAACTACTCTAGCCTCGCGGTCGGGATCGCCGAATTTATAACTGCGGTAATCGGGGGTGGAAAAGGGAACCGGTTCCAGCCGGACTGCTAAATCAACCCGGCGACCGGCAGCCGGCGGACCGAAAAGATTGATACCGCTAACTTCCAATTTGGCGGAATCACCTTTTGAGTATTGTCCTTTATCGGTAGTAGCTTCTACTTTAATCCGATCAGGCATAAAGTCTTCTACATTAAAGGTTGTATTGCCAACCGCTTGTTTAGCTATGTAAAGCAAGGCGGTATATTTACCGGTTCTTGCATAGTCAGGGATATCGACCTTAAAAGGAATAACCCCGTCTGATCTGGTATTACCGGCATATTCCCGGAAAACCATTCCGTCCGGACCAATGACTTCCAAGCGGACTGGAAACTCCGGCGGGATTGAATTATTAGCGCCTCTGACGATAGCAGCCAGATTAGCTTTCTCACCGGGACGAAAGACTCCCCGGTCGGTATAGAGAAAAGCTTCATAACCGTCGGTAAGTTGCGGACGCCCCTCGATGTTAAAATCGGTTTTGTCAATCAGACTGTCTTTAAAACAGATAAAAGACACGTCATCTCCTTGTTCCGCCATAATCACATATGAACGGAAATCAGCTAATTGTTGCCGCAGATCATTGAAAGTAACCATTCCCTGATTGTTGGTTTCACCAGTGACGATTACTTGATTGTTATAACTGAGCAGGCTAACCTTGACGCCGGATTTGGGAGCCAGGTTTTCTAGAGAATTGACCCACACTACTAGATCATTTTCGCCCATTTTGGCCAGGATTCCTAGATCAGTAATAATGGCAATCTTAGCTGAATTTCGCCAGCGGTTTTCTGGATCGCAAGCGGTGATCTGAAAAATACCGCGCCGGTTATCGGATAAAAACTCTCTTAAGTTAATAGGAGTAGTAATAACTTCATTAGCATCATTAGCTACATTAATCTTTTGAGTCTGCACTACCCGACCGAAGCGATCCAAATAACTGGAATAACAATATCCATCTTCATTAAGACTTCCTAAGTAGGCCAGGATATTATTAGCGTAAATCTTGGCTATTTCTACATCAACTTGGGGGATGTTAACGGTTTCCAAACCGATATTCAGATTCCCTTTATTCGACAGATAACGTCCCGGGGAATTAAAACTTACCGAGGGTTCCAAATCAGGGAAAGTACAATCGTCAGATATGTTTTTTTGCAAAGGTTTTCCGTTTAAAGACGGCAATCCTTTAGCAACCTGTACTTCATAGGTATTACCTGGCTTTAGATCATCACTGCTAAGAGTAATAGTTTCGCCGGTAGTGGTAATCCGGAACTTAACTTTTGGTTTGAGTGTGATAAAATTTTCAACCGAATCCGGGTCTACCGGTTCAGAACAACGGATATTAATAATATTCCGTCCATCTTCGGAAAGGGTATTAATATCATTTATTTCCAGAGCCTGCTCCGCCCGGAAGTCGGCTGTTTTTAAAAACCGATCTTTTAAACCAATGGTTGCTCCTTTACAGAGAAATCCTTGGGGGAGGTTTAACTCCACTTTTCGGGCGGTAGGTCCCCGAAGTAAAAGCTGGCTGTTGATAAAGGCTTCCCTTCCCCCATTATTTAAAACTACGGAAAACTTTATCGGTTGTTTTTTATCAACAAAATAAATCTTCAAATCCCGTTGCAGGTTTTCCAAATCAACCGGGTAATTGAAATTAAGCCGCGCTTGAAAAATAATCCCCCGTTTTGCTTGAGAATTATAGACAAAATCAAGATTGCTATCGATAACTTTGAAACGCTCAGTACTAAAACTAAGCTTTCTGTTTCCGGTTAAATTTTTTCTTAAGTCAATTAGGAAATCGGGGTAAAATTCGACAGTGTAGGCGGTTGATGGTTGAAGAGTGACTTCCGGTAGGAATTTCAAACGCCGGGGAGTTTCCCAACGGATTTTTCCAGGAACCGCTGGTCGAAACCTAATTTTTTTAGTAGTTGTTAATTTTCCAATCCGACTTTTCGGTGCTACATCGGCTGAAAATACAAAGACGAAGTTAGTTTTCGGACCTACTTCACCGCTAGGTTCCATTTTCACAATCCGGACTGAGTTGCCGGCAAAAACACTAGTTACCAAAATAAAACAGAGACATAATAAGGAAACCAGGCTTAACTTTGTAAAACGGTATTGAAATAACGAATCCATCAAATTCATAAAAATCCCCTCCAAAAATAATAAATAAAATTACTAGAAAAATATGTTAAATTAAATTCAACATATTTAAATTAATTTCCTGCTTATGGAAATAAAAATCTCCATTTTCAATATTAAAAGTAAAAATATTTTATTAATGGAACAATTAATATTGTCGATATATAAGTAAAAGTGCTATTTTGAAAGCCTGTATCATTATATTTGGTTTAAATAAATGTTTATAACGTTGACTTCAATAGGAGGGGTTTTTTTGAAGCGTTCATTAATAATGATTTTGATGTTTATTTTTATTTTTATTTTTGCTATAAACACTTGGGCAGCGGATATCGCCTATACTCCTTATGATTTTTATTCTTCGTTGGATACTTGGTATACAATTGAACCCAAAAAACCATTCTTGGAGTTTTTTTATATCAGCAGGGATGAATATCCGGATATAAATATTGATCAAAGGACCCAACTGGGGTTTAAATATTTTCAAAATGATCACTTTTTTTTCGATTATACGTCAACCGGAGAAGATAAATCCAGTACTTATCTTGCCGGCAGCTATTTATTTCGCAATGGAATATTTATCGAAGGAATTTATGATGACCAGGACCCGGTTTCAAAGACGATAATCTCACCGGGATACCGGTTCAAATTCGGTACTAAAAACTACCTGGCATTCAGAATCGAGTATTTATCAACTTCAGGCGCCGAATCTAACACTAGTGAAATTAATGCTTTCGATTTGACATTCAAGTATTTTGGGAAAAAATCCAAGTTTATCGGGGAAATTTATTCTCCTTCCGATGCGGATATGATAATTTTTATTGATACCGCTTTTAAGGTTAATAAGAAGATGACTTTGGGAGTATGTTACAAAACCATAGAGGATGAAGTTGCAAATAACCTAGGATTTACTTGGGAAAATGACAAATTAATCATAGATATGCAGATAGGTAAGGAGCAATATGATACCGATAGCCCCCTTGATAATTATTATAAATGTGGCGGAATGTATAAAATTGGAACTAAGTTTATGCTAGGAGCCGATATTTTAAAATATAGTTTAATTGACGATAGTCAAGCCAGTTTTAAGGCTAAATATTTATTTACCAAATCCAAAATGGCGTTGAAATATGACTTGAAAAACGATACTTATCCTTCGGTTGTTAATTTGATTTATCAGCGGAGCCTATAATTATTCAGATTTGGATTAAAAAGGGGTGAGTATTGTGAAAAAAGTAATAGGAATAATGTTGCTGTTGATAATAATCATTACTCCTTGTTTAGCGGCCAAAAAGAGTTTACAAGGGGATTTTCAGGTCTTTAAACTTGGGGATAAACGAAAAAAAGTAATTAGGAAAATGAAAGAATATGTAAAACAAGGTAAAGTAGAGTTTGTTCCTGGAGAAGGGAACCGGATTACTCTGGTAAAAGATCATGAAATAGTTTATTTTTGTTATTTTAAAAATAAACTTTATATGATTACAATCCAGTATCCTGAAGGCTATAAGGGTCTCCCGAATCGGAAGGAGATAGTAAGCTCACTCAAGGGGATATTGGTGGAAACATACGAGCAGCCGATGGAGGAGAAAGATATTCCTGATAAAACTGAGCCAATGCAGTCATACAACTGTGCCAGCTGGGTATTGGCCCAAAAAAATATCGATTTACTAATCCGGACCGATATTCTAAATATTGCTTCGGTAATGATAGATATATATAATCCGCTTATTAGAGCACAAGCCGACCCGGAAACAGTCAAAGATTTCGGCCCTCCGGAACCAGTTCAGGAAGAAACAACTGATGAAGAGGGTGTTGATCAGAATACGGAACAGTTATAAGGAGTTTATAGTTGACAAGTGATAGTTTATAGTTAAAAAATTCCAATAATGTTTAATACACTATAAACTATCAACTGTTTCTGCAACTATCAACTATACACTCTAAACTATAAACTATAAACTATTTAAATCACGGATTCACATTCTCCAGTTCCCAGGTATTAAAGTTTAGTTTCCGGTAGTAACAATTTCGAGCTTCACCTTGATGGTTTTTAGTGTGACAGATACCGCCGCGACGTGGTCTGACAATATAGAGCAACGAATTTTGTTCACAGTTTACAAATACGTCGATTAAATCAAAAACCTCTCCGGAGGTTTTTCCTTTTTCCCAAAGTTCGTTGCGGGAAGTAGACCAGAAGACGGCGGTTTTGGACTCCACTGATGCTTTTAAGGCTTTTTCATTGGCATAAGCGACTAATATTACTTCTTTAGTATCAGCATTTTGGACCGCCACTGGAATAACATCCGAACATTTTTCGGCAATTTTAGCGATTTTGGCAAAATCCAACTGTAATTCTTTTCCTTCTTCCAATTGACCCATTTTAATACCTCCTGATTCTATATCGGGTAATCTTTTATACTTTAAAAAATAATACCATACTATCCATTTTAATACCAGTCTTAGTTATATAAAGTTCATTGGTTCAAAATTCACCAATTGTTTTTTATGAAGAATTACGGTAAGATTATGGAAGTGTTTACGTAATATCAAACTAAATTTATGGGTCATATTTTCAGATGTGTAGCAAAGCTAACCTGGACGGCTATCTAGAAAATGCTATCGATACTTGTCGTTCACCCAGCCTGATTTTCATATTTTCTGGTGCGCAGCGGAAGCTGGCGTGGACGACTATCTCTGGAAATAGGATAAACTGATAATATGAAATTAGCGGTTAATTATTCAAAGGCTTTAATATCTTTATTCCAGAAAAACCCCGAACTTCCGGTGGATTATATTAAAGTTCCCACTATTCCATTCCCTGATTGTTGGGACCAATTTACCGAAGGTAAGATTTACCGGCCATTACTACCACATTTAGCCCAAGTAGGCGTGGTGGCATTAGGCCATCCGGAGGGAGACCAAAGCTCTAACTTTGACATTATTACTAAAGCTTTAGCCCTCACTAAACCGCCTTTTCTTTCAACTCATTTGGATGCCAGAACTGAATGTTTCTCTGAATATCAGCATTTTCAGCATCAGAAGCATCCTATTATTAAGCAAGTTTTAAAACAGCAATTCATTAAGGCGATCCGGAAAATTAAAGAATTCATTAAAATCCCTCTGGTTTTAGAAAATTCTCCATATTACTTATGGTGGAACAAGTTCAAAATAATTACCGAACCGGGATTTATTAAAGAAATCTGCGCCGAGACC
The DNA here is from genome assembly GCA_023435225.1 of Bacillota bacterium. GTDB lineage: Bacteria > Bacillota > UBA4882 > UBA8346 > UBA8346 > UBA8346. The sequence goes on from JAEYRX010000040.1 coordinate 44,529, forward strand.
GACTGTGACTTTCTTTTGGATATTGCCCATGCCAGGTGTACCTGCTGGTACACTAATCAAGATATATATAAGTATATAAAAGCGCTTCCGCTGGAACGTTTAAAAGAAGTTCATTTAAGTGGAGTAACAATTAGGCAAGAGGGGTTAAGAGATACCCATACCGAGCTCGATGATGATGATTATGAATTGTTGAAGTATTTGTTAAGGATGACCAGTCCGGAAATGATAACCATAGAATATGGGGGGTTATTAAACCGGATTATGAATTTGGAAAGGAATTATGAATACATTTCACGAAATAACCCTGAAAATCTTTTAGAAATGATTTTCAGGATCCGTCAAATTATGGGGACCACTTTCAGGTTTTAAATCCGTGCAAATCCGTGTAAATCCTGTCAAAAAGAGGGTATAAAGATTTTACTAGACGGGATTAACACGGATTAACAGGATTTTTGGTCGGCATTGCCGGGATGGATTAGAGAAATATTGCAGATTTAGGAATTGGGTGAAATTATGGGGAATTTTAAAAAAACATCTACTAACAGTTTAAAAGATGGGATTAGTCTTTTTTTTCCAGCATATAACGAAGCGGAAAATGTCGGCGGGACGATTGAGCAATCTCTTAAACTACTGGAACCTCTGGATTGTGAATATGAGGTGATTATAGTTGATGATGGGAGTAAGGATGGAACAGCGGAGATTGTTAAAAAATATGCCGCCCAGAATCCGCAGGTAAGATTAATACGGCATGAAAAAAACCTTGGTTATGGTGGAGCGCTCCAGACCGGTTTTAAAAGTTGTAAATATGGTTTAATCTTTTTCTCGGATTGTGATCTCCAATTTGATTTAGGTGAATTGAAGATTTTTGTTGATAAAATGGATGAAGACCAAAAAATTGATGCGGTAATCGGCTATCGGATTAAAAGAGCCGATCCGTTAATACGCAAATTAAATGCTTTCGGTTGGAAAATGTGGGGGCGGGTATTATTCGGTCTAAAAGTCCGGGATGTTGATTGCGCTTTTAAGCTTTTTAAACGGGAAGTTATTCAAAAAATAGCCATCGAGTCCGGAGGCGCCCTAATCAGCACCGAGCTCCTGGTAAAGATCAAAAAAAGCGGCGCCAAGATCGTGCAATGCGGTGTCCACCATTATCCACGCCAAGCCGGCCAACAAACCGGCGCTAAATTGAATGTAATCTTAAGAGCCTTTTATGAATCGTTTAAGCTCTATAGGAAAATAAAATAGGCGAGAGGCAACGTGCGGCCTGGCAACAGTTTAATTCTTAGTCTTGAACTCTGAACTATTAACCTTGAACTTATGACCAATAACTAATAACCATGAATCAATAACTAACGAACTATTGTTGAACTAATGAGAGAGGAACAGCGGAATGGCCGGAGAAGTTGAAGTTACTTTTGTTAATCAAAAAGAAAAAAGATTATTTCCGGTGGGTATGGCTGTCAGTGATATTTTACGGGCGGCTAATATCAGTTTTCCATTGGTTTGTAACGGCCAGGGAACTTGTGGCAAATGCCGGGTCAAGGTATCAGGAGATACAACTCCTCCGACTAGCGCCGAATTAAGACAGCTTGGAACTTCCGAATTTGCTAATGGTATCAGGTTGGCCTGCCAGATTAAGTTGACCGGTCCGCTAAAACTGGAGTTATTGGGTGAAATCTCCTCTAAAAACATTTTACAGACAGGGAATATAGAATTAAAGGAGATTGACCCTGAATGGGGGATAATCACTATTACCAAACCCCCAATATTGAGTTGGTATTGGATCTCCAAGAAACTCCCGGTACCATTACAACCATCTCTTGGTATTTTGCAGGAGATTGCTTTATTAGCGCCGGAAACAGAAGAACTAACTATCGAATATTTTGGAAATGAAGCTATCGGTTTAGTTTCAAATAATGCCGCCACTAAATATGCAGTTGCGGTTGATATCGGAACTACTACTTTAGCGGCTTATTTGGTTGATTTACAAAACGGGGCAATTGTAAATACCGCTTCCGCTTATAATCCGCAGAGTAGTTATGGAGCCGATGTAATCTCCCGAATCAATTACGCCGGAACCGAGGCTGGACTTGATACTCTCCACAGGGTAATTGTTAGTGAGATTAATAATTTAATCATTGAACTACTATCCGGGCAGGGAATTATTACCGAAAATATTATACAGGTTACTTTGGTCGGTAATAGCTGTATGATACATTTGTTAGCAAAAGTCAGTCCGGAATCGTTAGGAAAGGTACCGTTTGAACCGGTTTTCCAAGAAATGCTCCAACTTGAACCGGCCGAGATAGGCTTAAAAACTAATCCCCGGGGAAAAGTCTTTATTCTGCCTGGAATTGGCGGTTTTGTAGGTTCCGATATTTCAGCCGGAGTACTGGCCTGCGGGTTGGAACCGGAGCGTAAAGAGTTGTTCATTGATATTGGAACTAATGGAGAGGTGATAATTACCGGACAGGGGAGGATGTTGGCTTGTTCAACCGCTGCCGGTCCCGCCTTTGAAGGAGCGACTATTTACTGTGGAATGCTTGCCAACTCAGGAGCGATTACTGATGTGCAATTTACTGGAAAGTCATTATCCTTAACTACCATTAATAATGAACCACCAAAGGGGATTTGTGGAACCGGGTTAATCAGAGCCTTGGTTGAATTGTTACAAAAGGGTTATATTAATAAGACCGGCCGCTGGGAGGAAGAGATTGATCATCCCAATTATGATCCCGATAGTAAATGGTTTTATTTGGTAAAAGTTGAGTCAAATCCGGTCTATATTTCCCAGCAGGATATTCGCCAATTTCAATTGGCTAAGGGAGCGGTTCGCACCGGACTGGAGTTGCTGATGAAACGTTTGGAGATAAGCGCTGATGAGTTGGATACGGTTTATCTAGCCGGGGCTTTTGGCACATACTTGAGACCGGAGGATGCTGTTTATTTGGGATTACTGCCCAAAGTTCCGGTGGAGAAGATTAAGGCTGTCGGCAATACCGCCGGTATGGGTGCGGTAATTAGTATTCTCTCGAAGACTGCGTTGGTGGAGTTGCAATCGAGGGTTAAGAAGATTGAGCATGTTGAGTTGGCTGAAGACCCGGAATTTACCGAAGTCTTTACGGAGTCCATGATGTTTTGAAAGAAATAAAAAACACAGATACATTAAAAATTTAGAAAGATGATTAAAATGCTTGCAGGAAATGGGCGTTTGGAAGCGTGATCTGCTTCGAATTGCTGCGTTGTTCATTCGTTCCGGGGTTCAGCGTACATCCAGTATAGTGTTTCTTAAATAACTATCTATTTGAAATGTTCAAAACTCCTTAAACCGTGGAGCTTTTGAACATTTTACTTTGGTAAGATAATTTAAGAACCACTACTAGTACGCCTCCACTCCTCACTTCCTTCACGCCTTGCACTTCTCGTAGATGACGCTCCCGGTTGTTAATTCTAAGAAGACGCCCATTTTCTGCAACTCATCCCGAAACGGGTATGGCGTCTCAAAGTTGTGGCCGTTTCGGAGGTGTTACATAGTGCTTATTTGATTATTATTGCTAAGCGTTTGATTTAGTGATTTCCTTCTTAGCTGTTACTGACCTCTGAACCAAATTTTCACGTTTTCGACGATAATCATTCTGTGGACTGTCGACCTTGAACCATTTATGGTTCTGGTCTTAAAAATCTTTCGTGGCAGTCTATTTTTAAATGTTTTTAGAGTCAATCAAATACTCTTTAAGAATATAAAAAAACCTGATGGAAGTATATTGATTTTTTTTTAAGATATGTTATACTATACCTAGTAGGGTATATAGATAAAAGTTTAAAGTGAAAAGAGTAAAGAGTAAAGGGTAAAATTATTCAAACATTTTAGCTTATCTTTAGACCTTGAACTTGGAACCTTGAACCCTGAGCCTAAACTTTGGACTTTAAAATTTAAGAAGGAGTGATTGTAAAATGTTAAATTTGACTGAGGTTAATTTTCAAGAGGAAGTATTGAATAGTACCGGAGTTGTGTTGGTGGATTTTTGGGCGCCGTGGTGCGGGCCGTGCCGGATGGTAGCACCGGTTTTAGAGCAGATTGCCAAGGAGTACGAAGGCTTGGTAAAAATCGTAAAGGTTAATGTGGATGAGAACCCGAATTTAGCTGGGAAATATGGTATTATGTCCATTCCGACCCTGATGATCTTCAAAGGAGGCCGGGTAGTGGAACAATTAGTGGGCGCCTTACCGAAACCGGCATTGGAGAATAAGTTGGAACGCTGGGTGAGGTAAAGACAGTTATTGGTTCATTGGTTATTAGTAAAGACTTTGGTATATTGGATATTGGTAATAGGAAACAGATATAGGTTGTCTGCCTTATGAATTAGCATTAAAAGAACTTATTCATAGGAGTTAAATTATGAATATTGGGAGAATAATAATTGGGGCTGTTGTTGGTGGAGTGGTTGGATACGGGATTTATAAAGTTATCGGCTGCTCCTCCGGGGCTTGCCCGATTACCAGTAATCCGTTTATCAGTACTATTTATGGGGCGGTGATGGGGGTACTGGTGAGTTGGCGGTGACTGGGTTTATTAATAAAGAATGGTTTTAATCGAGGGAAAGATCTTGATTGATTAAAAAGAATCGCAGAATTTCTGCGATTTTTTTTAATCTTGACATTATTTCGATATATAACTAATTAGATTATTGTAAACTTTTTGCAACATCATTTGACACATCTCCAGCTTTATGGTATTTTGGGAATAAATAACACGAACAGATTTTTTTGTAATAAAAGAGGAGTGTTTTGCAATGATCTTAAAAAGAATTTCCTGGTTAATGGCTTTTTTATTAGTTGTTACTATTGCGTTGGTTGGTTGTGGGAGTGGAGGTGGAGGAGGGAAGAAAAAGAATGACGCCCCGGCTCCTCCGATTAACCCTATAATATCTACATTTTCTTTGGCCGGGAATGAAGGCAAGAACGTTTATATATTATGTGCACTTGCCAATAGGGTTGAAGGGGATACTAATTATATTGCTCCATATAATGTCACTGTCTCTTCTGCAAATCCGAGTAGCGTTGCCGATAATTTTCCATTAAGAAGTAGTCTTTTAAAGAACAGTTTGTCCCGGAGACGCTATCCATATGGAGATGAACAAATGAAAATGGACAGTATGCTTCGTCAACGGGAAGCAGATAACTTGAGGAGGAGACCTCAATCGGTCAGGTTTTCGCAGAAGATTTCTTTTGCCCCTGCATTAGGTGAAACACGGTCGTTTATTGTTTATGTCACTCCAAGTCAAACTCAATCAAGAAATTTTATTTATAAAAAAACTAGTGCCAATTGTTATATTTGGGTTGACAGTACTGAAAATATTTCTGATGCGATTTTAGATGATTATGTCACTGATTTTGAGGCTTCCATAACAGAGCTTCGTACCGACTTTGGGCATGACCAAGATACTGACGGCGAAGGCCCGATTTACATTTTAATTTCTTCAGTATTTAATGATTTTTGTGGAGGTTATTTTAACTCAACAGATAAATATGCAGTTGATGGCAGTAACAACCATGATATAGTTTATTTAGCTAATAATTCTTATGCGGTAGTAGGTAAGTATACTGCTGAAGAAGGGCAAGAATATAACAAAGCGACTCTTGCTCATGAGTTTCAGCATATGATTAACTTTGACTGTCATTACCGGAATAATGCAATCGTTCCTGAAACTATTTGGTTGAATGAAGGTTTGTCGGAACTGGCAAGTTATGTGTGTGGTCATGGTGACGCCAATAACTTTAAAATTAAAGCTTTTTTAGATTTTCCCGTCGGTATTACCGTATGGGACCAAACATCATCCAGCTATGGCGCCGGATTGTTATTTACAAGGTACATATATGAAAGATACCCTGCCAAGATAACAAATATGGTCAATACAAATTTGGTGGGTATAGCCAATATTGAATCAACGCTTGGAGTGAACTTCGATGAGTTTATTACGGATTTTTACCTTGCTCTATGTTATGACGGCACCGGTTACTCCGTAGATCCCCGTTATGAATTTGCTACTTTGAATCTTCGGACCGGCGATTTTGATGGGTTACTACCATGGCAATCGTTTCAGATAGGAAATAATGGCACGGCTTTAGCTTATCCATATGAGCCGGTTCTTTTACCGTTAACGGATGTAGGAACAAATTCGACCATAACTTTTTCAGTGGTCGGTTCGCCCGTAAAAGCTACAATAATTGGACTAGAGCCTCCTGATAGTTTTTAAATCCTTTTATCAAATATTTAAGAAAACAGAGGTGATTTGATGATTACTTGGTTTCATTTGCGAAAAGCAAGTAATTTTCCAATATTTATAGTACTAGTTATATTGGTTCTTTTATTATCCGCATTTAGTTTTTCGACTTTTTTCGAGAAATACGCCAAAATATCTTGGGGTAATTCTTATAAGCAAGGAGATTATACTTACTTTCCCGGAACCATCAAATCTGATTTTGGCACTATGAATATTATCTGGAAAGTTTACCATAACAAAAATTTTCAATTAGTGTTTTATGAATCGTCAAGCGGGGCGGAGATTTCTTCAAAAGAAACAAAGTTATATCCTTTATATCATGATAATAAAACCGTCACTATATATCGAGAAATATTGCCATTATCCAATAAGTTGGAAGCTCCAAAATTGAATAAAATAGCTACAGTTAAAACCAACAATTTGCATGCTGTTGTCAAAACCTCTTATCATTCAAAAGGTTCCGAAATAAATCAAGAAGTAAAATCAGTATTATGGGGGCAACCTTATCAACAAAACGGTTATAGGTATGTTCCGGGAGTTATTAGTACTAATTTCGGTAATTTTAATCTATTCTTAAAAATTAGTCCAAATAATGCTATACAACTTGTAGCATTTAAATCAGTTGGGGGAGCGGAACTCGGGAATCGAGAAATACGACTATATTTGCTTGAAGCTCCTCAAAAGTTAACTACAACGGTTTTTAGAGAAAGATTGCCCATAAATAATAGTAATGAACCATTTATGTTACAAAGAATTGTTGTAGTTAAAACAAACGAGTTGAATGAAGGAATAGAATTAGGGTTTAAACTTTAGTTAATGAAGTTGGAGCCGAAAAAGCCGGTTACTTATGTGGTTACTTATCCGGCTGGACGGGAACTGGAACCGGGCAAGTATAAGTTGGTTGGGGCCTTTTGTACCAGGGAGAAAGAGTATTTGTCGGAATCGGTGGAGATTGAGGTTAGGTAAAAAAAACAGTCGGAAGTCGAAAGTCAAAGGTCAAAAGTCAAATAACAAAGGTATGAACTTTTAATTAGACTTTGAAACACCTAGACTTTAGGACTTAAAGACTTTTCGACTAATATTTTTAGAGCAACGAAAAAGTATGACACATTTTTTTGGATGTGATAAAATATAAATACCTTTTGATTCCGGGAGAAAATTGGATGGAAAAAATCGATGCTTTATTCGATATGGTAGCCAGTATAGCTCATGATGTTACAGAGATTAAAACCGGCTTGAGCGGGATTGAAGCGAGAGTAAACGGCATTGATACCCGGCTGGATAATCTCGATAAAAGAGCCGACGCCAATCAAAGGGAGAATAACACCCGTTTTGACCGGATTGAACAAAAACTTGATGTAGTAGTTGAATAGGTTGCCGGGTTGACTGAGTTTAAAAACGAAATGGAGCTGTAATTTATTAAATTTTCAACTATCGTGGATGAAAATAGTATGGATATTCGATTGTTAAATAAAGTAGTTTCCGGGTAAAGACTTATTTAGGGAAGCGCCGATTAATCCGATTTTGTGCGAGAAAATATGCGGTATTAGGCATTTTACGAAGCACAAAATCGTCACTTATTCAATTAATCAGCGCTTCCTTAGGAATCTTGAAAATCCGTGTTAATCCCGTCAATTAAGTTTTAAAGGGATTGACAGGATTTTTTTGTTTTTGACGAAAGTTGATGGATTCAACCAGACATCATTCATCATTTAAAAAATTAAATCTTTCTTACCAGTTAATTTCTCTTATGTGACAAAATAATTTAGTAAGCGTAAAATCTTACCCACCTAGAAATTTAAAATTCTGCATGCGATAATATTCCCAAAAAAACCGCAGGAGAATATTACCATGCAAAAAGACAAAAAACAACCAGAAGACCGAAAAATCTGGGAAAAAAGGTATCAAGATTTTCAAGCTAGTGGAAAAAGCCAAGCAGCATGGTGTAAAGAAAAAAATATCAATCCAAACACCTTTAATTTTTGGTATTTGAGATTGAAACGGGAAAAAGCAGAACCTAGAAAACAACCAAAAGAATCAATAAAATGGTTGGCTGTAGAGCCAAAAGAAATCGAAATAAAAACAAAAACGAATATTAAGACATCTTCCGACCAAACCATTGGACTAAAAATAGCCGATGTGAGCATCGAAGTTAAGCCTGGATTTGAACCGGAACATTTAATAAATATCATAAAAACCTTAAGTAAGCTATGCTGAAAATATCGGAACCGGTTAAAGTTTTTCTAGCTTGCGGCAGCACCGATATGCGCAAATCAATCAACGGGCTGGCGGTAATAGTCCAAGAAGAATTTCAACTAGATCTATTTTCATCCTGTCTGTTTGTGTTCTGCAATAAAGGCAGAAATAAACTAAAAATCTTACAATGGGATCATAATGGGTTTTGGCTACATTACCGGCGGTTGGAAAAAGGCAAATTTCAATGGCCGAGAGATGGAGTAACACCGGTGATAATTGGCCGCAGGGAGTTAAACTGGCTATTAGACGGATTATCGATTCAACAAGAAGAATCTCATCCGAAAGTGAATGCAAACATTGTTATTTAAGGATTTTTAAAATAAAAATTGTTAGAAAATAAAGGATTACCAATAGTTTCCGGCGAATTTATACATTATGAATACAGTAGAATCAACTATTGAAAAATTAGAAGAAGAAAACAATTTACTTAAACAGCAAAATGCCGAGTTAATAACTAAAGTCAACTGGTATGAAGAGCAGTTTCGCTTAAGCAAACAGCGAGAGTTTGGGCGTTCCAGCGAAAAAAGCACACCGGAGCAGCTTGGTATATTTAACGAGGCGGAAATAGAAGCAAAACCGGATGCCCAGGAACAAGCTACTATAGAAATCAGCTATACCCGGCGTAAAGGAAAAGAAACCAAAGAAGAAAAGCTTAAAAATGTCCCGTTAGAAACCATAGAATACCGCCTACCCCAAGAAGAACAAGTTTGTTCATGTTGTGGTGGACCATTACATGAAATGAGCAAGCAAGAAAGGTTAGAAGTTAAATATATACCCCCGGTAATCTCCGGAGTAAAGCATATTCAATACATCTATGCCTGCCGTAACTGCGAAAAAAATGAAATCCAGACACCGATTATCACAGCACCAGCACCAAAACCAGCTTTGTCCGGCAGTATCGCTTCTCCATCGATGATTGCTTGTGTGATGAATCAAAAGTTCGTAATGGGGCTACCACTATACCGGCAAGAACAAGATTTTGAAAGGCACGGGATCAGCATTTCCAGGCAGACGATGGCCAACTGGATGATCCAAGCCTCTGACCGATGGCTAAAGCAATTATATGAGAGAATGCGCGAAGATCTGCTTGCCAAAGACATTCTGCATGCCGACGAAACTACGCTTCAGGTTCTGCATGAACCGAATCGAAAAGCGGAATCGACTTCGTATATGTGGCTCTATCGTACCGGAAGAGACGGACCGCCGATTATCCTGTATGATTATCAGACCAGCCGGTCGGGTAAACATCCGGCGCGATTCTTGAAGGAATTTAAGGGCTACCTACATACGGATGGGTATGGGGGTTATAATGACCTACCCAATATTATCTCTGTAGGATGCTGGGCGCATGCCCGTCGGAAATTCGACGAGGCCTTAAAAGCTTTGCCTGCGTCACAAAAAAGTACTCAAACAGTGGCCGGGGAAGGGCTGGATTTTTGCAATAAATTATTTGCAATTGAGCGGGAATTAGCTGAGGTTACGCCGGAGGAAAGGCATAAAAAACGTATCGAACATAGCTGCCCGGTACTAGATGCCTTCAGAGACTGGTTAAAATATCAGACTCCCAGAGTTTTGCCAAAGAGCGCTTTGGGGCAAGCAATTCAATACTGTCGTAATCAATGGGATAAGTTAGAGGGGTTTATGAAAGACGGCAGATTGGAAATTGATAATAACCGGAGTGAGCGTTCCATAAAGCCTTTTGTGATAGGCCGTAAAAATTGGTTGTTTGCCAATACCGCTAAGGGAGCAAATGCTAGTGCAACGATTTATAGCATTGTGGAAACGGCTAAAGAAAATGGATTGAATCCTTTTGATTATCTTAAGTTCCTTTTTGAGAAAATGCCGAATATGGATTTGGCAGATCGAAATGCTTTTGAGCAAATTTTACCTTGGTCGAAGACATTGCCAGATAATTGCAGGATTTGAGAAAAAATCAACCCCCACCGGTTTGGCAAGGTGGGGGTTATTTGACGCTTACGTAGTAAACCTTGGCGTTAGAGTCGCCAATCACCCCGTCGACCCTGGCCAGGTGCTAGGTAAATGCATATTTTATAAGCTACTCAATGTGACTATATTAGATAAAACATCAGCTAAATATCAGTTTTTCAAAGTTCCATTTGGTTCCATTTTAAAATTTTTTTTGCTTACTCAAAGAAAAATAACAGCCCTAAAAGTTAGAGCCGTTACAAATTTAAAATTATTGAATTTCCTTTTGCATGTCATTCTTAATTTGCCGGATCTGTTCAAGTGTTAGCCCAGTTATCTCAACAATTAAGTCATCGGCCATCTTTTTAGCCAGCATCTTCCGGGCTGTTTCTAATTTATCTTCTAGAATGCCTTCGGCTTTACCAGCCATTATCGCTTCTTCTTTCATCTCCCGGATCGCATGTTCCAAATTGTAAACCACTTCGGCCACCTCCCCTGGTCGGCTTTCAATAATAATTTTGGATACTTCATCGGCTTTCTCCGGCATGCTCCGAACCGCCACCGTCTGTAACCATACCATAAAAAAACTATACTCCTCAAGCGGCAAGGTCTCTAAGTAACCCATTACCTTTTTAAACCGGCGTAAAAATCCTTCCGGAGTATCTTTCTGGTCGAGTAAAAAGGCGGTTTTTATCCGGTTCGGTAATTGAACCAAGGTTTCTTCCGAATACCGGTTCACATCAATTAGAATGTACTTTAAATCAATACCGTAACCATCAACCAAAGAATTCACCGGGGCGGGCAGAGGTAAGATAAACCCCAAAACTTAGTACTCTTTAGCAAATAAACCCTTAAATAATAAATTTATTTATCATCTATTTATCTTGTCATTCATATGCAATCCATACTGTTTGATTTGCTAAATAGGCATTTAAAAGCAAATCAAAAATGTCATTAAAAACACATTTTGTATCATTATCAAAAAGATCTGAATTAATATTTTTAAACTGTTCAATTGTTGCTTGAATATCAGGTATTTCCCATGGACTGTTATCATACCATCCTTCATGCATATGATAAAAATATGCTAAGCCAGTCCAACCTAGTGATTCAGGTTTAATAGCGTTCATTATATTATCAAAATAACCTACCCACATGCGCAAAATTAGTTTTTGTACGTCATCATAACATATAAACTGTATTTCTGGTTCACCTTCAAATCCTTTATAATATTTATTAATAATTTTTTCCATATTCATATCTCCCTTAAGGCGCTTGCCAGTGACCATTTGATAATAATGCATTTTGAACGGCAGTTGCTGTTCCATTTTGATATGCTTTTATTGCATTCTGCCATTCATGCATTGGTGTCCAATTATTATTTCCTGTTAACACATGCTGAACCTGTATTTGACCTGTTGGAGTACCGGGCGTTGTTCTTGTAACAACCCATGTATTACCTTGACCAGCTGGTGCTCCAGGGGTACGGGTATGCCACCGTGCCTCAAATTTGTATACTCCATCACTCCATGTATATCTTACTTGTTCATAACCTATTTTAGTTTGTATTTTAACATTAGCCGCAGAAGGAATATTTATTGGGCATGTATTTGCTAATGTAGTTGTATTAACTGTCCCTGCTTTAGTAAAGTTAAACTTTGTAAATTCCACTTCCGGATTTTTCGGCAACTCCTGCGGTTTACTTATCATACCTGTTGCAAAGGCAAACGCTAGTCCTTCAATATTTGCAATATGTCTTTGATTATGCAGATAGTATTCCGTTGTTGCAAGATTTGAATCAAACTTATTAAAAAGTTCATAAAAACGATCAAAGTCACGTAGTTGACCTACATCATAACTTACTCCCGTTTTCTCTCCAAGTGACACAACCTCTGGTGTTGCTTCCCATTTCCACCATCCTAAATCATTAGCTAATTTACCGTGATTCCCCAATTGAATTTCATATAATCCAAACCCGAAATCCGTTGCTTTATCGAATCCATACTTCTCCATGTTAAAACAGATGTTATCCATGATATACTTAGGTATACCATATTCCAAGTCTAAATCATTCAACCACATCGCGTCTTGCTGGTAGATTAACCCGGTTGGATCTGTAAATATCAATGGATTATTCGCACAATATACATATAAATTCGGATTATTGGGATCGCCTGCCGGGTCTTCCGTTACAAACCTCCCACTCTCCTGATCATACCACCTCGCATTGAAGTAATACAACCCTATATCACTATCAAACTCTTTCCCCGTAAACCCATGGGTCTCCTCAATCTCACCGCTCTTATCCAATTGACGGCCGAAGGGCAAATTATCGGCGCTGAAGACCACGCTGCCGTCCTGATCAGTGATCGCCCTAACCGTCCCCAAGTGGTCGGTATGATAGTAGTAAACCTTGGCGCTGGAGTCGTCAATCACCCCGTCGACCCTGGCCAGGTGCTTGCCTAGTGCTTACTTTTGAAAAAAAGCCAAATATAGATTTGGTGGATTGGAATGATGAAAAAAATAACCCCCACACCGAATTTGACAAGGCGGGATCGTTTGGATATTTACCTTGAATCTCTTAATTCAACCATAAAGCATACACAGATTTTGGTAATCTAAAGATTGATTTTTTATGAACATTATAAATTTCATACCGATTTTGATGTGAACTTTTATAAAGAATAAACCTGTTATCTGGTGAAAAACTTGGTTCAAAACCAACAATATCCGTATATTTTATTATTTGATTAGTTAAGAGGTTAATTTCAATAATTGCGCTTTTATCCTCCTTATTATTTCCCCACGGATATGAAAAATAACTACATAAACCTTTTGTACCGTTATTATTAATATAAGGATCTTGACAACCATAAGCAATTTTATCATTAACTTTTTTATCAGCTAAGATTAGTTGTTTCTGATCACTCCCCTTTTTTTGTATAAATAAACTACGGTTTATAACAGATATTTTTATACCGTTTTTTTCTACAACTTTATTGAAGGTTTCCGGTCCTATGATATTGAGGTTTCGATTATCTTCTCGGTAAACTTTTAATCTTGTTTGATCATCCAGAACCATTTCTCTTATTTCAATATTTCCAGGATTCAAAGCGACAATCTCTGTTGTTCTTAATAATTTTTGGTTCCCGTCAAAATCAATCATATATTCCTTTTTATATACTGTCCCAGTTTGAAATGACATATACCTTGTATTAGTAATACTATCTGGTATAGTAGAAAAACGGGCATTTCTATTATCCTGAATTATAAGAAACACTTTTCCGTCTATACTTCTTATCGATTTATAATCAATCGTATATCCTCTCTCTTTAACTTCAAGTAACTTTCTTGAAGTCTTGCTTTCCAAATCAAATAAATATATTTCTTGTTTATTAGAAAAATAGATTATATAATTTTTTTCGTTTGCATATAACGATGGAGAGAATAATGATTGAAATAACATGATAATTGTCATAATAATAACACTTCCCATATTTTTATCTCCTTATTTATTGCATTTATTGAGAACCCAAATATGAGCTTGAATAAATCCCCGTTTGCCTTAATAGAAGAGAAGTTTGCCATAAATATGGATGAACACCTATATTAGGAACACCACAAAGCCATAATGCCCTCGAAGCGTAAGAGACACAACTATTACCTATTACTCTATATTGTAATTCCCCTCCTAAAAAGTTTTGTCCTTTATTTATTTGATCGCTAAAATATTTTAGTATTCTTTTATTTACGTTGAAAATTGGCAGTTTCATACCATCACTTGCATGATTATTCCAATGTTTCCCATCGACTGTTTTAAATAAAATTGATTTTAAATCAATAAAGACTCGTTCAGCTGGTCCAACAGATATGCTTATGCCTTCTGCCTCATTTACAACAGATGCATGACTTATTACATCTTTCTTTTGTGTTATTGCATCAACATTAACACCGCCACCAGGTAATGAGACTACATCTGTCAAATTTCCCATAGCACCAAAGAAATATCCAAGGTCCTCACTCCACTGATTGTCTCCGTCAAATAAAGTATTCCATTCTCCCTGTGTAAAATTGTAACTTCCAAAGCCAAAACAAATAGACAAATCTGTTTTTCCATCACTTATAGCATACATTCCTAAGGAGTTTATTGATGATGAAGTCATTATCCCTAGCGTATTTGCCATAGGAATCTCTGCTGCAGTTACTGCACCTCCAGCATAACCAGAAAGTCCGCCTATTATAGCTCCTCCCAAAACATAACCCAATAAATCAGCCCCATCTGCCCCATTTGCATTACCAATTTCATATCCCTCATACGCACCAAATGCTGCTCCAATAATTACTGGTAACCAAAAAAACTCTCCAGTCGGATCAATATAAATTACCGGATTATTATGACAATAAGTATACCTATTCAATCCATCCAAGTTAGAATCCGGACTTATAAACCTCCCCAACATCGGATCATAATACCGCGCTCCATAATAATACAACTCACTAGCGTCCAACTCCTGGCCGGTAAACTTATATTTCAGATTACCGTCTCCCAGTGAATAATAAGTACCGCCAAATGGTTCATAATTAGCTCTATATATCAGTACACCGTTAATATCCGTCAGAGCCAGCGACGATCCTAGGTGATCCTGATGATAGTATCGCAACCCGTCCGTATTGGTGTTTTCAGCCACCCGTTGGCCGTTAGCAAAGTAATACTTTACCGTTTTGGTTTTACTGCCGCCTTCGAATTCTTCCTCATATTCGGCAAAGTAATACAAGGTGAACTTCCCGTTCTCAATCTTCTCAATCCGTCTACCTGAAGGGCTGTATTTATATGTACCGCCATCCGAAAGCGAAACCAGTTTGTTATCAAAATCCCAATTATAAATCCGGCCATCACTCCGGCTGGCCATATTACCATTGGCGTCATATGTATAAGTAAACTTGCCGTCATTAACTACCGCATGGGGCTGACTAACACTATATTGATAACTCTTTAATTCTTTCCGGACGATATTATTTATCTCGTCATATTGATACTGTTTAAAACCATAAGCGGATGATCCGGCGATGATCAACCGGTTCAAATCATCATACCCGTATGACTCGGTAAAATACTCATCGCCTGAGTCTTTCTTCTCTTTAATATTACCGGCCCGATCATACTCATAGGCTAATTTGAAAATGTCATTGGCGCCGCTTGATACATGGATCTGTTTCAAGCGGTAACTATAGTAGGTCAATGCCGTATTATCATACTCATCTGCTTGGTCATAATAATCGTAATCCGTTTCGACTCCATTACCATAACGCATTTTAGTCACTTTACCTAAGGGTGAATAATCAATACCGTTGATATAAGGTGAATCGCCAATTAATGTATCAAGGTTGCCGCTCCGGTTATAAGTAAAACTGACTACTTCTCCATCCGGGTATATCTCCGTGATTACCCGGTCTTGAGAATCATATGTCTTTCTCAAAGTCTTGGTATGACTGTCAATAGTCTGCGTTAGCGCCGCCACCCGGCCTCTGGCGTCATACTCATAACTCTCGCCCCCACCGTCATAGATCACTCTGGTAACCCGGCCTTTAGCATATCCATGTCCGCTTTCGTCATAATAAACACAGGTAGCCGATAAATCCGGATATTCTTTTTTAGTCAGCCGGTTTAAAGAATCATAATACATTTTAAGCGTTTGGCCTTTGGCATCGGTTTGGGTCAATAGATTGCCGTTGGCATCATAAGTATAACTCCATAATCCCATATCCGGATCTTTAAACCCGATTTTCCGACCCAGCATATCGAGAGAAACCTCTATAACATTCCCTTTAGCATCGATGATTTGAATTTTATCCCAGGCTTTTTGAGTCACGGTAGTCGCATATACAGTTTGATTCGGATAAACCCCGGTATAACTGGTGACATATTCGGTATTACCAATAACTTTCTTCCCGGTCACATGTCCCTTCTCATCTATAGTCATGGTCTCCTGTTGATGATAGATCTTTTGCACGGAAGTCCCATCGGTATTATGTATCAACGTCTCCCGGCCAAGTGGATCAAATTCAATCCATTTATATTTGATATTTGGGTCCGGAGTAGAATATTCAAAACCAGTTGTGATATAAGGCACTGAAGTTTTATACTCCCTAACGCCGTCGAAATAATAATCAACGGTTATCCAGCCGCTTTCGGCTTCCGTTTTCTCCTGAATTACCCGTCCCAAACCGTCTATGTATTGATACTTTTCGATATAATTCCCATCCGACTCTTTAAGTTCAATCTTCATTCGACTAGGAAATAACTGCTTCCCGGTCTGGGTATCAATAAATTCATCCGGATAACTTTTCCGGGTGGTGGGATTTGCAGCAGTGTCACCCGGCGCAATAGTCGCCTTTTCCCTGGAGAACTCATCATAAACCGTTTCCCAAACCACTCCGTTAGCGTCAGTTACTTTTATTGGACGCATTAAGTAGTCATAAATAGTTTCCTTGGTTTGTCCCAACGGATTAGTAGTAGTACGCTCAAATGTTTTATAAGTTTCGTCATAAGTAATAGCAGTAGTCTGATTCTTACCATCCGTTATTGAAGTCAGATTACCGTAATCATCATAACTATATTTAAAACTGACATCCTGATCATCGTTTTCAAAATCTTTCTGAATGAGTAAATGATTTTCATTGTAAGTAAACCTAGTTTCCATCGCAAGTCCGGTTGTGCCATCCAGCCGTGGAGCATACTTTCTAGTAACCGATGGTTGCATGATCCAGTTTAGATTATCAATATTGTACTGAGTCTCAACCAGTTGAACATCAGATGGTTCGTTAATATCACCAAGATTATTGGTTTTAGTAAGATTGCCGTAATCGTCATACTCGTACAAAGTTTTATACTCTATCGGGGTTGACTGGCCGTTGTAGTTTAGACTGTTTTCTTCTGAGACATAGATAAAGTTAACGTCGTGATATATAGGGTTGTTGCTGTTATTGATAATATTTCTTTTAGTATATGTATATCTTTTCTCCAGATATTTTTCCCGGTTGGGACCGAGGATTTCCACTCTGTCTATCTGGCCGCGCAAATCTATGTCGTCCTGGCGGTAGTAGGTAATTTGGGAATTAATTGCACTCCCATTGCTTTTTTCATTCAACTTTTCGATTGAAGTAAAACCGAAATTTATACGTTCTTGCGGGAATCCCAAATGAAATATTTTATTTGAAAATTTATAACTATTGATTATCTGTTCCCCAGATATATTGTCATATGTTATTTTGGTAACAAGAAGACTTGAATTATTGTTAGCGATGTTGGGATATGACTTCCCACTAGGAAAAACAGCTCCTAAAACGAGTGGTGTAGGTTTATAACTAATTGAAATAGTTCCTCCAATTGAAGTGTTTATAGTATTTAAAAAATCAGAATTAAAACCAATAGATTTCCAAACATATAACATACCATTTGTTTCAAAAGAAATAACATCCTTTAGTCCATCACCATTGAAATTTCCTAACATATAACGGTTTGCCCCTATATCGCCACCATTTTGAGCCCACATTGATGGTCCAGTGAACCCTCCTTTTGGTTTCGATAACCAAACATAGAGTCCGCCATTTGTTTCGAATGAGATTACATCCATAAGGCCATCCCCGTTAAAATCTCCTAATTTATATCGGTTTGTACCTATATCGCCACCATTTTGTGCCCACATTGATGGTCCAGTAAATCCTCCTTTTGGTCTCGATAACCAAACATAGAGTCCGCCATTTGTTTCGAATGAGATTACATCCGTAAGGCCATCCCCGTTAAAATCTCCTAATTGGTATCGATTGGCCCCAATATCTCCACCATTTTGAGCCCACATTGATGGCCTATTAAATCCACCTTCCGGTTTTGCTAACCAAACATATAATCCTCCATTTGTTTCAAATGAAATTACATCGGTTCGGCCATCTCCATTGAAATCTCCCAATTGATATCGGCCTGCACCTATATCGCCACCATTTCGAGCCCACATTGATGGCCCATTAAATCCACCTCCCGGTTTTGCTAACCAAACATATAGTCCACCATTTGTTTCAAATGAGATTACATCGATAAGACCATCTCCGTTAAAATCTCCTAATTGGTATCTATTGGCCCCAATATCTCCGCCATTTTGAGCCCACATTGATGGTCCAGTAAATCCTCCATTTAGTTTTGATAACCAAACATATAATCCACCATTTGTTTCAAATGAGATTACATCCGTAAGGCCATCCCCGTTAAAATCTCCTAATTTATATCGAGCAGAACCTATATCACCACCATTTCTACCCCAACCTGAAAATGTATCCAGGCGGTTTGTCCCTTCTTGCCAACTAAATTTAGTAATAGGTAAAGTTTTTCCGCTTCCTTTATAACTTTGTTCGACGTAAGGACCGTTCAAAGGCGTGTCTCCATCATTCCCATATTCCTGAATTGCAATAAGTCTGCTTCTCCCAGTGCAAGCGCCATACTCATAATCAAGCCGATACTTTTTTAATAGACTTCTGTCAATTTTCACTGTAATCCATTTAAGCCTATATTCCATGTCAAGTAGCGCAGGATTATACAATGGATAATGGTCGTTTCTCTTTTCGTAAAAGAATTCCACCTTCTGGTATACTTGTAAAGAGTATATCTCATTCTTCGTATAAATAATCCTTACGGGATAATAATCTCCATTAACCGCATCCTCATTATACTCCACCACATAATAATTCCCTTGCAGATCAATCACCTTACTCAACGACCATAATCTAGCGTTCCCGCCCTTGCCAACCGCATCAACATGCCCATCAGTCGCTGTAGTATGTTCACTTCCCGGATATCCAAAATACATCTTGATCCCATTTTTTAAAGATACCACCCAATAGGAAGTAGCCGAATTAAGATTTACCGCCTCAATCCTCACAAAACTCTCCCGCTCTGTATGATAAACCCCGTTTTGGTCCTTAACCAACTTCTCTCCATTATATAAATAATGATCATTATTATCAAAGTTAATCCCATAAGAAGGATCTCTGGTTATCACCGGTATCCCGGTCAAGTTCCAGCCCATTCCCAGCATCCCGTTCCCGCTGTTGGAGTTATAAACCAGGGAAAGTGAAGGTCCCATACCGTTGGTCCCGGGCGGCAGCTCAATCGGATACTTATACACCAGAGCTCCAAATGCGTCTACGGTAGGATTCTCTTCCTGCCCGTAAGTAATTGCCGGTGAATTCATAAATAAAAATAAACCGACTATTAGTATTATTTTTGAAGTAATTATTGATAATCTATTAAACATTTATAATCTCCTCAGATATATATTTAGAGTTTTTAACATTTTAATAACTCAACTTTCGCACTACAAAAACGTCTTGCAGTAAAGTCATATCAATTAAAATTAACTTTTGAAAACATCGAAAGCTTTAACGATTTTTTCAAAAGTTGATACCTTAAATTATTGATTTTACT
>JAEYRX010000038.1 GCA_023435225.1 Bacillota bacterium
CGCCTTTTCCTTAACGTTCACCACAACGGCTCTTTACCTATGCAGCTTAAGGTGGTTTGAACCTGCACCTGCATGCCGGTTCGATGGATCTTCTTCCATCATCATCTATGCGTTTCTTATGGCACACATAGGGACAAAGGGTAAGGTTTATCAATAATTGGCGAACAAAATTACTTTGTTATTTCATTCAACTTATTCCTCATAACCTCAATCGGCGGTTCGGTATCAAACCATAGTTTAAAGCTTTCCACTCCTTGATACAAAAGAAGGGATAAACCGGATAACACTTGGCAACCGGTTTTGATTGCATCATTATACAATTTCGTCCCGCCTTTTCTGTAGACTATATCATAGACAAAATGTTTGGGCGCTAAAAAGTGTTCCGGCATTATACTTTGTTCATCATGAAGTCCAATTGAAGTCGTATTGATTAATAGATCATAAGAGTTCCAATCAAGTTCATTAAGACGATTTAATTCATGGACTGTGGCCGTAAAACCGGTGTCATTCCAAATTCGCTCTTCTAGGTCAACGGCTTTGGCAAAATTTCGGTTTATAATTGTTAAAGATTTTATACCGGCGCCAATCAAACTATAAACAAGCGCCCGGGCTGAACCTCCGGCTCCGAAGATTAATATATTTTTATCAGTAATATCAAAGTTCCCGTCCTCTTTCAGCGATCTAAGAAAACCGGTTCCATCGGTACTTGTCCCAATTAATCGATTATCCCGGTGAATTATGGTATTTATCGAACCACTCATTTTGGAGTCTTCACTGACTTCATCCAAAAATGGCAGCACTGATTGTTTATGAGGAATTGTAATATTAACACCTTTGAAGTTAAGTGATTTTATAGCCTGAACTGCGTGGGTAATTTGTTCCGGCTTTACATGGCAGGGAATATAAACGCAATTCCAGTCAAGTGCGGCAAAAGCAGCATTATGCATTGCCGGGGATAAACTATGGCTGACTGGGTCCCCGAAAACAGCTATAACTGTGGTCTTTCCATTAATTGTTTGAGTATCCATAAATCCTTATTTCGGTTTTTTTCGTGATTTTCCTGCAAGGAAATAGAATTGGGAAGAGTTTTTGGTTATAATTAATATTCAGCCACACCGCTGTCAAAAAATTTAGCCAAGGAATCAAAAAATTTCTCTAGAGAAATCAAAAAGTTTCACTAGAGAAATTTTTTGATTAAGCCAAGGAATTTTAATATTTCTCTAGAGGAATTTTTGAATTTAACCGGAGAAATTTTTTAAGCTAAGCAATTGAGTTTTCCAAGTTGGCTTTAAAAGAAAAAGGCAGGTAAACCGAACTAATCCATATGGCCTTAATTAAGTAAAATAAAATAAGCTCTTTTGCTTTACTTCTTTTACAAAAACCGTTTTCAAACCCAGACTTTTTTCACCATAGGTTTGATTGCCTATTTTATAAAATATAATGGAACATCAGCAGTTAAAACAAATGATTACCGACTTGGATAGGGTCCTGGTTCTATCCTTCTCCAACTTCGTGAAATGATCTAACTACAGTGTTATCTGAGTTAATGTTTCTCTATAAATTCTAAATTCAACTTATGTTTTCTTGCGAACTCTCTGGCGGCTTCATTGGCCTTTTTAGCACGTTCTCCCGGAGCTAAATCTTTCATTTCTTCATGAATCTGAACCTGTATTTCATGTAATTCTTGCATAGTTTTGGATTCTTCAATCATTCTCTAACACCTCCGTTGGTGTAATTATTTGAATTCCCCGGTATCCTTCCCGAATAGCTATAGATGTAACCATTCGTTTTGTCTTTATTTTAACAATGTGTTTGAAATTCCAACTTGCCAAATAGTCAATCTCATAAAAAACTGCTACGGCTAAGTGTAACGCATCTTCGTCATATTTTGGAGGAATTACTCCTTCGGCGACTATCTGTTCAGCTAACTTTTCGACTTCTTCGGTGATATTCAGGATTTTAACATTAGCTGCTTTTATAACTTCAGTCAATTCTTCTTGACGCTGTTGACTGCAACCGGCAATCTCTTGAAACACTAAAGCAGATATATATACTTCATAGGCGCCTTTTTGTAGCTCGGTAAAAAACTTTCTGGTAATGTCTCTTTGTTCCGGCGCATCATCGGCATAAAAGAAACTAATAACCGAGGTGTCCAGATAGATTTTTTCTTTTTTCATTTTCCCCTCCCGTTAAATTATATCATTTTAGTAGTTTTTGGGATAGTGGATTTGACCTCCCAAACCCACCATTCCCCATTCCTCCGGGAAAACCACTGGGTGACCTGCCGGAACCACTGTTACCCATTCCCATGGGAAGATTACTGAGATAATAATTATTTCGCGATTCTTTTACATTTTTATTTATATTATCTATCGTTTTTTTATAATTTGATGAGCTTGGACCTCCTGTTGATCCGCTTGGGTCGCTTGAAATACCACTTGTAACACCACTGGTTGAGTTTCCAATGCTATTACTTATACTACCAATAGTTCCTATACCAATACATCCCATCGCCCACAAGCCGGTAGGATCAATATATACAACCGGATTATTATTACAATAAGCATACCAGTTCAATCCGTCTTCCAACGGATCAACCGAAATAAATCTCCCCATTACCGGATCATAGTACCTAGCGCCGTAGTAGTAAAAATCCGAGTTATCCAGCTCTTTGCCGGTAAAAGTATATCTGACGCCTCCGATACCTTCTGAAAATGAAATCTCTCCATAAGGTTTATAGGCCATTCTCAATATCAAGTTGCCATTTATATCACTCATCGCGCTCGATGATCCCAGATGGTCCTTATGATACCACCTGACCTCATCGGCACTCGAACTTTCCACCACCCGCATATTATTGGCAAAGTAATACTTCGTCGCCTTGCTCAATACTCCTCCCTGATACTCCTCTTCATAATCCTTGAAGAAATACAAGGTAGTCTTACCGTTCTCCACTTTCTTTATCCGCTTAAAACCAGCCCCGTAAACAAAACTCCCGCTATCGGAGATTGCCGCCACTCGATTATCATAATCCCAACTAATCTCTCACCCGTCGCTTCTCCCGGTAATACTGCCATTGGCATCATATGTATAGTCAAACCGCCCGTCATTGGCCACCGCATAAGGATGTAACGGGTTGTAAGTATAGATCCGGTTATCCTTCTCCAATATGTTATTTAGCTCGTCATAACAGGTCGAATCGGCTCGATGATTGTTTCTTTTTTTACCAACCCGGATAAAAAAATTGTCCAAAGGTAACCAAATTATGGTACAATATTAATTAGTCGAACCGGCGAGGTGATATTATGACTGATGAACAACGAAGAACGAATGTATTACTGGAAGAGCTAATGTCTCAATTTCGCACCTTTGGAGAAGGCTTGCAATTAGTGAATGATAAGATTGACAAGGTAGACCAAAAGGTTAATAAAGTTGAATATAAGGTTAACAATATTGAGCAAGAACTCATAAGTCTTAAAGCCGAAAATCGTCAAGAACATCAACAGTTAAAACAGATGATTACCGACTTGGATAGTGAAGTTAAACGATTAGATACTGAAGTGGTACAAATAAAGCGGGTGAAATAATGCAGCCCGCCTTTTTTATTTATAGTTCATTAAGGCCATAAGAACCCCCGTCAATTAATAAATATACATATATTTTCCCGAGCATTTTAAGATATCTCATTATGGTTTTCATTATGGCCTCATTATTTATAACCTATCTCTGATCAGTTTTAGCAAATATCTCCACCCGATTTCTCCAAATCAGATAAGCAGAGACAATTACCATTATTGATAAAACAACAATAAACGGCACTCCATTGTAAGATGATAATATATCTTTATACAAATCAGAATAATGAAACACATTGTAGTTAATTATATGCGCAATTATCGGCGCCCATATTGTTTTAAACCACAAATAAAACTTTTAATTTGTCAAAATGATGATTTTTTCTTTTTAAAAACCTTGTCCAAAAAGCAACCAAATTATGGTACAATATTAATTAGTCGAACCGGCGAGGTGATATTATGACTGATGAACAACTAAGAACGAATGTATTACTGGAAGAGCTAATGTCTCAATTTCGTACTTTTGGAGAAGGTTTACAACTATTAAATGATAAAGTGGATAGAGGTTTTAATGAGCTTAACCAACGAATTGATAAATTGGATGAAAACAACCGCCAAGAGCATAAACAAATAATGCGAGCGGTTCAAGACTTAGATAGTGAAGTTAAACGATTAGACACCGAAATGGTTCAAATAAAGCGGGTGAAATAATACAGCCCGCTTCAACTTTCCTCACCCTTTTCCTTTCTTCTTTTAGTATCAAACCTTGCATAAACCATTTTGGGGTAAAACGTAATTATTTTATTATGCAGATAGTATCCGTCAAAAGCATGCTGGACCGACATCTTGATCCATTCTTTTCCCGTGTCCACTTCAACTATATCGTCAACGCTTAATTCATGATATGATTCCAAATGTAAAAAGCATAATTAAAATATAGTATAATATATAGACCCATATAGAGGAATATTGAGTAAGAACTTTATCTTGAATATATTGTAATAGTATAGCAGTAATTAATATTAAAGCTAATGAAGGTATTTTTATTATATTAATTTTCTGTGTCAAATTATTACTATTGACTGATTTCTCCTTTAGCGTTGGATCCGGCTCATACGAAAAATAAGATTTATTATATTCAATCATAATCATCCCGGTAATTGCATCCCATGGCATTACTTTATCATAAAAATAAAAATTCCAATATAACCACTTTCCAATAAATATATCCTCCTGGTCGTTAGCCATCATGATAAAGCTAATGATAAGAAAGACACTGTCTAGGTGTGCCTTATCGTTATCAGAAATCTATCCATGCAAGTCCGGGGCCACTTGCTCGTAAACCTTTCAGAACAAAGATTTCTTTAGTAAGATAATCAACTATTTCTAAATCAGTCCAATCATTATAGAAATTCGATTTCCACTGTTTGCAAATTAAATAATTCGTATCTTTAATCCAAGTTAGATCTACAATGCGTTTAATTCCTGTTCGTTCGATATTTCCATTTGTCATATCAAGGATTATTAATTCAGAATTATCTGAATCAAGATAGGCTAATTTTTTCCCATCACAACGGATTTCCGGTATACTTCCACTAGTTACAATATTAATAATTGATTTTGTTGATTCATTAAGTTTTACTTTATTTATTCTATTATCTTTGGAGTTAAATATAAGTGTGTCCTTAAATGCTGTAAGTCTTGTTCCAAGATTCACTGATTCCTTTAAAATTTCGGTACGATAACTATTTTTCAGGTTTTCGACTATAAGAGTATAATTTTTCCCAGTTATATAAGCTATTTTATCTTCTTCTAAGTAGCAATAGTCCCATATTTCGCCTGAAAAAATCCTTATTAAATTTTCACCGTCAAACTTATAAATTCCATCTTTAGATTTACATAGTAGTTCCTTCCCCTTAATGCTTTTAGGGTATTCTAAATCTTTTTCAATGGATATTAACAGATTACTTTTACCAGTTTGGAAATCATACTTCCTTAACACATAAGTCTTTTCACTTGCTACAAATACAAAACCTCCTTTTAAACTTTTAATTGTACTTTCAAGTTCCGTTCTATCCTTTCCACAAGAGGAAAATATTAATATCAAAAAAATGACAATACTAAAATGCCATAAATTATTAAATAAAGTAATTCTTTTAAACATCAGTATTGCTCCTTTTAAAAACTTTAGTAATCCCAGGAATAATCATCTTCATTCCAGTAATCCCAGGAATAATCACTATTCCAATAATCCCAAGAATAATCATCCTCTGAATAATCCCAGGAGTGATCATAAGACCATGGATCATCATAAACAAGGTTTAATTGAGACATATCAATATCTGGAATATTTACCGCAGCATCTAAAAAGAAACTTCCCCATAAACCTCCAGCATCTAAACCTCCAATCATAACATCAGTGCAAGTATAAAAGGGAAATATATACGCAGGTGTATTTTCTTTTAACCCTTCAAAATAACTGATCATATTATTAGTATTTTTCTCATCCATAGGTATCCATACGAAGCTCACATCACCCAACCCATTATTTAAACCTATATTATCTATAAAGGGTTCTCCATGACTAGATAGCCAAGTTAAAGTGTCATTTCTACTTTGTAGAACATTACTTGGAATTACACCAGGTTCGATATGTCCCGAGTCTATAAATTTTCCATTTTTTGGCCCAAAAGAATAAACTAATCCATTTCCAGTTTGTGGATCAATTACAATTGTAAAAGTATGACCAAACGTACCTGCTCTACTAGTATCATTTACAATAATGGCATACAACCCATTCGGATCAACATACTTCACCGGATTCCCATTACAATAAGCATACCAATTCAATCCATCCTCTAACGGATCTACACTCAAAAATCTCCCTAACTCCGGATCATAATACCTGGCCCCGAAGTAAAACCAATCCGACCCATCCTGTTCTTTATCCGTAAAGGTATACTGCATTTCCAACCCGGACGATGCAAATATCTCGCTCCCATAAGGCCCATCCACTCTTCGCAATATCAAGTTACCATTAACATCACTCACCGCGCTCGACGATCCCAGATGATCCTTATGATACCATCTAACCCCATCCGTACTCGAGTTCTCCGCCACCCGCATATCATTGGCAAAGTAATACTTCGTCGCCTTACTCAATACTCCTCCCTGATACTCTTCTTCATAATCCTTAAAGAAATATAAGGTTGTCTTGCCGTTCTCATATTTCTTAATCCGCCGGAAACCGGAGTCGTAAACAAAACTCCCGCTATCGGAGATTGAGGTTACTCTATTATCATAGTCCCAACTAATCTCTCTTCCGTCGCTTCTCCCGGTAATGCTGCCATTAGCATCGTATGTATAATCAAACCTCCCGTCATTGGCCACCGCATAAGGATGTAACGGATTGTATGTATAGAGGCGGTTATCCTTCTCCAATATGTTATTTAGCTCGTCATACCGGTATGTTTTATGCCCGTAAACTGTAGAGTCGGCCCCAACCAGCCGGTCCAGCTCGTCATAACCGTAATTCTCGGTCAGGTTAGCGTTTAGCAAATCCTGTTTCACCATTACATTAGAATTTCTATCATACTGATAACTAAGGTTCAGCAAGTCACCCGCCGGTCCGCTGACTCGAATCTGCCGGAGCCGGTAGCTAAGATTTTTCCCGGTTGAGGGGTCGGTCTTGCCGGTAGTGTCGTAATAGTCGTAAAGGGTTTGGACGCCGTTTCCATAGCGCATTGAGCTTATCTTACAAAGCGGACTGTACTCGATATTTTCGACATAAGCGGTTGCCCCGGCCAGGGTTTTTACATTGCCGTTCTCTTCATATGTATAATTAACCACTTCCCCGTCGGGATAGGTCTGGGTCAATATCCGATCCATTGAGTCGTAGGTATAGCTCTGGGTCTTACTCTTGCCGTCGATAGTCTGGGTCTGTCCGATCTTCCGGCCCCGGGAGTCGTATTCGTAATGCTCCCCGCCGCCGGGATAGGAGACCCCGGTTAGCCTGCCGATGGAGTAACCATGCCCGGTCTCGTCATAATAAAGATTGACCGTGCTTCCGTTGGGGTATTCCTTCTCAACTAGACGGTTGACAGCGTCATAACGCAAAACAATCGTCTGGTGCTTGGCATCGGTATATTGAACCAAGTTACCATTGCCGTCATAAACATAACTCCAAGTACCCTGAACCGGATCGCTGGATTGAATCTTTTGGCCCAGCAGGTCCAGATCAGTGGTAAAGACGTTCCCCAAAGCGTCGGTGACCTTGATCCCGTCGGCGGCGATCAGCTTGGTGGTTTTGGCATATTGATACCGGCTGGGATAGACGCCTTTATAGGTGATATCTTCTTCAATATTGCCGGTGATCCGTTTATTGGTCACATGCCCGTTCCGGTCCACCGTGAAGTTGTCGTACTTGCCGTAAATATATTGCGAAGTGGTGGTATCGCTATGATGGACCACGGTTGTCCGGTTCAAGGGATCATACTCCGCCCACCTGGAGGCTACCGTGGCATCCGGGTCGGTATATTCAAAGTTGCCGGTCCGGTAAGGCAGTGATATCTTATACTGACGGCCGCTGTTGTCGTAGTAATAATCAATCGTATCCCAGCCGTTTTTGGCTTCGGTTTTCTCCTGGATAACCCGGTTCAGACCGTCCATGTAGATGTAACATTGCAGATAGTCCCCATTAACTCCCTTTTTCTCAATCAGCATCCGCTGCGGGAAGATGGGGTTTCCTTCGGAGTCAGGGAACTGCTCCGGGTAACTCCGGCGGACTGTCGGTTGATCTTGGCCGTCTCCCGGCGCAATAGTTAATAACTCCCGGGAGAACTCGTCATAAGTAGTCTCCCAGACCACCCCGTTCAAATCGATGGTTTGTATCGGCCGTAACAGGTTGTCGTAAATAGTCTCCACCGTCTGGTTTAACGGGTTGGTTACTTTCCAAACCATGGTATGGTAAGTCTCATCGTAAGTAATAGTAGTTGTCCGGTTATTTCCGTCAATGGTTGAGGTCAAGTTGCCGTATTCGTCATAACCATAGGTAAGAACTACGTCGTGATCGCCGTTCTCCCGTTCCTCCCTGGTCGGCAAGTAGTTAGTATAAGTGTATCGGGTTTCGGCCGCTAAACCTTCCTGCCCGTCGAGTTTTTTAGCAAATAATTGTTGCGCCTTAGGCTGCATTACCCAGTCATCGGTGTTGATCTCGTACTGGGTAACCTCGCGGGTATCGTCGGTGGTTACACTGACGTCTCCCTGGTTGTTCTTTTCGATAATATTGCCGTAATCGTCATAAGTATATGAGGTATGATACTCCACCGGATCGCCGGATTCGCCGTTGTAGTTGTAGAGATATTCGTCAATGGTTGAGACGAAGTTGATACCGTCGATATTGGAGAAGATCTTTGTTTTTGTATATGTATAGCTTGTTTCCAGGTATTTTTCGCCGTTTGGACCCAGTTGTTCTTTCTTGGCGATCATTCCCCGGTAGTCCAAGTCATCCTGGCGATAGTAGGTAATCTCCGTATTGCCGGTGTTGTCGTCGGTTTTTTTGATCCAGGCGAAACCAAGGCCAGCCCGCTCGTAGGGGAGACCCTGATGGAACATGCCGTCGCTGTATTTGTAGCTGGTGTTGATGGTACGCGCCGAGTCGCCGGTTAGGCCGTTACTGACGGAGATCTTGGTCACCAGCGGGCGCGGGCTGCTGTCGGCGATGTTGGGGTAAGTTTTGCCGGTAGGGTTGACGGCGCCCGGGAGTTGAGGGGCGGGGGTGTAGGTGATGGTGATTGAATTATAATTATTATTAAAAATACTTCTAATTGCATCCTGCTGATTATTTGCTACTAAAAAATAAATTCTATCTGATCCTATCCTCCCTAAATCAGTATAACCATCACCGTTCCAATCGCCTGACAAAATAGGATACATATAATCATTTGTAAAACCATATAAAGGTACATTACCACCTATTGAGTTAAGATATAACCAGCTATTGCCAGTAGAAATATACATAAAATTATAACTATCACCTACTCTACCAAAATCCGTTCTCCCATCACCGTTCCAATCACCAATTAATATTGGATATTGATTGCTATTTGTGAATCCTTGCGAAGGTGTGCAACAATTAAGACCACAATAATAATTCCAGCCGTTTTCAGTAGACAGATAGAAATATATTAAATTTCCTCCTACTCTCCCAAAATCCGTACGACCATCGCCATTCCAATCACCGGTTAACACTGGATATAAATCATTATTTGTAAAACCATATACAGGTGCACAACCCCCTAATGAATTATAATTCACCCATCCATTTCCGGTAGATATCAAAAATATTACTCCTTGTGACCAAACTCTACCAATATCTGTTTTTCCGTCTCCATTCCAATCACCAGTTATTATTGGATATTCATTATCATTTAAATATCCGCTATTTAAACCAAATGCCGGTGTTCCTGAATAGTTTTCCCATCCATTTCCGGTAGATACTAAAAATGCTACTCCTTGTGACCAAACTCTACCAATATCTGTTTTTCCGTCTCCATTCCAATCACCAATTACTATTGGATATTCATTACTATTTAAATATCCACTATTTCGACCAAATGATAATGTTTGAGGGTATGAATTCCATTGGTTATTAGCTTCATCCCAACTAAATTTTTGCACTGGAAATTTTCTGCCATTAGGTTGATAACTTCCATCCACCCACGGCCCATTTTCCGGCCAATTACCATCATCACCATACTCCTGAATAGCAGCCAATCTACTTTTCCCGGTACTTATCCCATACTCATAATCCAATCTATATTTTCGAAGCAGGTTTGCTCCGACTTTCACCACTACCCACTTCAACCTTTTATCCATATTGATTAAGGTAGGTAAATACTGATTATAATAGTCATTACGGGACTCATAAAAAAACTCGACCGTCTTATAATTATTAATTAATGTCCCATTTTTAGTATATGTAACCCTTACCGGATAATAATCGCCATTCGTTGCATCTTCGTTATATTCCACCACATAATAATTCCCCTGTATATCCATAACCTTACTAAGCGACCATACCAGCGCCTTGCCGTTCTTCCCCACCGCGTCAACATGCCCGTCGGTCTGAGAGGTATGTTCACTCGCCTGATACCCAAAGTACATCTTGGTCCCATTTTTTAAAGTCGCTACCCAGTATGAGTTGGAACCATTCGGATACTCCAGCTTAAACCGGATAAAACTCTCCCGCTCGGTATGGTAGTAGCCGTCTCCGCCCTGCGCCGGATCTGTGTAAATCAGCTTTTCTCCATAATACAGATAATGATCTTTAGTATCATCAAAGGTAACATCATAAGTGGTATCCCTGGTGATCACCGGAATCCCGTCCAGATCCCAGCCCATCCCCAACATCCCGTTACCCCGGTTGGAGTTGTAGACGAGCGCCAGTTTAGGTTCCATCCCGTTGGTCCCCGGCGGGAGATTGATCGGATAGCTATAGTTAAAAGCGCCGCTCGCATCCACCTCGCCGGTATTGAAAGGCGTCATAGAGTTATATTTAGTCAACTCACCAACCAAGTTGCTGTTTAAGATGGGGTTTATCATGGAGCCGCCTGAACCGGCCGTTGTTCCCGTGCTCGGGACAATGCTGGTTGACAAAGATTGCGGTTGAAGCGACAATGACTGCGACGATAAAGTACCGGCTTTACTGTCCGGTTTACTATCGTCCGTTTTTTTATCCGTCTCCACCGTCTGGCTGGTCTCGGTTTTCGGCTGCTCTGTCGTAGTAGTATCCTCGGTCTGACCGTAAGAAGCTTTAGGTAGACAGAAAACAAACAATAGCAGTAAACAAATAATGGACTTTAACGGTTTTTGTAACATTTGAGATACCTCCCGGGATTGGATGTTTAGAGATAAAGACAAAATACTGTTTGATAAGCTTTGCCGGTTTTAGCGCTTTTGGCGAATACATAAAATAAACCAGCCTAAGATCTAAGCCAGTTTACCCAATAATAAATATTTATTCAATTCAACCGGAATCGATTATCCAACCTACTTACTCCAATTAATTTAATAATTTTTTGTAATTATATCACATTACTCCATAATTTCCAATAAATTATTGCAACGAATTACATAAAAATGTCAAAGAAAAATGGCTTTTGAAATTGCTCTGATAGAGACAGTCACCTTTTTCCAATCAACACCGGTCTGATCTCCCAGCGTATACCTTTAGGTAACCTGATTTTAAATTCATTTGTTGCTCTACCCCGTAAAGAAATCCAGCCTAAACCGGCAACCGCCAAGTCATGATTAGCCGGCAAATTGACTATTTCTTCTTGCCATTCGACCTTATTACGGCAACTCCGGCAGGTCTTATTAAGCCAAGCAGGGCTTTCATCCATTAGTTGCGGTATTTTTAAATTATCGGTCCGGTGTAAAGTAATCTCCGGAGAAGTAAAAGCAATAACTACCGTTTCCTCCGCTCCTAAATACTCGACTCCCAATAGACCACCTACAATTAATCCCTTCCCTGGGTTCAGCCCCCATAATTTCTGTTCAATCTTGGTTGATGGTACCAATAGACAGGCGCATTCAGGGCATAACAAATCGCTCATCCGGTCTCCGGGGACCAGACCCGGAGTATCGATTAAAGTATTCCGCCCTTTTAAAATACTCCAATTGCTAAGCCCCATGGTAGTCCCGGGAAATTTGGAGACAGTAGGCGCATTTGCAGATTTTTCCGATTTCAAAAACTGTTTAACCACTGAAGACTTTCCGACATTGGTTACTCCCAGTATTGCAACTCGGGAACCCGCTGCAGTTTCTTTACCGATTCTACCGGCTAGGATATCGATCCCCCCACCTTTTAAACCACTGGTCATAATGAGATCCCGGGGATTTCCCCAACCGTTGTTTTTTAAATATAATTTTAAGAAATCAATGATTTCAGGCTGTTTAGTCCTAACCGGCAGGAGATCGCTTTTATTTACAGCTAAAATATAAGGTTTTTCATTTAAAAAACCCGACCAAACCGGTAAAGTCCCGGTAATATCCGCTAAATCAACCACAATAACTAAGAGATCACTAAGTGAAATCGCCTTAATGATGCTCTGACGAATCTTATTGGGCTCCGGTTGAACTTTACTCGCTTCTCCATAATGGGTAATCCGGTAACAGCGTTTACAGATAAGCCTATTTCTATCAGCTTTAACCTCTGAAGGCACGTATCCGGGTTTACCAGGATCTTCACTTTGGATAGCTACACCGCATCCTCGACAATAATCTCCACTCACTGTAAAAATCCTTTCTTAAGGTTTTTGCGTTATATCCTAAATTTATATGAGCAATATTATATGTAATGATAAACCCACTTTAAACTATCGACATATAATATTGCGAATCTTAAATTTTTTAAGAACGCAAAATACCTTTTTTGCGAAATCTTTTAATAACCATCCGTTCCAATTGACGAACCGCCCGGGTACTGAAAAATTCGGTGGAACTTAACGGCGGAGTCCAGATCGTGTATAGTTCCATCCGGTTACCGCCTAAAATATCGGTAAACAATTGATCACCCACGACCGCTGTTTCTTCAGGAGTTGTTCCCATTAATTCCAGCGCTTTCTTAAATGGTAGTTTGCGGGGTTTAACAGCCCGGGATACATAAGGAACCGACAATAATCTTGCCACCGCTTCCACTCTGTATTCTAAAGCATTTGAAATAATGCAGATTTTAAACCCGGCGTCCTTAAAGCGGGAAATCAAATCAATAGTTTCCTGGCTTAAATTTTCTTGTTTCCATTCTACCAAAGTATTGTCCAGGTCGAAAATAATTCCCCGAATACCGACTTTTTGTAGCTCCTGCGAGTCAAGGTCCAAAACCGAGTCCGCTTGAAGCTTCGGGCATAATTTTTGCAGCATTCATTTGCCTCCTATATCTTCTAACGTCATACTACTTACTTGCCGAATTAAGGTTTAATTCATTTTCTTCGTAATAATATAATTGGTTACAAAAATGACAACGCACTTCAAGGCGACCTTGTTCTTTTAATATGGTACCGATCTCTTCCGGGTCCAGACTGAGCAGGGGACTGATAAACCGTTCCCGTGAGCAGTCACATTTATAGTATACGTTAACCGTATCTAAAATCTTTAATGTTTGTTGGTCCGGAGTCAATTTTTCAGCTAACTGTTCCGGAGTAATTCCTTCGGACAACATCTGGGTTACAGCCGGAATATTCCGGAGTTTTTCTTCCAAAAAACCGATGGTTTCTTCGGTATAACCGGGCATCATCTGGATTATAAAACCTCCGGCGACTTTAACGGAACCGTCAGGGTTAATTATAACTCCCAGTGCAGTTACGGAAGGTGTTTGTTCTGATTTGGCAAAATAATAGGCTAAATCTTCGGCAATTTCTCCGCTTTGAATCGGAACAATCCCCTGATAGGGGTCTTTCAATCCAAAATCTTTCAAAACAATTAACTCACCGGAACCTACCGCTTTAGCTACATCTAATTTCCCAGCTGAATTTAGCTCAAAGTCCACTTGCGGATTGGCCAATTCTCCTTTAACAACTCCCCGTTGGTTTGAGACTGCCGTTATCCGGCCGCATGGTCCATCACCGGCAAAAGTTACCGTCAAGCGGTAAATATTATCGCTCATAACGCCCATCATTAAAGTCCCGGTCAGCAACCTTCCAAAAGCCGCCGTTGCCGTCGGCCAGGTTTCATGTATCCTTCCGGCCTCCTCGACTACTTTAGTAGTCAAGGCGGTATAAATTCTAATAGCACCATCTTCAGTCGTCGCGATAATTAATTTATCTTCCATATGTCCCCCGGAAAATTAATTGAGAATTAAAATCCATAATTAGTATTTTATTTTAATCTCAAAATATATATGTTGCAATAAATTTTTTGGATTTAAACTTTCAGGCAACATATATTCCTTGATTCATATGTTGAAAAAATTTCAAAAATTTCGCCATTCACAGCCGGCTTTAAGGATGTGAATGTTTTACCTAAAACTTTTTTCAACATATATAGATGCTTGATATTGAAATTTACTAGGATTTTTTATTCTAATTCCTAAATTTTACTTTGACCTAATAATGATTCTACTGCAACAACTCCAACCTTAGGCCAACTTCGTGACCTCTCTCTCGCTCTCCCCCGCTGAAGTTTAATCAATGATGAGGATTCATGTGGGAGAGTACCCAATGCCTCCGAAGTCCAAATTCTTTGGGGCTCAACGGCTAGGGTTACCCTTCCCCTCGAATCATCTCCCTGAAAAACATCGCGGGGAAGGGCGAGGGTTGGGCGAGGGTTAGGTCTGAATAGGCTTCTGTGACTTAGCTTTTTTGTCAATAATAGTTGTTACAGTAGAATCAATAATTAACCCGACTAATAAATAACTAAAAACTAATAATCAATAACTAAAGTATCTCTATCCGTAATCCATCATAACCCAGTTCCACATTTTCGGGAAGTATTTTGTTGACTTCTTCATGTTGAAAGTCATGAGCCAGATGGGTTAAATAACAACGTTCCGGACGGAGCAGACTAATCACTTCCAAACCGGTTTCCAGATTGAAATGAGTTGGATGAGCCCTATATCTTAAAACTCCTAGTACCAATAGTTTAAGATTTTTTAATAAACTCAAACTCTCGGCCGGAATCAGACTACAATCAGTTATGTATGCAAAATCACCGATCCGGTAACCAAAAATCCTCATTTGCCCATGAAATACCGGAATAGGAATTATCTCAACCTCATTGGCACTAAAAGGTTGGTTAATTTCATTCAGACCAATCTGCGGCTTTCCACCACCTTCTTGAACCGTATCATCAAAAATATAGGGAAACATGCATTTAATACTTTCTATAGTATCCCCGTTTCCATACACCGGTATCAGACCGGCCTGCAATTGATTGAAGCGGCGTAAATCATCAAAACCGGAAATATGATCAGCGTGTTTA
Source organism: Bacillota bacterium (assembly GCA_023435225.1). Taxonomy (GTDB): domain Bacteria; phylum Bacillota; class UBA4882; order UBA8346; family UBA8346; genus UBA8346. The sequence continues at coordinate 15,552 of JAEYRX010000038.1, forward strand.
TGGGTGAATAAAACCAGATCAACCCGGGGAACCTTATTTTTCAAAGTTTGTAACCGGAACTCAGTTGCGGTATCGATAATTATATGCCGGTTATTCGTTTGAAGATATACCGATGACCTGGTCCGAAAATCACGGGGATCATCCGAAAGACATGTTTTACAATTACAACCTAAAACCGGAACTCCATGAGAGGTTCCGGTTCCAAGCAAAGTTACCACCATAAATTTCACCGTACCTATTACTACAGCGAAAAGTTCATTAATGTAGTATCTTTTAAAAATATAGCCAACGCTTCAAGGATGTATTTTTAAAAGATTAAATTTAAAGTTTTCGCTGTAGTATAATATACTTTAATTAATGTTTTTTTAGGAGCCGTTCGTCAAAAGCCCTTTCCCGATTTTCCGTTGAGCATTAAGATGCTGCCGGTAAGTTTTACTAAACACATGAGTGCCATCCGGCTTGGCCACAAAATATAAATAATTTACTTTACTCGGTTTTACAGCAGCCTTTATTGAAGCCAACCCGGGATTGGCAATCGGCCCGGGGGGAAGACCCCGGTGTAAATAAGTATTATAAGGTGAGTTAATTTGTAAATCTTTATAATATAAACGTTCTTTTCGTTTTCCCAGCGCGTACTGCACAGTGGCACAGGATTGTAATGGATAGCCCATTTTTAAACGATTATAAAAGATACCGGCTATAACAGGTCTTTCAGTCGCTTTTCGGGCTTCTTTTTCTACCATTGAAGCTATAATGATAACCTGACGGAGTTTAGCAGAGGATAAATCTCCGAAATTATTTTCAAATACTTCTTTAAACCGAAGAAGCATCTTAGATAATATCTCTTTTTCCGGTTCGTTATCCAATTCGATATTATAAGTATCAGGGAATAGGCAACCTTCAGGCCAATCGCCGAATTGATATTCCCCGAGAATTTCACCTACAAAATGCTTATCTTTAGCCAGAGTTAGAAACTTATCTCGGTTAACCATACCTTTTTTGGCTAACAAATCAGCTGTTTCTAGAATGGTAAGACCTTCGGGAATAGTTACTTTAACTGTCGGCGGAATACCACGGGTTAACTCCCAAACAATCCGCGGAACCGACATTCCGGCTCCAATTTTATAATAACCGGCTTTAGCCATCCTATGTTTGGGACTTAATCGGACATATAATTCATAAGCCAGTTTATTTCGGATAAAACCATTTTCTTTTAATGATTTGGTAATTTGCTTTAAAGATGAACCATAAGTAACTTTAAAAACCTGGGTTTCTCCAGCTCCAAATTGTGCCGGAGTTAAATTCCAACTAAATATTAACAATAAAATGAATAAAAAAATAAAAGAAATGAGAATTCCACCCCCAAAGCGAGGGTGGTTTTTATAGAACTCAGAGATTCTTGCCTTTACTAATGAAAAGTTTAAGTAATTTTTCCAGAAATCAGTGCGATTATTAACGTTTAAACGAAGCCAAGAGGTTATCTTTTGCAACACGCTTGTATCATCCTCCCGGCTCCATTATACTAAAAAAAAAGCCGAAAGACAAATTAACTTATTTCCGGAAGTTACATTTTACATTTTTATTCTTCGGCGCGAATTAAGTTTATTTCTCCGGTTCGTCCAATTCATTTTCCAGATCAATTTCCATTTCATCCAATGCTTCGCATACTTTGGCAAATTCATCATCATCTTCAATATCAACCAATACTTCTTCGCCTTCGGCATCGGTTTCGATCCGGAAAATCACTGCTTCCTCCTCATCGGCTTCGGTCTCCTGTAATTCCGGGATCATTACCGCATATCTGGCGCTTTCCACCTCAATAATGTTTAACAAGTTAAACCGGTGTTCATGACCTTCTTCATCTACCAGGGTAATCCAATTTGTTTCTTGATTAGTCAACTTATTGCCCCCTTATTTATATTAATTTCGCCGTACAGTGACTTATTAAGCAAACCAAAGCCACTCATTATAAAAAAGGCGAATATTTATTAACAATATCTAGAATTATATGCCGGTTCGTTATTTATTATTATACAATCCAATTCCATAAACTAATTATTATGGTTTGATTTATTAATTATCAATTGTAAATTGTCAACTGTCAACTAATATTTTCCCCGGGCAATTATTCTTAATACCTTTTTTGGGAATCTAAAAAATTTTGTAAAATAATTGCGGCGGCGACTTGGTCAATTTTCTGTTTTCTTTTGCGCCTGGACATATCAGCTTCCAGTAATACTTGTTCGGCAGAGCAAGTGGAGAGTCTTTCATCCCAATAAATAATATTTAATCCGGTCATCTCCGCTAATTCTTGACCAAAACTTCGAACTTTCTCCGCCATCGGGCCTTCACTACCGTTCATATTTTTAGGCAACCCCATTACCAGCCCGTCGACTTCCTTTTCTTGAATCAACTGCTGAATATAATTAATGTCTTGTTTTAGGGAACCATTCCGCTGCCAAACGCCAAAAGATTGAGCTGTTATCTCCAACGGATCGCTTAAAGCTAAACCAATCCTTCTTTCTCCCAAATCAATACCCAGCCAACGCATATTTACACCTGCTTTGTTTACATTAAAAACCCATTTACTCCCCCAGAGGCGCTGAGACGCATAGAAAAGCAAGAACAAATTTTAATTTATATTTTAACTCTGCGCCTCTGCGGGAAATATTAGACAATCTTTAAACAAAATTCCGGGCAAACCCGGGCGCAATAACCGCATCGGACGCATTTTCCCTGGTCTACCACAGGCCTGTTCCCAACCATGGATAATGCTTCAAAACTGCATTTTTCCACACAAGAACCACAGCCCTGACACCAGGAAGCAATTTCCAAAGTGCGCTTCACCTGATTTATAACAATTGATAATTCCGATGGAATAGGTTCCCGGTTTATCAGAGCTAAATTTATTTTCAATTCAGTTATTGATTGAATCCCAATAGCCAATGAGTCGACTAGGTCTAAATCAACTATAAAACGAATAGCTTCAGCCGCTTTATCAATTAAATGCCCTCCGGCCAAAACCTTCATGGCATATATACCTTTACCAAATTCTTTCGCAGTTTTTATTGCTTCAACCATTTCATTTACAGAACCATCTCTAATACCAATACCATCAAGATTTATTAAAGGATGTATAATATCAATTCTCGGGTCAGTAGCTCCAGCCCGGACACCGGCTATGTAATGGGTGGAAATTTCTACACCCTTAATAATTCCCTTACTTTTGGCCTCTGTTAAATAATCCAAAGCAGCCTGATGTCCTTTTAACGAAGCGGCGTTCTCCAGCTCATGAATACCGAAAATATCAATATAATCGCGATCTAATTGTTTCCGGGCCAGATCAAGACTACGGCGCATCTCTTCCTTTGAGGCTGCATAAGATCTACCGGCAATTATTAAATCCGGATGTTGCCGCAAAGCAATTTTTAACGGTTTATAAGTATCATAGAGTTCGGCCGTATCAAAAAAGTTAACCCCGGCTTCGTATGCTTGACATATTAATGCCGCCCCTTTATCCGGGGAAAAGTTACGCTGAACCGGTCCTATGGTCAATGTTCCAAAACATAAAGGGGAAACCATTAAACCGGTACTTCCAAGTTTTCTTAGATTCATAGTCGTTTATTTTTGGAACTGGCTGGCAAAATTAGTTTGATTTGAAATCCAAAACTAGGTAAGCGAGAACTCTGGTTATCCTGCCTAATTTTGATATCAGCGACTTCACTCAGGCTGGTCAAAATCTGTTTCGCTTCGATAACTGTTTTCCCAACAATAAGTTCTTTAATTTTTCTTTGGTTGAGCACTCCCTGAATCCGGCCTTGCCCGGTAAGTTCCAACCCGGCTAACTCTGATTCAAACGAAGTTACTTTGGCGTCCAACAAACTGATCCTCTGGTTCTTAGGTTCAAAATTAGATGGTATATTCCGTTCAAATTGCCTATTCATGAATTTAGTGATTCCAACCATGGTTGGAGCTAAAACGTAAACCCTATATTCCAATTCGGTTTGGAGCGAACCGCTCTCTTCACCAATCTCCGGTGTATTCACAACCCTGATAACCTCTGATTGAGTCAATTCGGGTAAAAATAGGTAATCTTGATGCGCCAGTTTTTTTACTTCTTCTTGAACAGCTATTTGCATTTGCTCTCTAGTCTCAAGCTCGCCTCTTTTTACGTCATCCAAAGTTACTACGGCTACTTTTTTATCCGCGCCTTGACTGGTCGGCATTAAATTAACCACCTGTAATAAACGTTGGTATTTTCCCTCTATACGGGTAATAGCTTTTGCCGGTTGATTCCCCAAGGTTCCTTTTTTTTCAGCCGTAAAAGAGACCTGGGCTCGTCCATATTCTTCACCAACCGGAACCCCCGAATTATATTTAGTAGATTTTTTGGGAACCAATACTTCCTTGTCAGTCAAAAACTTAATACCATTTCTACCTGTCAAAACAGTACCTTTAGGAACTACAACAGGTTGATTGGTACTATTAATCAATAGTATTTTTCCAATCGCCGGACTTACTCCGACTGTCTTATATCCGGTAGTGGCAATTTGAGTTATAATCTTAAAATGATTTTCCAAAATTTTGGCTGGAATTTTCCCCAAAGAAATATCAGTATCATTAAAAGCAGTACTTATTTGAGCAACAGTTGTAAAATTTAAGGCTTGTTCTTTAGGATAAACCATTATTAGCGCCTTAGGTTGGAAGAACCACCAGACCGCTACTACTAAGGTAAATAATAAAACTAAAACCGCCGGAAATAACCTGGCCTGTTGTGATAGAGTTGTTTTTTTGGAAAGTTTAACACTACTCTCCGGAACTGCTGCCGCTTCTATGCGGCCTTTATAATGCGAATCCAAATAATCTTCTTCCGCATCAAGCTCCTGCTCCGGAAGTTTTAATTCATTATCCTGGATAATTGAAATACCGACTCGCTGCGCCAATGACAATAGCACCGGATTTGCCGCATTGATAATGATCTCTTTCTCTTCTTCCTCGGCATAGAACTTCAGTAAACGAAGGTTGATTTCATTGGTAAGTAATGAACAGTCTGCCGGAACTTCAATGACGATTTTGGATTCTGCAGCATTAATCATCTCCTTTACCAATCGCTCGATTTTTAAATCCGGGCTAAGTCGAATTTTGTGAGATCCCATCAATCATCACTCCGTTTATCAGCGCTTAATTTAAAAGTGAGCATCAGCAACATCAAAACTCCAAAAACATTCATGGTTGAAAGTGTTACAATCCCGGAATCATTGGCAAATAGAGCTATCAATGAAGTATATGATATACCCAGAAATCCCCTGGTTTCAATGGGGTATTTACTAAGAAAAGGAACTATCATTGAAGGAGGACGCCGATAAATAAAAGGTATGGCAACTAAAATAATCAATAAAACTTTTGCCCATTGGGTATAAGCTATTAATCGTAAATTCAGCTCCCATTTCCGGCTAAATAAATTAGTTAGCGCTTCCGGGCCTTGATCCCTAATCAAACTAATTAATTGCCCAAAATGAGTCATACTACTATTATTGACATATAAATCCCAAAATCCAACTATTATTAACAAAAGAATTAACGCTACGACCAGTCCGACAATCTCCTTCACTCTAACGGGACGTTTCAACCAAAGACAAGTAGTAATTCCCAGTCCCAACAAAGCGGTTACCCCACCGCCGATATTCGATCCCAGATTGGGATGAGCCAAAAAAACCGCTAATAGAAATACGGCCGGCCAAAGAATTTGACTGCGATATTTGGGGAAATTAACTAAACTTATTGAAACAGCTACAATATATGCTCCCAGTAAAAATCCCAAATATTCGTTACCGATACCGTAAAACCTAGCTCCGGCGATAGCTGAATATCCTAAAAAAGATTTTGATTCCAATATGCCGTTAAAAAAGCCTTCTAAAATAATTAAACCTACTGTTAACCAACTGATTATTGCCAAAATTAATAAGTGAGCTCCTCTTGAAAAATAGTAAGCTATACTCCAAATAAGCCCGCCCAAACCGATAGTCCATCCAATAATAGTAATCCAATCCAAAGGATTAATAATAGCTTCAATTAAAAAAACAGCGGGAATAGTTAATAAGAATAAGTAACCATGACCAAGCCATTTAAAAAAACAATCCCGTTTCGGCCAAAAAATGAGGCCGATTATACCAAGCAATACTGCGGCAATTAATAAATATCCATAGACAGTCAAGAGAGGCCAACGTACGTTATAATTCTTGACTAAACGAGGTCTTTCCTTAAGTAAAAGCTCCCAATCCCCTGATATTTGGTTTAATACACGTCCATTAAAACTATGATAATCCTTGATCGCCAAAAATTCTAGAATTGTTGTCGGCAAATCATAATAGGTAACAATCCCCGACTGCCGAGTACTGCCGGAAAAAGCTAAACCGGAGTGGAAACCGGGGCCTTGGAGCATAACCGGAACTAATCTTTCACCTAGCATAGCTTTCCTGGATGAAGGCAAAGCGGTAAAAACCATCAATAATGTTCTATTGGGGTCAACTTCAGTCAAAAATCCTCTTAATAATCGGTCATAGTTGGCTAATATTTGACGGCGATAATGAAACCATTGTTTTTCAGTCAGATAAAAATTAAACCGTTCCAGTCTTTCAAGATCTCCTAAAGTTACTACAATAACCTGGGCTTTTTTATTTATTTCCCGCCACTCATTTAAGACCCGATTTGGATCGGTCCTAAAGCCAAACGGGAAAGTTGAATCCGCCAATAGAGTCTCAACACCAACCGAACCATGGTCAATCTTCCCGGTTTGATCCATTAACATTAATGCGCCGCACCGATTTATTAAATCAGCATCAGCGTTGCCGATAACTCCGGTTTTAAGTTCATTTTGGTGGAGTATACTACCGAATAACCCGATATTAGCGGAATTATTTTTATTAGTTATCTGGGTTATCTTATTGAAACCTAAATGTACAATGCCTTCAGAGGGAGCTTTGATTCCCATCAAAGAATAATAAAGTTTCCCGGCTGGAACCCCTTTATAATCCTCATTAAAGTTAAATAACAGGTAATTATCCGATACTGATTTTAATTGGGTCCCGCTATTAAAGCCCAAATAAACCTGGTCAAAAGCTACCGGTTCCGGTAAAGGAGTAGTCATTAACCCAACCGTGCTGTTATTAACCAGTTTAAAAAAATTTGGGTATTTCTCATTGAGCTCGTCCAAAGCTAAACGTGGAATATCTAATATTAAAACGCTTTTCGACTCCACCGCAGCTAATGTTGGCTTAATTAATGAAACAGTTATAAACATCAATAAGATGATATATAAAACCCGGGAACGCATTTACTCACTCCTAAAATATACATTTAAAGAAAAAAAAGCGGATTTACCCGCTATGTATTCATAATACCTAAATCAACCATATATGTCAATCAAATAAGTAATAATCTACGTTCTTAAACCACTCTGTGGTCAATATAAAGCCATCAGAAAAATTTACTTTATCCCGTCTTTAGAGTTATTAAAATCCAATTGCTCCGATATAGGTTCATTATTTGCCAAGCCAAAACAAATTTCATAACTGCTTTTAAATATAATTAATAAAATTGCTCCAAGCGGTACTGCAAAAATCATTCCGAACAAACCGAAAATTTCACCTCCCAATAATATTAAATATATTACCACTACCGGATGCAATCCTAAATTACCACTGATAATTCGTGGCGCAAAAACCATAACTTCCAACTGATTAATTATCACAAATAAAATAATTACATATAAAACCAGCCAGGGTGATTTCAACAGAGCCATAATAATTAGCGGGATAGCTCCCAGAATCGGCCCGAAATATGGGATTAAATTAAAGATTCCAACCGTGAAACCTAATAAAATTGCGGCTTCGAACCCTAAAATACTTAAACCTACCGAGAATAATCCTCCGACAATCAATGTATCAAGTAGCTGGCTTCGGATATAATACTTAAAAACCGAATCTATCTTTAAAAAACTTCCGGTCCAATGGTTGCCAAGATGTTTTAATAACCATTTAAAAATATTTTGTTTGATCCGGGGATAATCGCGGCTGATATAATATGCCAATAAAGGTACTAACGCATAGAGCAGTGACTTTGAAAAAAAAACCATTACTCCATCGCCTAGTTGAACCAGAAAACTGCGAATGATTGCCTCCCCTCTTTTAGTTAATTCGTTGACGACGAATTTCAGATTGAAAGGTAGATTCCAACTATCAAAGACACGGCTAAACCTCTCCTGAACGGTCTGGAGCTCACTGAAAATCTGGGGAAGCCGCTGAATAACCGCTGAAAGATCCCTGATTAAACGGGGAACCACTATTTCTATAATCATGGCTAAAATGATAAAAACTATCAAATAAACCGTTAAAATAGCTAAATCTCGCCTGGCGCCTTTTTGTTGAAAGAACTCTACTATTGGATTTAATGCATAGGCTAGAAAAAAAGCAATAATAAAAGGGGCTATTATGGCCCTAGAGAGATAAATGACTCCCATTATTAAGGGAATTACTAAAATAAAAAAGATAAACTTCCGCAAAGTCAATTAGAGAAATACCTCACTTAAAGGAGATTTATTAAAAAAGCGCACCTTAGGTGCGCGTATTTTCATGTTCTATGAGCAAGTTTACGGGAAAAAGCTTCGGTCCCGCTTTTTACAGCTGAAGTCCATCGCATTGCATTATCTCTAACCATTCTCACAGTTCCACTTGCACTATTATTTAATTTCTCGGGTTGGAACATCATTTTCTTAACCATAGACGGTTTATTCCTAACCAACATAGCCATTCCAACCGCTGCTCCGATTACGCTTCCGGTAATAATCCCCCTGATAAGTCTGTTCATTTTATCACCTCTTTCCGGCGGGTTTATTTACGATTTATTATCCCCAACCGGAAAGATGTTAGTCAGAAATCTTTGTTAGAAAAGGAGACAGGAGTTTAGGAGTCAGGAGACAGTAGTGTAAGTTAGATCTTATTGTCTATTGAAGACTTTGGGTTCAAAGCACTTACTCAATTCTCCCGGCTCCTGGCTCCTGATTACTGATTCTTAATAGGATACTCAATAATTCCTCCACCTAAAACCAGATCCCCTTGATAGAAAACGACTGATTGGCCGGGAGTTACCGCTCTTTGTGGAGAATCGAATATTACTTCCAAAGTATTCTCCAATGTTGGTTTTAAGGTGGCCGGAACCGGTTTGGCGGTATAACGAATTTTTACCTCCGCGCTCAATGGTTGGTTTATAGAATCAATTGCTATTAGATTTATATTGGAGGCGCTTAATCCATCCGAAAACACCTCGTTATTAGTTCCAACTACTACTTGAGCGTTGTCCGGTCTGATCTCGGTAACATACAAAGGGGACCCGGCGGCGATTCCCAAGCCCTTACGCTGTCCAATGGTATAATTAATAATTCCCTGATGTTTACCCAAGTAATTTCCTTTTGTATCTACTATTTCGCCGGGTTGAACCGAATCCGGGCTGTATTCAGAGATAAAACGTCCATAATCCTGGTCCGGAACAAAGCAAATCTCCTGACTGTCAGGTTTATCAGCCACAGTTAACCCGATCTTTCGCGCCATCCGACGGATCTCATCCTTAGAAAAATTCCCCAACGGAAAGAGGCTCTTCGATAATTGTTCCTGGGTCAATCCATAGAGAACGTAACTCTGGTCCTTGGTTATATCAATTCCTTTTCGTAGGAGCCAACGCTCATTTTGGGGATTGTGGTCTTTACGGACATAATGGCCGGTAGCAATATAGTCGCCGCCTAAAGCGACAGCCTTTTCCAGTAAATTACTGAATTTCAGGCTATGATTACAAACGATGCAGGGATTTGGCGTTCGGCCCCGGAGGTATTCGGAGACGAAATAATCAATTACTATTTCCCGGAAGGGCGCTTGAAAATTCAAAACATAATAAGGGATACCCAATTTATTGGCAACCCCCCTGGCATCCTCCACCGCTCCCAACGAGCAACATCCGCCCTCGACTTCCGTTCCGTAAGGAAGATCCGAGGGCCAAATCTGCATGGTGACTCCAATTACTTCATATCCCTGTTCCAGTAGCAGAGCCGCAGCAACAGAGCTGTCAACCCCCCCGCTCATGGCCATTATAACTCGCATAGTGTTCTCCAATTTAATCTTAGTTTCATAAATAAGGGAGTTTTATAATTACCTTAATTTAATTTCAGCTACAATATATAGTGAATAACCTAAATGGGACTAGACCTTTTTTGCCACAGAGGCACAGAGACTCAGAGAAAAATTCTTCTCTGTGTCTTGGTTCTCTGTGGCTTATATTAATTAAGCTGAAACTTTTTGTTTTGCTTGATAATCTTCAATAGCTTTATGCATGGCATCAGCGGCCAGATTGGAACAATGCATCTTTTGAGGCGGCAAACCGTCAAGTGCTTTCGCAACTGTTTGGTTGGTAATAGTTAAGGCTTCTTCGATAGTTTTTCCGATAACCAATTCGGTTACCATACTACTGGTAGCGATTGCGGCGCCGCAACCGAAGGTTTTAAATTTCACATCTATAATCCGGCCACCTTCGATTTTAAGATAAATCTTCATAATATCACCGCAAACCGCATTTCCAACCTCGCCAACGCCGTTAGCGTCATCAATTTCACCCACATTTCTGGGATTTTGAAAATGGTCCATTACTTTGTCCGTATACATGTTGAACACTCCTTTCGATTTGGTGAGTTGTATAAAGGAGACATAGCCCGTAATTTATTAACAATCTCCGGTAATACTTGTAATAGATAATCAATTTCCTCTTTGGTATTTGCTTTGCCTAATGATAACCTTAAAGATCCATGGGCTATCTCATGACAAATACCCATTGCCAGCAAAACATGGGAAGGTTCCAGAGAACCGGAAGTACAGGCTGATCCGCTGGAAGCGGCGATCCCTTTTAAGTCAAGATTTAATAACAATGATTCTCCCTCGATAAATTCAAAACTAAAATTGGTATTGCCCGGTAAGCGCTGTATGTGGTGACCGTTCAAACGGACATATTCAAACTCTGCCAATACCCGGTTAATAAGATAATCACGTAAAGAAGCTATTTTGGCCATATTAGCCGGAAGATTTTCATTAGCTAACTGTAAAGCTTTGGCCAAACCAACTATACCGGCGATATTTTCAGTGCCGGCCCGGCGGTTTCTCTCTTGCCCGCCGCCGTGGATCAAAGGATGAATCCGAGTACCTTTTTTAATATATAAGGCGCCAACCCCTTTGGGCCCGTAAAACTTATGAGCTGCTAATGATAACAGATCAACATTTAATTCTTGCACATTAACCGGGATGGTTCCAACCGTCTGAACCGCATCAGTATGGAAAAGAATCTTTCTTTCCCGCAGGATTTTTCCGATTTCAGCTATTGGTTGAACGGTACCTACCTCATTATTGGCATGCATAACTGATACTAAAATGGTTTTATCGGTTAAGGCCTTCAATAACTCCTCCGGATTTACCAAACCATTCGAATCAACCGGCAGATATGTTATATGAAACCCTTGTTTCTCTAAAAAATGACAGGTATCATATACGGCATGATGCTCAATGGAAGAAGTAATAATGTGGTTGCCCTTTTCTTTATATGCTAAGGCCACTCCTTTAATGGCCATATTATCGCTCTCGGACCCCGAACCGGTAAAAATGATTTCTCCAGGTTCATTAGCTCCTAACTCTTTAGCTACAATAGTTCTGGCTTCTTCAAGTACTTTTTTATTTTCCCGCCCAAATGAATGAATACTTGAAGGATTCCCAAATGATTCGGTATAAAAAGGGACCATTGCTTGTAAAACTTCCGGATCAACCGGTGTAGTCGCTGCATGGTCTAAATAAATCCGATTCATCTTAATCATCTCCATCTGGTTTCATAATATAGGAGACAGGAGTCAAGAAAATTTTTTGGTCAATGTTCTAAAATTATATAGACCGGACCCTGAAAGCTTACTTTCACTACTAACTCCTGATTACTGGCTCCTGACTACTAAATATAGTACATTATTCCCTCTTTATCTAAATTTTTGGAGGTTTCAACTAAATCCGCCAAGGTAGTGGAGTCTAAAACTTCAATCATACTATCCCTTAATTTCTGCCAGAGAACTCTGGTAGCACAATGATGAGCATTAGAACAAGCTCTATCATTTCCTGCTTCATTTACACATTCAACCGGAGCAATCGGTCCTTCCAAAACCCTGAGCAAATCACCGATAGTAATCCGGTCCGGCTCTCTCCCCAACTCATATCCCCCTTGGGCTCCCCTGGTACTAACCACTAAACCGGCTTTTCTAAGGCAGCTTACCAGTTGCTCCAAATACGGTTCTGAGATTTCTTGGCGTTCGGAAATACTCTTCAAAGTAACCGGACCTTCACCTGAGTTAAGAGCTATATCAAGCATTGCCCTGATTCCATATTCACCACGAGTGGATATCTTCATTTTCTTTGCTCCTGGTTCCTACTAATTCAGTCGGAATTTAATTCCTACTTAATTACTAAGAATTAATTTAATCCTACCACATATAGTTTTAGCTGTCAATCAGAAATCTAAACTAAGCTTTTTGCTTTGCAACCGAATTTAAACAGCTTGAATTAATAAATCAATAAAATTCTTAACCCGCTCCGGAGAATGAGTACTTAATTGGCAAATTATTTCTTCACGGTTAATCAATAATTGTTTTAATGCTTTTTCTGATAATAACTGTCTTAGTTTAAAAGAATCCCAAAATTCTCTCGAAGAAGTTAAATCATTAGTAAGGATAAACCATTCCGAATCAAGTTGCAGATCATTGGTTGTAAATCGTTTAAAATCTCCCCACTCTCTTTTGCTCCGGTCGAACCGATAAAACTCCATCACTACTTGAGTCGCAATTTTCGTCCTGATCTCCAACCCCGAATTCGCCCGCAAAGAATCAACCGAAGCTTCCATAAAGCGGATCCTTATTTGCCGTTCATGGTAGATCAGATTAATCTGGGAATAAACATTGGAGAATATCAAACCTTTCCGTTCCGGAACAGCATTAAAAATCTGCGCAATTTTTGTTAATAAAAAATGATGATAGACTTTAACCGGCCAATTAGTACTTAAAATGGAAATTAAAAATAAAGCAATTAAAATTAAGAATAGAAAATACATCCAAACCTCCAGCTACTTCTCTATGTCTCTGTGGAAATATTTTAATTCACTTTCAAACAGCAGAAATAAGATTATGATAGCTTTGAATCTCTTCTTCCCGGAAATGTTTTAGATACATAATCAATAAAACAAGGATTATCAGAGTTAAAACTGCATGACCAAATACTTGCTCAAACTGGACCATTTCCCCATTAATAAAAATAATCCATTTATTTGCCAGAAAGATCAATCTCATAGTTAATCCATTCAACAACAAAAACCCGGTAAGAATGTACCCAAATGCTTTCCGTTTCCATATCCATAGACCGGCTGTCACTGCCAAAGGAACAACTATTCCCAAATCCAAAACAGTTTTTGCCAAACTGTCAGTTCCGGGTGATTGTAGAAACGAAGGTTGGCTTCCCGCTACTAAGGCAGGAATTAAATCTTTCAACCAGCCCCAGGCTAATCCTATTCCAGCTAAAACCAGAAAGAAAGCATATAATTTTACCGGTAATTTGGTAGAAAAACGCAAACCAAATGTTTCAATATCCAGGGCGACCAACCCTCGGATAAAGGCAAAAAAGGATAAAGAAAAAAGAAGGATATTAAAAAGATAATATTGATTATAAAGAGTCCCGAAAGCCAATTTTGAATATGTATAAATAAAATAACTCAATACCCCCAGCCAAATCAGATTCCCCCGACCGGATCCTTTAACAGCAAGAAAACAAGAAATCAATAGTAATGGTAGACCAATAAACAAGATAACCAAGTACTCTCCGATAATAAAACTATTTAGATAGTTGGAGTAATCTAATTGGGATAGATTTTTAATGGTGATAATTACAGCAACAATAGCAATCAATACCGAAAAAACATAGGCGCTTACCGGACGTGTCTTTTTCATATTACCCCTCCCTAAATATTTGAAGGTCTATAGTCACTAGTGATTACTAAAGACCTCGAATAAAAATATTTTTAAAAAGTGTACCGTAAAAATTTTCATCTTTAATCTTATTATACGAGAGAATTTTATAATTGAAAAATATATTTTGATACAAAAAATTAACCCGGGATATCACCCGGATTTTATTATATTTAAGGAAGCGCTGATTAATTGAATAAGTGACGATTTTGTGCTTCGTAAAATGCCTAATACCGCATATTTGCTCGCACAAAATCGGATTAATCAGCGCTTCCTTAAATTGAGGAATTTGTATAATTAATAAATTTAAATTTTCGATACAATGTATTGTATATAGTCAAAGTAAATTCCTTTTATACAGTTTACATTCTTACTGTATTAAAGATGCTTATCAATCTCAGCGGTAATTTCTTTCTTGGGTCGGAACCCAACTAACCGGAAAGCTTGAGCTCCGTTTTTGAAAAGACAAATTGTTGGTATACTCATAACCCCGTATTCGGAAGCCAACTCTTGGTTATCATCTACATTTACTTTGCCAACAACAATCTTTCCTTCATATTCAGCAGCTATCTCCTCAACCACCGGGGCGACCATCTTGCACGGACCGCACCACGGCGCCCAGAAATCGACCAATACCGGAATTTTGGATTCCAACACCTCTTTTTTAAAATTACTTTGGTCATAATTAGCCAAAACAATCACCCCTTTAAAGACTCTGAAACCATGATTCCCAATGTTAATGAAGAATAATCCATCAATAATTACCAAAAACTAATAGCTAATATACTAATAACCAATAACTATTGAACTAATGAACAAATTTAGTCAACACAATAAACCTGCAGTAGATTAGTTGCGCCTGCCTCTCCCGTACGTACTCCGGCAGTAATTACTATTAAATCATTTTTACTTACAAAACCGGTACGTTTAGCTGCCTCTATGCTCAAATCAAACATATTATCAATATTTTTTGCCGGAGGAACAATCATCGGATAAACACCCCAAGATATCGTCAACTGTTGGGCTACTTTTTCCGAAGGAGTGGCTGCCACTATCGGAGCTTGCGGCCGGTATTTTGAAACCATCCTGGCGGTACTACCCGATTGAGTAGAGCTGATTATTGCGGTTGCTTTCAAGTCCAAAGCAGTCTGACAGGTTGCGTGACTAATTGCGTCAGCTATAGTGGGATAGGCTCCAACCCTTTTGTGGGCTAGAATTTCATCATATTTTAAAGATTCCTCAATTCTCTTTGCTGTTTTAGCCATCATATCCACTGCTAATACCGGGTATTTTCCAACTGCGGTTTCGGCCGAAAGCATTATGGCATCAGTGCCGTCCAAAATAGCATGGGCGATATCGGTGATTTCAGCCCGGGTCGGACGGGGATTTTTTATCATTGATTCCAACATTTCAGTAGCGGTAATAACCGGTTTGCCAACACTATTACAGAGCTCAATAAGGGTTCTTTGGATTAGCGGTACATTTTCCAACGGAACCTCGACTCCTAAGTCTCCCCGGGCTACCATAATTCCATCACCGGCCTGAATTATCTCTTCGCTATTTTGAAATCCTTCTTCATTCTCAATTTTAGCGATTAGCATCTGATCTCCGCCAAGTTCATTGACAAAACGGCGAATCTCCAAAATATGCTCCGCTTTCCGGGCAAAAGAGACAGCGATGAAATCCACTTGTTGTTGAACAACAAACTCAATATCCTGACGGTCCTTATCGGTTAAAGCCGGGATATTGACTGAAATACCCGGCAAAGAAACCCCTTTCTTGGAGGTTAACTCACCACCGTTTAAAACCTGACATTCGGTTTGGTTTCCGGTTATAGATAACACTTTCAAACCGATCATTCCATCGGCTAATAGTATTTTCCCACCAATTTTTACATCTGTAGTTAAAGTTGGGTAATCAACATAAATATAATCCGCTGTCCCTTCCTTAGATGAATCGCTTGTTAAAATTATCTTTTGACCTTCCTGTAATCTTAACGGTTCAGGTTCTATTTTTCCAATCCTAATTTTAGGTCCTTGGATATCAGCTAAGATCCCGACTGCTACTCCAATTTTGTTGGCAGTATCACGAATCATTTTAATCCGCCCGGCATGTTCTTCATAAGTACCATGAGAAAAGTTAACTCTTGCTATATTCATACCGGCTTTAATCATATTCTCCAATACAAGGGGATCGGAACTAGCCGGTCCTATGGTGCAAATAATCTTAGTCTTTTTCAAGGGTTCCTCCTACATCAACTCAAGCGTTAGCCATTATATCTACTAATTCCAATTCGGCTGGATCAATTTTCTTTTTAGTTTTAATTGCAGTATCCAGATCAAAAACTTGAATCCGGTTATCAGTGAAACCGACCATTTTCTCAGTTTCACCATTCAATAACAGATCTATTGCTTTGGCCCCCATTAAAGTAGCTATTTTGCGATCAAAAAAGGTTGGAGTGCCGCCCCGTTGCAAATGCCCTAAAATTGTAATACGAATGTCAATACCGGTTCGCAATGATAAATAATTTCCCACTTTAAACGAGCTTGAATGTTCGTAGTTATTGGGATCACCAAATAAGCCTTCAGCCACTAATACGATACTATGTGATTTTTTACGGGAAGTGTTTTTAATTATCTGGGCAGCTAAGGGTTCCAAATCATAATGCACTTCCGGAACTAAAACCGCTTCAGCTCCACCGGTCAATCCGGCGGCCACTGCAATAAACCCGGCATTTTTACCCATAACTTCAATAATACAAGTCCGGTTATGAGAAGAAGCCGTGTCCCGGATCTTATTCATAGCATCAAGCACTGTATTAACTGCGGTATCAAAACCGATTGAATAATCGGTACAACCGATATCATTATCAATTGTTCCAGGTATTCCGACGGTTTGAAAACCCATCTTATTTAAAACCTGGGCCCCCTGGAATGAACCATCTCCGCCAATAATCACTAGACCGTTAAGTCCCAGTTTCTCCAGTTGTTCTCTGGCCTTATCTTGACCTTCCTGAGTTTTAAACTCCAAACAACGGGCTGATTGTAAGATAGTGCCGCCCCGCTGTAAAATATCAGCTACGGTAAGTGAATCCATCTTAATAATATCACCGTTTAGAATTCCACTAAAACCTCTTTTAATGCCATATATCTCACAATCATGATAAAGTCCGTTTCTAACTATAGCCCGGATCGCCGCATTCATTCCGGGAGCGTCACCGCCGCTGGTTAAAACTCCTATTTTCATATTAACACCCACCGTTTCATATAATCCGTTTAGTTGTCTTCAATACATTGGACATTATTTTAAGGAGTTTGTATTAAATGTCAAATTTTTTTATTATGAAAATCCCTTAATTATCAATATATCTACCGTAGTTTCTAAATCTTTGATAACGCTCTTCAAGCAATTCCTCCGGAGAAAGCTTTAACAAAGGTATTAAATACTTTCTTATGGCATCTTTTAATTTATTCGCAGCTTCAGTTGGATTTTTGTGAGCTCCGCCCAATGGTTCAGGGATAATCTCATCGATAATCCCTATTTTTAATAAATTGGCGGCGTTTATTTGTAATGCCTCGGCCGCTTCAGAAGCTTTAGATGCATCTTTCCATAAAATAGAAGCACAACCTTCCGGAGAGATTACTGAATAATATGCATTTTCCATCATTAAAACTTTATTGCCGACACCCATCGCCAAAGCTCCACCACTACCTCCTTCTCCGGTAATAACTACCACAATCGGGACGCGTAAATTGGCCATTTCCCGAATATTTCTGGCCACTGCTTCCGCCTGACCTCTTTCCTCCGCCTCAATACCGCAATAGGCTCCGACAACATCAACCAGACAGATAATAGGTCGGTTGAATTTATCAGCTTGTTGCATTAATCGTAAGGCTTTTCGATACCCTTCCGGATGAGGCAGACCGAAATTCCGGTATATATTATCTTTAGTATCCCGGCCTTTCTGTTGGCCGATAATAGTAACCGGGATCCCCTCAAATAAAGCAATACCTCCAACCATAGCCGGATCATCCCGAAATCCACGGTCACCATGAAGCTCGATGAAATTATCGGTTACCATCCCAATATAATCCAAACAAGTCGGTCTTTTAGAATGTCGGACTATTTGCATCTTCTGTAGTGGGGATAAATTTTTATATATTTCGGATCGTAAGGAATTAGCTTTAGCTTCCAAAGCTAAAATTTGTTCTTCCATATCGATCCCTTTTTCCCGTGAAAACTGCTTAATATCTTCAATCTGTTTTTCCAGTTCGATTACTGGTTTTTCAAATTCTAAAATTGGTCCTTGGTTGATAGCCACTATTCGTACCTCCGTTATTCTGAACAAACATAAAGATACATTTGGTTATTATATAATCTCAATCAGCTTGGGCTTTGGCCTTTGGAAGCTGGTTAATCGTCTTGGAATGAAAATCTAATATTTGAGTTAAAGTCGCTTTTAGATCTTTTCGAGAAACCATCATATCGATGAGTCCGTGCTCTAATAAAAATTGTGATGATTGAAACCCCGGGGGCAATGTTTGGCGAATAGTTTGTTGAATAACCCGAGGTCCGGTAAAACCGATTAAAGCATCCGGTTCAGCAATAATAATGTCACCCAAGGAGGCAAAGCTGGCAAAAACTCCTCCCATTGTAGGGTCAGTTAGAATCGAAATATATAAACATCCTGCTTCCGAAAGCTTATTCAACGCTTGACTGGTTTTAGCCATTTGCATTAAAGAGAATATGCCTTCCTGCATTCGGGCTCCGCCGCCACCGGCTGAGACTGCAATAAACGGTAATTGTTCACTAATAGCATATTCGATTGCCCGGGTAATCTTTTCCCCTACAACGGATCCCATTGATCCGCCCATAAAACCAAAATCAATAATGGCTAAACTAATAGGAATATTATTGAGAAGTGCCCGTCCGGTAATTACCCCTTCGCTTAGATCGGTATTTTTTTGGGATTTTTTTAGTTTAGATTCATATTCCGGAAAATTCAAAACATTAACCGTTTTCAAATTGGTATTAAGCTCTTGAAAACCACCTTTATCAACCAGCAATTCCAATCGTTCTTTAGCATTAATCCGAAAATGAAAATTACATTTAGGGCAGACCTTTTGATTTTTTTCCAAATCTTTATGATAGGTGATTTGCCCACAACGGTTACATTTTATCCATAGGCCATCCGGAATCTCTTTTTTCTCAACTGGTTCTACTCGTTTATCAAAAACCTTCTCATTATTAACCGTGATATATTTGGGTTTGGTTTTAAATAAATCCTTTATCAAAAATTCCACTCCTTAAAAAAAACGTCTTTTTCGTTATTTCCATAAATAAATTTAATATTATAGCATAATACTGGAATAAATTAGGGATAAAATCCCAATAATAATCTACAAAAAAAAATAGTTCGCTATTCAAATTGGAATTCCTGCATATTATTAACCCGGTATTGTGTATACATTAATTTTAAAAGCTTTGTAATGCATTGTTTAGTACCTCATTAGCTTCCTCAATTTCCAAATCCGAAACCATCACTTCCATGTTTCTTTTTTCTTTGGCCGGTGAACTAGATTCCTTAAGCTTGACCAAAATACCTTCAATTTCTAATAATTCTTTTATTATAACGGCTACTCTGCGGTTAGGCGCCACGTATACTGAAACCCACATGGAAGGATTCCCTCTTTCACGCAACATTTAATACGAGCATTTTACGTTGTCTGAAAGTATATTTCTTCAAAACTTCGCATAGAAAGTATTATATTTTATTGTTCATACAATCACGGTTACAACGGAAAACGCTTAATACCAAAGTGTTGTTCAAGACTACCTCTATCAGGATAAATGAGTGGAAAGTGCTTGTCAAGTACCAATTTAGATCTTGATTTACATCTCTCGAACTAATTGTTTAAAGAGGGAGCCGCGTTCCTGATAGTTTTTAAACATATCATAACTGGCGCAGGCTGGGGAAAGTAAGACGGCATCACCTGGAATTGTACTACTAGCGGCAATTTCTACTGCGTCAGCAAATGTTTCCGCTAAAGTAATCGGAAAATCAGTTCGGATTTTTTTTACTGCGGCAATAATCTGAGGAGCGGTTATCCCCAAAACCACTAAATGTTTACACTTCTTGACTATTTCTACGGCCAAATTGTCAAAGGGAAGATGTTTATCATAGCCCCCTGCGATCAAAACAGCAGGCCCGGTCATAGCTCTCAAGCCGGCTATGGCCCGATCAGGCGTCGTAGAAATAGAATCATTATAAAACTTAACGCCATCTAATTCTCGAACCAATTCCAACCGGTGTTCAACCCCGGTGAATTCCTCAACAATTTTCGTTAATTTGACAAGCGGTACTCCGGCTAAACGCCCTGCCAATCCGGCAGTGAGAATATTCTCAATATTATGGTCCCCTAATAATTTTAACCGGTCTTTAGTAGTAAGAACCTCGTTTTTGCCATTCAATCTAATAATTAATTTATCTCCATCAAGGAAAGCTCCTTCTTCAAGCTGATAATGCCGGCTGAAATAATAAAGCTTCCCCTTAACCATTTGACTTAAATTATGAGTTATCTCGTTATCAAAGTTTAAAATAACCGGATTATCGGAGTTCTGATAGCGGATAATATTGCTTTTAGCCTCAATATACTCTTCCATTGAGGCATGCATATCAAGATGGTTGGGTGTGATATTAGTAATGATCGCCAAATATGGGCTTTGTTTTAAACTTTGTAATTGAAAACTGCTCAATTCTAAAACAACCCGGGATTCGTAGTTCATTTCCGGTAGTTTATCAATTAATGAAAGGCCTATATTGCCACCGACAAAAGCTGAAGAGAATTCCGAAGTAATCATTAGGCCAATCAAGGTTGTTGTGGTTGTTTTTCCACTACTACCGGTAATTCCGATGATTTTACCAGGACATTTTTCCAGAAACAACTCCATTTCACTACTGAAAATTGCTCCTTCATCCCGGGCTTTTTTAAGTTCCGGCAGATCTTTTTTCATACCGGGTGTTACAAATATAAATTCAAAATTGCTTAAATAATTTAAATAATCATCTCCGAAACGGTAATTTAGTTTCAAATCCGCTAATTGACTTATATATTCTTGTAGGTACTCAGCATTTTTTTTATCAAATACCGTTACTTGAGCCCCTTCTTCAGCTAAAAAACGAATCAAAGGAGTATTGCTTACCGCCAAACCAAGAACGGCAATTTTTCGGCCATTATAGTCCATCAGTCCAACCACCTATCCTTGCGACTATATGTTTAATAATTTTTACTTTAACAATCGGAAATATCCTCTTTCAACTTAATTTATGCAAAATATATTATGATGATATCATAGCATTATGTAAAAAAACCGAAATAAAAAGGCACAGAGAATGAGAAAAGAATTCTCCGAGTCTCTGTGCCTTTGTGGTTGAATCTCTTAAAAAGTAATCAAATCAGATCTTGTTGTTGCAACCTAATACGTGGACCAGTTTATGTTTAACCAGTTCTTTAATAGCTGTCCGGGCCGGTGAAAGGTATTGTCTAGGATCGAAATCACCGGGTTTCTCGGCAAAGTGTTTCCTGATTGAAGCTGTCATAGCTAATCGCAGGTCGGAATCGATATTAATTTTACATACCGCCATTGATGCTGCTTTGCGGAGCATATCCTCTGGAACACCTTTAGCTCCCGGCATTTGTCCACCATATTTATTGATCATCTCAACAAATTCGGGAATAACCGATGAAGCGCCGTGTAAAACAATAGGGAAACCAGGTAAGCGTTTTTGAATCTCCTCAAGAATATCAAATCTTAATTTTGCTTCACCTTTAAACTTATATGCGCCATGACTTGTCCCGATAGCGATAGCTAAAGAGTCAACTCCGGTACGTTTTACAAACTCTTCTACTTCATTGGGATCGGTATAAGCGGCATCTTTTTCGGAAACATTGACGTCATCCTCTACTCCGGCCAGCTTGCCTAATTCCCCTTCAACAACAACGCCTCTGGCATGAGCATAATCAACCACTTGTTTGGTTAATTTAATATTTTCCTCAAAAGGATGTTTTGAACCGTCAATCATTACGGAAGTAAACCCACCGTCAATACATGATTTGCAAACTTCAAAATCCTCGCCGTGATCAAGGTGTACACAAATCGGTAATCCGGTATCCTCGATAGCAGCTTCAATTAACTTCATCAAATAAACATGTTTGGCGTATTTACGGGCGCCGGCGGATACTTGGAGAATCAAAGGCGCTCCTTCTTCTTTAGCTGCTTCGGTAATCCCCTGAACGATCTCCATATTGTTGACGTTAAAAGCACCGATAGCATAACCGCCTTTATAAGCCTTCTCGAACATTTCCTTAGAGGTTACTAATGACATTAATTCCACTCCTTTAAGATACTTTAGTATATAACTCAACTTTCGCACTACAAAAACGTCTTGCAGTAAAGTCATATCAATTAAAATTAACTTTTGAAAACATCGAAAGCTTTAACGATTTTTTCAAAAGTTGATACCTTAAATTATTGATTTTACT
>JAEYRX010000044.1 GCA_023435225.1 Bacillota bacterium
TCAGCTTTGAATAACGGAGTCACTATCTACTGGGATTATGTCCAAAACGCAACTTCATATAAATTTTGGTGCGTTAGAGTAGATGAAAACGGCAACAGTCTGGAGAATATCATCGGCGGATTACCTCAAACCGGTCAAGTCGATGGTATTTATATTTATAAAATCCCCGGCGGTAAACTCCAATACGGAGCTAGATATAAATATCGGGTATACGCTTATGCTGGGGATACATACAGCGATTCCGGAGAGCGATACTTCAATATCAAATCACCTCCTCAATTAAGTACGCCAATCTTCACCAGTCCTAAAGATGGAGATTTGGTAGCTAAGGACCCGAGAATTCTGTTAACTTGGGAGAAGGTTCCCAATGCCAATAAGTATCATCTGGAAATATTCGAGGGCACAAAGCCGGTCATTAATCAAGACATCTCCGCGCCTGCAAATTATTTTACGTTGCCCAATACTTTAAATCTTAACTATAACACAACCTATCGCGTAACAATTTATGCTACCGGAGACGGATATCCTAAAAGCGAGACAGCTGAAGTCAATTTCGTAACAGCCAATGAGGTATTTTATGGCGATGTAAATGGCGATAAGATAATTGGCTCAACAGACTACGCTTATATACAGAGGTATATTATGGGGATATTAACCAAACTTCCAGCCTCGGATTGGAGGATTGCCGGAGATGTTAATCTTGATGGAGTTATAAATGTAATTGACTTTGCGATTTTAAGAGATTATATATGTGGAAAAATCCCAAATCTGCCGATCCCTGCCCAACAGGTTCTCCCGCCTGGTGAAATCAAAATGACAATTACTGGCGATATGAAAGTAGGTTCCGTTATTACAGTCAATATCAGCTGTGCCAATACCGAGCATATTGAATTATCGGCTCAGAATATCAATAAACTGGCTAGTAGAACCGGATCTTTTAATAGTAGTACGGCCAGTTGGAAATTTACCCCTATTGAAGCTGGAACGTACCAGATCACAGCTAAGGCTTACAATACTAGAAACTCTTCAGATCCGCGTTATAAATCCTCCACGAAGGAGACTACGATCACTGTTAATCACAATGGCGGAGAAAAGTTTTTAATTATCGTTAGCAACGAGTTAGTAGATTATAATCTTCTGGCATGGTATTCCTTAATACAATATCAATTAGACCTGATTAAAGAAGGATGGGATCCTAAAATAATCACCGTCAACAACAAACCAGACGGCAGCGCCCAATATGTCTGTTCTACTCCTCAAGCATTAAAAGAGGTAATTCGATCCTACTACAACGATGGATATACTGGTTTTGTTATGATTGGTTCCCATCCTGCGTTGCAAATAGCTTGGCATAAATATGAACAATATGGTTTTTATGCAAACCCCTGTGATATTTATTTTGCCGATATGAACGGCGTTTGGACCACCGAAACTACTGAGGGAACCAACTTTGTATGCCCACCTAAAGACTATAAAGATATTACACCTGAAATGTTTTTTGGAAGAATTTATATTATGGGATCAGTAATCCGAAAAAATGACGGAAGCTATGACCTTATTGATAACCGCTATGAAGAAGCCAGTGAAGTTATCCGGTATTTAGACAAAGTTCATAAATATAGAAGTGGAACTGATTCAATTCTCACTGCTAATCAAGAAAGTAGTTTTTATAGATATGCATTTTATATGGATGAAGATAAACAGCCTGGCCCCAGTAATTATACGTGGGTTGCAGATAAACGTATGAATTTAGGGTTATATTTAAATTCGCAATTCTCATCTATAACTTCTAATGCGGATATGAGTATGAGTAATGTTGAAGATTTCTTTGACACACTTAATGAAGAAGGGTTTAAAGCTGTGCTTATTTATAACCACGGTGATATCGACGAGTTCTCGTATAATGATTATTATATGAAATATGGAGAAATATTTGGATATACCCCTAAAATAACCAGTGAAAAAGTAAGAACAATTAATACAAAAGCTAGAGTACTTTTGCTATCATCTTGCTCTACATCCAGGTATTGTTCATATGTATCTGCAACCAGTTTTGAACATGAAGATGATTTAGGCAAGTCTTTTTTGTACAATAGCGATTATCTTTTAAATATTTATGGTGAAACGGGCCCAACGAACATTTATAACCCTATTGAGTATCCATCAATATTCGATGATGCTACTAACCTTTGTATAGGAAAATCCGCTCAAAACTTTTTAAAAGAACATCACAAATCTTACAATAAGCCTTTTGAGTTGCAAGCCACTTTATATGGAGACCCAACAATTAAACTAAAGAAAACCAAAATAACCGGTTCATCTATACCTATATTAAATAATTGTTATAATAATATCGAAGTTCAAGCCGGAAAATTACTTTCACTACCAATAAACATCAGCGACAGCGACAGCTCTTTGGTTAATATTGAATTAATAGGCCTTCCTTATTCCACCCCGATTCAAATACCTGTATCCATTTATAATGGTTCCGGTCAAACCACCATTCAATGGTTTGCACCAGAGCGATGCAGCGGTAACTGGTATGATGTCACTTTACGGATTACCGATGATCAAAAAAATAGTTATTTGGAAAAGTACCGTATATATATTTCTCCAATTAATAATGCAATGTTGATGGATGGTGCAACTGGATGGAATATCGATGGTGTCAATTATCGAACAAACCTCGTTTCAACTAATTTAACGGGTTACAGCGCCCGATCCAAATCCAGCGAGTTTGAAGTAAACGATGGTTATGTGAAAATTTCTCAACAAATTCTTTTGGAACCATTAAGAGAGTATAGACTCATCTTCTATGGAAAAATCGATTCTCCATTAAACAAAGCAATTGTTTCCATTGGTGATGTAACAAAAAATGTTCAATTTGACGTATATGATGACAATAATGAATACGAAAACTTTATCCATAAATACTTTATTGACTTTAAGACTGGCACAAATACCGATTACCCACTGGAGATTAAATTTGGATCAAGTACCGAAAGAGTTAATGGAAAATTCATAATAGCAGGTTTTAAATTTGTTCCTTTATATTGGAATGATTTCGATATTGACACTGATATTAGTTTCTATAGTTATTCTGATCTGCCATCTAAATGGAATTTTGAAGAATCAGGGAAATTAAGTATAGATGCTACATCAACAAACTCTAGTGTAATATTAGACGAAAGACAGTTTAGTAATTTTTCCTGTGAATTCGATGTTATGCTTTCAAAAAATCAATCCGCTTCAAATGCGGGACTCCTTTTTAGAGCCTGGAATACAAAAGAAGCGACCAATAAAATCCAAGGTTACTATGTAAGTTTGGATGTTTCCAAACATACCATTAAGTTAGAGAGAACAACTCAACGACTGATTAATCTTGAAGAATATGAAACAGAAAAAGTTCTATTAACCGAAGTTCCATTTTATATAGAAGCCGACAAAGAATACCATCTGAAAGTAAGCGCATTTAATCACTTTATCACAGTTTATGTCGATGATATGGTATATCCAATTTTAAACTATAATGACGAAGGTACTGATTCCTACCTTTCCGGAAGAATTGGATTAGGTTGTTCAAATACACATGCTTACTTTGATAATATTATAATTAATGGTATCTAAAAACCAATCTAAAGGTTTTACGTAAATTGACAATTAATTTACCAGTCTAAAATTAATGATAGGCTTCCACGAATTTAAGTCAATTTTTAAGAGACAAAAAAACCATAATTATCACCTTTTCCAACGAAGTGAATTATGGTTTTTTTGTTTTAAAAATTACCCACTTGTAGGAAGTGATTATGGTTTTTTAAAATAATTCAAAGCGGTAAAAAAGAAGATTTTGAAAACTAATATTTATATTAACAACTCCCGCTTTGTCTATATCCTATTAGCAATAAACCGCTTAAAACCATTAACGAAGCTCCGGATAATCCTAATAGTAATCCAATGAAGCTAAAGTTTAATAACAGACCAAATATTCCAAAAGCTATTGGGAGTGAAACATTGCCTATCATATTAGAAATACTGAAAACCCTTCCAGCCATCTCATTTGAGGTAATAAATTGTAGTAACGATTGCCAGTAAATTGAGGCATTGGCAATCAACACCCCTAACAACAACATTAGACCCAAATATGGAAAAACGTTAAGAATCTTTAAATAGATGATTAGCCCGATTAATATATAGCAGAATCCGGCCAAGACCAGAAACAAAAAGAGGTTGAAATCCCGAAGACGCTCCTTTTTCCTAAAACTAATAATTATTGAACCCAGGATTAATCCCATTCCCATCATTGTTTCTAGATAACCTAAATTTTGGACTCCGTTTCCATCCAGTTTTTTAGCCAAAAAAGGTAGGGCTACCAACAGACTGCCGATAAAAAAATGGGCTAACCCAATAATCGCAATTATAATCAAAGATTTTTTTTGCTTTTTTAAATAATTTAATCCATCTAACAGATCATTCCAAGGGCTCCGGTTTGCAGGCGATTTTTTTGCGATTGCCGGAATCTTTATTAAACCCATACAGATAGCCGAAATCAAATATGAAAGACCATTAAATAAAATAACAATCGAAACTCCAAAAAAACTTACGGCAAGAGCACCTAATAATGGTCCCATTACCGAACTAATCCCTCCGATTATTTGGCTTAATGAGTTGGCCTTGGGTATTTCTTCAAGCGATACGATTTGGAGAATCACCGTTTGAACAGTAGGGTCAAAAAAAGTCGACCCAAGCGAGATTATAATTGCCACGGTAAATACTTGCCAAATCTCAATTTGCTGCCAAAAAGCCAAACCAGCCAAAATTACCACCGGTAATCCTCTGGTCAAATCAGATAAAATCAAAATCGGTCTCCGCGGCCAACGATCAATATATGCTCCTGCCAATGGCGCAATAATAAACCCAGGTAATAACGAGGTCATCATTATTAGCCCCATCATTAAAGGTGAATTAGTCTTTTGCAGGACCCACCATGCCAATGCTATAGCGTAAAACTTATCTCCCAGTTGGGAAATGAGCTTACCGCTCCATAGGCAAAAAAAGTTTTGATTAATGAATATATTTTTATTCAATATAGTACCACCCTTTCAAAGTTACTACAAAAGGATAGTAAACTATATAGTTATGATCAGGTCAAGAATTTATTTTACTATTTTCGGATCAATTTTTGAATGTTCCCGGATAAGCCGGATTTGTTCCGGTGAGAAACCAAGATATTCGAGGAAAGATTGGTGTTCTAGTGGGAATCGGTTTTCAAATTCCCGGTGTAATCTTTCTAAAGCGGCATCATCCAATCCTGTTTGTTGAAGTACTGTTATCAAATGATTTTGGCTATGAGGCTCCGGAAAATTACTTTTAGTACGAATCATACCTAAAATAATCTGTCGCTGGAGTTCTAACTGGCGAATAGATTGGTTGACCTCTGTTAAATGCTTTTCCAAAATCAAGTCTTCCTCAGTCCGGGCAGAATCCAAAAGCTGTTTAATCTCTAGAAGTGGTAAGCCAGTCTCCCGATAAATACAGATTTGCGTTAATCTTTCTACGTCCGCCTCCGAATAAAGACGGTAGTTGCTTTTTGTTCTGGCAGCAGGTGTCAATAATCCAAGCGAATCGTAAAAGAGGAGAGTCCCTCTTGAGAGGTTAAATTTCTTACTTAGTTCTCCGATAGCATACATTTCTGGACTCCATTCAAGTAGTAAGGGATAACCCGAGGAAAATTGAAAATAATATATTAAAAGATTAAATATTATAATTTTTAAAGAAGGCAAACCTCATGAAGTCACTCTCCGATTCACCCCGGATTAAACATCTATACCGGGGAACCCAAATAGTTTGGTATATAACCGGTTTTATTGAAGTTTTACTAGCATTCCGTTTCCTCTTGAAATTGCTTGGGGCCAATCCGGCAGC
The DNA here is from genome assembly GCA_023435225.1 of Bacillota bacterium. Taxonomy (GTDB): domain Bacteria; phylum Bacillota; class UBA4882; order UBA8346; family UBA8346; genus UBA8346. Next base: position 5,923 of record JAEYRX010000044.1, read on the forward strand.
CGGGTTTAGTAGCTTTATTTATGGGATAAGTTACCCGTTGGCGGCTCCTTTTTTAACGGTTTTCCAATTTTCCAGAGTTAAAGGAAGCGTCTTTGAATGGACAACCATACTTGCCATGCTGGTCTATTGGCTTATTGCCTGGGCCGTCATAAAACTTATAATGATGGGCAAACCGGTGACTGTACCTGAAGCTGCCGAAAAGCTTGATGAACAAGATTAGTGGAAACCTTAATCTAAGGAAGCGCTGATTAATCCGATTTTGTGCGGGCAAATATGCGGTATTAGGCATTTTACGAAGCATAAAATCGTCACTTATTCAATTAATCAGCGCTTCCCTAATTTTACTACCCGGCATTGTCCGGCTTTAATTAAATCGGCTATTTTAACACATCTGCCCCAGGTATCGTTTAATTGGATGTACTTGCTTTGTTTTTTTTCAGAGTAATTTGTAATATTCCCATCCTCAAAAGCCCATTTCCGTAATTTAGGTAGATCTAAGATATAAAGGACTTTTTGCTTGAGAAAGATATAATATACAAAGTCGGCTTTGACGCCGACTTCTGGTGGAAACCAACCTGGTGTATTCCTTTTTTTATTGCTCCAGGTCTCTAAGAAAAGATTCCCATATTTATCTTCATTTTCAGTTTTTAAATCAATAAAATAAATGGCTTTTTTTTTCTTGACAATGAGATCTCCAAAGTTTTGCTGAAAAGCCAGTATTAATTCATTCCGCTCAGCAGTATTTACATATACATATTCGTCGTAATTTTTTTTAAGAAAAGGCTTAATTAATTCATAGCCCATTTCCTCAACTTTTTGACATTCTTGAAAAGAATTCATTTTTACCTCTTATTCGATTTTAATTTTAATCTCCCTATCTTCATCTTTTACTAATGTGGCTTTAACATTCAACCCTTCAAAGGCGTCAATCCTTTTCATCCATGGCTTATAGCCGGCCAAACTTATTTTCACTTGGTGTATTCCTGCTACTAAAGGGATTGTTGCCGGGGTGCTGCCATAATAAACATTATCAATTTCAATATCGGCTCCATCCGGAATTGAACTAAACTTAACCATTACTTTTTCGGGCTTCGCCGGTTTTTTAGCTTCTAACTTTTGTACCAGTTCTTCAGTAGCTGCTTTTAAAATTTTTGTCAGTAAAGTTCTTTCAAGGCTGGTAGTCGTGGAAGAGAAACTATCTGTCTTTAAGGCTTCATCTTGGGCTGACGGTAAAAAGGCATACTCAATTTTACTGGTAGATATATTTAAAACTTTAATACTAGCGGTCATTTCAGTAATAACTTTTTCAGTCTCGACGTTATAGCCCTTAAAGCTGGCTGTCCTTTGGTCATATGAAACAATAGAGCCGGAAATTAAATAATCTACTCCTAACAGCTTCCCTACTTTAATCGATGACTTCTCCGAATCGACCAAACCTGACATGGATAATCCTTGCTCTGTTAAAATTGTTCTAAGCTTAGCCCGTTCAACTACTTCAAACATACCGCTTTGTACTAAAAGCGTACTAAACACTTCGGTGGAAGTATCTCCAATCTCAGGTAAAGTCTTGCCACTATTGTTGGTAAAATCAACTACTGTTACAACCGGTTTTTCCGTTTCTGCATTATCTTTTTCTTGAGCTAATAAGTTTGGAGTAATCAAAAGTAAAATTAATAAAAAAATTAAATACTTCCTCATCAACAAACCTCCGTTATGTCAAATATATAAATTATGAAAATTCTTCAATTTTAATAGTAAATTCTACCTTTTTTGGTTCATTCCTCTATGTATGACTAAAACAAAAAAACCCCTTACCTATTTTATAACCAAAATAGGATTTGGGGGGTTTTAATTGAAAATATCAGGTTTGGTATTTGTTCGGGATAAAAAATAAACTAAAATTTTGATAAATTTAACTCTAATAAACAAGCTTCCAACTGTTCCATCCTTGCCTCCAAATCTTCAGAGGTCATTTTTTTAACTTGATTGCGAAGCTTGTCAACTTCTTGAACGAGTAAGCTTATGTAATTAGTTTTTTCCATTTAAGTTCACTCCTTTTAAAATTTCAGGGAGTAATAGTTTTACTTTCTATTTACTTATATTTTACAATATTTAATGCAAAAAGAAAATAGCCCAAAAATCATTGAACTATAAAAGAAATAAATACGATTTACCTATCTACCAGCCAACTATTCCCCGACCTCAAATTTCCGAATTCGGACCAAAAATTTTTCGATCCTCCCAAATTCACCTTTGACCTCGTACTCATATTTCCAAGAAGAACCTTCTTTCCGGCTCTCTACTAATCGAATTTCCAATAAGCATGCGTCAGCCATCCGGAAAACTTTTTCCGGACTTATAGTTGTAAAGACCGTTTCCGAAAAAGCAACTTTTTTCTTCATTTTATCCCCTTTCAACATTAGCATTATGAGTAGTTCCATAATTTTGATTGCACTTAACAGACAATTTGTCAAAGTATATGAATTTATGTTTTCATATTTAGGGTCCTTCTTTATATATTTAATAAATTATAGCATGTATCCATAACTTTGGCATTAGCGGGTAAAATAAGTGAAAATTTTTTACATTGAATATTAAACAGCCAACCCTCGCCTTTGACTCTTAGGTTGGCCGTTCGTTTAAAAAAATTATTAACTGGATATATAAACCAAGACTAATCGGAACCTCCGACTCTCATCCTTGCTGGTATTTGATTATTCACTCTTGGCAATACCTTGCAACCATCCGGTAAGTTCGTTCAATCCTTCACCGGTGGTACAGGAAACCTCAAATATGGGAGCCTTTTTATTTAAAGCCTTGACCCCCTTGAGAAAGTTTTCTTTATCAAATCGAATATACGGCAGCAAATCGGTTTTGCTTAAAACAATCAGATCCGCCGCTTCAAACATGGATATATATTTATACGGCTTGTCATCTCCCTCCGGGACACTGGCGATTACCAAGCGAACAGTTTCTCCAAGGTCAAATGCGGAAGGGCAAATTAGGTTACCCACATTTTCAATGAAAAGTATCGAGGCATCTTGGGGATTTAACTCTCTAACCGCTTCTTTAATCATATTGGCATCCAGGTGGCAGCCGCCGCCGGTGTTAATTTGCAGTACCGGTATACCCATGGCTTCGATTTTTTCAGCATCGATGGCCGAAGCGATATCTCCTTCAATGACACTGAAAGATACTTCACCGGAAAGCCGGTTGATCAACTCCGTAATCAAACTGGTCTTACCGGCCCCAGGTGAAGCCATTACATTAACGGCAGTTATCCTTTTAGCCGTAAAATCCGCCCGGTTATCCTCTGCCAGCCCTTCATTGCAGGCCATAATATCTTCCATAACCATAATTTTCATCTTAATTCCTCATTCTAATACGTATTTTACTCTGTGTCTTTGTGTCTCTGTGGCCTATAATCAGACACAGAGAAAGAGCAAATATTACCAAAAATTAGTCCTAATCGACCTCAATGCTCTCCACGTAAAACTCTTTGCCGACATCAGTAGGAGTCCCGTAATTACCGCAGACCGGGCAATTAAAACCATGGGCTGGTTTTACAAATGTCTTTTCACAATGCCGGCAGAGAAATTCGGCCCGTACGCGTCTAAAATTCAACTCGGCGCCTTCAGCCGGAGTTCCGGCAGCTATCAAGGGAAAATATAACCGGACCGAGTCATCGACTATGGTGGATAGATCACCAATGACCAGGTTAATGGCTATAACTTTTTGGGCTCCAGCTTTTTCGGCTTCGTTTATCGCTATTTGGATAATACTTTGAGTAACTGAATATTCGTGCATAACCCACCACTCAACCGGCTTGAGATAGTTTGGACTCTTCTTCCTTTGATGTTTGAACGAATTTTAGAATATTTTTTGTATCGGCAACTACAGTATACTCTTCATTCATAATGAGACATTTTTTTGGGCAAACTTCGGCGCAGACGCCACAAATAATGCATTTAAAGGGGTTGATTTCCCAAGTTTTATTTTCCCGGTCTACTATAATAGTATCTGCCGGACATTTTTTAGCGCATATACCGCAAAAAATGCACTTCTCGGGGTCAATCCCCCGGACACTGCCCCGGCATCTTTTAAAGGCAGCTCTTTTTTTATAAGGATAACAACGGGTAGCTGGTCCTCCGCCTAGATTTTTAAAGATGTTGCCGATCATATCAAACATTAATATCCCTCCAATTTCTATAAAACTATTTATGGGGACTTTAACGCTCCGTACAACTAATACAAGGATCCACCGTTAAAATCAAAATTGGGACGTCAGCCAAGTGGTGACCGGGAAGCATTTTTAATAATGCCGGGATATTGGCAAAGGTTGGGGTCCGTACCCGGACGCGATCCAATGTTTTACTGCCGTTTGCCCGCATATAATACAAAGCTTCGCCCCGGGGTTGTTCAACTCTGGAGATTACCTCGCCGTTAGGGTTACCCTTAAAAGGTACACTTATTTCTCCTGCCGGGATTTTAGCTACGGCTTGTTTGACCAAATCCACTGATTGATAAATCTCCCGCAACCGACATTTCATTCTGGCATAACAGTCGCCATCAGTTTCAACAATCGGTTCAAACTCTAATTCACCATAAGCTGCATAACTCAGCGTCCGGAGATCCTGTTCGATTCCGCTTCCCCGGGCCATTGGCCCCACTGCCCCCCATAACTTGGCGTTTTCTTTGGAAAGAACTCCGATACCGACCAACCGGTGTTTTACCGTGTAATCGTTGTAAAATACATTTTGAACTTGTTTAATATCGCTTTTAATTTCGTCAACCACCATGTTAATTTTAGCGAGATGCTCCGGAGAAATATCCCGCCGGGTTCCACCTATCTGGTTAGTGGAAATGATTACCCTACTCCCGGCTGTTTCTTCCATTATATCCATAATTTTTTCCCGGTCCCGCCATACTTGCATAAACAGGCTTTCAAAACCGAACGCATCGGCAAGCAGCCCTAACCATAATAAATGGCTATGTATCCGGTGAAGTTCCCCCCAAATAACCCGTAAAAACCGAGCCCGATCCGGGACAAGAATCCCGATTAAAGTTTCCATCCCGTGACAATAAGCCAATCCATGTTTAAAACTGCAGATCCCGCAGATCCGTTCGATGATAAATACGTTTTGGGTGAATTCTTTAGTTTCGGTCAGTTTTTCAAGCCCACGGTGGACATAACCAATTGCCGGTATGGCTTCAACGATTTTTTCATCCTCCATCACCAGTTTCAAGTGGAGGGGTTCCGGTAAAACCGGATGTTGGGGCCCGAAAGGAACAATTGTTTTACTCATTGGCGGAGCCCCCTTTATGAACAATTGTAATCTGCCGCGACATCGGTGCTTTCAATTCGTCGTCATTCAACAACATATGCCCGCCGTAATCTACGGCAATGTTTTTGATATTCACGCCGAACAATTCTTTTATTTCATTTTCCACTAAAATGGCACAAAAATAGATCCCGGAAATACTGGGAATTCTATCGTCTTTTCCTACGCTAACCCGGGCATGCTTCATTTCCAGCTCTTTATCAAAATGGTATAATAAATCTTTAGTGCCATCCCCGTTATCCACACAAGTAATTGTGATAAACCGGTAACCACTGTACATCATATCCTGTACGAATCCCAACAGAGCGTCTGATGAGATATTGCTGACATTCTCCATCATTTCAAACCTCCATTTAGGCATTAGCTTTCAAATTTTCGGCTTTTTCTGCCAGTTTAGATACGGCAAGTATTATTCCATCGATAATCGCTTCCGGTTTGGGACAACATCCCGGAACATAAACATCCACCGGAAGTACTTGGTCCACACCACCAAAAACGTTATAGCATTCCGTAAAAGCTCCACCTGTGCAGGCACAAGCTCCGACAGCCACTACTGCTTTGGGGTTCGGCATTTGGTTGTATAGATTTCTCAAGACTCCTACATTACGGCGATTGACCGAACCGGTAACCACTATAATGTCAGCATGTTTCGGATTACCAACATTAACGATTCCAAACCGTTCCACGTCATATAACGGGGTTAGACAAGCCAATGTCTCTATATCGCATCCATTGCAACTGGTACAGTCATAATGTAAAATCCACGGTGACTTAAAGCGTGATTTCTTAATTAAACCCATTCCGGTTCACCACCTTATCATTACTTTATCATTTTAAATAAAGCCAGATAATATTGGTCATAGCGACCCCGATACCCACAATCCAAGTTGCCTTGAGCATCCATTTCCAAGTCATCCGGGCGCTGATATTATCAATTACGATTTCGATAAAGAAACATCCCAAAGCAATAATCATTCCAATCCAAATCGGTTGGGCAAAAAACATGGTAATTAGTGCTAAAAAAAGAACAAGCTCATACCAATGAGTTATCTCCAGGATAGCTAGTTGCGGTCCGGTAAATTCGGTGGTAATCCCTTTGATTAATTCTTGATGCCCATGATGGGAGGTGGAGAAGTCAAAAGGTGATTTCCGCAACTTAATCGTCAACACATAGAGAAAAGCGATAAACACCAAAGGCAACTCGTAAAGGAGCGGTTTTCCGAAACCAAACATATTGGAGAATAAAGGCCTAACCATAAAACTACCGGTTGAGAGAAAAATACCAATCACCATCAGAACTAATACCGGCTCATAGGCCATAATCTGAACAATTTCTCGCTGCGCCCCGATTTTACTATAAGGCGATCGTACGCTCATGGCTCCCATGATCAACATAATACTCGAAAAAGCCAGGATAAATAGGATCATCAATAAATCCTGCCCCAGAACAAACATTACCAGGGCCGCCACGGCAAAAAACCAATGACCAATAACAAAAACCGTTTGGAATCGGTTGACGATAAACTGCTCTTTACCCAATAGTTTGAAGAAATCATAAAAAGGCTGAAGTATCGGTGGACCATACCGGCTTTGCATCCGGGCCGTAATCTTCCGGTCCAAGCCGGTTAAAATACCGCCGATTACCGGCGCCAATAAGAAGGTTGCCAACAAAACCAGAATATCTTGCCAAAAAACGTTAGCCATTTCAAATAACCACCCCGAGCATAATCATTATAATGGCTCCTGCAATAAAATTGACCCAAGGGGTTAAAAAAGCTTCTCCGAATATGCCGGCTAAATAATAATTATGCACTATTACATTTTCAACCTTATTGGCAGGGGCATTAAAATCCAAACCCTTCAGATTTTCGGTATTGGCGCCGCATAGATAGGGAGGCTTCAATTGAGCCGTTGAGCGGCTGAAGAAATAAAGTATCAATAAGAAGAGAATCATTAAGATTAGGAAGAAATATATTGAAGTAAATCCGCCGACTACTTTTCCTGTTTGCCCCATCAACCATAAACCATTTGTTCCATTCAACACAGTACTTGACGAGGACTTAATAAACCCCAAAAGAAACGGAGCCACACCCATCTGAAAAATTTTTGAAATATCCACCCCGGTTATTATAATAGCCGCTACTAAAACAAGCAGCGAAATCACTGAAGAAAATGGCAGCTTTTCCATTTTATATTTGTCATGGTAGGAAGCGGTCATAATAATTCCAATCCACTTCGCCCAAAAAACTAAAGTTAGAGCACTTCCGATAATGATAAAAATAAGCACCAGCGGTAATTTGACAGCAGCTTCAATCGCCAGCCACTTGGTTAAGAGGACGCCGAAAGGCGGAAGGAGCATGGAGATCATTCCAACAACCAAAATAACCGTAGTAAAAGGCATTGTTTTGAATAAACCCTGCATATCTTCTATATCACGGCTACCGATACCTTGCTCAATAGTACCGACACAAAGGAAAAGTAACCCTTTGGATACAGCATGAAAGATCATTAACAGGATAGCCGCTCCCATCGCCACATAAGACCCGATACCGGCGCAACAGATAATCAAGCCCAAATTGGCAATAGTCGAATAAGCCAACACCCGTTTACCGTTGCTCTGGCTAATGGCGATAGCCGACCCGGCTAAGAACGCAAATGCGCCAACTACAGCCACAATCGTTCCGAGCGACGTCCCTGTGAAGGCCGGAGCCATCCGGACTACCAGGTAAACACCGGCCTTAACCATAGTACTGGAATGTAGTAAAGCCGAAACCGGAGTAGGAGCCACCATCGCCCCCAACAACCAGCTTTGAAAAGGAAACTGAGCGGACTTGGTGAAAGCCGCAAAGCATAATAACCCCAATCCCACCGGAAATAATCCGGTAAAAGCTCCTGCCGAATTCTGATTGATAATTTCATTAACAGCTAAAGTGCCCATAGCTTTATAGATAGTGATGATTGCCAGGACAAACCCCACACCGCCCAACAGATTAATCCACAAAGCCCGTACCGCATTTTTAATCGCTTGTTCGTTTCCATCATGCGAAATTAATAAAAATGAACAAAGCGTAGTGACTTCCCAGAAAAACATCATCCATGAAAGATTATTGGTCATCGCCAGTGCATTCATGGCGCTTAAAAACACAAAAAGAATTGCAAAAAAACGGGGTTGGTGTGACTTTTTTAAATGAAGATGATGTTCATGCTCCTTCATATAACCTGTTGCAAAAACCGTAATAACCGGACCAATCACCGATACCAGCATGATCATGATTAGCGATAGGTGGTCGATTACGAAAGCTACTCGCGGTTCCTTTACCGGAACTGCTAACTCAAAAATAAACAATGGTATAATTTGAGCTAAGGAGAAGATTATTATAAGCGATTTTTTTAATCTTACCCCAATAACTGCCATCCAGGCCAGCAATGCAAAATCAGCTAACTTAATAAGCAATCCAATATCAAAGGGGAGATGCAGATTTTCCAGACTTATTTCAATCTTACTGCCCGATAGAATAACATAATAGGAAAAACCTCCCGCCACAGTAAACAAAACCAGTGTCGTTACAAATACAATTACATTGCGAACTATAGACTTTTTTATTACCAGACACAACAAGGAGCTAATTGCCGGCAAAATAATAGCCAATGCCAATAGTAAATGCTTATCCATGACATTGCTCCCTTCAGGTGATTTATTGAAGTTTAAATGGTGCTTTTAGTCAAAATATTAATTGTCAAAAAAATGACAATCTTTGATCGATGTAAGTTTACCACACCTGCAATAGGATGTAAATATTCTTTTTCTTTCTTACCCGAATAGAATGCAGAAGTACCCATCTAAGTAGTTTAAATACCCACTTTTATATTTTAAAAAGGTTAAATCCGCTACAAAATGTATTTGGAGATTGTTTTCCATAATCCCTAAAAAATCGTTTTAAGGTATAACCAAAAGCCCAAAAGCTTTTTAAAAACCGATTAAGGCATTTCATGGGGTTATTCGTGCATTTTGTTATAAAGATATTGTCATTTTTTTGACAAACATTATAATTAAATTATAAGTTAATTGTCAGGAGGCGTTCATATGATTGACGGTATGAATGAACAAATGGTGCAGGCCCTTTATGAAGCATTACCGGTGGATGTAATAGTGTTTGATGAAAATGATGAAATAGTCGGTTGGAACAAGCATGAAACCCGCTTATTCAAACGGCCGCTTACCGCCATGGGAATTAATTATCGAACTTATCACCCCAGCGGAAGCTGTTCCGAGACTGAAAAAGCGATTAAAGAAATGAAGCTTGGTAACCGCGATAAAGCCCGTTTTTGGTTTGATATTCCTATGGAAAACAGTCCAAAAGTGCACAAAGTTTTAGTTGATTTTATTGCTTTGCGCGATTATAGCGGTAAATATCTCGGTTGTATGGAATGTATTCAAGATATCGAGGAAATCCGGAATCTCAAAGGCGAACTGAAAATATCCGAAGATCCCCGTTATGAGTTTGTCCAAGCCGGTTAAATCCACGGTATAGTTGAATATTAACGAAAAAGGAGATAACCGAAATAATTCAGTTATCTCCTTTTTAAAATTATATATAACTTACACACTTCAAAATTATACAGTTACGTCAATGCATTGGAACATCGTTTTAAGAAAATCGTTAAAGCTTTCAGTGATATTAATTAATATTCCTCAACTGTATAGAGAGAAAAGTTGAATATTAAGTATCAACCAAAATCAATGAAACTATTTAATCTCCTTTCCTTCATTGCCGGTCTGTGATTGCTTTCTCTGTTGTAACTTGAACGATAGTAAAAACAGACTCTCACTGATATGCACATTTTCCACAATAACATCATCCGGCGCTTTAAGAAGGCCGACAGAGGCAAAATTCCAAATTCCTTTTACGCCGCCCTTCACCAATTGATCGGTTACTTCCTGAGCTACTTCACTTGGGGTCGCAATAATACCAATCTCAATCGGCGCCGCATTTAAATATTCCGGCAGTTCAATGATATCCCGGACTAAAATACCTCCGACATGTTTGCCGATGACATTCGGGTTTTTATCGAAGATTGCCGTAATGACCAAACCGCGCCGCATAAAATTATTATAATTCGCCAAGGCCGTCCCTAAATGTCCGGCACCGATAAGTACCATTTTTTCGCCCATATCCAAACCTAAAATCCGGTTAATCTGTTGTAATAAATCTTCGACCCGATATCCGTATCCTTGTTGCCCAAACGACCCAAAATAACTCAAATCCTGTCTTAACTGGGACGGCGAGGCTCCCAGTTTGACCGCAAATTCCCGGGATGAAATCCGTTCGACTCCCTTGGCTGCCAATTCATTTAGATAACGTTGATATATCGGTAGTCTTTTAATGGTGGCATAAGGTATTTGCACCACCAGTTCTTTATTTAATTCATCCGGCCTAAAATCCACAATATCAACCCCTTTTACTACTCAGATGGAGCAATGCCTTTAAGTATCATGGTTATTCACCAAGTTCCGGTCCGCCAGCAATTTTCTAATGAATTTCTTTAGCTCCGAACAATCATATTAACAATATATTACCGACAACTCTCCTTATTAATATAAGCCTGATTTGGCATAATTTCAATTGAATTTTTGTTTATTCAATCCCCATCCTTTTTTTAAATCCTTTCAAATGCGTCCGGCTGACTGGAATCTCATCTTTCTCATACAGGTTCATTACCAAATGATAGGTATGGTTGAACCAGGGAATAATCTCCTTAATGTACTCCAAATTGACCAGGAAACTTTTATGGGTCCGAAAAAAAGTGGCATTGGATAATTTTTGTTCGAAACTACACAAAGTATTCAAACAGGTATATTCGCCGTTCTGGCTTTTAATTAAGGTTTTATTTCCAACAGTATAACAATAGACAATCTGTTCCGGTTTTAAAACCACGAAGCGATCGTTTTTCCAAACCGGGATTACCGGCATTACATCGCTTTTTAATTCCTTCTGTAGCCGTGTCAATGTTTTTAAAACCCTTTCCCGGCAAATAGGTTTGAGAATATAGTCATAAACATTCATTTCATAGGCATCCGCCAAATAGTTGATATTGTCTGATACAAAAACCACTCGGACCTCGGCTGATATTTCAAAAATCTTTTTAGTAACCCCGCTGACCTGTGTTCCAAATACGTCGATATTTAGTAAAACTATCTCCGGGAGTTGCAGCCGAAAAAGTTCGAATCTTTCATTGATATTACAAATTTCACTATGCATATTGATTTCTGGTGATTCATTCAGATAACTTTGAAGAATACCGGCTTCATCAGCCGAAAAATCACTGATTAAAACATTAAGTGTCATTTGAATATCTCACTACCTTTTAACATTTTTTGAATCGGGAAAACTTCAGTTACCTACGGAGATTAAAAGTGAAATAAATTCTCATATTGGTGGAGAAGTTATTATTCTAAGTATGTTTTCTGAACATCCCCCTAAAAATACATATATTTTAGTAGCCAAATTTTTAACAAAGTTCGTCAAAAAAATAACAATCTACAATTTAATTGTATAAAATTTTACAGCCAATGTAAAGAGAGTTTTAATTTATAATTTCAGCAAAGCTGGGATAATTACTCTAAGAAAAAGTTTTGGAATTTAAAAAGGCCTCTTAATAGAGACCTTTCTTAAATTAATACATTAATCAACTACATTTTGTTATCTGCTGCTTTTCAAATTAATAAAAATTCTTTATAAACTTCAGCCCTTCATTGTTATAGTAAACTGGCAGTAATCTTTCCTTGAACATCTGTTGTTATCACAGCATCTCCAATGGATTGTATAGATACAGCATGAAATATCTTACGAAATTACTTTGTGCACTCCGAAGTACTATTTTTATATTTAGTATTGCCTCAATATATTTCATGAACGTGTCGATAAATTTTGTATAGATATTCCACAAACTTATTTTCCCAACAAAAGGTGGCATTTACATAATGATTAATTTATCAGGTTACACAATTAAGGAGCAAATTTATAAAGACGATAATACCACAATTTATCAAGGGGTTCGTAAAGCAGACAGTAAAAATGTTATGATAAAACTTTCAAATAAAGAATATCCTACCATAGCAGAACTCGCAGCAATTAAAAGAGAGTTCGAGCTTACCAATAAACCTTATGGCGATAAAGTTATTAGCACATATGGGATTGAAAATATTAATAATACTATTGCTATTATCATAGAAGATTTTGGTGGAAAATCCCTTGCTGATATTCTTCCTTCCCTAAATCTAAACTTGAAAGAAAAGTTATTATTAGCCATCAATATAACTGATGCCTTAAATCAAATTCATAAGCAAGGCGTGATTCACAAAGATATTAACCCTTCCAATATTATTTGGAATATGGAAACCAATCAGATAAAAATGATTGATTTTGGACTATCCACACATCTAAATAATGAAAGCCCCCAGACTTTTTCTGTATTAGAAGGTACTATCCCCTACATTTCCCCGGAACAGACAGGGATAATACATCGATTCATTGATTATAGGTCCGACCTTTATTCTTTAGGAATAACATTTTATGAAATATTTACAGGAAGGCTTCCTTTTTACGGTGATAATATTGAAATCATTCACGGTCACGTTGCTAAAGAACCAAAAAAACCAAGTGAAATCGTTGCCGATATCCCATTGATTATTTCCAATATCATCTTGAAGTTAATATCGAAAAACGCTGAAGATAGATATCAAAGTGCTTTGGGTCTAAAATCTGATTTAGAGTATTGTCTCGCAAATATAAATTCGCAAGAAATTCTGAAAGGATTTACAATTGGCAAAAATGATATCTCGGAGCGATTTCAAATTCCCCAAAAACTATATGCCAGAGAAAAAGAGATTACCACATTAATAAATACTATTGACAATATAGATAGAAACCAGACAGGATTATTACTTGTATCCGGCTATTCCGGTATTGGAAAAACAGCCGTTATCCATGAGATCATTAATGTTGTTATTAATAGGGGTGGTCGCTTTATATCTGGGAAATTCGAGCAATTAGAACGAAATAATCCATATAGCGCCATTAATTTAGCCTTTCGAGGTTTAATTAAAAATTTAATTTTGGATACAAAATATTTTGATTTGTGGAAAGAACAATTACAAAATGCATTAGGGGTCAATGGTAACGTCATCATCGGGCTTATTCCCGAATTGGAACAGCTCATCGGCAAGCAACCGGATTTAGCAAAATTAAGCCCAAATGAAGAGAAAAATAGGTTTCAGTTAGTATTCCGTGATTTTATCAGTGTTTTCGCCAGTAAAGAACATCCACTGATTATTTTTTTAGATGATCTCCAATGGAGTGATTTGTCAACTCTTGATTTACTTAAATATCTCTTGACTGCTACTGATATCAATAATTTATTATTTATCGGCGCTTATAGAGATAATGAAGTAAAACAGGGACATCCATTATTACAGATAATGGAAGATATAAAGAACCATTTTGGAAATTCGGATTTTCTCCATCAATTATGGCTTGAACCATTAAAAGAAGAAGCTGTAAATCAAATGATTGCTGATACTTTAAATTACAATTATTCCGATACTGCTGAATTAACAACCCTTTTATATCAAAAGACAAAAGGGAATCCTTTTTTTACAAAACAACTGCTAAAATCCTTATATGAAAAGGGTGTTATTTGGTTTGATGAAGAGAAGCGGAAGTGGAATTGGAGTTTATTAGAGATTAAAGAATCGCAGATTAGTGATAATGTCCTTGGATTTTAAGTCGAAAATTTAAACTTACTTCCTTCCGCAACGTTGGAAGTCCTTAAATTGGCTTCTTGTATCGGTAATTATTTTGATTTAAAAATACTCTATTTAATTGGCGATAACATTAAAAATATTAATGATTCATTATTGTTTACCATTGAAAAGGAATTTATCATTCCGCTAAATAGTAATTATAAACTCCTTACAAATATTTTAAAAGATCAATTTTTAGATTCAAATACTGAAATGAAATTTCGTTTTAATCATGATCGCATACAGCAAGCTGTATATTCGCTGGTATCAGATAAAGAAAAGGCATTCATCCATCAAAAAATCGGAAATATTTTATTGGCATCCCATTTGAATGACAACTTAGCCGGAAACACTATTTTTGAATTGACAAATCATCTTAATATCGCAAGAAGTTTTATTAAAACAAAAAAAGATCGAATTCGACTTAGTGACTTAAACTATAGCTCCGGAAAGATGGCCAAAAGCAGTTCAGCTTATGATATCGCCAAAAATTATTTTGGGATTAGTAAGTCCTTATTATCGAAACTGGAATGGAATGAATATCCGGATAAATTTTTTGATATATCTTTAGAATATATTGAATCAAGTTATCTATCCGGAGATACCGAAGAAGTTATTAACATGTGCTCGGATTTATATAAGTCAGCGACTGATATTATTAAAAAAGCTAAAATCCATAATTTAAAAGCAAAAATACTTGATTTTAAAGGTGATAAACGGGAAAAAGTCATTGAAGAAATCCGAAAAGGCCTAGAACTATTTTCTATCAATTTACCTACTGACCTTCAAGAAATTGAAGCAAAAGTTGGCGAAGGTATTGGAAAAATGCAAGGGCATTTGGAGAAGATTGCTATTGATGAGTTGGTTAATCTACCCAGAATGGAAGATCAAAACAAAGTTATGGCAATGAATTTATTGACTCAAGCATTACCGGCAGCTTTTCAAACTTGCCTTCCTCTATATATGTTGATCCAGTTAACAATATTTGATATGTCTTTGAAATATGGCATAACTGAGGTTTCATGTAAAAATTTAGTGGACTCAGGCATAACCCAAGGGCCAATTCTCAGTAATTTCGAATTAGGCTATAAATTAAGTAAAGCGGCATTTAATCTTATTGATATATATAAAGCGGATTCTCAAAAATCGGCCTCTTATTATGTATTTGCTTGCTTTATCTCTCATTGGCGGGCACATTTTAAAGAAAGTTTGGAATATTATGATTTGTCTATAAAAAGCGGCCTGGAAACGGGAGATCTTCAATGTTACGCCTATTCTCTTATCCATAGGATTCATCGCAATATATATATCGGTATAAACTTAAGTGATTGTAAATTGGAACTTGAAAGATTTATTAAAGATAATAGAGCCTTATTGTTGGTGCTTTTTAATGAAATGATGCAACATGCTATAGATCAATTACAATTAGATTATAATGAGGAAAACGACAGGCGTTTATTGGACAAAATTGTTGAATCGAATATTGTGTTATATTTCTGTATATTTGGAGAACTCAATTTAATGGTCAATTATATACTAGGGAATATGGAAGCGGCAGATAAATGGATTGATTTTACCAATTCGTATCTTTCTGGAGGAGTTGGACTCTTCAGTCAGGTTGACCATTATATGTTTCAATCATTCGTATTAATCAAAAAATTGGAAAGGATACCCAAGAACGAACAAGATGAGCTAATAAATACCCTGAATAAAAATTTAGCGAGTTTAAAAATATGGATGGAGAATTGTCCTGCAAACTTTGCTCATAAATATTATATAGTTGCTGCGGAATCAGCTAGAATAAACCAAGAACCTCTAGAAAAAATTACGGGTTTGTATAAAAAAGCCCTGGATTCAATATCGCCGGATGAATTTATTCATATGAAGGCAATAATTTATGAATTGGTTGGTGAATTTTATCTTAAAAGAGAGGATGAAATTGCCGGAAAAGCATACCTTAAAGAAGCGCACTATTTTTATACGCAATGGGGTGCTTTTGCTAAAACCGCTAAATTAGAGAAAAAATATCCCGAGATTTTTACGAATTACCATAAATCTATTATAACTGACAACCATTTAATTTCAAAACACTTAATTAATACTTCTATGTCACTAGATTTTATGTCAATATTTAAAATAGCACAAGCAATTTCAGGTGAAATTAAATTTGACAATCTTTTAAAAGTTTTAATGAAGACAATCATTGAAAATACAGGCGCCCAAAACGGCTGTATCATTTTAACAAATAACATCGATAACAAGTTGTATGTTGACGCAGTTAAAAATAAGGATAACGAAGAAATAACAATTATGGACAATCCCGTCCCAATTAGTGATAGTAATGATTTTTGTCCTGAAATACTTCAATATGTGATTCGAACCAGAGAAAACATTGTCATTGATAACGCTTATCAAAATACCGACTACGAAAATTTTGATTATATAAAAAATAAAAAAATTAAATCCGTTTTATGTACGCCAATCGTATATCAAAATACGCTTAAAGGCGTTATTTACTTGGAAAATAATTTAACCGAAAATGTATTCAATATTCAAAGATTTGAATTCATAAAAATTATCTCATCTCAAGTTGCCATATCAGTTGAAAATGCTCAACTATATGAAAAACTTGAAGAAAAAGTTAATGAAAGAACCAAACAATTGGAATTGGCAAATATTGAATTAAAAGAGTTAACCTTGCACGATCCCCTAACTAAATTGCATAATCGAAGATATATGAATGAATTTATATCTTCAGTAGCGGAGAATTTCATTAAAGAAAAAGCATTAGTTTATTTCAATAACCAAAAGAGAAATTCCAGTATTGGGGCTAATGTCTTAGGTGTTTTTTTGATTGATATCGACAATTTTAAGAAAGTGAACGACACATTTGGGCATGCGGTAGGCGATGAAGTTTTGAAAAATATTGCGGATATCTTAAAGAATATAATCAGAAAAGATGATTTTATTTTAAGATGGGGCGGAGAAGAATTTTTAGTAATATTAAACAAAACCAAACTCGAGTATCTGGGTGTGTTCTCTAAAAAAGTCTTAGACGAGGTTCGTAAAAATCCAACCAAATTACCCAATGGTATAGTAATAACTAAAACTTGTTCGGTAGGTTTTTCCTATCTTCCATTAGATACAAATTTTACTGAGCTTTTAACTTTAGAACAAACAATTAATCTTTGTGATTTTGCTTTATACAAGGCAAAACAAAACGGGAAGGATTGTGCTGTTCATATTACCCTGAAAAATGTCAATGATATTGAACCAGACATCTTAAAAGAATATTTGCTTAACTTAACCCAAGATAATAATCTCAATGATAAATATCTTAATTTAAATTATGTAAGATCATAATTTTTCAATTTTCATTAGGTTTATAGAAAATCGAGCCGCGAAAAATTTCGAAGCCCGATTTTGGTTTTTATTATACTTTAAATACGAAATCTCCGGTAATCATAGATTGATTGGAAGTAACGTCTCCTCACTTATGTTTTTTTTAACTTTGAATTTTTGCGATACCCTCAAAATCAAACCCTATAGTAATATCACCAGCTCCTTAGTCTTTTGATAATAAATATCATAACAAGAAATATCGGAAAGAGCCCCTTTCTTAGCCTCTCCAATATTAGGATTCTCCCGAATTTCATTAATAGCATTCCGAATTTTCTCTTTTAAAACTTTATCTTTAATTTTCTTGATGTAACTTTCAAAGGCTGGTATATTATTTTTGGAGCGTCTTAAACATAATTCCGGTTTGGACTCCGTTCCGGATTAAATATTATAATCATTTATGATATTTCTCTCCCCTATTTATCTTCATAGCTCTATAAACCTGCTCCAACAACATCACCCGGAACAACTGGTGCGGAAAAGTCAGCTTCGAAAAACTCAAACTGAATTGTGCCCCCTTAATGAACTCCTCCGTCAACCCCAATGATCCACCAATCACAAAAACCACCGTATCACCGGCCATACTCCGCTCATCCATAAACTTGGCCAATTCTACTGAAGAAAGTTCTTTCCCCTGCCGGTCCAAAGTCACCACATACTCCCGGGGACGAATCAGATTCCGGATCAACATCCCTTCCTTCTCCCGCACCTGCTCCTCCTGGGCCGCACTGGCCCCCTCCGGACACGGCAGGTCGTTAACCTCTTCAATCTCCACGTTCAAATATGGTCTTAATCTTTTTAAATACTCAGCCTGTGCTTGTAAAAGATATGACTCTTTCAACTTCCCGACCGTAATAATCCGAACCTTAGTCATTAATACCCCTTTTAGGTAATAGTTTTTGATTGAATCTTATTTCCTAACAACTGATAAGCTCTTAACTGTTGCCTGTTACCTTTCCGCCTCTTACCTTTTCATCTCTCCGATTTCCACCATAGTCTTCTTTAAAACCGGGCCTCGATAAAACTCCACCTGCAGTTTAGTTCCGATCGGGTATTTACTGATCATATCCCGGATCAAATCCAAATCCCGAATTGACTTATTATTAATCTTTATAATAATATCTCCGGGAAGTAAACCTGCTTTATCCGCCGGACTGCCCTGCAGTATTTTGGCGATGAATAATCCGTAATTGACCGGCAGCTTTTTCTGAATATAATTCTCCAGCTCCTGAACATTATCCGGTGTAAAGTGAATATAAGCTACTCCCAGTCCCGGACGAGTCACATAACCTTTATTTATCAATTGGTCCGCTACATATCTGACCGTGTTGCTGGGAGCCGAAAAACCGATTCCTTGTGATTTCGGGGCTATGGCGGTATTAATACCGATAATTTTGCCTTGACTGTCCAATAACGGTCCGCCCGAGTTGCCAGGGTTAATTGAAGCATCGGTTTGCAGCATATTCCGAAGCTGTTGGTCATCACTGACAAGCAGTGTACGGCCTTTGGCGCTTACTACACCAACAGTAACCGTATTTTTTAAATTTTCGGCCAAAGGATTACCGATGGCAATTGCCATTTGCCCTACTTGCACCTTATCGGAATCTCCCCACTGGGGAACCGGTAAATTATTGGTGTTAATTTTCAATACCGCCAAATCGGTTTGCGCATCAACTCCGATAATTCTAGCATGATATGACTTTCCATTAGACAAAACAACCATAATCCGGTTAGCCATCCCCGTAATACCGTTAACTACATGGTTATTTGTCAAAATGTAACCATTATTCCTATAAATAACTCCTGAACCCAGTCCTTGGATATTTTTAACCTCCGGTCCGGAAAAGAAATCAAAGTCGGCGATAACCGTATTAGTTGTAATCATTACCACTGAAGGTCCGACTTTATTCACTACATCAATAGTCGCTTTTTCATAATTGTTAATCATCAATGGTTTAGATTGTATTTGTTGCGGCTCCGGAGCCGGCGTTGAAGGTGGAACGACCAAAGCAGCTCCCAACCCGGTAAATCGCACTGCTAAAATAATCAAAAAAGCGCCGATTATACCTGAGAGTACTCCAATTATAAAAAGCGGAGCCTGTTTATGATAATCATGGGAATTAAAATGGAATTGATTCAAAACAAAACCTCCTATAATACATAAAACACTAGTTATTATAGTAAAAACAAAAAAGTGGTTAATACTTTCGCCTTTCGCCTTTGGACTCTTGCCTATTTTTATTAACGAAACATGTTACCACTAGTTCCCTTTGGCTTTAACCCATAAATATCAATCTGGTAATTCCGTTCTTCATAATAAACCGCTTCTACATCCTCATTTACAATCCAGCCGGCTTCCTTCGAATTCTTAATAAAATCTTTCCCATAATTACGGCCCGGGTCTGCTAGCCAAATTATACCATCCGAATTCAACTGGTTTTCGAAAATCTTAGCCAACTGGTTATGTAAAGTTTTTTCATAAAGGATATCGGCGCCAATAATCAGATCAAATTTAATATTTGTCGGGAAATTTCTCCAGTCAGCCAACAAAAGTTCCGAAGGAACAATGTTATTTCTTAAACAGTTGATCCGGGTAAACCGTAATGCTTCTACTGTAAAATCGGATTGTACCACCTTCGCTCCGGCCAACTTGGCGGCGATTCCCGCCAGACCAACCCCGGCGCCCAATTCTAGTAAGGTTTTCCCCTCAAATTCAGCTTTATTTCTCAACATAAAACTGGCCAGCCCGATAGAGGCCGGCCAAATTTCCGCCCAGAAAGGTATCTCATCCGGATCATTAGCCCGGTCCAATAAATCGTCAATATTAGCTACCTTTATCAACTCTAAATCCAAATCACCTAGGTTAACTGGGATCTTTTTTAACTGGTAGGAATTCTGTAATTTTTGCAACTCAGTCTCTAAATCAGAAATTTGATAATTCCAATACTCCATCTTATCTATACTGTTTTCTCCTTATATCTATATACGATGATTATTTTTACGAATAAACTTTACCATCCCAAAAGCCTATAAATCATAAGCAAGTTTTAAATGAGAATTTATAAAGTCATAATAGGAAATAACGGACCACTTTCAACACTATTGCCTAGCATCCATTTCAACCCTATTTTAAACATTAAACCGGAAATTAACAATATCCCCGTCTCCCATGATATACTCTTTGCCCTCCAACTGGAAAAGCCCTTTTTCTTTGATTTTGACCATTGAACCTAGTTCCTGCATATTTTGGAACTTTACCACCTCAGCCCGGATGAAACCCCTTTCGATATCGGAATGAATCTTCCCGGCCGCCCGTTTGGCATTAGTTCCTTTCTCTATGGTCCAGGCTCTTACTTCATCTTCACCTACAGTAAAGAAAGAGATTAAATTCAATCGAAAGTAAGTAGCTCGTGCTAAACGGTCAATACCGCTTTCGGTAATCTCGAGATCATTTAAAAATTCGACTCGTTCTTCCGGTTCCAACATACCGATTTCCATTTCAGTTTTAGCACAAACGGTAACTACCGGTATCTCGTGTTCCTGACTATACTTTTCCAATTTCTCTTGTCCCGGATATTTGTTTGACCGCCATTGCTCCTCATCCAAATTGACTACGATTACCATTGGTTTTTGAGTCAAGAACCCATAACCACTGATTAACTCTGCTTGTTCCGGATTAAATTCCACCGACTCCAGCCGGCCTTCTCCTTCAAGCACCTCACGGCATTTTAGAAGCACTTCAAGTTCGGCTTCATTTTCTTTTTTCTTTTTACCTGATTCAATCCGCTCTATCCTTTTTTCAACTAACTCCAGATCGGCAAAGAGTAATTCCGTATGCAGCAGTTCCAAATCCCGCCACGGATCAATATTATCAGCCGGATGCGGTACATTAGGATCCTCAAATGCCCTAACTACTTGTACTAATGCCTCTACATTACGGACCGAAACTAAAAAAGTATGTCCACCTTGTCCTCCGGAGTTCGGAACCAACCCGGGAAGATCGATAAATTCGATCTGAGCATAAGTAGTTTTTTTAGGCTTATACATTCCTGATAGAAAATCAATTCGCCGGTCCGGAACTATTGCCATTCCTACGTTAGCAGCCATTTTAGCCCCAGCAGCCGTTCCTGAAGAAGCCTCCGTAAGTAAATTAAATAAGGTGGTTTTACCTGAGCCGGTTAAACCCACTAAACCGATTTTCATTAACTATTCCTCCCAATAACATATATCAAATATGTTTTTACCAGTTTTTGAACTCAGAATTCTTTATATCATATCATAAAAACACCTTTAACCACGAAGAGCACAAAGGCTACGAAGAAAAAGTCTCTAAAGGAATGAGTTAATCTTCGTGTTCTTCGTGACCTTCGTGGTGAAAAAAATGGGTTTATAATGTTTATTATAAAGCTTTTTTTATTCTAATTTCGCCGAATAGGTTAATTTAATTTCTTAAGCAAAATTTGCATTCTTTTAGTTGAAGTTACTTCTCCATCTAATTATTTTTTCCTGGTTGAATAAATAAATTTCTTGTAATTGTAATATCATACGTTAATTTTTTAGCTGATCTTGTGTCCATCCGGGATTTTACCACATAGATTATTATGAATAATTATTTAGGAGGACGAAAAATATGGGGCATCATCATCGCGAAGAACCGCGAAATGAAGCGCAGATATCCATTGAAAACCGGGGGACGGAGACGCATCCATTTTTTGAAAGCAAAGATTTGACTTATTTATCATTAATCTTACCATTATTAAGTGACCAAGGTAAACATTTCATCTCATTTTTTCTTAAATTCGGCAATCCAAATCAAGTTGCCAACGTTGATCCGGTTAGTATCTTAAAACAACTCTCACCAAAGCTGGAGAACAGTCCATTATTGGAATTCTTGCCGGCAATCCTTAACTTAATGTCCAATCAGGAAAATAAGTCAAAATTAAACCCGGCAACCATCTCAAGTATCTTAACAAACCTAAATCCGGCAAAAGAAAACGAGTAAACAAAAAAGTGGGGGCCTCCCCACTTTAAATATATGTCGCAATAATAATCAATTACGGCATATCTTCCTTGATCCATAAGATGAAATACTTTTCAATTAGCCATTCACAACCGAATTTCAGGGATATGAAGGTCTTATTTCAATTTTTCATCTTATATTACTGCTCCATTTGTTTAGCTAAAAATCCGGCCGCAGTTTCAGCAATTTTAACTTCCATATCACCCATAGTAACTCCCGGCTCTTTGGTAGATAGAATAACTGCCCCAATAGGATCACCCTCCGAAATAATCGGTGCGATCACTTGGGCTGTAAACTTACACTTACCTTCGTCTTCTTTTACGGGACAAGCATCACAATACTTATGCTCCCCTGGCTTTGGCATTAAGACGACTTTGCGCTCTTCAATCGCTTTTTCAACTGCCTTGGAGATGGGTTTATCAAGAAATTCTTTTTTTGGCGCTCCTGATACTGCTATTACCATATCGCGATCAGCTATACAAGCTATATGTCCGGTGGACTCGTAAAGAGAATCGGCGTATTCTTTGGCAAAATCACCCAATTCGCCGATCGGAGAATATTTTTTAAGTATAACTTCTCCCTCTCGGTCAACAAAAATCTCTAACGGGTCGCCCTCTCGTATCCGCAGTGTTCTGCGGATCTCTTTGGGGATAACCACCCGGCCAAGGTCATCGATCCGCCGTACTATTCCGGTCGCTTTCATCCCCCATTCCCTCCTTTTTCATAAACTTTTTTCATCTTCTACTATAACGAAAACTCTTTTATCAATAGGGTTAATAACCATTATTCCTCAAAAACAGTACTTATATTGATAATGATTTTCGTTATGGTATTGCATAGAATTAGCTAAAATAAGATTTAACCTAATTTAACTAAATCATATTTGGTGTAAGAGGACTTGCCACCCGTGGCTCAATGCAAATCCGGCAAAAACCCACTTCTACCTTCACTGATAGTATATAGCCTAATCAATTTTTTTATTCATTTTTCCACTTTAAAGTAGTTTTACCGAACCCTATAAGGAGCAGTCCATTTACGATTTACTGATTTTGTCCATACCTCAATCCGACTTGTCGAATCGATGGTTATTATCACCGTTAAACAATAATTTCATACCATTTTATATTATCCTATGAGAGTTATATAATTACATTTTTGGAGCCTTCAACTAATAAGGTATTGACCAGATAACAGCCAAAATAATAAAAAATGAAAATCCTGCATTTACTCGAGAGTGACTTTTTTCTCTTTGTTCCCTAAAATTTCTAATGAATAGAGAACCATTTTTAACAATTCCGGTTCCGGTAAATTAGTTTTCCACCGAAATACCGGCGGTCGGCCTACCTGATAGCGAAAATGACTCCGGTATTGTTGTAAAATCAGTAGTATTTTTTCATAATCAGCTGTCAAACCTTGGTGAAACTTACCTATTATCTCTGTTCTTTCCTTGGTGATAGAGGCGAAGCCAATCTCTTTTGATCGGGCTTTTATCCTGGCAATATTAATTAAATTCAGTACCGCTTGTGGTGGATCACCGAACCGATCAAGGATCTCATCGTTAACAAGCTCTACAGTTTCAAGGGAGTTGGCATTAGCAATCTTTTTATAAATCTCCACTTTTTGTTTACTATCAGCGACATATTGAGGAGGAATATAAGCATCAACCGGAATTTCAATTACCGGTTCCGGTAGTTCCGGAGTAATTTCTCCTTTTTTCTCCCGGATAGCTTCATCCAATAACCGGCAATATAGCTCAAACCCTACCGCAGCTATTTGTCCATGTTGTTCCGGACCTAACAGATTGCCAGCCCCCCGAATTTCCAGATCCCGCATGGCAATTTTAAACCCGGAACCCAACTCGGTAAACTCCCTAATTGCCGCTAGCCTTTTTTCAGCAGTTTCCGTCAAAACCTTATCCTTACGATAGCAGAAATAGGCGTGGGCAATCCGGTTACTCCGACCGACCCGCCCCCGAAGCTGGTATAACTGAGCCAGTCCAAACCGTTCAGCGTCATATACAATTAAAGTATTAACATTAGTAATATCTAAACCGGTTTCAATGATAGTTGTACAAACTAAAATATCCGCTTGATTATCATAGAAATCAAGCATTACCCGTTCAAGTTGATCTTCGTCCATTTGTCCATGGGCTATGTCTATCCTGGCTTTTGGGACTAAAGTCTGCAAATAGGAAGCCATTTTCTCTATAGTTTCAACCCGGTTATAGACAAAATAAATCTGACCTTGCCGGTCCAGCTCCCGTTGAATAGCTTCTCTGATAATCTCTTCGTTATATTCCAATACATGGGTGCGAATAGGGTATCTTCCTTGAGGAGCGGTCTCGATTAAACTTATATCTCGAATCCCAGCCAACGACATATGCAAAGTCCTTGGTATGGGAGTAGCCGTTAATGTTAATACATCCACATTTTTCCGCAATTCTTTTAATCTTTCCTTATGGGCCACCCCAAAACGTTGTTCTTCATCAATGATTAATAAACCCAAATCTTTAAAATGAACATCAGCGGAGATCAAACGATGGGTTCCGATAACCAGATCCACTTCTCCGGTTAGCAACCCTTCCACCACAGCGGCTTGTTCTTTAGCAGTCTGGAAGCGGCTTAGAACTTTTATATTTACCGGAAAACCGGCAAATCTTTCCCGGAACGTTAAGAAATGTTGTTGGGCCAAAATTGTAGTCGGTACTAATACTCCAACTTGTTTCCCATCCATAATTGCTTTAAAGGCAGCCCGCATTGCCACTTCCGTTTTACCATAACCGACATCGCCACAGAGTAAACGATCCATAGGTTTAGCGCGTTCCATATCGGTTTTGATCTCATTTACTGCCCGTAGTTGGTCCGGAGTCTCTTCATAAAAAAACGCTTCTTCAAACTCATGCTGCCAAATAGTATCTCCTGCGTAAGAGTATCCGGGCGCTACTTCCCGTTGGGCATATAACTCCAATAGAGCATCAGCCATATCTCGAAGGGATTCTTTAACTCGGATTTTAGCCTTTTGCCAATCCGAACCGCCCAATTTACTTACTTTTGGAGGCGCTTCCTCCATTCCGATAAACTTTTGAATCAAATTTACTTGATCCGTCGGAACAAATAAACGATCTTCTCCGGCGTACTCTATCCGGAGATAATCACGGTGTCCACCCGCTATTTCCAGGGTTTCAATACCCATGTAACGGCCGATCCCATGATTAATGTGTACCACATAATCCCCGACTTTTAAATCGGTAAATGAACTAATCTTACTTCCTTCCTGCTGAAACCGGGCTTGATATTTCTTCTTTTGGCGTCCGTAAATTTCCGTTTCAGTGAGAATAATAATCTTTCCCGGCGCCCATTCGACTCCGGATTCCAAATCCATAACTTCAATTCGTATTGTCCCCGGAGTTATCGATTGCGATTTATTCTCTTCAACTAAAATGGATGAAATGCCTTTTTCTCTTAATACTTCCTTTAAACGCCTGGCTTTATCTTTAATGGAAACAGCTAAAATAACCGTCCGCCGATCTTTTAACCATAGATTTAGCTCATCACTTAAAATTTCAATCTTACCGTGAAAAGTAGGAGGTGTTTTAAAAGGGAGAGTCAAAGTATGGAAAGGCGATAACCCTTTGGGAGTTTTAGCCAATAAAGAAAGGGACCAGGGTTTTTTAGCCCAGATTTTAGTTTCCAGATCATTTAAATCGACCAGCATATCTTGCTCTTTTGGAAGTATAACCCCTTTCTCTAGAAATCCCCCAAAAATTCCAGCGGTCTCTTCCATCAAAGAGTGATACGAATCTCTGCCACGGACCGGTTCATCCAAAATTATTTTGGCATCAGGAAGGTATTCAAGCAGGGTAACCAAGTTAAGTTCAATCCAAGGTAAAAATTGATCGGAACCGGGAACCTGATGGCCGGCTTCCAGCCGCTCCAGAGATTCTCCAATTCTATTTTGTAAGGCCTCGGCTTCATTAATTCTACCGATATCTTCTAATTTGGAGACCTGTACTTGAAGGTCTTTACGGATTTGGCTTTGTGTTTTAGTAAAGTCTTCTTGGTGCCAGAGCCCTTCTCGGGCTGGAATAATAAAAACTTCCTTCAAGGTATCTATGGATATTTGATCTTCGACCTTAAAGCTACGGATTGAATCGATTTCATCACCGAAAAATTCAATCCGGACCGGTTCATTCCGATTTAACGGGAATATATCAATTAAATCTCCCCGATTGCTAAATTGACCGATTGATTGAACTTGTTCAACCCGTTCATAACCCATCCTAACTAGTTTTGAAGTTAAGGTTGTTAACTGAAACTCGGCCCCCAATTTGAGCGAAAGAGTAAATTCACTAAATTTAGATGGTGGAATAAGCTTCCTTTGCATTGCTTCCCAGGAAGTAACTACAACCAAATCTTTGGAATGAATAATTTTCCCTAATGACTCAACTCTTTGAGCGGTTACTTCCGGTTCATATGCCTCTTCATGAGGTAACAGCTCGTTGCCGGGAAAGTAAACAACCGACTCTGCTCCCAGGAAACCTTCCAGATCAAGAGCTATACGATAAGCTTGACTATTACTATAACTAATAAGTAAATATTTACCTTGATTAAAAAAGCCGGCTAAAGTAAGTGACTTTTGACTTCCACTTATCCCGGTTAATAAATCTTGATCTCCACGTTGGAAATGTGCTTTTACTTCTTTAAACTCCGGTTGAGTTGATAAATATTGAAGTAAATCTTTCATTAGTCCTCCTGGTGCAAGGCAGATTAAGAAACTATGCTATCTGATAATGCAGAGCTCCCGTCGTATTAAATCCTCCTAAATGCAGGATGGGTGATCATGCAATTTAGAATGTGTCTTCCTGATTTGCCAACGGGTAAGAGGGCCCATTAATAAATGAGCCCTGAAGTATCTTTATATTCTATTCAAAAATGATACTAATTTGACCTTCCATTGTAATGATTTTGAAGGCCCATAATTGCATTATTCCAAATTAAATGACTGGTAAGAGCCGCTATAAAAGAAAACCAAATTGATAATTTTAGCAAATAAAATACTCCAAAAAATGTATGAGTCAGAATACCGGCTGCCAGTAAGAGAAAACCCATTTTCTTTTTGGAATGGAACATTTCATAAAGCCCTTCACCACAACCAAAAATAAAATATAGGATTGTTGGATGAAGATTGAATATAAAGGCTATCCCAAATTTAAATAATTCTTCCCCTACAGGAATTAAGATGCCAATTCTGACTCTTTCATATATGCCGATTGAACGTAATTTTCTATCCCAAAGTAAAGCTAACCAAAGCGCTAAGCATCCGGCTAAAATCATCTTCATTAAAATAGGTTTGCCTTATTTTAATGGTTTTATGCCATCCTTGCGGCGGATTCAATTATAATTATTCATAACATATTCAGGACCATCGGTTACAAAACGATTAGCTGCTTCTGCCGCCCGGGCAATTGTCTTCATAAATAACTTCTTTTCTTCGCCCTTAAATGAGGTTAAAACAAAATCTTCAACTCTTTCATCACTTTGAGGACGGCCGATTCCGATTCGTAACCTTGGAATATTACTATTACCAGTTTCTTTTATAATTGAGGTTAACCCTTTATGCCCCCCGGTACTACCTGACAATCTAAACCTAAGCTTCCCCAAAGGAAGGTCAAGGTCATCATAGATAATCAATGTATTATTATGGGGGATTTTAAAATAGGAAATAATGGCGGCCACAGCTAACCCACTTAAGTTCATAAAAGTTTGCGGTTTTATCAAAAATACATCTTCGCCGGCAACCTTAATTTTTCCGTATATACTTTGAAAACCTTTTTTATCAAGTCTAACTTTACAGTGTTCAGCCAAGTTATCAACTGTCAAAAACCCGGCATTGTGCCGGGTTTCTTGGTATTGAAGGCCGGGATTACCTAATCCAACTATACAAAACAAGATCTACACCCCCTGTGGGTGTGCTATCACATCTCGAAGTAATCGTAATCATATAATTGTTGTAGAAATTAAGCTTCTTTTGCTTCCGTTGCAGTTTCGGCTGCTTCGGTTTCAGCTGCCGCTTCGGCTGCTAAAGTTGGGGATGCTGCTAAAACTACGGTCTCATCCGGAGAATTTACAGCTGTAACTCCCTCTGGAAGAGCTATATCCTTTACATGAAGTCCGGAACCAATTGTTAAATTACTAACATCAAGGTGAATTCGGTTTGGTATACTGGCAGGCAAACAACTGACTTCCAGTTCATGAAGAACTAGTTCCAAAATCCCACCGTCTTTGGTTTTTTTCTCTTCAAGGTGTACGGGAACTTTAACCGTAACCAAATGATCCATAGCAACCCGTAAAAAATCCATATGAATTACATTACCTTTTACGGGATGACGCTGAAATTCTTTAATTAATACATGGTCTTGCTCTTCTTTTTTTCCTTTTTTAACCTTTAAATTAATTAACTTAGTACTTCCGCCTTTAAGAAAGAGCATGTGAACCTCATGTCCATTGAGGGTTAAATGCTGGGTCTCTTTCCCTTCACCATACATTACTGCCGGTACTTCTCCTTTTTGCCGGAGCTTAATCACCTTTTGTTTCCCTAAATCTTCCCGGATAGTAGCTGCTAAAGAAAATTCCATTGTTTCTGTTCCTCCTAATGCAATTATATTCAAAAATCATACCCGGATCACCGGGACATTAATTTATTAAAAAGATAGATCGCACACAATTATAACATTCTCAACCAATATTGTAAACTGCTTGTCTTTAAAGATTATTCCACCACAGAGACACAAAGGACACAGCGCAAAAAGTATTTTCAACTCTCGATCTTTCAGTGCTTAAGAATCTTTTTAATTGTCAATTCTCAATTGTCAATTATTTTTTTGCCCGTTCCCGCGGGGAGACCCAATTTGTTAAAACTTCCTGTTTGCTTCTAGCTATCGCTAATGCTTTATCAGGTACTTCCTTGGTAATAGTTGAGCCGGCTCCTACGGTTGCTCTTTCACCGATAACCACCGGCGCTACCAAATTAGCATTACTTCCGATAAAGGCTCCGTCTTTAATTACGGTCTTATGCTTTTTTATGCCGTCATAATTACAGGTAATCGTCCCTGCCCCTATATTAACTCCGGCTCCAACTTCGGTATCACCAAGATAAGTAAGATGGGGAACTTTGCTCCCTTTGGCAATCCGGCAGTTTTTAACTTCCACAAAATCACCAAATTTTACCTTCTCGTCACTAACCGTTCCGGGTCTTATATAAGCATAAGGACCAATATTATTAGCTTCACCAATTTGGGCTCCCGAGATTAAGCTAAATTGAATTGAAGAATCGGACCCGATGGTAGAATCAATAATTTTGGTATGAGGACCGATAGAGCAATTTTCTCCTACTTTAGTTTTTCCGGAGAGAAAAGTCCCGGGATGAATGATAGTATCCCGGCCAATTTCAACCTCAGGTCCTATATAAGTAAACGAAGGATCTACAATCGATACAGCGGCTTTCATCCATTTTTGATTTATCGCCGTTTTCAAATAATTCTCCGTACCGGCTAATTGAATCCGGTCATTGGGTCCCATGACTTCATCAGCTTCATTGGTAATTAAACCGGCAATTTTGGAACCTTCTTCAGCTAATATTTTAATGACATCGGTTAAATAATACTCTCCTTGAGCATTATGCGGAGTAATTTTCTTTAAAGTTTGAAGTAAAATAGAGATTTCAAAACAATAGACACCGGTATTTACTTCATTGATCGCTTTTTCTACGGCCGAGGCATCCTTATCTTCTATTATTCCTATAATATTACCGGCATCATTACGTAAAATACGTCCGTAACCCGAGGGATTGGCTAGTTCGGTTGTCAACACCGCCGCCGCCGCTTTACTCTCCCGCTTGGTCCGGACCAGTTGTTTAAGAGTATCGGCTTTTAAAAGCGGAGTATCGCCGTAAAGGACCAATAGATCACCGGAGATTCCTTTTAAAACGTCTTCCGCCATCATAACCGCATGGCCGGTACCGCGTTGCTCGGTCTGCCAAATATATTGAATATCTTGGCCAATAGCATCGATAACTTGCTGTCCTTCAAAGCCTACTACAACCAACACTTGAGCTGAATCGGCTTCATTGGCCGCATCAATAACATATTGAAGCATTGGACGGCCCAATATTTGGTGCAGAACTTTCGGATATTTTGATTTCATTCTGCTGCCTTGACCGGCCGCTAAAATAATCGAGGTTAATTCAGCCAAAATAATCCCTCCGGTTAGAGTGTATTTTAGTTAAAAGTATTTCGGAGTAACGTTAAAAAAGAACTCATTTCGAGTTCTTGAAGTTAATAAGCACTTTTCCTGTTGTTTAAAAAATGGCTGGGGCGGCTGGACTCGAACCAACGCATGCGGGAGTCAAAGTCCCGTGCCTTACCAGCTTGGCTACGCCCCAGTGGAATGCAAGATATAGTATATCAAATATTCCGATAAAATGTCAACCGTGTTTTATCATTCACATAATTTACCGTGATTCGTTTTTCTTTTTTAATAAAATTCTTACCGCCCGCTCGTTTCCTACTGGCTCGCCTCCTATATTTGAATGAATTTTCCGGTGGTTATAGCAATAGGTTGGAGAAAGAGTAGCCATATAATTAGCTTGGATTTTTATTATACTATTTTCCGCTCTTTTTTACATTAATCCGTAGTATGGATTTTAGCATTGAATAGTAGGAGTGATATCTAAGAAAGCGCTGATTAATTGAATAAGTGACGATTTTGTGCTTCGCAAAATGCCTAATACCGCATATTTGCTCGCACAAAATCGGATTAATCAGCTTCCCTAATACTTTTGGTGGAAAAAAATAAAACCACGAATGTTACCCGTGGTTTCCGCTATTCAATATATTAATTCATTTTAGATTCTGAACTTTGCATACTTGGCGATAATTGTGGAATTAACGATTCCCAGAATAACGAATTCTATCACCGCCATTATATTGGTAAAAGCCTCGCTTCTACCATGTATTTCTATATGTAAAAACCTCATAAATAATCCGATTGAAGCTAACCAAATTACCGCTCCCACTCCTATTCCCTTAAGAATATAAAAGTCTTTCCCGGTTAGCCGTAATACATAAGCTACTGTGATTCCAAATATTGCTCCCAACACCAACTGAGCAAGCACACCAATAAAATAACCAGTAGGAGTATGTATTAATTTTGGAGCTAAAAATATATTGGCAGCCGTCTCCCAAGTCGTAATGAATTTAAATCCAAAAAGTTTTACCGTTAAAGCAAAAGAAACCATCGTCAGATTAGCAACGAACCCGGCAATTGTACCAATCATAATTGTATCCCGCATAAATTTTACTCACTTTTTATAATTATTGAGCTATATACAAACATTTTTTCCACTAAGGATACTTCTTTATGCGTTTATGGATTTATATAATTTTGAGTCAATTAAGGATAGAAACCATTATATCCAGAAATAAGCCGATCCGGAAAAGATCACACAAAATAATTAAAATAATAAGGCCAACAATAAAGAAAAGGAGGTTATCTTTAATGGGGTTATCTATAACTGATATCGGATATTATTTGCCTGAAAATAAAGTTTCCAACGATTTTTTACTGGAGTTGCTAAGAAAAAAAGGCGGACAATTTGTCAATATTGAAAGATTAAGAAAAAAACTGGAGATTAATAAGGCTGAGTTTCGTTATTTTAAAAATCCTGACGAAACAGGAGTGGATATGGCTGAAAAAGCGGCAAATCGGTGCTTGGAAAATCTTAATTTTAATCCCCGGGATTTGGATTTTATATTATACGTCGGTATGTTGCGTGATTATGTGGAGCCGGCCATGGCTGTTATTCTACAGGATCGGCTAGGCGCCAATAAAGCCCACGCCTTTGATCTTTCTAATGCTTGTAATAGTTTTCTTAATGGAATGGAGATAGCGGATCTGTTTGTCAAAACCGGAAAATATCAAAATGCCTTAATCGTCGGCGCAGAAGACGGTTCGGAACGAATACCATGGCACTTATTTAACTCGGAAGAAAATTTTTCCGGGTTTTCGGCTTTGACGATTTCCGACGGAGCTGCCGCAATGTTACTCCAAAATGTTCCGAATCAGCCCGGTTTTACTGAATTTGTCTTTAATACCTACGGCCAATATAATGATCTGTGCCGGGTTAAAATCGGAAAAGAAAAGGATGACTTGAAAATACTGGTAAGGAGTAAAGAGCTTGCCATAACCGCACTCCAAATTTTACCGGAGTTTGTTACTGCTTTTTTGGAAAATACTCAAAAAGCGCTTGGCCGGATTGATATCTGGTTTTTTCATCAAGTAACCGGAGATCCGCGAAAGTTCTGGGGTAAATTGGATGAAGATTTGGCTGATAAAGCTTATAATACATTTTCCCAGGTTGGTAATACCGGCAGCATCTCGATTCCTCTAGGGATGGCTCTAGCAGTGGAGGACGGCAAATTAAAAAGAGGAGATTGCGTAGCGGCAATAATCGGAGCTTCCGGTTTCAGCTGTGGGGCAACAGCGTTTGTTTATTAGGATTAATCGTTTATTGGTGTTACTATGACTGATAAAATATATAAAAGAACCAGTTAACCTGTGGTTCTTTTTTATCCAATTATTTTATAAAAACACAAATCCTTTTCTTATTATTATATTGGTCATAACCCGGGGATCTAAGGTTTGAATGGTAGCATAAGCATTTCTGGTACGTTCGTAAAATTCCTTTCGGGGTAATTTATTCAGAGTGTAAGATAACCCGGTCAATACATCCTGATAATCACTCCAAACTTGAGGTTCTTCAAAAATACCCTGATCCAGCGACATCAATGTTACCGGGAACTCCTCATCCGAATCCAACGGAAAATATTTTAGTATCTCTGCTAATAATACGTGGCTTTTATCCGCATAAGAATAGACAACCCTTTTGCTCATTGCTGCAGCGGAATAATTGGCATCAGCAATAACCAATTCGTCAAGATGCCCCATACGATAAATTACTTCATAAATTTCCGGAGTAATCAGGTTGGATATCTCCATTAACATAAGATCATCTCCCATTACTGTGTCATTTTTTAAAATCATTACAGAGTCTTGAACGACAAGCATTGATAGTATTTTCTAGATTGCAATGAAATCCTTTTATTATTATATCATAATTCGTTGTCACTTACCAATAATGGGTATTAATGGAGAATGAATGTCTTTAAAGTTCATTTATCGGTTTACACAGTATTTCGTTGATTTTCAGATTTTTTAGACTCCGTGAAGATGCCGCTTGCATCACCAACGCCGTGTCCGCCCCTTTGCCTGTTCCCGCTATGGCGATTACTTTTTCGGCGGCTTTTAACAAACCGGCATCGAAAGCCATCAGGACTATTTCATAACAGACCTTGACCCCTTCACAAAAACAGCGTAAGAAGTTTGCGATGATGCTGGGAATATTTGATCCGAATATTTTTTCCGTATGAAAAAGCATGGCGCCGAAATGAACCTCATGTCACGCTTGCCGGAGCTCTTTAACCAACTCCGCCGGGAATGGATTATCTACCATCGAAAAGTCATACTGATGAGGGATAACAACCAGTTGTACTCCGGTCTCCCTAAAAAAAATCAGCGCCTTTTTAGCGGTATCTCCGTTAGTGGAAGCCAGTACAATTTTATCAATACCGGATTTATCCAATCTTTCTTTTACAAGCTTAAATGTTTCTTCGGTGTTATCCTCTTTTACCGAATTAAAATAACTAATTTTATTATCCATAATTTAATACACCTCAATATAATAAGTCCCGAGAATACTCTCTGATCTGATAATCGATTACCAAGTGCTTGCATAATGTATCTTCTTTTCATTAAACCGGTTGGAAGGTTCTAATGTTTCGGCCGGATAGCCTATTGAAATCAATGAAAACGGCTTAATATTATTAGGAATCTTTAAAATTCTCCTTATAATATCGGAATCTTCTCCTCCCCTTGGATTGATACCTTGCCAAACGGCTCCAAGCCCCAGTGTTGTGGCGGCAATAAGTATATTTTGGGTAGCGGCGGAGCAGTCCTGCTCCCAATAGTATTCTACTTTTGCCGCTTCAGGTTCTCCACAGACCAGAATGGCAAGAGGCGCAGCTTTAAGATTATCAAAACCCGAGTGTATTTCCGACAGTTCATTTAAAATATTTCTGTTCTGAATTATTACAAAGTTCCACGGTTGCTGGTTACAGGCTGAAGGTGCACTCATAGCCGCTTGCAAAAGACTCTTGATCAAATCATTGGTTACTTCTCGGCTCTCGTATCTTCTTATACTTCGCCTATTTAAAATAATTTTTAGATTATTCTCCATCCATTCCGCTCCTTAAATTTTTATGTTATAAATATAATATATATGGATATTGCCAACAAGTACGCACTTTCTTGTGGTATAGTACCTAAATGGTAACTATATAAGTTGAATTAAATTTCCCGAATAAATATTACGTCCCTAAAGCCAGCCGTAATAAAGAATTAATGAATTTAATTCAACTTATTACAGCTGTAAATAAGATGAACTAAACTCTGCTATGTACCTTTCCCATTAGGCTTTTGGAAGGGGAAAGCTTATTCGTATGATTTAGTTCATCTTATATATATGGAACGAACACTATAAAAAGGAATATAAAATTATGGAAACAAATTATATTAAACAATTGGCTGACTCCATGAATTTCTTAGCCGGAGTTCCAAAAGCAGAGTTGCGTAAATTATTAAAACGCAAACAAATTATCCATCTTAAAAAAGATCATTTTTTTCTCCAAGCCGGTGAAATCCCCGACCACCTGGGTTATAACATTTCAGGACTACTACGTCTTTATTATATCGATGTTAATGGGAAAGAGTTTACTAAACACTTTTGTCTGGAAAATTCGGTAGCCGTGGCTTACGGGCCGTTTTTACGCCGGGAGCCGTCGGAGATTTATATTCAAGCCCTTGAGGAAACTAAATTACTTGTTATAGATCGCAAAATATATAATGACTTACTCAATGGTCATCCCTGCTGGCAGACGGTTGCCAAAAAGATGGCCGAGTTTATATTTATCCTCGGGCAGAAGAGAGAATCAGAACTCCTGCTGGTCGATGCCCAGGAAAGATATTTACACTTTTTACGTGACTATCCCAATCTTGTAAACCGAATCAGCCAGTATCATATCGCCTCATACCTCGGCATCACCCCCGAATCCCTCAGCAGAATCCGGGCGAATATAAAAGAATCTTAACATAGATCAATGACCAGTGATATATCCTTTTAATATAATCTCCTTAGTAGAAAAAATTAAGAAAGGAGAAAAGTTATGAAAGGAAAAATCAGCGGAGCATTAGTAAGCGGTATATTCGGCGGTATAATATCTGCTATTATTTCAGGACTGTTAAACT
This sequence comes from Bacillota bacterium, assembly GCA_023435225.1. GTDB lineage: Bacteria > Bacillota > UBA4882 > UBA8346 > UBA8346 > UBA8346. The sequence goes on from JAEYRX010000044.1 coordinate 41,905, forward strand.
ATTATATTTTCCCTTTCCCCAAGACCATACTGGAGAATGTCATGGGTCACAGCATCGGCGGCTTTTTTTGCGGATTTTTTACCGGCCTCATAGGAGTATTAATATATGCCGGGTTTCATGCAGACAAGAAAAGTCCGAATCAATGATTTCAATTACTGAATTGCAAAGGGGAAAATATGAATTTAACAAACAAAATAATTGTTATTACCGGAGCTTCTAAAGGACTTGGGAAGGAGACCGCTCTAAGATTATGTAATCATCATTCGGATTTAATTCTAATAGCGCGCAATAAAAACCGGTTGGAACAGGTACAAATAGAGATTGAGACCCGTACCGGAAAGAAACCGTTGATAATCCCCTGTGATATCTCCAACGAGGCCGAAGTAAACCACATGGCTGAAATCGTCCGTCAAAGCTACAATCATGTCGATGTTCTGATAAACAATGCCGGTATTGGCGTTCATAAAATCGCGGAAAAACTGTCCAATGAGGAAATGAGGCAACAGTTTACAGTTAATTTCTTCGGCTCATTTTATTGCATTAAAACCCTATTACCTTTACTAAAGAAAAGCGATTCTGCCTATATATTAAACATCAATTCCCTAGTCAGCAAGGTTTCGACTGCTGATAACAGTGTCTATGCAGCCACCAAATCGGCGCTAGCAGGTTTTTCAGAGGGGCTTCGCCGGGAGTTGAAAAAAATGAAGATAAGAGTAGGCTTATTCTTCCCCGGAATACTTGAAACCGGATTTCAGCACGACAGGGAAGACACCGGCAAGATTCCTTCCTTTATGATGCTTAATCCGGCAAAAGCGGCTGCAAAATTGGAGAAGATGATCATTAAAAGAAAAAAAGAGTCATATATGTATAGATGGATGCTTTTAATTATGAAAGTGAAGCAGTTATTTATGTAGCATTAATCTTAAAACTCTGAAAATTCTGTCCGCCGCGGGCTGAAACCCCACGGCTATGTATATCCGCACAAACCCCTTCGGGCTGTTTGACCTAAAAGAAAATACTATGTAGTTTAAATAATTTAGACATTATAGCCGGCTTCAGCCGGGTTTTTAAGAAAAATGCTTAGCCGTGTGGGTTTCAGCCCGCGGCGGACAGAACCTGCTTTCAAAATATGAAGTGATTTCAAGAAGGAGAAAAAATGAATCAGCTGTTCTCGTTTATTAATAGTATGGACCTAATCTGGATTATCCCGGTGCTTCTTTTTATACATGAACTGGAAGAATGGAATATATTGACCTGGTATAAGAAGTATTTTGTCAATCTCCCGGCTTCAACCGAGACCAGTGTAAAGATTCACATATTTACTCTCGGCGTAGCGGCTTTTTTATTAACCTTAATCGCCCGTATCGCGCCGTTAATTATTGCAAACATACTGATCTTATTCCTCTCCGGTTTTGTGCTGACCAATACAATCCAGCATATTATCCAGACGTTTCAATATAAGACATACGCGCCCGGTTTAATAACAGGAATAATAACCGTCGCCGGCTGCGTTTTTGTTAATATTATTTTAGTGCGAGATGGAATGATATACCTACCTTTTTATGCAATATTACTTTTAGGCGTTCCGGCTGTTATAAATACGATTAAATTAAAACATCAAATGACTCCGGAGCTTAGGAGAGTGCATGAATTTTTTATTAGGGTTGAGAAATGGGTGGGGCGGAACTGAGTAGTGCGGGAACAAAAACTTTTCACACCAATTCCATCTTCTCCAACTCCACCTCCCGGCACAGCTTTATCAGCATCATAAGATCGTCAAAGCTCACTCGCTCTTCCCCGACCAGTTCCGCGACTTGATCGGAGGCATTATGCAACCGCTTGTCGGAATAGTCGGCATCGCCCATCTCTAAAAAAGCGATAATTTCTTCATGAGTTAGGTTATTGGTTTGGAAGATAGTTTGCATTTTTTGGAGTAAGGTTGCTTTTCTTTTTTCGGTTAGCATATTGGCACCTCGTTTTTAAGTTTGATATTGTTTCTTTATATGTTCATATTTGTTGCATAATTTTCAATCTCTGTTCTGACCGACAGATAAAATGTACCGGTCAATTAATCGGGTCCCGCCTCATTCTTGCTTTCTCCCCCAAGGCTAACCATTACCCATAAGTCTAAAAGGAGGCCGAGAATTCGATCAATTTGATCAAATCGATCAACTCAGAATTAAAAGAAATCTAATAATGACAAGGTTTTTAATATGGTTCTCAAGAATATTACTTGTATAATCGCAAAGGAGAATCCTATGATTAGAACCAAGTCAAAACAATCAATTATTAACGAATTCCGAAATGTACCAATTAATGATCAACGGTTAGTTAACCGATTAATTGTCACTGCAGAAATTATTGAAAATCAACCAGAAAAATCTATTCCTGATGCTTGCGGTGATTGGGCTACAACTAAGGCAACTTATCAACTATTTGCTAACGAAAAAGTCACTTCAGAAAAAATTTTTAGTAGCCATCGCTTAAATACAATTGAGCGAATTCAGAAATACCCTATGGTCTTATTAATTCAAGATACCAGCACTTTAGATTTCACAACTCATAAAAAAACCAAGGGACTAGGACCATATACCACATCTAAAAAAGCACAAGGTTTGCTAATGCATTCCGTTTTAGCAGTAAGTCCAACCGGTGTACCTCTGGGTCTTTTATATCAAGACATTTGGGCACGAGAGAAGTCACCTAAATATACTAAACAAAATCAACATCAGGAACTGCCAATCGAAGCTAAAGAAAGCTATAAATGGCTTAAAGCTATGGAAGGTAGTCTAATTGGAGTTCCAAAACCAAAATTAGCTGTAACAGTTGGTGATCGTGAAGCCGATATTTTTGAATTCTTTCAAAAAGCGCGTGAATTAGAATGTCATCTTTTAGTTAGGGCAGTTCGCAATCGCCGTATTTTGGAAGAATGTAAGTTATTACTAAATCAAATAGAGCAGACCCCGGAAGCAGGTCAGTGTATGGTGGAGATTCCGAGGCGTTCAGAAGAAAATCTACCACCAAGGCAAGCCAAATTAAGTGTTCGTTATTGTCCGGTTACAGTATGTCCGGCTCATTCTTGGACTAAGAAACCAGCAGGAAGTATACCACTTTATGTGATACTGGCCCGGGAAATTGATTCTCCGGAAGGCGAAGAACCAATTGAATGGTTATTACTTACTACAATACCCGTTGGTAGCTTAGCAGAAGCGGTTCAAAAAGTCGAATGGTACCGTGAGCGCTGGAAGATTGAACGTTTTCATTATATTCTTAAAAGCGGTTGCAGTGTTGAAAATTTACAACTTGAAACCAAAGAAAGACTTGAAAATGCTATTGCACTATATTCAATTGTAGCCTGGCGTTTAGCTTGGTTAACCTATCAAGCGCGTGAAACTCCTGAGTTCTCTTGTAGTATAATTCTTGAAAAACATGAATGGCAATCTTTATATTGTGTGGTTAATAAAACTCATACTCCAACGGAAGATCCTCCAACTCTTTCAGAAGCAGTATTGTTGCTTGCTAAATTAGGAGGATTTCTCGGACGGAAACATGATGGTAAGCCAGGTGTCAAAGTCTTATGGCGCGGCCTACAAAAACTTAATGAAGGACTTTTATTTGTTGAATATTTTCGATCAATTCAATCTTCTTCCCAAGATATGGGTAATGGTTAGCC